>CAUCTV010000006.1 GCA_958445895.1 uncultured Collinsella sp.
CCGCAGATCGATAACGGTAAGCTGCGCATTAACTGGGATGCGTCCTACGATTTTAAGGCGCGCGACATTCGCTATACCGTGGAGCTGGCGCGTGACTATGCCATCAAGGACGTGTTTTTTAAGGCCGAGGACGTGCTGCTGCCTGAGGTGACCTGCGATGCGCCCGATACCGGCCAGTATTTTGTGCGCGTGCGTGCCACCAACTCAGACGGCTATACGCAAGATGCGTTTGACTACTATGTGACCGACGACGGCAAACACTACGGCATGAAGTGTTTTTACGTGCAGGACGGTGGTAAGGTCGTGGAGGACACGTATGAGGAGGGCTAGCGCGCTGCTTGAGCGCCTTACGGCTCCGCCTGTGCGTGCCACGCAGGAGCGTTACCGCCACGAGCTCAAATATCTCATTAACGAGGGCGAGCACGCTGCGCTTGCCTGCCGCATGGCGCCGGTTTTTAAACTGGACAAGTATGCGCGGGCGGGTGTTTACACCATTCGCAGCCTGTACTTTGACGACTACTGCAACTCGGCCTACGAGGAAAAAGACGCCGGTATTCTTATGCGAAAAAAATATCGCGTGCGCATCTATAACGGCAGCGACAAGGTGATTAAGCTCGAGCGCAAAAAGAAGTACGGCAGCTGGATCTACAAGGAGGACGCGCCACTCACGCGTGGCGAGTTTGAGCAGATTCTGGCCGGCGACTACGACTTTTTGCTGAGGAGCCCTTATCCGCTCTGTCGCGAGTTCTACATCGAGTGCATCTGCAACATGATGCGCCCGCGGACCATCGTGGACTACGAGCGTGAGCCGTGGGTGATGGACGAGGGCACCGTGCGCATTACCTTTGATAGCAACGTGCGTGCGGCGGTGGGGAGCTTTGACATCTTTGACGCGACGTTGCCCGCGTTGCCCGTGCTGGAGCCCGGCAAGCTGGTGATGGAGGTCAAGTTTACCGAGTTTTGCCCGCAGCTGGTGCGCGATATGGTGCCGCCAGGTGCGGCCGAGCTTACGGCGGTCTCCAAGTACTGCCTGTGTTACGAAAAGACCGCCTACCTGCGCGGATTTAATTACTGGGAATCGGATTTTGAGAACCGAGGGGATATTTAGACCATGAGCACCAGGGACTTTTTTAAGAACTCCGTCTTGGAGGCGTTTGGTCAGGTCGACCCCGCCAAGATTGGCCTGTCGCTGCTCGTGGCGCTCGCCATGGGCATCCTGATCTACTACGTGTACAAGCGCTTTTTTACTGGCGTGGTCTATTCGCGCAGTTTTGCCGTGACGCTCGTGGGCATGTGCGTGCTCACCTGCATGGTCACGCTCGCGATCTCGACAAACGTGGTCATCTCGCTTGGTATGGTCGGTGCTCTGTCTATCGTCCGCTACCGTACGGCGGTCAAGGATCCGCTCGACCTGCTGTATCTGTTTTGGTCCATTACCACGGGCATTACGGCGGGAGCCGGTATGTATGCGCTCGTGGGGCTCACGGCGGTGGTGATCGTGGTGATGATTGCCGGCTTTGCGAGCCACCAGGACAAGGCGCGCGTGTACATGATGGTCATCCACTACACGGGTCAGACCACCGGCGACGATATCGTGCGTGCATTTGGGCGCACCAAGTTTTCCGTCAAGTCCAAGACCATGCGCGGTGACAAGGTCGAGATGGCTGTCGAGGTGTTCTCGGACGGTGTGGATATGCCCTACGCCGATGCGATTCGCGCGCTCGACGGCGTTGAGGACCTGACGCTCATCCAGTACAACGGTGAATATCACGGCTAACTATGTTCCGGCGTTTTAACAAACGCCGGACCGCTCGACGCTGCGCGGACATCTGCCGGGCGATCTGCCGCTCAAACCGTCGCTCGCGTACATAAAGTACGCGTCGCTCCTCTTTCGCGGCACCTCGCCACGGCAGCTGCCCGCTCGCTGGCGTACGATCTTCATGGATGGTTTATTCGGTTCGGTTTTTGGGGACGGTGTTGCGTGGACGTGCAACAGTTAGAAGAGGACTGGGCTGTCAGGGCTGGTGCGCGTGAGGCGTGTCTTGTTGCGGCCTCGCATGTGCCGGCGGCGCTGTCGATGCTGGGGATTGTGCAGCCCGGCGATCGCTTGGTGGCCTTTGCGGACGACTTTGCCGATGCATTTGCCTGCGGCTTTGATGGCTGCGATGTTTCGCTGGTGGGGGAGCCCGCGGCTGCGGCGTTTGCTGCTGCGTCCGAAGGCTTTGATGCATCGTTTGATGCTGGCGCGCCGCATCTGTGGTGGTTCGCCAATTCCATCGGTGGGTTTGGCCTGCGTGTGCCCGACCTTCGTGCACTGGGTCGCGAGGCTCGTGAGGCCCATGCACTGCTTGTGGTTGATAACACTGTGGCGGGCGTCTTTGGGTGCGATCCGCTGTGTCTGGGCGCCGTGCTTTCGCTCGAGGCGCTCGACCGTGTGTGTGCCGGCGTGGCGCCGCGCAAACTCGTTGCCGCTTCGGTGGCGCGCTCGCAGCTCAAGCGCCATCGCGTGGATGCCGCCGCAGAGTGCGCGCACGCGTTGTTTGCGGGCCGCGGTGCGCCCGCGCTTGACCTTTCTGTTGATGAGGCCGATGTGCTGGAGCGCGGGTTGCCCTCGCTCGATGCTCGCATGCAGGCTCACTTCGATCGCGCCCGTGCGCTGGCCGAGTATCTGGCTGCTAACGAGATGGTGTGTAACGTTCGCTATCCCGGGCTGGGCTCGCATCCCGATCATGCGGTTGCAACGGGAATCCTCGAGCACGGCTTTGGCCCGGCAGTTGAGTTTGACCTTATCGAGCGAAGTGCGGGTGAGCTGTTCGACACATTGCCGGGGGAGTTCCGCACGTCGCCCGCCGGCGGCGCAACGACACGCCTTTCGGCCCCACGCGGCAAGCAGAGGGGAACCATCCGCCTCTTCGCCGGCACCGACGACCCCCTGGTTGTAGCGTCCACCCTAGACAACGCCCTTCGCAAGTTAGCTACTCTTTGATGCTGACGATGAGGGCGTTGGCTTTGGTGGCGATGACGTTGTTGATGTCGGCCTGCAGCTCCTCGTAGACCGCTATGGCTCGCTCGCCGGCGGGGGTGAGCGATGATCCGCGGGCGCCGTCGCGCTCGATGAGCTTGCAGCCCAGCTGTCCTTCCGCCTCGTTCACAATGCGCCAGGCTTTGGAATACGCCATGCCCATGCTCTTGGCGGCGCGGTTGAGCGAGTGCTCGCGGGCGATGCCCTGCAGCAGCAAGACACAGCCATGGCCGAACACGCCCGGCAGGTCTTTGTCGCACGCTTGAATGACCAGCTTTGCCGTCGTCTTGTACTTCATACGCTCCACGTCTCCCCGCTAAAGTATTTGCTGGGCAAACGCAAAGCCTGCGTCAAACCCTCGTGTGCTCTTTCTAAACCATGCATTGTAGCAGTCAAAGTGCGTTAAGATACTTCCCCAGTATTGGGCGCCCAAGGTTGGGCTGGGTCCTACGAGGCCTGCAGCCGACCGGTCGCATGGAAAAAGGAGAAACATGGCTACGTTCTTTCCCGGTGAGTCCCACACGTTTTCGGAGTATCTGCTGGTCCCTGGTTACTCGTCCTCGCAGTGCATCCCCAACAACGTCTCTCTTAAGACGCCGCTAACCCGCTTCAAGCGCGGTGAGAAGCCGGCAATCACCCTGAACATCCCCATGGTTTCCGCCATCATGCAGTCCGTCTCGGGCGTCGACATGGGTGTCGCGCTCGCTACCGAGGGTGGCCTGTCCTTCATTTACGGTTCTCAGACCCCCGAGTCCGAGGCTGCTATGGTCAAGGCCGTTAAGGATCACAAGGCTGGTTTCGTTCAGTCCGATTCCACGCTGACACCCGACATGACCATGGAGCAGGTCATCGAGCTCAAGGAGAAGACCGGCCACTCCACCATGCCGGTCACCGACGACGGCACTCCCAAGGGCAAGCTCCTGGGCATTGTCACCAGCCGTGACTATCGTCCCAGCCGCGATGACCACCAGAAGAAGGTCTCCGAGTTCATGACCCCGCGCGAGCAGCTCATCGTGGGCGACAAGAACATCAGCCTCAAGGTTGCCAACGACGTCATCTGGGACAACAAGCTCAACGCCCTGCCTATCGTCGACGACAACGATCACCTTATGGGCATCGTCTTCCGCAAGGACTACGACAGCCACAAGACCAACCCCAACGAGCTGCTCGATAACGACAAGCGCTATATGGTCGGCGCCGGTATCAATACCCGCGACTATGCCGAGCGCGTGCCGCTGCTCATCGAGGCTGGCGCCGATGTCCTGTGCATCGATTCTTCCGAGGGCTTCAGCGAGTGGCAGAAGCGCACCATCGAGTGGATCCGCGCCAACTACGGCGGGGACGTCAAGGTCGGTGCCGGTAACGTCGTCGACGCCGAGGGCTTCCGCTTCTTGGCCGACTGCGGGGCCGACTTCATCAAGGTCGGTATCGGCGGCGGTTCCATTTGCATCACCCGCGAGACCAAGGGCATCGGCCGTGGCCAGGCCACCGCGCTGATCGACGTCTGCCGCGCCCGTGACGAGTACTACGAGGAGACCGGTGTCTACGTGCCCGTGTGCTCCGACGGCGGCATCGTCTACGACTACCACATGACGCTCGCCCTTGCCATGGGCGCCGACTTTATGATGCTGGGCCGCTACTTCGCCCGCTTTGACGAGAGCCCGACTGAGCGCGTCAACGTCAACGGTCAGTACATGAAGGAGTACTGGGGCGAGGGTTCTGCGCGTGCCCGCAACTGGCAGCGCTACGACCTGGGCGGCGCCGCGAAGCTCAGCTTCGTCGAGGGCGTCGACTCCTACGTTCCCTACGCCGGCTCCCTCAAGGACGGCGTGGGCGGTACGCTCTACAAGGTCAAGTCCACGATGTGTAACTGCGGCGCCCTCTCGATCCCTGAGCTTCAGCAAAAGGCACGCTTGACCTTGGTCTCCTCGACCTCGATCGTCGAAGGCGGAGCCCACGACGTCGTAGTCAAGGACTCCCAACAGAGCGTAACGTATCGATAAGATAAGACCTGCACATAAAGGTTGAGCCTCAACCACGTTATTTAGATAAAGCGAGATGCCTGCAAGTCGCAGGCATCTCGCTTGTCGTATTTGCTATCATCAGTCAAGTTAACCTTAGGGTCGGTCGGCTTAGCTTTGTTTGCTATAAGTTCCGCACGCAAAGAAGAGCACTTAATGTGCTCTTCGTCTTGCGCAGGACTGTCCGCAGTAGCGAATAAAGCTAAGCCGACCGACCCCAGCTAAGATTAAAGGAGCTGATATGTGCGATTGCACAGATCATAAGGACGAGATTCCTGTCTACGACGCGCAGGCCATTGAGTCCCGGTGGATGAAGGCCTGGGAGGACTCCAACCTCTTTGCCGTCGACACCGACGACAGCAAGCCCAAGAAGTACGTGCTCGAGATGTTCCCGTATCCGTCGGGCGACCTGCACATGGGCCACGCGCGCAACTATACCATCGGCGATGCCATGGCCCGTCAGGCCCGCATGCGCGGCTATGACGTGCTGCACCCCATCGGCTTTGATGCCTTTGGCCTGCCCGCCGAGAACGCCGCTATTAAGCACAACACGCAGGCTGCCGCCTGGACGTATAAGAACATGGACCAGGCGCTCGCCACGATGAAGCGCATGGGTTTCTCCTATGATCTGGATCGCATGGTCAAGACCTGCAGCCCCGACTACTACCGCTGGGGCCAGTGGATCTTTGAGAAGATGTGGGAAAAGGGCCTGGTCTATCGCAAGAAGAACCCGGTCAACTGGTGCCCCACCTGCAAGACCGTTCTGGCCAACGAGCAGGTCACCGAGGGCAAGTGCTGGCGCTGCGGCACCGAGCCCGAGAAGCGCGACCTTGAGCAGTGGTACTACAAGATCACCGAGTACTCTCAGGAGCTGCTCGACGATCTGGAGAAGCTCCCCGGCTGGCCCGAGCGCGTCAAGCAGATGCAGGCTAACTGGATCGGTCGCTCCGAGGGCGCCGAGGTCGACTTTACCCTGTGCGACCAGGATGGCGAGCCCATCGAGGGCGATGAGGGCAAGATCACCGTCTTCACCACGCGTGCCGATACCCTTTTTGGCGTCTCCTTCTTTGTCCTGGCTCCCGAGTACGCCGGCCTGCACGAGCTCGTCGAGGGTACGGAGTACGAGGAGGCCGTCACCAAGATCGTCGAGGACTCCAAGCATATCTCTGCCGTCGAGCGTGCCCAAGGCACCCTCGAGAAGCACGGTGCCTTCACGGGCCGCTATGTGGTAAACCCCGTCAACGGCGAGAAGGTCCCCGTGTGGGTTGCCGATTATGTCGTTGCCGACTACGGTACCGGTGCCGTCATGGCCGTTCCCTGTGGCGACCAGCGCGACTTTGAGTTTGCCCGTAAGTACGACCTGCCGATCGTGCCGATCATCCTGGACGATGACGACCGCGCTGCCGTCGAGGCCAGCGGCGAGACCATCGATACCTTCCATGCCGAGACCGTCGACTGGGATTGCGCCCACGCTGCCGAGGGCACGCTCGTCCAGTCCGGCAAGTACACCGGAATGCGCGGCGGCAAGCACTCCGAGGGCGAGTCTGCCATCGTGGCCGACCTCGAGGCCATGGGCTGTGGTCGTCGCAAGGTCGAGTTCCGTCTGCGCGACTGGCTCATTTCCCGTCAGCGCTATTGGGGCAACCCCATCCCGGCCATCCACTGCGAGCACTGCGGCATCGTGCCCGTGCCCGAGGATCAGCTGCCGGTGACGCTGCCCGAGAACCTGGACCTGGGCGCTGGCGAAACCCTTGCCGAGTGCAAGGAGTTCTACGAGACCACCTGCCCGGTCTGCGGCCGCCCGGCCAAGCGCGAGACCGATACCATGGACACCTTTACCTGCTCCAGCTGGTATTACCTGCGCTATACCGATCCGCACAACACTGAGCTGCCCTTCTCCCGTGAGGCTGCCGACCGTTGGATGCCCGTCGATAACTACATCGGCGGCATCGAGCACGCTATTTTGCACCTGCTCTACAGCCGCTTCTTTACCAAGGCACTGCGCGACCTGGGCCTGCTGAGCGTGGACGAGCCCTTCACCAACCTGCTGTGCCAGGGCATGGTCAAGGACGAGAACGGCGACACCATGTCCAAGTCCAAGGGCAACGTCGTGCCCCCGAGCTCGGTCATCGAGCCTTACGGTGCCGACACCATGCGTCTGGCGATCCTGTTTATCGCCCCGCCCGAGAAGGACTTCGACTGGGATCCCAAGGCCGTCGAGGGCGCTAACCGCTTTATCAAGCGCGCCTGGCGTATCGTTTGGCAGCTCGTCCAGTCCGGCGATGCCAACGTGGCCTTCGACAAGTCCGCGCTCGATGAGGTTGCGATGAAGCTCTATCGCGAGCGTCACCGCACCATCGCCAAGTGCACCGAGGACTTCGATCGCGGCCAGTTCAACACCGCCATCTCGGCCGTCATGGAGCTCGTCAACGCGGCGAGCGCCTACCTCAACGCCACCGAGGGTACCGCCCGCGACAAGGCGCTGTGCTACGGCGTGGCCAAGGACATCGTGAGCGTCCTTGCCCCCATCTGCCCGTTCTGGGCCGACGAGCTGTGGCACGAGGCGCTCGGCTGCGAGGGCAACGCCTATACCGCTGCCTGGCCCGAGTTCGACCTGGCCGAGTCCATCGAGGACACGGTGCAGATCGTGGTCCAGGTGCTCGGCAAGGTCCGCGGCCGCGTCGACGTTGCCCGCGATGCCTCCAATGAGGATATGCAGGCTGCCGCCGAGGCCGCCGTCGCCAAGTGGCTCGAGGGCAAGACAGTCGTCAAGGCCATCTGCGTGCCCGGCAAGCTGGTCAACCTGGTGGTCAAGTAAGCACTGCGCGCATAACTGACGCATAAAAGACGAGGGGCGATCCGGTTGGGTCGTCCCTCGTTTTGCATGTATCTGCCTAGTTGCCTTCGGCCAATTGTCCTATTCTTATGGAGAAGCTGTGCGCACGCTGACCTGCAGGTTCGTACTGTGCTTGCACGTTTCCGCAGCTATTGGTATAGTTTGCTTGCAAATGAAGTTGTAATTGAAAGAAGTGGGGTTTCGGCCCCGCTTCTTTTTTGTATGGATGGAGGTGCCGCAATGGTCAAGACCAAGACCGAGCAGGCGATCATCGACGCGCTCGAGGCCGTCGCTCCCCAGCACGATGTCGACATCGTCGACGTCGAGCTCGTGGGTGCCACCAAGGCCCCCTGCGTGCGCGTGCGTATCGAGGGTGCCGAGGGTCAGAGCCTGTCGCTCAACGATGTTACGGCCAACACCAAGTGGGTCGGCGATGTGATTGAGGAGCTCGACCCCATCTCTTCGAGCTATACGCTCGAGGTGTCGAGCCCGGGCATGGCGCGCCCGCTGCGCCGCCCGTGCGACTTTGCCCGCTTTGTGGGCGAGAACTGTGAGCTCACCTCCACCGCTACCGAGGGCCGTCGCAAGTACGCCGGCAAGATTGCCGCCGCCACCGAGGCGAACGTGACCCTCGAGCTCGAGGGCGGCGAGTCCGTCACCCTCGATTTCTCTGATGTTAAAAAGTGCAAGTTGAAGCCCACCTACGACTTCAAGCCCGCGAAGGAAGGAAAGTAAGATGGCAGCATCCGACATGATGTCCGCCCTGATGGAGCTTTGCCAGGAGAAGCACATCGACCAGCTCTACCTGATCGACCGCCTGGAGCAGTCGCTTGCCAAGAGCTATGCCGAGATCCTGCATCTTGAGTGGGGCGCCAAGGTGACCATCGACCGCACCACCGGCAAGATCTACGTCTACCGTCTGGAGCCGATTGACGATTCCATGGACGAGGAAGGCAACTTCACCGAGTTCGAGGAGATCGACGTCACCCCCAAGAACACGAGCCGCATCGCCGCCCAGCACGCCAAGGCCGAGATCAACGCCATCGTGCGCAACTCCGCCCGCGAGCAGATCTACGAGGAGTTCTCCGGCCGCATCGGTGACCTCATCAGCGGTACCGTGCTGCAGTCCACGCCCGACTTCACGATCGTCAAGATCCGCGAGGGCGTCGAGGCCGAGCTGCCGCACTTCGATCAGCGCCGTTACGAGAACGAGCGCAACGAGCGTCCGATGGGCGAGCGCTACCTGCATAACCAGCACATCAAGGCCGTGATCATCGACGTTCGCGACCCCAACTCCAACCTGCAGCCGGTTCGTGGCGAGCACAGCCGTCCGCCGATTGTCATCTCCCGTACCCACCCCGAGCTCATGCGTCGTCTGTTTGAGCAGGAGGTGCCCGAGATCTATGAGGGCACCGTCCAGATCAAGTCGATCGCCCGCGAGCCCGGCCAGCGCTCCAAGGTCGCCGTCCACTCGCTCGACGACCGTCTGGATCCCGTGGGCGCCTGTGTCGGCCCCAAGGGCAGCCGTGTTCGCGCTGTCGTGGGCGAGCTCCGTGGCGAGCGCGTCGACGTCATCCTTTGGGATGCCGATCCTGCCGTCTACGTCGCCAACGCCCTGTCGCCCGCCAAGGTCACCCGCGTCCTCATCGACGAGGAGAAGGCCTACGCCGGCGTCATCGTGCCCGACGACCAGCTGTCCCTCGCCATCGGCAAGGAGGGCCAGAACGCCCGCCTCGCCGCGCGCCTGACCGGCTGGCACATCGACATCAAGTCCGAGACGCTTGCCGCCGACATCCTCAAGAACGTTCCCGTTCACGAGGAGCCCGCCGCCGACCTGATCGGTGACGAGGAGGACGAGGACGTCCGCCGCTGCGAGTACGTGTCCGAGGACGGCATCCAGTGCCGCAACCAGGCTCGTCCCGGCTCCCGTTTCTGCGGTGTCCACGACACCGACGCCTTCGATGATGCGGAGGACCTGATCTAGCGCGCGGTTGCGCCGGGCGGGTCCCGGCGCGTCTCCCACGCTCGTTCAGTCTCTAGGCACTCAAGGTGCCAGAAAGGGTAGGTGAAGTCATATGGCAAAAGTCCGTGTGTCCACCCTGGCCAAAGAGTTCGGCATGACCTCCAAGGAACTGATGGGTCATCTCGCCGATATGAAGATTCCCGCTAAGTCCGCTTCCTCCACCTTGGAGGACGCTTATGTCGCCATGGTCCGCAAGCAGCTCGCCTCGGTGATCGAGGCCCGCGCTCAGGAAGTCGAGGCCGCCAAGCAGGCCGAGGAGCAGGCAGCTGCTGCCGAGGAGGCCGCACGCGCCGCCGAGGCCGAGCGCGAGCGCATCGCCGCCGAGAAGGCACGCGAGGAGGAGCGCCGCCAGTTTGCCGCAGCCCAGGCTGCCGAGGAGGCTGCCCGCGCCGAGGCCGAGGCCAAGAAGAAGGCCGAGCAGGAGCGCCTTGCTCGCGAGAAGGAGGAGGCTGCCCGCGAGGCCCAGCGCCGCGCCGTTCCCGCTTCCGACTCCGGTTCGCGCTTCCGTTCGCTGCTCGACCAGATCGCCGCACAGGAGACCGTGCTCAAGGAGAAGAAGGACGCCGAGGACAAGGCCAAGGCCGAGCGCGCCGCAGAGCGCGGTAACCGTCGTGGCGGCAACAACGACCGCCGCGGTGGCCGTCGTAACGATCGCAACGCCTCAGACAACAACTCCGAGCGCAACGCCTCCGAGAGCCGTCCGCACAGCCATCGCACCAACGCCAGCAACAACGTCGCTGCCGGCATGGACTTCCCCAACCCCGATAAGCAGGGCAAGGGCAAGAAGCGCAAGGGCGGTCACAACAACGAAGAGGACCACTACAGCCGCATGGCTCGCGAGGCCGAGGAGTACAGCCGCGAGAAGGTGCTCGAGGAGGCTCGAGCTGCCGTCGAGGAGGCCTCTCGTGAGTCCACCGGTCGCCGCAAGAAGCGCAAGGAGAAGCGCGAGCGCGAGGCTGCCAAGGCTCAGGAGGAGCGCAAGATAGAGGAGGCGCTGGCCCAGGGCGTGAACCCCGAGGACCTCGACGCCATCAAGGTCTCCCAGGGCGTTACCGTCCAGGAGCTTGCCGAGGCGCTCGACGTTCCGGCCAACGACATCATTAAGCGCCTGTTCCTGCTGGGTACGCCGCTCACGATGACGCAGTCCATGTCCGACGACCTCGTCGAGCTCGTTGCCGACGACCTGGGCCGTCAGATCAAGATCATCACCCCCGAGGAGGAGAACACCTTCTCGTTCTACGACGATCCCGCCGACCTTAAGCCGCGTGCCCCGGTCGTCACCGTCATGGGCCACGTCGACCACGGCAAGACGTCGCTGCTCGATGCCATCCGTCACACCGGCGTTGCTGCCGGCGAGGCGGGCGGCATTACGCAGGCCATCGGCGCTTCGCAGGTCATGATCAACGACCGCAAGATCACCTTCATCGATACCCCGGGTCACGCTACCTTTACGGCCATGCGTGCCCGTGGCGCCAAGGTGACCGACATCGTCATCCTGATCGTCGCCGCCGACGACGGCGTCATGCCCCAGACGGTCGAGTCGATCAACCACGCCAAGGCCGCCGGCGTACCCATCGTCGTTGCCGTCAACAAGATCGATAAGCCGGGCGCCAACCCCGACCGCGTGCGCCAGGAGCTCACCGAGTACGGCGTCATCCCCGAGGAGTGGGGCGGACAGAACATGTTCGTCAACATCTCGGCCAAGCAGAAGATCGGTATCGATGACCTTCTGGAGACCGTGCTGCTCCAGGCCGACGTGCTCGAGCTTAAGGCCAACCCGGACACCTTTGCCTCCGGCAATGTCCTCGAGGCCAAGCTCGACAAGGGCCGCGGCTCGGTCGCTACCGTGCTCGTGACCCGCGGTACCTTGCACGTGGGCGATACGCTGGTCGCCGGCCTTACCTACGGCCGCGTCCGTGCTATGCTCGACCCCAAGGGTCGCGCCGTCACCGAGGCCGGTCCCTCCGACGCCGTCGAGATTTTGGGCCTGCAGTCTGTGCCCAACGCCGGCGACGAGTTCCGCGTGTTCGAGGACGAGCGCGAGGCTCGCGCCCTTGCCGACGAGCGTTCGCTCAAGGCCCGTATCGAGGAGCAGAGCCGCGTCAAGCACGTCACGCTCGAGAACCTCTTCGAGACCATTGCCGACGCCGAGGTCAAGGAGCTCAACCTGATCATCAAGGCCGACGTCCAGGGTTCCATCGAGGCCCTTCAGGACTCGCTCGACAAGATGGATCAGTCCGAGGTTCGCATCAACACGATCCACTCCGCCGTTGGCGCCATCAACGAGACCGACGTCGTCCTGGCCGACGCCTCTAACGCCATCATCATCGGCTTTGGCGTCCGTCCCGACGGTAAGGCCCGCTCCGCCGCCGAGCGCGAGGGCGTCGAGATCCGTTGCTACGACGTCATCTACAAGTGCCTCGAGGAGCTCGACGCCGCCCGTATCGGCATGCTCAAGCCCACCGAGGTCGAGGTCTCCACGGGTACCGCGACCGTCCTGGACACCTTCAAGGTGCCCAAAGTCGGTATCGCCGCCGGTGTCCGCGTGGAGGAGGGCGAGATCGCCGCGACCGATTCCGTGCGCCTGGTGCGTGACGGCATTGTGGTCTTCAACGGCAAGATTGCCTCGATGCGCCACTACAAGGACGAGGCCAAGAGCCTCAAGAGCGGTTCCGAGGGCGGCATTGGCCTGGAGAACTTCCAGGACATCAAGCCCGGCGACCAGATCGAGGGTTACCGCATCGACCAGGTTGCCCGTACCGAGTAGGGGGTAGCGCTATGAAGCAAACGCAGGCAACCCGCCGTTTGGGCGAGCAGCTCCGCGAGAAGCTCGGTTATATCCTGCTCTTTGAGGTTTCCGATCCGCGACTCGACCTGGTCACCCTGACCGCGGTCGAGGTCGCGGTGGACCGTTCGTTCGCGCGCGTGTACGTGTCGTGCGATGCGAGCCGCTACGATGAGGTCATGGAGGCGCTCGCCAGCGCCAAGGGCCGCATCCGCAGTCTGTTGGCTCGCTCGCTTGATTGGCGCGTCACGCCCGAGCTCGATTTTCGTATCGATCGCTCGACCGACGAGGCCGAGCGCATCACGCGTGCGCTGGAAAACGTTCCGGCCACGCTTGCGATCGAAAAGGATGAGGACGGCTACCCGATAGCGGATGTCGCCCAGGAGGCAGCTTTAGATGACTAATTCCGCCGACCTCGCCTCGTGCGAGTCTGCAGATATTAAACGACGCATCCTCGAGCTCATCGAGGATGCGTCCTCCATTGCGATCTCGGGTCACACCTCTCCCGACGGCGATGCCCTGGGCTCCGTGTTGGGCCTGGGCCTTTCGCTTATGAAGGTGTTCCCCGACAAGGACATCGCCCTGCTGCTGGCAGACGACGATCCCGTTCCGCGCATCTACCGTTTTATGGAGGGTGCCGATCTGCTGGTGCCGGCCTCTGCCTACACCGGCAACCCGGACCTGTTCATCTCGGTGGACGTGCCGGTCGTCGAGCGCCTCAATAATTCTGCCGAGGTGCTGCGTCGTTCGGCCCACGTGGCGTGTTTTGACCATCACCCGGCGCGTGAGGAGTTTGCCGAGGTCAGCCTTAGGTGTGTCAATGCCGCTGCTTGCGCCATGATCATCGACCGCTTTTTGGCCGATTGTGGCATTACCGCAAGCGACAGCATCGCGACTTGCCTGCTGTGTGGCCTGGTCACCGACACCGGTCGTTTTCAGTATCAGAACGCCGATGCTGCCGCGTTTCATGCTGCCTCTCGCCTGGTGGCGCACGGTGCCGATCCGGCACGCGTCGCGCTCGAGGTCTATCAGAGCATGCGTGTCGAGTTCTTGCACCTCAAGTCCATCGTCATGGGTCGCATCAAGACGGTCGCGCACGGGCGCGTGGCGTATAGCTATGCGTACGAAAGTGACCTTAAGGAATGCGGCGTCACCTCTGATGAGTGCGACGGCCTGGTCGATGTGGTGCGCTCAGTGATGGGCGTCGAGGTCTGCCTGTTCCTTAAGGGCATCGAGGGCGATACCAAGGTGCGCGGTAACCTGCGCTCCAAGGGCGAACTTGATGTTTCCGAGATTGCGGCCAATTTTGGCGGAGGTGGGCACCACGCTGCCGCCGGCTTTACCAACGCCGGAACGATTTCCGAGACGCTCACCGCGGCACTTCCCATGCTGGCCGAGCTGGTAGGGGAGGATCCCGCTTCGGTGACCGTCGAGCTCTAACTTTTTGGATGGTACATGGCTCGTCGTACACCTTCTCAACTTAATATGCTGCTCGCCGTCGATAAGCCGGTGGGCTGCACGTCCCACGACGTGGTTTCGCAATGCCGACGCGCCCTCCATGAGCGGCGCGTCGGTCATGCCGGAACGCTCGACCCCATGGCATCGGGTGTCATGGTGGTGGGCGTGGGGCAGGCCACGCGTCTGCTGGGCATGCTCACGCTCGATACCAAAAGCTACGTCGCCGACATCTCGTTTGGCGTCGAGACCAATACCGATGATGCGGAGGGCGAGGCCGTCCGCACGGTGCCCGTTGCCGACGACTTGCGCGATCCGGCCTATGCCCGCGAGCGTCTGTGTGCCATGTTGGGTCCGCAGATGCAGGTGCCGCCGGCGTTTTCGGCCATTTCGGTCAACGGCGTGCGCGCCTATAAGGCTGCGCGCGAGGGCAATGCCGTGTCGCTGCCCCCGCGTCCGGTCGAGGTATACTCCGCCGATCTGATTGCCGTGAGCGGTGATGCCGACGCTTGCGTTTGGACCGTGGCGTTTTCGGTGAGCAAGGGCACCTATATCCGTGCGCTCGCTCGCGACCTGGGTCGTGCCTGCGACAACGCGGCGCACATTTCCGCGCTGCGCCGTACGGCCTCCGGCGTTGTTTCCATTGGCGCCTGTCATACGGTCGAGGAGCTTTCTGCCGAGTCCGCTGACGGTTTTGCCCTGGATCCCATTGCGGCACTGGGTGCCACGCGCGTCGACTTGCCGGGCGACCTTGCCGACGATCTGCTGTGCGGACGTCGTATTCCTATTGAGCGTGCGCTTGCGGGCTTCGATGCATCGAAGGCGCCGTTTGCGCTGGTGCTCGATGGCGGGCTCAAGGCGCTCGCCCGTATCGAGGGTGGTCGCTTTGTAATGGAGCACGTCTTTCCGCAGGCGATTGGCGGTGTTCGATGATGCTGACCTCCCACGAGCTCGCGCGTATTTTTTTCGCGGGCGAGTCGGATGAGGCCCGCATCGTCGCCGATGCATTTGATGATTGCGCGTGCCTGGGCGCCGCGTCGATCGCCATCGGCGTGTTCGATGGCGTGCATAGGGGGCATCGCGAACTGATCGACGCGGTCGTTCGCGATGCGCGTAACCATGGCTGCAAGGCTGTCGTGGTCACCTTCGATCCCGACCCGGACGTGGTGCTGAGCCCCTCGCCTGCTCAAAAACTGATGACGACGGCCGACCGTCTGCATGCCCTGGCTCTCACCGGGGTCGATGCGGTCGTGGCTGTTCCCTTTACGCCTTCGGTGGCGGCACTCGACCACGCGGGCTTTCTTAAACTGCTGTCGCATGTGGTCGATATCCGCTCGATTCGCGTGGGCAGCGACTTTAGGCTGGGCCGCGGCGGTGCCTCGGGCGTTGCCGAGATGAAAGAATGGGGAGCCGAGCGCGACGTTGACGTCTATGGCCACGAGTTGCTGTGCGTCGATGGACAGACGGTCTGCGCCACCCGTATTCGCCAGGAGCTTCGCCAGGGACATGTTGAGCTTGCCGCCGAGCTGCTCGGCCGCCCGTACATGCTGCGAGGTGTTGTTGCCGGAGGTCGTCACCAGGGCTCCGACATGGGTTTTCCCACGGCAAATATTCAGGTGCCCGAGGGCATCCAGGTTCCTGCCGATGGCGTCTACGAGGGCCTGGTGCTGGTCGACGATACCGTGTGGCCTGCTGCCGTCAATGTGGGCCTGCCGCCGACGTATGCCGACGATGCCGCCTCGGCTCATCTCGAGGCCAACTTGATCGGGTATACAGGCGACCTGTACGGCGCCTCGGTGTCGCTGGCTTTTACGCGCTGGCTGCGCCCGTCGCGCGTGTTCGATTCGCTGGACGAGCTTATCGCGACCGTCGAGGGTAATATTGACGATATCCGTCATCATTTGGGTGATCAGGGGGTGAGCATCTGTGATTAGCGATGAGGAAAAAGACCAGGTACGCGCTGCGTCCGATCTGGTTGCCATCGTGCAGGAAACGGTTGAGCTCAAGCCCCGCGGCCATGAGTTTTGGGGTTGCTGCCCCTTCCATGGCGAAAAGACCCCTTCGTTTCACATTATCCCTGCCACGCAGGTGTGGCACTGCTTTGGCTGTGGCGAGGGCGGCGACGTCTTCACCTACATCATGAAGCGCGAGAACCTGAGCTTTCCCGAGTCGATTCGCTACCTGGCCGACCGTGCCGGCATTGAGCTGCACGATACCGGCGCTTATCGCGAGCGCGGCACCAAGCGCGCCCGCATCTACGACCTATGTGCGGAAACCGCCCAGTTCTATCACACCATGCTTATGCGCGGTAAGGACAGCCGTCCGCGCGAGTACTTCGCCAGTCGCGGTATGGGCGGCGATGTCTGCCGCCGCTACTGCCTGGGCTTTGCACCGGGTCGCAATGCGCTGGTGTCGCATCTGTCGCAGGCGGGCTTTACCCCGCAGGAGATGATCGACGCCAATGTGGCCGTGAGCCGTGGTCGCGGGCAGCTTGCCGACCGTTTTTACGACCGCGTGATGTTTCCCATTTTTGACGAGCAGGGTCATAACATCGCCTTTGGCGGGCGCATTATGGGCGACGGCCAGCCTAAGTACCTCAACACCGCCGAGACGAGCGTGTTCCATAAAAAGCGAAACCTCTATGGCTTTAACTGGGCCAAGGAGTTTATCGTCGCGCAGGATACCGCCATCGTGGTGGAGGGATATACCGACTGTATCGCCTGCTGGGAGGCGGGGATTAAAAACGTCGTCGCCACGCTGGGCACGGCGCTGACGGAACATCACGTCAAGACGCTCACCCGCTTTGCCAAGCGCATTGTATATATGTTCGATGGCGACGCCGCCGGTCAAAAGGCCGCACGCCGCGCGATTCAGTTTATCGAGCAGGATTCGATGGACCTGCGCTGCGTGGTGCTTCCCGACGGCAACGACCCCATGGAGTTCATCACCGCGCATGGTGGCGAGGCTCTGCAGGCGCGCATCGATGCCGCCGAACCCCTCATGGACTTTGTGTACCGCTCACTGCAGGAGTCGAGCGACATTACCACGCCGGGCGGTCGTGCCAAGGCGCTCGAGGATGCACTGACGCTCATCTATCCGCTGCGCGATAGCTACATGATCGATACGTACTTTATCCAGATTGCCGACCTGCTGGGTTTGGATCTGGAGACGGTGCGCTCGAGCTCGGGCCGTGTGTTTCGCGATGTTGCCAAGCGCGAGGACGCCGAGCGTCGTCGCGAGCAGAACTACGAGCGCCAGCGGGCGCAGGCCGAGCGTGCAGGCAGCGCGGGCGGTCGGGCGTCTGGTTCGCAGGGGGCGCCTCGCGGCGCTTGGGCGTCGGGGGCGACGCCGCCGGTGTCCGCACCGGTCGAGGAAGAACCGTACGACTATGTGCCGCTCGAGGCCTACGGGGCCGCGCCGGTCGAGGCTGTCGACGATATGCCGCCGATTGATGTGCCGGTTGGTATGGATGGCGCGGCACCGGTCGCCGATATAATGGGCGCACCCGCGTCGCCGACGATGCCGATCGTGCTGACCGACCTAGAGCGAAAGTCTTTGGCGGGGGAGCGCGAGCTGCTGACGATGCTCACGAGCTACCCCGACCTGTTCCGCACGTATGCCGATCGCATCTGCTCGATCGAGTGGGTGGATCCGCGTCACGAGTCCATCGCGTGGGCCGTGCTCGCGACGCCGCCGGGCACCGACCCCACGGCGTGCATGGATGCGGCGCGCGCCGTGTGTCCCGAGGCAGCGTCGCTTGTTAGTGCCGGGCGCATTTCGTCGACGAGTAAGCACCCCACCGAGACGAACATCGTGTTTATGCTCGACACCCTCGAGCTCTACACCATCAAGCGCCGCATGCGCGCCGCACAGGCCAAGCTTCGCCAGGACCGGTCGCTCGACGATGAGGCACGCCGTGTGCTGACGATGCAGGCGATGCAAGATTCTCAGCGCCAGCGTGAGCTCCAAAAGTCGATCGGCGGCGTGGCGGATCCGTTCCGTTTGATCGGTTTGGAGACTGCGGGCGCCGAGCAGGCCTAGATGTTGTGGTCAACCAGCGTATTTGCGCCTATATCCAGTCTGAATTTTGGGTATAGACGTGTAGGTGTGTGCTAAAGTAATGAGTCCTGTGGACTATGAAGGGAGAATCTGTGCCAAATAAGAGTGAGAGCACGGGTACTGGGCTGGAATCCTACGTTGCAAAGCTCATGGGCAGCGGCTCAAACAGGACTTCGGTAACCGAGGACGAGATTCAGGTCGCCCTGAAGGATATCGATGTATCTGACGAGCAACTCAACGCGGTGTATTCCGCGCTGCGCAACAGCGGCATCCAGATTATCTCCGCGAGCGGAAACGACGACGCTCCCATGGGCGTCGAAGATGACGATAACGATAGCGATACCGATGATTTCGATGACGACGAGCACGATTCCGGTTCACTCGACGATCACGAGCTTAAGATGGCCCGTCAGGCCGACGCCGAGATGGGTTCTTCCAAGAGCAAGAAGAAGCGCACCGTGCGTACGTCCCGTTCGCGCTCGCGCGTGCGCGGCATCGATGCCTCCACGGTGATGCTGACCGGCGACCCGGTTCGTATGTACCTTAAGGAGATCGGTAAGGTCGACCTGCTGACCGCCTCCGAAGAGGTCGATCTGGCCATGAAGATCGAGGCCGGTCTCGATGCCACCGAGAAGCTCGAGGCCGCCGAGGCGGGCGAGATCGAGCTTACCCGCGCCGAGATGCGTCGCCTGACCCGTATCGAGAACGTGGGTCTCGAGGCCAAGCAGGCGCTCATCAGCGCCAACCTGCGTCTGGTCGTCTCCATCGCCAAGCGCTACGTCGGTCGCGGCATGCTGTTCTTGGACCTGATCCAGGAGGGCAACCTCGGTCTGATCCGCGCCGTCGAGAAGTTCGACTACCAGAAGGGCTTTAAGTTCTCCACGTACGCCACGTGGTGGATCCGTCAGGCCATCACGCGCGCTATCGCCGACCAGGCCCGTACCATCCGTATTCCCGTGCACATGGTCGAGACCATCAACAAACTCGTTCGCGTGCAGCGCCAGCTTCTCCAGGACCTGGGTCGCGATCCGACCCCCGAGGAGATCGGTGCCGAGATGGACATGAGTGCCGACCGCGTCCGCGAGATCCAGAAGATTTCGCAGGAGCCCGTGTCGCTCGAGACCCCTATCGGCGAGGAAGAGGATTCCCAGCTGGGCGACTTCATCGAGGACTCCCAGGCTATCGTTCCGCCCGATGCCGCCAGCTTCTCCATGCTGCAGGAGCAGCTCACCCAGGTGCTCGACTCGCTTGCCGATCGTGAGCGCAAGGTTATCGAGCTGCGCTTTGGCCTTGTTGACGGACATCCCCGTACGCTCGAGGAAGTCGGCCGCGAGTTTGGCGTCACGCGTGAGCGCATCCGCCAGATCGAGTCCAAGACTCTGGCCAAGCTTCGCCACCCGAGCCGTAGCAGTAAGCTGAAGGACTATATCGAGAGCTAGTCAAGCAAGAGGCGCCCTCAAGCACATCCGCTTGGGGGCGCTTTCATGTAGACATTGGGGACGTTCTTGAATGACTGGTCGTTTAAGAACGTCCCCAATGACTGGGTCGGAAAAATTCTCAAAAAAGCTCTTGCCCTAAGCTGATTCGTCCGTATAATAAACTTCGTTGCTTGAGAGCACGCACCTATTCCTCGGTAGCTCAATGGTAGAGCACGCGGCTGTTAACCGCGCTGTTGTAGGTTCGAGTCCTACCCGGGGAGCCAGAATTTTCCAGCCCTTTCCGTTGGGCTTTTTAATTCCTCGGTAGCTCAATGGTAGAGCACGCGGCTGTTAACCGCGCTGTTGTAGGTTCGAGTCCTACCCGGGGAGCCAGGTTGTAAAACCCGTCGCTTATGTGGCGGGTTTTTTCATGCCGCGATCGCCTGGCGCGAACGTTACCGTATCAACATTTCGTGTCGAGGATGTAATCCCGTGACCCGCCACCTCAACATGGCGCGGTCGTTGTAGAATATTGCAATGATTGCTCCCACGACATGGTGCCGCGAGCACCAGATAAGGAGATTCTTGTGTCTGAGACCATTAACGGCAGCCTGAGCGTCTCGAACGACGTTATTGCCGATATTGCCGGTTATGCCGCGATGACGTGCTATGGCGTCGTCGGCATGGCTGAGCAGCTCCAGGGCGCCGAGAGCGTGCGCCTGCTTGCCGGTCAGCGCCTCCGCAAGGGCGTGCTTGTCTCCGCCGACGAGAACGGCCTTACGGTCGATCTTCACGTCGTGCTCGAGAACGGCGTCAACATGAAGTCCGTCTGCCACAATCTTTCGAGCTCCGTTGCCTTCACCCTGCAGGAGATCGCCCAGATCGATCCCGCCAGCCTTAAGATCGGCATCCACATCGACGCGCTCAAGAGCCGTCTGAACTAGCATCCGAAAACGGAGATTCAAATACCCATGATTGCAAAGACCATTCGCACCTGTTTTCCGATCGCTGCGGCTGCCGTTTCCGACAAGGCCGAGGAGATCAACAAGCTCAACGTCTTCCCCGTGCCCGACGGCGACACCGGTACCAACATGTCGCTCACGCTCGCCTCGGTGACCAAGGAGCTTTCCGCCCTTCCCGCCGATGCCGATATGGAGGCCATCGCCGGCGCCATCACCCACGGCTCCCTGATGGGCGCTCGCGGCAACTCCGGCGTCATCACCTCGCAGATTCTGCGCGGCGTGGCCGAGGGTCTCGTCTCCGCCGATGAGCCTATCACGTCCGCCAACATCGCCTTCGCCTTCCGCCGCGCCGTCAAGGTCGCCTTCCAGGCTGTCCGTAAGCCCATCGAGGGCACGATTCTCACGGTCCTGCGAGATGTTTCGACCAAGGCCGACGAGTGCGAAAAGAAGAAGTTCTCGGCCGAGGACGCGCTCGATGCCATCGTCGTCGAGGCCTACCAGTCCGTCGCCCGCACGCCCGACCTGCTGCCCGTTCTGAAGGAGAACGGCGTGGTCGACTCCGGCGCCTTTGGCTTTGCCATCTTCCTGGAGAACTTTGTTGCCGCCGCGCTTGGCCGCAGCACCGTTGTCGAGGATTTCTCCGCCACGTTTGATTCAGCCGGCTCTGCCCGCGACGCGGCCCTTGGTCGCGTTGAGATTGAGGCCAACGACGACTGGGAGGGCTCGGAGTTCCGCTACTGCAATGAGTTCCTCTTTAAGGCCGACGCCCCGTTTGACGAGGACGAGTGCCTTAAGTTCCTGGGCTCCATGGGCGACTGCGAGCTGCTCGTGGGTGCCTACCCCGACTACAAGATTCACGTGCACTCCAACACGCCTAACCTGGTGCTCGAGCACATGCTGCAGCTTGGTCAGATCTACGAGGTCTTTATCCACAACATGGAGATGGAGGCCCACGACCGTACCGCCAAGATTCATGAGGACCAGGAAAAGGCCGCTGAGCCTGCCAAGGCGTTGGGCTTTGTCGCCGTTGCCGCCGGTTCGGGCGAGGCCGACATCCTCAAGTCCCTCGGCGTTGACGTGATTGTCTCCGGTGGCCAGACCATGAACCCCTCGACTGCCGACCTGCTGGGCGCCGTCGACCAGGTCAACGCGACCTCGGTCATCATCCTGCCCAATAACGGCAACATCCGCATGGCTGCCGAGGCTGCCGCTTCTGCTTGCACCGACAAGAAGGTCTCCGTCGTTCCCACCAAGACCGTCCCGCAGGCGTTCTCTGCGCTGTTCGCAGTCCTGCCCGATTCCGAGCTCGAGGACGCCGTCGCCGCCATGGTCGACGCCATCAGCGAGGTTCGGGATGGCGAGGTCACCCGTGCCGTGCGCGATTCCAGCGCCTCTGACGGCTCTCCAATTCACTCCGGTGACGTCATGGGTATCATTGCCGGCTCCATCGACGTGGTCGGCTCCGATGTGAAACAGGTCACGCTCGACTGCATCAACCGCATGCAGGAGGAAGAGGAGGGCGACGCGCTGACGATTCTGGCCGGCGAGGAGCTGTCCGATGAGGCCTTCCAGGAGATCGTCGACGCCATCGAGGAGGCTCAGCCCGACCTGGAGATTGACGCCCATCGTGGTGAGCAGCCGCTCTATCCCGTGATCTTCTCGATCGAGTAGGCATCTACCCATGTCCGAGCCGTGCTCCGTGCCGCGCGTCTCGGAGCGCTTTGCCCAGAGCAATGCGCTCGACGAGGATATCGCGCGACTCAAATATGTTTCGGGTAAACGTGAGGAGGCCCTTCGCCGTCTGGGAATTCGGACGGTGGGGGACCTCCTCCTCCATATCCCTCACCGATATCTCGACTTTACGCGCTCCTGGTCCATCGAGATGGCGCCCATCGGTACCGTGTGCACGATTGTCGCCACGGTCGATCGTATCGTTCAAAAGCAGCCCCGCCCGCGTATGCAGGTGACCGAGGTCTCGCTGGTGGACGAGACGGGCGTGCTGCAGGTCGCCTTTTTCCGTCAGCCCTGGATTGCCCAGCAGTTTAAGCAGGGCGACCGCCTGGCCGTGATGGGTAAGGTCGAGTTTGCCTACGGCTTTAAGCAGATGGCCTCGCCGCATTTCGAAAAGCTCGAGGATGGGCGTGCCGCGGGCACCATACTGCCGGTCCATTATGTGAGCGATGGCGTGAGCCAGGCGTGGATGCGCCGCATCGTAAGCGGCGCGCTCGAGGTTGTCGGCAATCCCTTCGACCCGATTCCCGCACGCTTACGCGTCAAGCGCCACCTGATGAGCAATGCTCGTGCGCTGCGCTCAATTCACTTTCCATCGAGCATGGCCGAGCGCGATATCGCGCGCGCACGGCTTGCCTAC
This sequence comes from uncultured Collinsella sp., assembly GCA_958445895.1. Taxonomy (GTDB): domain Bacteria; phylum Actinomycetota; class Coriobacteriia; order Coriobacteriales; family Coriobacteriaceae; genus Collinsella. The sequence continues at coordinate 22,953 of CAUCTV010000006.1, forward strand.
GAGGAGTGCCTCTACCTTCAGCTGGCGCTGCGTCTGCGCAACGACGGTGGCATGGTCGAGGTCGTTCCCTACGCCCACACCGCGGGCGAGCATCTGGCCGCGCTTAAGCAGGCCCTCCCGTTTTCGCTGAGCGACGAGCAGGAGGCCGCGTTCCAAGACATCCTGCACGACATGTGCGATGGCGGGCGCGTGATGAACCGCCTGCTGCTGGGCGACGTCGGAACCGGCAAGACCGCCGTCGCCGCCTGCGCGCTGGCCGTTGCGGCCGATAGCGGCACCCAGTCCTGCGTTATGGCGCCAACGGGTGTGCTAGCGCGCCAATATGCCGATAAGACCGGCCCCTTGCTCTCGCAGGCCGGCATGTCCTGGGCGCTCCTGACGGGTGCCACGCCGGCGGCAGAGCGTGAGCAGATCCATGTGCAGCTGGAATCGGGCGAGCTCGACGTCCTCTTTGGAACCCACGCGGTCCTTTCGGATAACGTGGCGTTTAAGCATCTGTCGCTTGTCGTTATCGACGAGCAGCACCGCTTTGGTGTGGGCCAGCGCAATGCCCTGCGTGCCAAGGGCCCGGGTGCCGACCTGCTCGTTATGACGGCGACGCCGATTCCGCGCACGCTGGCGCTCTCGGTCTACGGCGACCTTGACACGAGCATCATCCGCCATCGGCCTGTTCCGGGGGCGGGCGTTACGACGCGTGTGCTCACCGAGTCGAGCCGCGACCTGGCCTACGGCGCCATTCGCGAGGCGCATGAAAAGGGCCAGCAGGCTTACGTGATCTGCCCGCTTGTGGAGCCGAGCGACTCGGCCGATGAGCTTGAGGATGTCCCCGGTATCGCCCGCGACGATGAGGGCCGCGTGACCGTCCCCGTGCCGCTGCACGATACGGCAACCGAGCTCGACCGGCTGCGCCTGGCGTTGCCGGGACTTACTATCGAGCGCCTTCATGGCCGCATGCCGGCGGGGGAGAAGGACCGCGTGATCGATGCCTTCAAGCGCGGTGAGATCGACGTGCTCGTTTCGACCACGGTGGTCGAGGTGGGCGTCGACGTGCCCAACGCCACCGTCATGGTCATCGAGAACGGTGAGCGCTTTGGCTTGGCGGCCCTGCACCAGTTGCGCGGCCGTGTGGGCCGCGGCAGCGTGTCGGGCACCTGCCTGGTCATGACGCACTCCAAGGGCAACGGCGGCGCGTCGGCGGCACAAGACCGCCTCCAGTCGCTCGAAAAGACCTCAGACGGCTTTACGCTCGCCCAGATGGACCTGCGTTTGCGCCATGAGGGCGAAATCCTGGGCTACCGTCAGCATGGCGGCGTGACCCTGCGCTTTGTGGACCTGGACGCCGACGAGGATCTTATCGAATGGGCCCATTTGGACGCGGTCGAGCTCTTGCGGTATGCTTGCAACCTTGACTCTGTGGCGACGCGTCCCTTGCGCGAGGCGGTCGCCATGCGTTATCGACATATCTTTAAGGAGGTCAGCGGAGGATGAGAATCATCGGCGGCGAATGGCGCGGTCGTAAGATCGAGGAGCCCCGTGGTCGCGATGTCACCCGCCCCACGACTGATCGCGTGCGCGAGGCGTGCGCATCTATGGTCATGTCGGCATTCGATTTCGATTTGGACGAGGTTCGTGTGCTGGACGCCTTTGGCGGCTCCGGTGCCTTAGGGTTAGAGATGCTCTCTCGTGGGGCCCGCTCGCTCACGACGTTCGAGATCGATCGGAATGCCGCGCGGCTCATTACCAAGAATATCGAGTCGCTCTGCCATGACCGTGCGCGTTGGCGCGTGGTAACGGGCGACATGCTGGCGAGCGCCTCGCGCGGTCGTGTGCCGGGCGGCCCCTTTGATCTGGTCCTGCTCGACCCGCCCTATGCTTTTGGTGCCGAGCCGGTCGAGATACTGCTGCAGAACCTGGCTCAGCAGGGTCTGCTTGCACCTGGCGCTTATGCCCTGTTTGAGCATGCCGCCGCCGATGCGGGCGCGCATCCGGCAGGCTTTGAGATCGTGCGCGAGAAGCGCTACGGCATTACCTCGGTCGACCTGCTTCGTTGGGTCGGCGAGGGCGAGGATGACGATACCGTCGCCGATGCCGATGGCAGCGACGGCACGACTTTTCAGGAGGATGCTCATGAATGACACCATCAACCGCGTGATCGTCCCGGGCACCTTCGATCCCATCACGTTTGGCCATATCGATGTGATCCGCCGCGCCCGTCGCATCTTTCCCAGCGTGATCGTCGCTGTTGCCGAGTCGCAGGGCAAAAACGGCGTGGGCACCACGTTTATGCTCGATGAGCGCGTGGCGCTGGCCCGCGAGGCGCTCGGCGATATCGACGGCGTCGAGGTCCTGCCCTTTACCGGCCTCTTGGTCGACTTCGCTCGTGAGCAGGGGGCGGGGGCCGTGGTCAAGGGCCTGCGCGCCATGACCGACTTTGAGTATGAGCTGCAGCAGGCCGACCTCAACTATCGCTTGGATAACGAGCTGGAGTCCATCTTTGTCATGAGTGCTCCGCAGTACGGCTACATCTCGAGTTCGGTCGTTCGCCAGATTGCTTCGCTCGGTAGCGACGTTTCCAATTTTGTTCCGCCCAATGTGGTCAAAGCGCTCAAACATCGCTTTTCGTGACGTTTCTTATTGCCTGGTGGCATGTGGTAAACTAGCACGATGATATGTTACCTATGAAAGGAGACCGGATGCCGGGCGAGAATTTTCCTGGCGATAGGATCGTCAGCTTGGTCGATGAGCTCGAAGGGCTGATCGAGGAAGCCAAGCCGCCTTTCGGCAAGAACGCTCAGTTCAAGGTCATCGACGCCGACGTGTTCTTCAACATCCTCGACGAGATCCGCATGAGCTATCCCGAGGAGTGGCAGAAGTCCCGCCGTATCCTTAAGGAGCGCGAGGAGCTTATGGCTTCCGCCGCCGCCCAGGCCGATTCCATCATCGCCGACGCTCAGCAGCAGGCCCTCACCATTGCCGGTGAGCAGGAGATCGTCCGCCTTGCGCAGCAGCAGGCCGACGACATCCGCGATCGTGCCCAGCAGTACGAGCGCGAGACGCGTTATGCTGCCGAGGACTACGCAGAGCAGGTCTTTACGCACCTGGAGGAGAACCTCAAGAGCCTGACCGGCACCGTTACCCGTTGCCGTCAGCAGCTCAACGAGGGTGCCGCCCAACAGAATGGTCAGTGGTAATGGCTGAGTTCCCGAGCGTTACCGTCGATCTTTCCGAGCAGCTCGAGTTTCCTGGAGATTCGTATCCGCTGACCGGTAAGGTCGATGTTGCCACCTATACGGTGGGCGAGAAGGAGTACCAGCTGCAGAACGGCATTGATTACGATGTGGTCTTTACCAATGCCGGCACCGGTGTTCTGCTTACGGGCATGGTCCGCGCGCATGCAACCGGTGAGTGCGACCGTTGCCTGGAGCCCGCTTCGTTTGATATCGCCGGTGAGATCGAGGAATTCTATCTCTTTAACGAGCCCGAGGATCCCGAGGCCTACGAGGACGGCTACGAGCTCCTGGGTGAGGATCGCATCGTCGATCTGGGTGAGCCCATCAACGACGCGGTCGTTATGGACACGCCGTTTGTCGTTCTGTGCAAGCCCGATTGCCGCGGTCTGTGCCCCACTTGCGGTTGCAATCTCAACGTCGAGCAATGCGATTGCGCCGCCCAGGCAGAGGCAGAATGGGCCGCTGCCACGGAAAATCCATTTGCAGCATTGAAGAATCTCAAGCTCGATGAGTAAAACTGTGGTAGTATCGCTACTTGCGCGTAATCGCCACACTGGATAGTTCATAAGGAAGGTCACTATGCCCGTACCTAAACAAAAGCAGGGTCGTATCCGCACTCACACCCGTCGTTCCGCCAACATGAAGATCTCGGCTGCGGCTCAGTCCACGTGCCCCCGTTGCGGCGCTGTCAAGCTTCCGCACCACGTGTGCCCCAGCTGCGGTTTCTACAAGGACCGCGAGGTTATCGTTACCGAGTAACGGTATACTCTGGATGCGATGCCGTTCCAAATGGAACCACAATGGCCGGCTCAATGAGTCGGCCATTTTTGTATAAGGAGCATGTATATGAGTAACGTTCGCGTTTGTGTAGACGTTGTGGGCGGAGACGAGAAACCTCAGGTTGTTCTCGATGGTATCGAGGCTGCGCTTGCCGCCGATCCCGATATCGAGGTCTTGGCAGCTGGCCCCGCTGAAATCGTCAATCCCTTTGCTGCTTCCCATGCACGTGTTGAGGCCCTTGAGGCACCCGACGTTATCGCCATGGATGACGATCCCATTCGCGCCGTGATGACCAAGCGTAAATCGTCGATCGTGCTGTCGTGCCGCGCCATCAAGAAGGGCAATGCTGACGCGTTCTTCTCTGCCGGTTCGACCGGTGCCATGACCGCTGCCGCTACCGCCTATGTGACGCCGTTTAGGTATCAGGCCGAAGGCAAGAAGCAGCCGGTGCGCCCCTGTCTGACCAATGCACTGCCCAATCGCGCCGGCGGCCTGACGGTGCTGTGCGATATGGGCGCCAACCCCGATGTCGAGGTGGACGATATGGTGCGCTTTGCCCAGATGGGCGCCGCCTATGCCCGCGTCGTTTTGGGTATCGAGCATCCCCGCGTGGGCCTGCTTGCTAACGGCACCGAGGACGAGAAGGGCTCCAACTTTACCAAGTCCTGCTTCCCGGCCATGAAGGCTGCCGTTCCCGGCTTTGTGGGCAACTGCGAGGGTACCGACCTTACCTCGGGCCACTTCGATGTCGTCGTGGCCGACGGCATGTCGGGCAACATTGCGCTCAAGGCCACCGAGGGCGCTGCCAAGTTTTTGTTGCAGGAGCTCAAGGGCGTCTTTATGTCTTCGCTTGGCACCAAGATAGCCGCGCTGCTCATTAAAAAGCAGATGCGTGAGATAAAGGCCAAGCTCTCTGGCGACGCCAAGGGCGGCGCGATTCTTTTGGGCCTGCGCGGCGTGGTTCTGATCGGCCATGGCGCCACCTCGGTCGAAGCTGTTAAAAACGGTACGCTTGCGGCGGCCGAAGCCGTGCGCGCCGGGCTGGTCGAGAATGTCGCCAACTCCATGGACGGCATCGTTTTGTAAGAGCGAGTTAGAGCGCTGTTATGTGCCTCGCGGCCTGCTTCGTGGGGTAGAATCAGAACCGTGTCTTGGTACCGCCCGGGCGGTACCATTCTTTTGGTATTCATGCACTATGAGAGGAAGCGCTATGGACCGCTCCGAAATCTTCGACAAGATCGCCGAGGTCGCTGCTGACGTTCTGGGCGTCGATGTTGCCGAAATTAGCGATGAGACCACCTTTGACGATCTCGATGCCAACTCGCTCGAGCGCCTGCAGCTGGTTACGGCTATCGAGGACGAGTTCAACCTCGAGATCGATGACGAGACTTTGCTCTCGCTCAACTCTGTCGCCGACGCCGTCGACGCGATCGAAAACGCCAGGGAGGCCTAGGTCTTGGCTTTGTCTGAACGACTTACGCGTGCCCAGGAAATTCTGGGCCACGAGTTCAATAATAAGGTGCTTCTGCGCGCGGCGCTTACGCATCCCTCGGCAGTCGAGGGCCAGCCGGTTTCTGCCAGCTATGAGCGCCTTGAGTTCTTGGGCGATTCCATTTTGGGCGCCGTCGTCGCCCGTTCGCTCTTTGAGTCCTATCCCGAGTTTGACGAGGGCAAGCTCACGCGCCTGAAAGTGTCGCTTGTCTCGGGCGCTACGCTATCCGAGGTGTCGCATGAGCTGGGCATCGACGACATCATCATCTTTGGTGCCTCCGAGACCGGTACCGGCGCGCGCGGCCTGCACTCGGCGCTCGAGAACGTCTACGAGTCGCTCGTGGGTGCGCTGTACTTGGATGCCGGCTGGGATGTTGCGGCGGACTTTATCCATCGTACGCTCAAACCGCACCTGGCCTCCGAGCGTGCCGAGCACCCCGCGAACCCCAAATCGTTCTTGCAGGAGTGCGTGCAAGCCGACGGTCACGAACCCCCGGCGTATAAGCTCGTTGGCTCCGAGGGCCCGGCGCATGCGCCCACCTTTACCGCCGTGGTGTTGATTGATGGTATTCGCCAGGGTCGCGGCTCCGGCTCCTCAAAGAAGGAAGCCGAGGGAGCCGCTGCACTCGAGGCACTTGACCGCATGGGCTACACCACCAACGGCGTGATTCTCAACAAGAAGCCTGTTTAAGCGAGGAACCGTGTATCTCAAGTCCCTCACGCTCAAAGGGTTCAAGTCGTTTGCCGACCGCGCCCATATGACGTTTGAGCCGGGCCTGACCGTCATTGTCGGTCCCAACGGCTCGGGAAAATCGAACATCTCTGACTCGATTCTGTGGGTCCTGGGCGAGCAGAGCGCCAAGCAGCTGCGCGGCCAGGCCATGGAGGATGTCATCTTCTCGGGCTCGTCAGCGCGCAAGCCGGTGGGTGTCGCCGAGGTCACGCTGGTGCTCGATAACTCGGACCATATGCTGCCCGTCGACTTTGACGAGGTCGCCATCACCCGTCGTATGTATCGCTCGGGCGAAAGCGAGTACCTCATCAACTCGAGTCCGTGCCGCCTGATGGACATTCAGGACATCCTGCACGATTCGGGCTTGGGCAAGGATACGCATTCCATCATCAGCCAGGGCAAGCTCGACGCCATTTTGCAGAGCCGCCCCGAGGAGCGCCGCGCCCTCATCGAGGAGGCCGCCGGCATTTCCAAGCACAAACGCCGCAAGGAGCGTGCGCTCAAAAAGATTAAGTCGATGGACGAGCACCTGACGCGTGCCCGCGACATCAATAAGGAAATCGCCCGTCAGCTGCGACCTCTGGAGCGTCAGGTCGATCGTGCGCGCAAGTACAAAGAGCTGTCCTCGCGCGCGAACGAGCTTACGCAGATGCTAGCCGTCGACGAGCTGCGTTCGCTGCAGTCGCAGTGGAACGACTTGGAGAGCCGCTCCAAGGAAGGTGCCGCCGAGCTGGAGCTTGCGCAGTACCGCTTGGGCGAAAAGGAACGCGAGCTCGAGAAGCTCCAGGTCATGCTCGAGGAAAAGGGCCTGTTTGTGGGCGATCTGGGCGAGCAGCGCCGCCATATGCAAGACGTGGTCGGCCGCATTAACTCCGATATGCGCCTGCTCGAGGAAAAGGGCCACAACATGGTGTCGCGCCTGTCCGACATGCGCGGCCAGATCTCGAGCTCCGAGCATCAGCGTCGTCGCGTGGTAGAGGAGCTCGAGGACGCGCGTGCGCAGCTTGAGGAAGTGACCGGCGCGCACATGCAGGCCCAGGAGGACGTTGACGCCGCTGGTCCTGCCGCCGCTCAGCTCCACGAGCGGCGCGTGGCGCTCGACAATCAGATTTCGCAGCTTACGCGTGAGCAACGCGATGTGCAGCGTGTGGCCGATAACGCGGCGCTCGAACTCGCCAAGGTGAAGGACTCGCTGAGCAACGCCGAGGTCGAGGACAACATGTACGCCTCACGCCTGGAGCAGATCGACGAGCAGCTCGAGGAAGTCACGGCCTCACTCGAGAGCCGTCGCGACCGCGCCGAGGAGCTCGACAGTGCACTTGATCAGGCCCGTCAAGCCCAGATTGATGCTCGCGAGGCTACCGAGGTCGCCCGTGCAGCCCTTAAGGACTTGCGTGCCCGCGAGAGCGAGGCGCGCAACAAACTGTCCGAGGTGCGCTCGGAGCTTGCTAGCCAAAAGAAACTCGATGCCCGCATGGCCGACAGCTCGCCGCTCGTGAGCTGTCTGGTGGGTGTACTGGGCGACGATGTCTCGGGTCGTCTGGGCGACGTGCTCGAGGCCCCTCGTGAGCTCGAGGGCCTGGTGGAGCAGCTGCTTGCCGGCGATATCGATGCGCTGCTGTTCGACGATACGTCCGCGCTTGAGCGTGCCGGTCGTGCCGCTCTGGACCAGAAGAAGGCCTCGGGCGAGGCGCTGCTGGTGGCGCGCGGTGCGAGCGCCTCTGCTGCCGCTAAGGGCGCTGCCGGTTCCCGCCTGGTCGATCGCCTGTCCGTACGCGCCGGCTATGGCCCGGTTGTCGAGGCGCTGCTCGGCGGCTATTACGTTGTCGACGACTTGGCGGCTGCGCTGGCCGCGCCTGTCGTTGACGGCGTGACTTACGTGACCCCCGATGGCGCCCGCGTCGCCTGCGGCGGCCTGGTGCGTGTGGGCCTCGACGCCGGCGAGGCGTCGGGTGCCTTGGAGCGCAAGCGTCGCATTCGCGAGCTGGAGGGCCTGGAGCCCGATCTGACTGCTGTGTTTGAGCATGTGTCGGATCAGGTCGTCGAGGCCAATGCGGCCGTCGAAGAGGCGCGTGCCGCTGAGGGCGATGCCGCCGGCGAGATCGCCCGTCTTGAGGGCGAGCGCCGCTCGCTGCTCTCCGAGATTGGCCGCCTGGAGCAAAGCGCCAACAACGCCGAGGTCGAGCGCGTGCGCATCTCCAAGCGCCGCGAGCAGGCCGCCGAGGCCGTTCGCGCTGCGCGCCCGCGCGTGGACGAGCTCACCCGCTCGCGTGACGAGGCCCGAGCGCAGGCAAGCGATCTTGGCCTTCAGATTGCCGAAGCCAACGACGAACTCGACCGCGTTCGCCGTGACGATTCCGAGGCCGCCGGCAAGCTCGCCGATGCCAAGGTCCGCCTGGCCCAGACGAGCGAGCGCTTGCGTTCTCTGAAGGGCCGAGTACCCGATCTGGAGCATCGCCTGGAGGGCATCGACCGCCGTATCCGCGGAACACGCCAGGCCTCGCGCTCACTCGAGCTGCTGCGCCTGCGCGTCGATCCCATGCACGAGCGCTATTCGGCCCTGCTGGAGCGCGCGTCGGATTGGGCAGCGCGTCTGCGTGACCAGGCCTCTCTGGAGGAGGCGGACTCCGCTTCGCTCAAGAAGACCATCGAGGATGCCAAGGCAGAGGTTGCCCGCGCTAAGGAGAAGGTCGATACCGCCACCGCCACGCAAAACGAGTTTAAGGTCGCGCGTGGCAAGCTCGAGGTGCAGGTAGAGGCCGCCATTAAGGCCATTACCGCCGATGGCAACACGGTACTCGAGGAAGCGCTTATGCTTCCTGCGCCCACGGACCGCGATGCCGCCGAGCGCGAGCTCAACCAGCTTGTGCGCCAGATCAACAACCTTGGTCCCGTGAACCAAGTTGCCATGGAGGAGTACGATCAGCTCAAGCGCCGCGCTGACTACATCGAGGAGCAGCTGGCCGATCTGGAGAGCGCGCGTAAGGCGCTCACCAAGATCACGGTGGCTATTGATCGCAAGATGCGCAAGGCGTTCCTTGTGACGTTTGAGAAGGTCGACGCGAACTTCCGCGAGATCTTCGCTATGCTGTTCCCGGGTGGTCAGGCTCATCTGGAGATGACCGATCCCGAGCATCCGGCCGAGACGGGTATCGAGGTCGTGGCGCAGCCGCGCGGCAAGCGCATCACCAAGATGATGCTCATGTCGGGCGGCGAGAAGAGTCTGACGGCGCTCGCCCTGCTCTTTGCCGTGTATCGCACGCGCACGGTGCCGTTCTATGTGCTGGACGAGGTCGAGGCGGCGCTTGATGACGCCAACCTGTCCAAGCTCATCGGAGCCCTCGATGTGCTGCGTTCCGATACACAGCTCTTGGTCATTTCGCATCAGCGCCGTACTATGGAGGACGCTGACGTTCTCTATGGCGTCTCGATGCAAGCCGACGGCGTCAGCCGCGTCGTCTCGCAAAAACTCGATCGCGAAACCGGAAAGGTCGTGAATGCATAATGGGATTCTTCGATGCTCTCTCGCGCGGACTTGAGCGCAGCCGCGAGGCCCTTAACGAGGTCTTCTACTTTGGCGGCGAGGTCGACGAGGATTTTTGGGAGGACCTAGAGGACACCCTCGTCATGGGTGACATGGGTGCCGAGGTCGCGATCAAGGTGTCCGATGACCTGCGCGATGCCGCGGCCAAGAAGAACCTCAAGACCGCCCCGCAACTCCGTCGTGCCCTGGCCGAGCAACTCGAGCAACATTTTGTGCCCGCCGAGCGCGATCCGTTCGCCGACACGCCGAGCTGCGTGCTGTTTGTGGGCATTAATGGTGCCGGCAAGACCACAACGGTCGGCAAGATCGCGAGCGCCATGGCTGCCCGCGGCAAGAATGTCGTGATCGGCTCGGCCGATACCTTCCGCGCCGCCGCCATCGAGCAGCTCGATGTGTGGGGCCAGCGCGCCGGCGTCCCCGTCATCAAGCGCGACCGCGGCTCCGACCCGGCAAGCGTTTGCTACGACGTGCTCGACGAGGCCGACAGGCGCGGCAGCGACCTGGTGCTTATCGATACCGCTGGCCGTCTGCACACGAGCCCCGAACTCATGCGCGAGCTTGCCAAGGTGGTCAATGTGACGCGTAAACGCGCCGCCAATATGGCCGCCGGCCCCATGCCTGTCTCGGTCGTCCTTGTGATCGATGCCGCGACAGGCCAAAACGGTCTGAACCAGGCGCTCGAGTTTAACGAGGCGCTGGGTCTTGACGGTATTATCATGACAAAGCTCGACGGCACGGCAAAGGGCGGTATCGCCATGGCCGTGGCCGAGAAGCTCAAGCTCCCGATTCTGCGCGTGGGCGTGGGCGAGCAGGTCGATGACCTGCAGGAGTTTAACGCCAAAGATTTCTGCCGCGCCCTGGTGGGCGAGTCCAACTAAGGAGTAACCAGTGTTTGATTCCCTGAGCGATCGTCTCAACGACACATTTGACCGCCTGCGCGGCAAGGGTAAGCTGACCGAGGCCGATATCACCTCGGCCATGCGCGACATTCGCATGGCGCTGCTCGAGGCCGACGTTAACTTTAAGGTCGTCAAGGAGTTCGTTGCTAAGACCAAGGAGCGCTGCATGACCGCCGAGGTCATGGAGTCGCTGTCGCCGGCGCAAAACGTCGTCAAGATCGTGCTCGACGAGCTCACCGAGATGCTCGGCTCCACCGAGAGCAAGCTCGTTTTTAGTAACCGCATTCCTAATGTCATCATGCTCGTGGGCCTGCAGGGCTCCGGTAAGACCACGGCTGCCGTAAAGCTTGCCTACCTGCTCAAGAAGCAGGGCCGCTCGCCGCTGCTCGCCGCGTGCGACGTCTACCGTCCCGCTGCTGCCGACCAGCTTGCCACGCTCGGTGGCGAGATCGGCGTGCCGGTCTTCCGCGGTGACGGCGAGCACCCGGTCGATATCGCCAAGGGCGCCATCCAGGAGGCCGTCGACCACCTGCGTGACGTGGTCATCGTCGATACCGCCGGTCGTCTGCAGATCGACGAGCAAATGATGCAGGAGGCCGTGGACATCAAGAAGGCCGTCAAGCCCGATCAGGTGCTGATGGTCGTCGATGCCATGACCGGCCAGGATATCGTCAACGTCGTCTCGACCTTCGCCGAGCGCACTGACTTTGACGGTGTTATCATCTCCAAGCTCGACGGTGACGCCCGTGGCGGTGGCGCACTTTCGGTGCGTCAGGTGACCGGCAAGCCCATCAAGTTCGTGAGCATGGGCGAGAAGCCCGACTCGCTGGAGCCGTTTTACCCGGACCGCATGGCCAAGCGCATCTTGGGCATGGGTGATGTCGTAGGTATTATCGAGAAGGCCCAGGAGGCAGCCGATGCGGAGCAGCTTGAGGCTGCCGAGCGTATGCTGCGCGAGGGCTTTACCATGAACGACATGCTCGACCAGATGAAAGCTGTCAAAAAGATGGGCGGCATGAAGGGCATTCTGGGTATGCTTCCTGGCGGCCAGCGCGCGCTCAACCAGATGGGCGGCAACCTGGACGAGGGCATCTTCGATAAGAACGAGGCCATCATCATGTCGATGACCAAGGAGGAGCGCCTGCGTCCCTCCATCATCAACGGCCAGCGCCGCGCCCGCATTGCCAAGGGCGCCGGCGTAACCCCCACCGAGGTCAACAGCCTTATGAAGCAGTGGGGCGAGATGAACAAGATGATGGGCCGCATGCGCACGATGGCCAATCAGGCACAGGCTGGTGGCAAGAAGGGCAAAAAGGGTAAGAAGGGCAAAAAGATGCGCATGCCCAATATTCCCGGTCTGGATGCCATGGGCTTGGGCGGCATGGGCGGCCTGGGAACAGGTGGTCCTAAGTCCGATATGGACCTGCTGCGCCAGATGGAAGCGCAGATGCGCAATAAGAAATAGAGCTGTAATTCCAGCTTGATATGGCAAAGGCCACTCGGATGCTACCGGGTGGCCTTTGTTGTTGGCTTTGATTGTTGGGTTGCGTTCGGCTTCGCGCCCCGAGCTCGCGGTGCCGTGCCGTTAGTGGCAGCCGCAGCCCTCGTGGCCTTCGTGGTCGTGGTGGCCGTGGCAGCCGCAGGACCCGCCATGCTCATGGGTGTGCTCGTGGTCGTGGCTGTGGCAGTCGCACGTGGCCTCGCCGTTCTGTGCGAGCGTGCCGGCGATAAGGGCCTCGACGCAAGCGTCGCAGCTGCCCTGGGCACCTGCGTATACCGTGATGCCGGCTTGAGCAAGCGCGTTGATAGCGCCTGCGCCGATGCCGCCGCAGATGAGCGTGTCCACGCCGCCGTTGGCGAGCAGGCCCGCAAGTGCGCCGTGGCCGGTGCCGCCGGTGCCCACGACCTGCTCGTTGAGTACCTTGCCGTCCTGAATGTCGTAGATCTTGAACTGCTCGCTGCGGCCAAAGTGCATAAAGATGTTGCCGTTGTCGTACGTGGTTGCCACCCTCATGGTGCCGACCTCCTTTGCTGGCCATGCGGCCGTCGTCGTGGTGATGGGGGAGTATGCGATATTGCCGCCCTCAATGCTGAGTGCCCGACCGTTGACCAGCGCGTTTGCCACCTTGCGATGTGCGCGGCTGCAGATGGCCGCCACGGTGGCACGAGCGATGCCCATTCGCTGGGCGACGGCCTCTTGATTGAGGCCTTCTAGGTCGCATAAACGCAGGACTTCGAGCTCGTCGATCGTCATATCGATGGCGTCTCCGCTGGCAAGGCCGTCGGGGGTAAAGCCGCGATATTCGGGGATGATCCCAACGCGGCGCAATTTTTCGCGTCTTCCTGCCATACACTCTCCAAATCTGACATATGTCAGTAATAGGATACCGCGCATACGGAACAGCACAAGGTATTTTTGGCATATGTCAGAAAAAGCAAAAGTGGCCAGCTTCTGAATGCGAAGCCGTGCTGCCGTGCATTGCGTGTGCCGACCCAAGTGTCCAATCCGACACTGCGCGCCTGGTCTACAATAAAAATCGCTTATAGGCGACTGACAGGAGGGTCAATGAGCAAGGCTGATCAACAGTTTGTAACCATGTGCCGCGATATTCTGGACCATGGCACCACCACCGAGGGCCAAAAGGTCCGTCCGGTGTGGGAGGACGGCACCCCTGCCTATACCATTAAAAACTTTGGCGTTACGGCACGCTATGACCTGCGTGAGGAGTTTCCGGCGCTTACCCTGCGTCGTACGGCCCTCAAATCTGCCATGGATGAGATCCTATGGATCTATCAAAAGAAGTCCAATAACGTGCATGACCTCAACAGCCATATTTGGGATGAGTGGGCTGACGAGACCGGCTCCATCGGTAAGGCCTACGGGTATCAGATTGGGCAGAAGAGCCATTATGCCGAGGGCGATTTCGACCAGATGGACCGCGTTCTGTACGACCTTAAGAACACGCCGTACAGCCGCCGCATTATGACGAATACCTATGTGTTTAGCGATTTGTCCGAGATGCACCTGTATCCGTGCGCCTACAGCGTGACGTATAACGTGACGCAGCGCCCGCAGGATGACAAACCGACGCTCAACATGATTCTCAACCAGCGCAGCCAGGACATTTTGGCCGCGAACAACTGGAATGTGTGCCAGTACGCCATCTTGCTGATGATGGTCGCGCAATCGGTCGATATGATTCCCGGCGAGCTGCTACATGTGATTGCCGATGCCCACATTTACGACCGTCATGTCGATATCGTCCGCGAGCTTATCGAGCGTCCGCAGTTTGCCGCGCCCAAGGTAACGCTTAACCCCGATGTGCATGACTTCTATGCGTTTACGACCGACGACCTGATTGTCGAGGGCTATGAGCACGGCCCGCAGGTCAAGAACATCCCCATTGCGGTGTAGGTGACGCGCATGACGTGTAAGCTTTCTGCCATTGTCGCCGTGTGCGATGACTGGGGCATTGGGTGCGAGGGCGACATGGTGGTGTCCAATCGCGCCGACATGCGCCATTTTGTGGCGTGCACCAAAGGGTGCCCGGTTATTATGGGACGCAAGACCCTGCTGAGTTTTCCCGGTGGGCGTCCGCTCAAGAACCGCCGCAATATCGTGCTCACGCGTGACGAGAGCTTTGCTGCCGAGGGCGTCGACGTGGTGCATAGCGTCGACGAAGCGCTCGCCGTGGTTGCCGATGAGCCCGTTGCGTGGGTGATCGGCGGTGGCGAGGTGTATCGTCAGTTTTTGCCGTGCTGCGCGGAGGCCGAGGTCACGCATAACCACTGCGTCCATCCCGTGGACACGTACTTTCCCGACTTGGACGCCGATCCCGCGTGGGAGATTGCGCGGCGTGGCGGGGTTGCCACGATTGCCTCGGGCGAGGGTGACGAGGGTCTCGATTATGAGTTCGTGACGTATCGTCGCGTTGAGGCATAAATCGCCTGGCGTGAACGGTATCATCGGGTTGATTGAATGCATGGGGCGGCGCTTAGCGTCGCCTCGTTTGGTATAGATGTGCTGTAAAGAAGGGTGCGGGCTGGCTGCTATGACTGATGCCGTTGAGGTGCTGCGAATCGATTCGCTCGAGGACGAGCGGCTCGATGCCTACGTGCGACTGACCGAGCGTGAGCTTCGCTGCGTGCTGGAGCCGCAGAAGGGCATTTTTATCGCCGAGAGCGCCAAGGTCATCGAGCGTGCGGTTCGCGCCGGATACGAGCCGGTGAGCTTTCTTTTGGGCGAACGCTGGCTCGATCAGATGATGCCGCTGTTTGAGCGCCTGGTTGTGCGCGAGGGCGCGGGTCCGGTTCCTGTGTTCGTTGCCTCCATGGAGCTCATGGAGCAGCTGACGGGTTTTAACGTGACGCGCGGTGCGCTCGCGGCATTCCGTCGTCCACGCCAGATTCCGGTAGCCGAGTTCTTGAGTGGCGTCGTCGAGGCGGCGGGTGAGCGCCCGGTGCGCGTGTGCGTGCTCGAGGGCATTGTCGACCACACCAATGTCGGCGCGATTTTCCGCTCGGCGGCTGCGCTGAACGTCGATGGCATTTTGGTGAGCCCCACTTGCTGTGACCCGCTGTACCGTCGCTCGGCCCGCGTGAGCATGGGCACGGTGTTCCAGGTGCCCTGGACGCGCATTGGCAGCGAGGCGCGCGTATGGCCGCATGATGGGCTGGCGGCGCTGCACGATGCCGGCTTTTCGTGTGCCGCCATGGCGTTGACGGATGATTCGGTGTCGCTGGACGATCCCGTGCTGCAGGAGATTGACCGCCTAGCGATCTTTATGGGTACCGAGGGTGCCGGCTTGGGCACCAAGACCATTGCCGGCTGCGACCGAGCCGTGCGCATTCCGATGGCGCACGGGGTCGATTCACTCAACGTTGCCGCTGCTAGTGCCGTCGCCTTTTGGCAACTGTGCCCGCATGTGAGCAACGAGTACCACTACCAGCCGGGGCTGTATCACTAGGCAGATATTTCGCACCGGGCTCTGGTTCGGGACGTTTCGGCCGACGTCGGTCGGTGCTAAGCTGGTTTTGGCTTTCGTCTTAAAGTGCCGTTTTGTTGTTTGACGTACGCTGGTGGGGAGGGCGTGTGGCTAAGAAATCTACGGCTATCGATGTAACGCAGGGCGTTATTTGGCAGCAGCTGCTGTCGCTGTGCGTCCCCATCTTCTTTAGTTCGTTCTTTCAGCAGGCATACACGCTTATCGGTACCTATATCGTCGGTCAGTTTGGCGGCAAGCTCGCGCTGGGTGGCATTCAGGCCACGATGGTGCTTACGGAGCTCTGCATTGGTTTTTGCGTTGGCGTTGGCGCTGGCTGCGCGGTCATTACCGGTCAGTTTTTTGGTCAGCACGATGATGAGCGATTGAGGCGTTCGGTCCATACGGCCATGACGCTCGCGCTGGTGGGCGGTATCGTTTTCTCGATTCTTGGCATAGTGTTCGTTGAGCCCATGCTGGTACTTATGAACACGCCGCATGAACTATTGGCCGAGGGCGTGGCCTATGCTCGTTGCTATTTTGCCGCCATGGTTGCGGCGCTGCTGCTCAATATGGGAACGGCGCTGCTGCGCGCCGTGGGCGACACACGCGGTCCTGCTGTGATCATTGCTTCCGGCTGCCTTGTTAATGCGGTGCTGGATGTCATCTTCGTTGCCGTGCTTCATATGGAGGCTCTGGGCTGCGGCATCGCGGTGGCGCTGACCATTTGCTCCAACGCCACGATGATCGTGATTCGTATGATGCACGCTCCGGGTGCGTGGCGGCTTTCACTGTCCAAACTCTGCATTGATCCTGGCATTTGTAAGAGCATGATCTCGTGTGGTCTGCCGCTTGGCTTTCAGTCTGCTGCGTATTCGATTTCCAACGTTTTGATTCAGGTGTCGGTCAACTCGTTTGGTGCCGATGTCACCACGGCGTGGGGTCTTTCGGGCCGTTTGGATGGCATTGTCTGGATGGTTACCGAGGCGCTTGGCGTTTCGATCACCACGTTCTCGGCACAGAACTTTGGCGCGCGCAACTACGAGCGCATGCGCAAGGGCTACCATACGTCGCTTGTGCTGTCGTTTATGCTCATTGGTGGCCTGTCTGCCGTGCTACTGGTGTTCTCGGGTCCGTTGTCGCGTCTGTTTGTCGACGATGCTTCGATTTCGGCCTACACCACGACGATTCTTCATTTCATCGCGCCGTTCTACGCGATCTTCTCGATTATCGAAAACGCGTCCGGCTCCATCCGCGGCGCTGGCGTGAGCTTCCAGCCTATGATGCTCACGATTTTTGGCACCGTCGTGCTCAGGGTGATCTGGGTGTTTGCGATTATGCCGTTCGATCCGTCGCTTGAGCACCTGCTGCTGGTTTACCCCGTAACTTGGCTAATCACGGCCACGATGTTTACCATCTACCACCACAGCGGCAACTGGCTCGGCCGCGCCACCGCCTAATGATCCGAAGGGGACGGAGGAAAACGGATCATTGACCTGGCGATAAGGCAAAATGATCCGTTTTCCTCCGTCCCCTTCGGATCATTTAGTATTCGATGCCTTGGCGGGCTAGGAGGCCTTCGTCGAAGTAGTGTTTGACGGGGCGCATTTCGGTTACTAGGTCCGCGAGATCGGCCAGTGGCAGCAAGCCGCGGCCGGTGAGCACGAGCTCTGTGGTGGTCGGTTTCATTGCGATCAACGCTTCGACATCTTCGCGCGTCACAAAGCCTCGGCGCATGGCTTCTCCCAGCTCATCCAAGATCAGCACGTCGACCTGGCTAATCTGCTCGCGCGCCAGCTCCATGATCTGTGCGGCACAGGCTTCGGGCGTGTCGCGGTCGGCTTGTACGATGCGCAGACCTAAACGGGGCGCCGCATCATGCTCGGCGCAGTGCAGCTTCTTGGCAAACTGAAGCATGAGTACGTTAAGTCCATAGCCCGTGGCGCGCAGCGCAAGCCCCAGCGCAGCCGTCGTCTTGCCCTTGCCGTCGCCCGTATAGATTTGAACCTTGCCGACTCCCAGTGATGCCTTCTCTGTCCTTTCGTGCCCGGCGTCGGTTTATCGCCGTCCGGGTTGGGTATTCTAGAAAAAATTATCAACCCCAGTAGATGGAGTTCAAGCAGATGGAGATGGATGACAATAAACGTAGACGGAATATGATCCTCTACGTGCTCATCGCCTTCGTCGTCTACCTCGTGCTCTCGACCGTTCTGTTCCCCAACATCGGTCACACGCAGCAGATTACGAAGACCGATTACTCGACGTTTGTCAAAGCGCTCGATAAGAAGAGCGTCGACAAGGTCGAGTACAACACGGACGATTACACGATTTATTACACCAAGAAGGGCGAGGACGAGAATATCGCCTACAAGACGACCGGTGTGCCGAATGACGCGGGCTTTACCGATCGCGTGCTTGAGTCCGGTGCTTCGCTTGAGTCGGTCGTTCCCGATAAGAACTCGGGCCTGATGACCTACTACCTGCTCACCCTCATTCTTCCCATGGTGATTTTCTTCCTGATTGGCTGGTGGCTCAACCGCCGCATGAAGAAGGCCATGGGTGATGACGGCCCGTCCATGAACTTTGGCGGCGGTGGTTTTGGCGGCGGCGGACTGGGCAAGTCCGGCGCGCGCGTGATCGCCTCCAAGGACGTGGGCGTGACCTTTAAGGATGTCGCCGGCCAGGAAGAGGCTAAGGAGTCCCTCAAGGAGGTCGTCGACTTTCTGGAGAAGCCGCAGCGCTACGAGGAGATCGGCGCCAAACTGCCACGCGGCGCTCTCCTTGTCGGCCCTCCGGGTACCGGTAAAACCCTGCTCGCCAAGGCTGTTGCCGGCGAGGCGGGCGTACCGTTCTTTAGCATTTCGGGCTCTGAGTTTGTTGAGATGTTTGTCGGCCGCGGCGCCGCTAAGGTTCGCGACCTGTTTAAGCAGGCTAAGGAAAAGGCCCCCTGTATCGTATTTATCGACGAGATCGATACCATCGGCAAGAAGCGCGATGGCGGCGGCTTTAGTGGCAACGACGAGCGCGAGCAGACGCTCAATCAGCTGCTGACCGAGATGGATGGATTCGATAACCACAAGGGTATCGTCGTCCTCGCTGCGACCAACCGTCCCGACAGCCTTGATCCGGCCCTGCTGCGCCCCGGCCGCTTCGACCGCCGCATCCCCGTTGAGCTGCCCGACCTGACCGGTCGCAAGAACATCCTCGAGCTTCACGCCAAGAGTGTGAAGACCGAGCCGCCGATCGATCTGACCGCGATCGCCCGCGCCACGCCCGGAGCCTCGGGCGCCGACCTGGCCAACATCATCAACGAGGGCGCCCTGCGCGCTGTCCGCGAGGGTCGCAAGCGCGCCACGCAGGATGACTTTGAGGAGTCGGTGGAGGTCGTCATCGCCGGCCAGCAGCGTAAGTCCACGGTGCTGTCCGATCACGAGAAACAGGTCGTGTCCTATCACGAGATCGGCCATGCCATCGTTGCCGCCCGCCAGAAGGGTTCTGCGCCGGTTACGAAGATCACCATCGTGCCGCGTACGAGCGGTGCTCTGGGCTACACCATGCAGGTCGAGGAGGACGAGCGCTTCTTGACCACGCGCCAGGAGGTGCTCGACAAGCTCGCTGTCTACTGCGGCGGACGTGCTGCCGAGGAGCTCATCTTTGGTGAGATGACGACTGGCGCGGCCAATGATATCGAGCAGGCCACCAAGCTCGCCCGCAACATGGTGACGCGCTTTGGTATGTCGGAAGAGTTTGGCATGATGGCGCTCGGTACCGTTCAGAATGCCTACCTCAACCAGGACACGTCGCTCACCTGTGCCCCCGGTACGGCCGAGCGCGTCGACGCGATCGTCGCCAAGCTGATCGAGGACGCACATGACCGCGCCCTGCAGATCCTCAAGGAGAACAAGTTTAAGCTCCATGAGCTGGCTCGTTATCTGTACAAGAAGGAGACGATCACGGGCGAGGAGTTCATGAATCTCCTCACGCGCGAGAATCCGCTGATGCCAAAGCAGCAGTAAGGCTGGTTGCACAACGTCGAACGCCCCATTTGAGTTTCTATCTCAAATGGGGCGTTTTGTTTGGGAGGGATATGTATGAAGATCGTGGTGAGTGCCTGCTTGATGGGAGAGAGCTGCAAATATAACGGGCTCGACAATTACCATCGCGCGTTGGTCGAGGCCTGCGAACGCACAGGGACCGAGGTCCTGTTGGTGTGCCCCGAGGTTTTTGGCGGCTTGCCCACACCGCGCAAGCCGTCCGAGATTGTGAATGGCGAGGTTTGTACCTGCGAGGGCATCTCGGTCGATCGCGAGTTTCGCCAGGGTGCTCAGCGCGCGCTCGATATGTGCGAGCAGGCGGGCGGCCCGTCCGAGATCGTTGCGTGCATTTTGCAGGACCGCAGCCCCTCGTGCGGTACGGGTCGCGTCTACGATGGCACCTTTAGCGGTACGCTCACCGCGGGCAATGGTGTTTTTGTCGATCTGCTGCTGCGTCACGGGTACCGTGTGATTCCGGCTAGCGAGTTCGATCCCAGCATGCTGGAACATTGTCCACAGCACTCGAACCCAACACTTCCTCACGGGTGACCGTTTTGGCATCATCCGTAAAGTTGATATTGAGTACGACCCGGTCATCAAAGACGTAGACCGAGTTGACAGGCGCCGTACCCAGGCAGCCCCTCCCCACGGCCCTCGCGCAGGAACGCACACACGGCCTTCCCGTCTCTTGCGCCTCTCCCGGAACTGTCCACATCAGCGTAGCCAATCCAGTCCGCCAAGGGCTGCAGCCCGGACAACGCGGCGATGGAGGGCTTCTTCGGCCTGCTCAAGAAGGAGTTCTGGCACGGCAGGGACTGGTCGGACTGGACCCCCGCCCGCTTCATCGAGGAACTCGGGGGCTGGATCGGCCGATACAATACGGAGAGGCGCAGCGATGCGCTCGGCGGCCGCACGCCGGCCGAGTTCCGCTCCGCGCTGGGAAGGGCCGCGTAACGGTCCAAGAAATCGTCCGCAGTCCCCATTCTTGCCCCTTTGGGACGGCTTCTTGTTGGGGCGTGCCTGCCTCAAACCCTGCTAGGAACGAGTGCAGCAAACTGGAATTTTAAATTACTCTTTGCAAATAACCTTTGAACCTTCACCATCAATTACAATTCCCTGACGATTGTTAATTGGGCATAGATTCAAATCCGAAAACTCAGTTATTATTTTCTCGGTAACTTTCTTAAATGGTGCTGTAAGAAAATGCGGAAGAACATAGAAATCAATCAAATTAAGCCCTGCATCATCTTCTTGTGAGTAGTCCTCCGGCTTTTCATCCATTTGCTCGATATATTGGATGCTTGGAGCGCATATAATTGCGCCTGCCGACTCGCCGATCATCAATTTTCCATTTGCCAATTCCTTTTTCAGCAGCCCATCAGTTCCCGTTTTACGGAGCTGGTCCATAAGAAAGAAAGAATTTCCGCCGGTAAAATATATCACATCCGCATCTTCAAAAACAGACTGTATCGTTGAATAAGCCTCCGTTGAAATATCAATTTCAGTTACGATTGCTCCCAACTTTTTGAATAATTTTCGAGCCGAGCCGACATAACCGGTGTAGCCTTCACGCAGCGAAGCTGTTGGAATAAATGCGACTTTTTTATTTTCAATTTCTTCCTTTATCAGACTTCCTACACTTGAAAAGTGAGAACATAAAAACAGTTTCATCAGTATTCTCCTTTATATATAAATTCTTATTTGTTGAACTAAGCCGTGTATACCATACTCTCCAATGAAAGAACGCCCTGATATAGCGAAATTTTGCCGTTTTCCTGCGTACGTGCGTACACACTCCACAGGAATTCTAAGGGGCCTGCCCCCTTAGCACACGGACTTTGGAACAAAGTCTAGTGTGCTACGCCTTGCCAGAGGTGTACAGGCTCCCGGTATGCACGTACGAAGCAATTGCCATCAATGCGCCATATAAGTGGCGATCAAGTTCGCATAAAGCGACCTTGATCCTGCAAAACAAAAGGCAGGATACCATCACCACGATGATACCCTGCCTCTGTTCGTTTCTGTTTACCGTTCCGAGTAGTCCTTCCGCAGAATTTCCGATAAACAAAAAACGTACCCGAACCCTTTCTCGTAAAGAATCGGGTTCGAGTACGAACTGAATGCTGGAGCAATAAAAAACCACCAGAAAGGTGCCCGTCCCCTTTGTGGTGGTTTTGGGTCAGTCCTAGAGCGTGTGGCCGTAAGCGTTGGCGGCCTTGATGGCGGCGGCGAATTTCTCGTCGGTGAAGGGCTCCGGGTTGCCTTGCTTCCATTCGTTGGTGGCGTGCGCGTACTCGCACAGGGCAGGGATATCAGCCTCGGAAAGCCCGACCTGCTCAAGCGTCACGGGCAGGCCCATCTGATTGTTAAAGGCGGCGTAGCGCTCAAGGTTCTCGGTATCGCCCGTATAGGCGAACAGTACCAGCACACCCAGGCTCACGACCTCGCCGTGCAGGTAGGAGCCCTCGCGCGGAATGCTGCAGGAAGCGTTGTAGAACGCGTGCGCCACGCTCGAGTTGTAGTAGTAATCGTTTTGGTTGGTCAGGTTGGAGACGTAGCCCGTGTTGACCACGATGTCGAGCGCGATCTGCTTGACGGCATCGGTCGACTGGTCCTGGCGCACGTCCTCAAGACCCTGCACGCCATAGGTAAACAGCGGCTCGGAGCAGGTGTGTGCGAGCGCCAGGCCAAGACCTGCGGTGTGCTCCAGGTTGCCGGCGCTCGTGGCGTACTCGACCTCGGGCTGCTTGGACAGGGCATCGCCCACGCCCGCCCAGAAGTACTCCGCCGGAGCCTCGGCGATGATCTTGGGGTTGATGAAGATGTGCGCGGGGCGGTTGGGGTACGAATAGCCCTCGAGCGAGCCGTCGTCGTTGTAGACAACGGCAATGGCGGTCGCGGCGGAGCAGTTGGAACAGATCGTCGGTACCGTAAAGACAATCTTCTTGAGCTCGATAGCTGCGGTCTTCACGGTGTCGAGCGCCTTGCCGCCGCCGCATGCGATAAGCACGTCAGCTTCCTGGCAGGCAGGGGAGTTTACGACCTTGGCGATATTTGCGCGCGTACTGTTGGTGCCGTAGACGCGCGTCTCCAGAATCTCGACGTCGGTACCTGCCAGCGCAGCTTCGATACCGGGAAGTGCTGCGGCCAGTGCTCGTTTACCACCAATGATGGCGACCTTGGTTGCTCCGTACTCGGCCAACGCGCCGTGCAGCTCGTCAAAGCAGTCTTCGCCAACGGTATAGTCGCTCATTCCGATCGTGCGCATAGCAATCTTCTTTCGTTCGATAAAGTGCTTACAGGTATTTTGCTCCAAGAGAAGGTCCACGGCCGCAAGAAATTTCGAACGTATAAAACCAGTGTTGAGGGTTTTTCGCCGGTGCGGAACGTGCTAGCATACTCCGCATAAGCGTTGATGGGGACGAGTAGTCGGCCGTCCGCATGCTACAGAGAGCGGGGAGCGCTGAGAACCCGTGCATGCGACCGATGAAAATCACCCCGGAGCTGCGGTCCCAACGGACGTGCCGCGTAGGTTCGTCTTAGTAGACATCGCCGAGATGGTCGTCGATACAGACCAGCCGAGTAACGGATGCGAGCGCGCGAATACGCGGGCGAGGGCATCTAAGCTGGGTGGTTAAGCGAAGAGCTTTTGCGGGCGTGCAGCCCGTTTGTGGCGCTTCGTCCCAGCTTGTAGGGACGGGCGCTTTTTTGGTGCCCAGAGGGCGTGCGCGCCCACGACATGAAAGGGGTACCGTGGCAAACGAGTACAAGCAGACGATGAATCTGCCCAAGACCGGTTTTCCCATGCGTGCCGGTCTTTCCAAGTCCGAGCCCAAGCGACTCAAGGACTGGCAGGACAACAAGGTCTACGAGCAGGTTCTGAAGAAGAACGAGGGTCACAAGAAGTTCGTGCTGCACGACGGCCCTCCGTACGCCAACGGTCCGATCCACATCGGCCACGCCATGAATAAGATCTCCAAGGACATGATCAACCGCTACTGGATGATGCAGGGCTATGAGGTTCCCTACGTCCCCGGTTGGGACTGCCATGGTCAGCCGATCGAGCACAAGGTCGAGGAGAAGCTCGGCACCGAGAAGTTCAACCAGACCTCCACGGCTAAGATCCGCGAGCTCTGCAACAAGTTCGCTGTCGAGAACATCGAGCTGCAGAAGGCCGGCTTCCGTCGCCTGGGCGTGCTCGGCGACTGGGACAACCCCTATCTGACGCTCTATCACCAGCATGATGCCGCCGACATCGAGGTCTTCAAGGCCATGTTCGATAAGGGCATGATCTATCGCGGCCACAAGCCGGTTCACTGGTGCAAGCATTGCCACACCGCACTCGCCGAGGCCGAGATCGAGTATTCCGACGAGACGAGCCCGTCCATTTTCGTGCGCTTTGAGATGACCTCCAAGCCCGCCGGCCTCGAGAACTTCGACGGCCCGGTCGACTTTATCATCTGGACGACCACGCCGTGGACCATCCCCTCCGACCAGGCCGTTTCCCTTAAGCCCGGCGCCGCCTATGTCGCCGTTGAGCACGAGGGCCGTGCCGAGGTCATGCTCGAGGACCTGGCTCCTAAGTGTTGTGAGGAGTTTGGCTGGGAGTACACCCCGGTCATGGTCGATGGCAAGCCCTACGTGGTTTCCGCCGAGACCTTCCACCACATCCACTACAAGCAGCCGATCTTTGACGGCGTTGAGGGCGTGGCGCTGCTGGCCGATTACGTCGGTGTCGATGACGGTACCGGTATCGTCCACAACTCGCCCGGCCACGGCGTCGACGACTACTTCGCCTGCCTCAAGGAGGGCATCACCGACATCTGCATGCCGGTCGATGACGACGGCAAGTTCTACACCGGCGAGGAGTTTGGCACCGGCGGCCCCTTCAGCGGCATGGATACCGATGAGGCCAACCCGCACATCATCGAGTTCCTGCGCGAGCGCGGCACCCTGGTTCTCGAGAAGAAGATCACGCACAGCTATCCGCACTGCTGGCGCTGCAAGCACCCGGTGCTCTTCCGTGCTACCGACCAGTGGTTCGTCTCGATGGACAAGACCGGTTTGCGCGAGCAGGCTGGCAAGGAGGTCCGTGAGAACGTCAAGTGGTATCCGGCTCACGCCGCCAACCGCATCGGCGCCATGGTCGAGCAGCGTCCCGACTGGTGCATCAGCCGCCAGCGCAACTGGGGCGTGCCTATCCCCAGTTACACATGCGCCGACTGCGGCGAGAAGGTCATGAACGACGCCACGCTCGACGCCGTCATTAAGCTCTTCCACGAGAAGGGCTCCGACGCCTGGTTCACCGACGCTCCTGAGAGCTATCTGGGCGAGGCCTGCGTCTGCCCCAAGTGCGGTGGCCATCACCTCAAGGCTGATAAGGACATCCTTGACGTGTGGTGGGACTCCGGCGTGTCTTGGAAGGCCGTCTGCGAGTACCGTCCCGAGCTGGAGTACCCGGCGGACGTCTACCTCGAGGGCTCTGACCAGCACCGCGGTTGGTTCCAGAGCTCGCTGCTCACCTCGGTGGGCGCCAACGGCCACGCTCCGTACAAGGCGGTCGTCTCGCAGGGCTTCACCCTCGACGGCCAGGGCCGTAAGATGTCCAAGTCGCTCGGCAACGTTATCGACCCCAACAAGGTCTGTGACGAGATGGGCGCCGACATCATCCGCCTGTGGGTTGCTTCCGTCGATACCAGCTCCGACGTGTCCATCGACCACGAGATTCTTGCTCGTACGTCCGATGCCTACCGTCGTTTCCGCAACACGCTGCGCTTCCTGCTCTCCGAGCTCGAGGGTCAGTTTGAGCCCGAGACCGACGGCGTCGCCTTTGCCGACCTGCTGCCGCTCGACAAGCTCATGGTTGCCCGCCTGACCCAGGTCCAGGCCGAGGTCGACGACGCCTACGCTAGCTACGAGTTCCCGCGCGCCTACCGTGCGCTTTACGACTTTGTGGTTACCGAGCTGTCCAACGTGTATCTCGACGCCCTGAAGGACCGTCTGTACTGCGAGAAGCCCGGCTCGCTCGAGCGCCGGAGCGCCCAGACCGTGCTTGCCGAGCTCTTCTCGATGCTCATGCGCGACCTGCAGCCGATCCTGTCCTACACGGTCGACGAGGCCATGGCCTATGCACCCACCGGCTGCGTCGATCACCAGAAGTACGCCGCGCTGCTCGATTGGTATAAGTCGCCCATTACGGTCGACGAGGCCAATGAGTTTGAGGGCGTGCTTGAGGCTTCGCTCGAGCTCCGTAGCGCCGTGACCAAGGCCCTTGAGGATGCCCGCTCCGCCGGCACCTTCACTAAGAGCCAGCAGGTCCGCGTCAAGGCAGTCGTTCCCGCCGAGATGTATGCGCTGCTGACCGGCGACAAGGCCGTCGACCTGGCCGAGTTCTACATCGTCTCCGCTGTTGAACTGACCCAGGGCGAGGACCTCTCCGTTGCCATCGAGGCTGCCGAGGGCGAGTGCTGCGACCGTTGCTGGAATTACCGCACCACCGTTGGCGAGTACAACGGTCACGCTCACATTTGCAAGAGGTGTGCGAATGCCCTTTAAGGCACGGTAACTCGGCATTTTAGTTATAGGGAGAATTTGACGCCTTCGGCCCATCTGCTCCGCTGAAGAAAAGCGACATTCCGTTATCCGGAATGCCGCTTTCTTTTATGCTGGTTATTTATCTGACGTTAGCGTATGTGTCGTGTGCTCTGCGTGTGGCAATATAAGATGGTTATTTGCGTTAAACGGAATTTGATTATCTGAGGGTAGGGGATTTCTTTGGGTCGTGGTGCGGATATGACGCCGCCTTTGCGTTGGCGGTTGGGTGCTGCTGGTGGGGTGGCGCTGGTTGTGCTGCTTGTTGACCAGCTGACCAAGCTTGCGGTTCGTGCCGTGGGCGACGCTTTGCATGTGACCGTCATCCCCGGTGTTATCGACTTTATGTTTGTCCGCAATATCGGTGCTGCCTTTAGCATGGGCGAGGGGCATGGCATCGCGTTTGCCGCGCTGGCGTTGGCGGTCATTATCGCTATTGCCGTGTACCTCGTTCGTGCACCCCAGCTCGCCCATCTTGAGGTTGTGGGCATGGCGATGGTTGCGGGCGGTGCTATCGGCAACGCTATCGATCGTTTGGCCTTTGGCTTCGTGACTGATTTTATTGCCACCACCTTCATCGACTTCCCCGTCTTCAATGTGGCCGATATCGGCATCACCGTAGGCGTCGTGCTTGCCCTCTTTGGCTACATGTTCTTGAGCCCCGCGGCCCGTGAGGTCGATGCGACCGCCGAGCTTAACGCTCGTGACGAGGCCCGCGCCAAGCGCAAAGCCAAGCAGCGTGGGGAGCGTGCCCGCAAGATTCGCGAAAGGAATGAGCGCTAATGGCCGACATCCATATCCTTGTTGCCGACGATGCCGCTGGTCAGCGCCTTGACGCCTATCTGGGCGCCAATGACGGCTGCCCTACGCGCTCTGCCTGCGCGCATCTGATCGAGGGCGGCGCCGTAATCGTGAACGGCGAGACCTGTTTGTCAAAAAAGTATGCCGTACGCGCCGGTGACCGCATCTCGGTTGACCTGCCCGAGCCTCACGATCCGACTGACGTGATTCCCGAGGCCATTCCCCTCGATATCCGCTACGAGGACGATTACCTCATCGTGCTTTCCAAGCAGCGCGGCCTGGTGTGCCATCCTGCGCATGGTCATGAGAGCGGTACGCTCGCGAATGCCCTGGTCTATCACTGCGGTATCGACCATCTGGGCACCGTGCAGGGTGAGGACCGCCCCGGCATCGTGCATCGCCTGGATCGCGATACCTCGGGCCTTATGCTCGCGGCAAAAGACGACGACACCCAGCGCGCGCTTCAAAATCTCATCCGTACGCGTACGCTCGACCGCCGCTACATTACGCTCGTTCACGGACACATCGCCATGGACGAGGGCACTATCAACACCGGTATTGCCCGCTCAACGCGCGACCGCGTGAAGATGGCGGTTTCTGATGACCCCTTTGCGCGCCAGGCCATCACGACCTTCAAGGTGCTCGAGCGCTTTGATTCCACGCGTTTCGACGACGGCTACACGCTCGTCGAGTGCCACCTTTTTACCGGCCGCACGCATCAGATTCGTGTGCACATGCGCCATATCAACCACGCTTGCGTGGGCGATCCGCTTTACGGCAAGTGCGATGCGCGCGCCGATCAGGGCCTGACCAGGCAGTTCCTCCATTCCTGGCGTGTGGCGTTCGATCATCCCGTGACGGGGGAGCGCATTGAGTGCCGCGACGAGCTGCCGTGGGACCTTGCGGCGGTTTTGGATGATCTGGCTCCGCGCTCGCTCGGTCGCACGGCCGCTGGAGATGAAATCGTTCCGCAGCTCGGTCTTCTCGAAGCCTAGTTAGTATTAGGTGGTTTCTTGAACGCCCCTAGCCTGCGGTAAGATATAGGGTTGTTTACGTAACGCGTTCCTGGGAGCCTGCATGCTCGCCTTTTTACAAACCAACACGCCCATCGTGATCTTTAACCAGATTGTGGTTACGCTGCTCACGGTCTGCTTTCTGTACCAGGTGGTCTTCTTTGTCATTGGCGCCCTGCGCGGTGAGGTCGCACCTCCCAAGGCCAAAAAGCTCCATCGCTATGCCTTCTTTATTGCGGCGCATAACGAGGAGGCGGTAATTGCCAATCTCGTGCGCTCCATCAAAGACCAGGACTATCCGTCCGAGCTTATCGAGGTCTTCGTGGTTGCCGATGCCTGCACCGATAACACGGCGCAGCTCGCTCGCGAGGCTGGCGCCATCGTCTATGAGCGTAACGACCTGGCCCGTAAGGGTAAGAGCTGGGTCATGGACTTTGGTTTTGACCGCATTCTTAACGAGTATCCCGATACCTTTGAGGGCTACTTTATTTTTGACGCCGATAACGTTATCTCCCGCGATTACGTATCCAAGATGAATGACGCCTTTGACCAGGGCTTCCATGTGGTCACAAGCTACCGCAACTCCAAGAACTTCGGCAGCTCGTGGATCTCGGCAGCTAATGCCACCTGGTATCTGCGCGAGGCACGCTTTCTCAACAACGCGCGCAACATCTGCAAGACTTCTTGCGCCGTCTCGGGTTCGGGCTACCTCATCTCCGCCAGTGTTATTGAGGGCATGCACGGCTGGCAGTTCCACACGCTGACCGAGGACATTCAGTTCACCACGTTCTGCGCCATTCACGGCATCCGCATCGGTTATGCGCCGGCAGAGTTCTTTGACGAGCAACCCGTGACGTTCAAGGCATCCTGGAAGCAGCGTATGCGCTGGACCAAGGGCTTTTATCAGGTGTTCTTTACATATGGTAAGCACTTGGTCAAGTCGACCTTCCGTTACCATCGCTTTGCCGCCTACGACATGTTTATGACCATCGCTCCGGGCATGCTTCTGTCCCTGATTTCCATGCTCGCCAACGCGACGTTCCTCATCGTGGGTGGACTCTCACACGGCTTCTTGGCTACCGAAGTCGAGATGCAGGCTTGTGCCGCTTCGCTCATCATGACCTTCGTCATGATGTATCAGACCTTCTTTATCCTGGCGCTGCTCACGACTATCTTCGAGTACAAGCACATCCATTGCGCGCAAAAGTGGCGCCTGGTGACCAACCTGTTTACCTTCCCGATCTTTATGTTCAGCTATATCCCCATTACGGTGGCTGCGTTGTTCCTGAAGGTCGACTGGGTCCCGACGCAGCATGCCGTCAGCGTTACCCTCGACGAGGTCATGCAGGGCGCTAAATAACCACCACCAAAACCACCACGAAGGGGACAGGCACCTCTGTGGTGGTTTTTGCTTTTGAGTGACTGCCCCGGGAGGTGTTCAATGGTCTATATTCCCTTTTGGATCTGCGCCTTTGCCGGTGCGGTGATTGATGTCCGTGAACGGCGGTTTCCCAACGCGCTTGCCGCCGCATGCGCCGTGGCGGCGTTTGCAGGCGTTTGGCTGGACAGGGGCTTGAACACGGCGCTTGACCACGCCGGTCCTGCCGTTATCGTGTACCTTTCCCTTGTGCTGACCGAGTCGCTTTGGCGGCGTTTCCGCCAGGCCCCCGGCATCGGCATGGGGGATGCCAAGGCGCTTTTCGCGCTTTGCACGCTCGACCCTCTGGGCGGCATCGTGGCATTTGCCGTCGCGCTCCTGGTCCTGGCCCTCTCCTGCCTCTTTACAAAATCGCGCTCCCTGCCATTGCTCCCGTTTTTGGTGCCGATATTTGCCATAATCGAGGTCGTGGGCTGGACATTGTAACCGATTGCGCATCCTTTTTAAGGAGCATGCCATGGCAACTAATCAAGAAACGGCCGTCATTAAGGCGCGCATGGACCGCATTCCCGCGGCGTTGTCGCCCGAGCTGGTCGAGCGTATCGCCGCCGACCGCGCCTCGGGTGTCGTTAATCCTTATCGATGCTGCGACGACCAGGTCATTCGTCGTATAGATCGCGCTGCCGACAAAGGCACGCTTATGCGTCCGGCGTTTATGCGCGATACCGAAAAGATTCTTCATCTTCCTGCGTACACGCGTTATGCAGGCAAAACGCAGGTCTTTAGCTTTCGCAGCAACGACGACCTGTCGCGGCGCGGCCTTCATGTGCAGCTCGTCTCGCGCATTGCCCGCGATATCGGCCGTGCCCTGGGCCTCAACAGCGATTTGATCGAGGCGATTGGCCTGGGCCACGATTTGGGCCACACGCCCTTTGGCCATGCCGGCGAGCGTTTCCTCAACGAAATCTATCACGAGCGTACGGGTCGTTATTTTTTCCATAACGTGCAGTCCGTCCGCGTGCTCGACGCGCTGTACGGCCGCAACGTGTCGCTCCAGACGCTCGACGGCGTGCTGTGCCATAACGGCGAGTACGAGCAGCGTGTCTTTGAACTCTCGGACATGGCGTCGTTTGACCAGTTCGACCGTACCGTCGAGGACTGCATCGCCACGGGCTATGGCGCGATCGAGCACCTGCGCCCCATGACCCTCGAGGGCTGTGTGGTGCGTATCTCGGATATCCTCGCCTACGTCGGTCGTGATCGTCAGGACGCCATTGCGGCGGGCCTGCTGTCGCCCGACGCTTTTGACGATGGTCGGGGCGGCGCCTATAACAGCTGGATTCTCACGCACGCTTCCATCGATATCGTTGAGCATAGCTATGGCAAACCGCGTATCGAGATGAGCGAGGACCTGTTTGAGGAGATCCGCCGGGCGAAGCGCGAGAACTACGAGAAGATCTATAGCAAGGGCGGTATCGAAGGCGATTCTGAGGCAGAGTTGCGTGAGGCTTTCGAAAAGCTCTACGACAGTTGCCTGCAGGATCTAAATAAAGGCGACGAGTTCTCTTACATCTTTAAGCATCATGTTTCGCGCATTGAGCAGCAGCTTTCCTACTACGATCGCACCTATGCCTGGCAGGACGACAAGGATCAGGCCGTCGTCGATTACATCGCAAGCATGACGGATGGTTATTTCTGCGAGCTGACGAGCAAATTGTTCCCAGGTCTAAAGTTTCCGCACCGCACCTATATTAACGAACGGTAGTTCGTATCCTTTCGGTATACTATTGGTCAACAACGATTTTGATTAATGCACGGGATGGCTATGGACGACCTTTTTTCTGCTTCGACGCGCGAGCGCTCCTTTAAAAATGCGCCGCTTGCGGTGCGTATGCGCCCCAATTCGCTCGACGAGTATGTGGGCCAGCAAAAGGCCGTCGGTAAGGGCTCGTGGCTGCGCGCCGCGATTGAGCATGACGTGCTGTCGAGCGTGATTCTGTACGGCCCGGCTGGCACGGGCAAGACGACGCTGGCCCACATTATCGCCAACCATACCAAGAGCGAGTTTGTCGAGGTCAGCGCCGTGACGGGCACTGTGAAGGACCTGCGCCGCGTAATCGATGAGGCTAAGACCCGTCTGAACACCTACGACCGCCGCACCATTCTGTTTATCGATGAGATCCATCGCTTTTCGAAGTCGCAGCAAGATGCCCTGCTGCATGCGGTCGAGAACCGCACCGTCATTATGATTGGCGCCACGACGGAAAACCCGTACTTTGAGGTCAACTCGGCATTGCTCTCGCGTGGGCGTGTGGTAGAGCTTGGGCACCTGAAGGACGAGGATATCGCCATGCTCATTGAGCGTGCGCTCGAGGCGCCGCAGGGTTTAAACGGTAAGTTCTCGGCCGATGAGGATACAGTCAAGACCATTTGCACGCTGGCCGCGGGTGATGCGCGCTCGGCGCTCACGACGCTCGAGCTTGCGAGTGAGATTGCCGTTACGCGTCCCGATACCGAGGGAACGCCAGCGCCGGCGGCGGGGGAACGCTATCCCATTACCGTGGATGACGTGAAGATCGCCAATCCGCGTCGTGGTTTTTCGTATGACAAAAACGGTGACATGCACTACGACATTATCAGTGCGTTTATTAAATCTATGCGCGGCAGCGACCCCGATGCCACGATCTATTGGCTCGCGCGCATGATCGATGCAGGGGAGGATCCCAAGTTTATCGCTCGCCGCATTATTATTCAGGCTTCCGAGGATGTTGGCAACGCCGACCCGCAGGCGCTTTTGGTGGCACATGCCGCATTTAAATCTGCCGAGGTCATTGGCTATCCCGAGTGTCGCATCAACCTGGCTCAGGCTGCGCTCTATGTGTGCCTGGCGCCTAAGTCCAACGCGTGCGAGGCCTCGATCGATGCGGCGCTGGCCGATATCCACAGCAGTGGTCTTCGCGAGGTGCCGAGTTACCTGCGCGATCGTCACCGTCCCGGCAGCGACGAGTATGGTGTATACAAGTACCCGCACGATTATCCCGAAGGCTGGGTCGATCAGCGCTATTTGCCCGAGGGGTTGGAGCGCGGCGCGTTCTGGCAGCCTGCCGGCCGCGGTTGGGAAGAGTGGCGTGTGGAGCAAAGCGAGCGCGACCGTAGCGGCAACGCTCCCAAGTAGGCCATTGGCGCCTCGCACATTCCCTTTGGGTATCTTTGCCCTTCTTTGGGGTACCATGAAAAACGTCTGTATTTCGATTCCTTCGGGAGGCTTGTATGAGTCCCATTCAAATCGCCCTGCTGGTGCTCGCCGTTGCCGGCGTGTGGGCTGTTGTCGAGCTCGCGCTCACGCTGCGCAAGACCCGCACCGTCGTCGACTCGCTCGACAAGACGGTGAGCGACCTCAATAATACGCTCGCCGAGGCACAGCCCGTTGTGGCAAAGCTCGATGGCGCCGTTGACGAGCTTACGCCGGCACTTGCCCAGATGGAGCCGCTCCTCAAGTCGAGCAAGACTGCCGTTGACGCCCTGACGTCTAACCTCGTTGAGGTTGAGGCGGTCGTTCGCGACATTTCCGAGGTTACGGGCAGCATGGCCGAGGCCAGTAATGCCGTATCGAGCGTGACTGATTCTGCGGCTGGTGCCGTTCAGAAGCTCTTTAATAAGGTGAAAGCCCCCGCAGCCGACGCCGAGCGCAAACTTTCCGCTGCCGCCGAAGCCGAGCAGCCGACTGAGCGCGTCCTAATTGGCGAAACCGGGGACGAGGCCGCTGCTGACGACGATGATGTTCAGAAGCCCGCAGCCAAGCCTGCTCAGTATTACACCTATACGCCTGCCGAGACCTCCGAGGAGTCCTGCGATGAGTAGCGAAGCAACCTGCCCCATCACGCTGACCGTTGCTGGTGACCCGCGTCTCGCTCGCCTTGTGCGCATGACGGCAGCCAACGTTGGTGCCCTGTGCTCCATGTCTGTCGATCGCATCGAGGACATCCGCATGGCTGCCGAGGAGGCTTTTATCTTTGGTTGCACCGCGGTCGATTGCGACGACATCACCATCAAATTCGATGTCGATGAGACCCACGTTGGCATGACTATTACCTTTGGCGATCAGGCTACGGTCGATGAAGACGACCAGGCTGCGGTGTATGCCGAGCTCATCCTTGCAAGCGTGTGCGACTCCTACGAAAAGACCGCGGCGCCCCTGACGCTTTCCCTCGACCTCAAGGCGGATATCTAATATGACCGAACGTTCCCGGAGCGGTAAGACCGCTTGGGACAAGGAGAAAACCCGCGAGCTGTTTCGTCGCTACAAGGAGACCGGTGATCCGGACGCCCGCGAGCAGCTCGTCATGTCCCATATGAACCTGGTAAGGTTTCTTGCCAACAAATTTAAGAACCGCGGTGAGCCGCTCGACGACCTCATGCAGGTCGGCTATCTGGGTTTGCTCAAGGCTATCGACCGCTTTGACCCTGAGCGCGGACTCGAGTTCACCACGTTTGCCACGCCCACCATCTTGGGCGAGATCAAGCGTCATTTCCGCGACAAGGGCTGGAGCGTGCGCGTGCCTCGTCGCCTGCAGGAGCTTTCTGCCAAGGTTAACCAGGCTACTGACAAACTTACCAACGAGCTGCAGCGTTCGCCTAAGGTTGAGGAGATTGCTGAGTATCTAGATGTGACTGTCGATGAGGTCCTCGAGGCTATGGAATCGTCTTCGGCCTATACCTCGGTGCCTATCGAGGCTCCCGGCGCGTCCGACTCCGATGATGCCCCCTCGATTCTCGACCGCTATGTCGACGACGACAATGAGCTCGACTTTACCGATGACCGCTTGGTGATCGAGGAAGCCATCCGTGATTTCTCGCCGCGCGAGCGCGAGGTTATCGAGCTGCGCTTTGTAAAGGGCATGACCCAGATCGAGATCGCCAAGAAGCTGGGTATCTCGCAGGTGCAGGTTTCGCGTCTGCTGCGCCGCACGCTTAAGAAGATTCAGGACAAGATCGACCCCGACGGAGTGATGATTCGTTCATGAGTGAGCACCCCCAACAAACCGATCGCGTGCTGCGCGACACCCGCATTCTGACGCTTCGCATTTGGGCTGTTGTCGGCTGCATTGTCATCGCCGCTGTCATCTTTAACCTTATGGGCATCCTGGCGCCGGTTATTGAGTTTCTCGCTGTTGGTTCCATCATTGCTTTTGTGATGTCCCCGATCACCAACTGGCTCGAGCACCATGGCGTGAATCGTGGCATCGGTTCGCTTATCGCGCTTATTGTTGTTGTTGCCGTGCTCGTCGGTGTCGTTTGCATCTTGTCGCCGATTCTCTTTGGTCAGATCATGGAAGTCCTGAGCCGCCTGCCCGAGCAGCTTCGTGTTGCGGGTGGCGACCTCAACGAGATGATCTCGCATGCCAAGACGCTCAACAATACGCCGCTCAAGGAGTATTTGGACGATAATCTTTCGTCGCTGGTTGCCGTGGCATCGAAGTATGTGTCTCAGATCGCTGCCGAGCTTGGCCGCGGCGTGTTCCCGCTTATCACCAACACGGCCTCACAGCTGTTCGTGATCTTTTTGGGTCTGGTGCTTGCCTATTGGCTTGCCTGCGATTATCCCCGTATGCACCACGAGGTCTGCACCATCATCGGTCAGGAAAAGGAAACCTCGTACCGCTTTATGGTCGCGATTCTTTCGCGCTCAGTCGGCGGTTACATGCGTGGCATGGTTGTGACGTCCATCTGCGGTGGCATCCTTGCCTTTATCGGCTTTACGATCATCGGGCATCCGTATGCGGCGCTCATGGACATCTTTACCGGCATCATGCACTTGGTCCCGGTTGTCGGTCCCTGGGTGAGCGCGGCGATTGCCACGGTGCTCGGGTTTATGTTTAGCCCGATGCTGGCGTTGTGGACCTTGGTTGTGACCATGGTGGCACAAAATGTCACCGATAACGTCATTTCGCCTAAGGTCATGCAGAGCTCGGTGCAGGTGCATCCTATCATGAGCCTCACGGCCCTGGTTATTGGCTCGGCGCTTATGGGCCCCATCGGCATGGTTATCGCCATCCCGCTGTGCGCGGCCCTCAAGGGTATCTTCGTGTACTACTTCGAAAACGAGACCGGCCGCCAGCTCGTGGCCTACGAAGGTGCCGTGTTTAAGGGTACGCCGTATCGCGATGCCGAGGGTAACCCGGTTGCCGCCTATGACGCGCTTGGCGATGACACGTTCATCTATGAGTCCGAGCTCATCGGCAATGAGACCGCGCCCGAGGCCAAGGCCATGCCCAAGCCCGAGTTCGATAATTCATGGATCAAGCTCTCGGGTCTTCAGCCCGACGCGACGGGCTTTTTCAAGAACCCCTTCGCCAAGGATGACGATTCTAATACGGACGACGACACCAAAACCGGCATAGACGGCTCCATGGATGATTCGGATTCTAAATAGGTCTTTTAACGTTTCTTGATGTTGTAAAAGACAAGAAACACGAGCAAAGCGATTGATAAGGGGCCGGCTACATAGAAATAGAGAACGTCAATTGCGCGTAGAGGGCAATAGGCCTTATCGCCGGACATTACTGCATATAATACGTAGCCAAATGCTGGTTGGTTTGAATACCAGTGGGAGAAGGCCAAGAGCGCTAAAAGTGCTACAACCAGAAGTGCATTCAGGATAAATCGTTTGGTATTCATCGGTCGCTCCTTTCGGATGATTCTTATATAGTATTTTTTTTAAAAAGCGATATACTAGATATAACGAAACAACGAACTGAATAAAGAATACAAAAAAAGAGCCAC
>CAUCTV010000007.1 GCA_958445895.1 uncultured Collinsella sp.
TGAGGCGTTTGAGCTTGTCGAGCTGGCTCTCGCGAGCATGCGTGCGCAGGTTGGTGAAGTACACCTTGGCGGGTGCTGCGGGTGCAGTTGCGGTCATAGATCTATCCCCTCGGTATATATGGCGTTACAGACATAAGAGGATGGTACCCGCTGAAGTAGGGTCGAAGTCAAGCGCAACGCCGAGTCGTTAGGCACTGACACTCATTGGGGACAGACTTAAATGACTGAAACCACTCATTGGGGACAGACTTAAATGAGTGCTTGCCGCCCGGCCGGCGAATCGGCAAAGACTGTCCCCGATGACTACTCCTGCACCTTGAGGGCTTCGGCCAGGCCGACGCGCTTGATAGAACGCGTGTGTAGCAGCGCCACGACCAGGTAGGTCGCAAAGCCAATGCCGACGCATGCAGCCATAGACCAAGCAGGCACGTAGATCTCGATATTGCCGTTGTAGGCGAGCAGCATCGAGCGAAAGATGGCCGTGAGCGAGCCAATAATGACTGGCAGGCTCAGCACGAGCGACGCCGCCACGCACAGCGTGATCGAGCGGATGTACAGATGCGAGATCTCACTATCTCGATAGCCAAAGACTTTCATATAGCTGATCGAACGGGCGCTGTGGTCGATCACGGCCTTGGTCAGCAGGTACATAAACAGCAGGAAGATAAACACCGCGAGCCCGACCATCATGCCGATCATTTTGCTCATCATGCCGATGAACTGGTCGCCCACGGCGCGCATGTCATCGGGCGTGGTGTCACCGGCAAAGTAACGAGCATCGAGGTCGAGCTTCTCGTCGCTCACATAGCCGTTAAAGTAGGCGGCGTCGTTGTCGAACAGCTCGTTAAAGTCGTCGATACTCATATAGATATTCATGTCCGACTTGGAGCCCCAGGCACAGTCCTTGCCCGCGTACTTAAGAGAATAATCCCGAGCCTCGTACTTGTCGCGAAGCTCGACCTTCTGGCCCTCGCTCCAGCCAAACTTATCGAGCAGACCGCCGCCAAAGACGACGCGCCCGTCGCCGACGTTGAGGTCTTTCCAATAGCGCGAATGAGATGAAATGCCGTAGACGGAAATCGTCTCCTCGCCATTACCATCGCCGCGGTCGTATTGCAGCTGGTAAACGGCATATTTCTCGGCCTGCGCGATTGCGCCCGCGCCGTTGTCGGTCGTATTGACCGGGTGGATATCGTCGTTGTCAGTGTCGATCTTAGAGGCCTTGTCGATCAGATCGATGGCCTCATCGCGGTTGCAGCCGAGGGCGTCGGCAAGATCGTCAAGGCGCGCGTAGAGCGCATCCTTCTTGTCCTGGACCTTGGCAAGCGCATCCTGCGCTGCGGTCAGGCTCTCGGCAGACGGAGATGCGGTCGCGGCATCGGCTGCCGTCTGCGCCGCATCGGCCGCGCCGTCAAGCTCGTCATCGGCATCCTGGGCGGCAGAAAGCAGCGCGCCGTCAACCGACTGCAAGCGCTCGAGTGCCGACCACTGCTCGCGCTCCTCGGCAGTGCCCTCGAGCTCCAGCGGCGCCTTGAGTGTGTACTGATGCTCGGCGACCAGGCTCGTCTCGAGGTTGTCCGCATAGTGCGTCATCGTGGGCAGGATCGCCAGACCAAAGAGCAAAAGCAGCGACCCAAACGCGATGCCCACGAAGAGCGTGGCGAAGTTGCCCAGGTTGCGCAGGAAGACGCGCAGGCGGAAGCGCGAGACAAAGCCCATGCGCTCCGGCAGCTGCAGGCCGCGCTTGGTGCCCGATTTGCCGCTCGCCTCGTGACGAAGGAACTGCAACGGCGTCTTGCCCATCTTGCGAAGCAGGCCCACCAGCGTGATGAGGATGAGCGCGGCGGCGGGAACCACGGCGCACTTCACAAAGATCTCCCAGCTCCAGTACACCTGGAAGGGCGGCAGGCTGTACGAGCCGTAGTAGAGACCGCGCATGGGCTCGGTAAAGAACGCAACGCCGAGAGCGGTGCCCAGTAGCGCCGCGGCCACGCCTACGATGGCGGGAAGCGCTAGGTAGTGCAGCACGATTTCGCGACGGCGATAGCCGCTGGCGAGCAGCGTGCCGATGATGGCGCTCTCCTCCTCGATGGTGGCGTCGGTGAGCACCACAAAGACAAACGCCATGATCACGATGATGATGTCGAGCAACGTCATCCACATCATGGAGTCGCCGTCCACGTCGTCGCGCGCATAGCCAATGCCCTGATTGGAATCGGCATCGATCAGATCGTCCACGCGCGCATCGGCATCGGTCAGCGCCTCGACCATATCCTGCTCCGCATCGATGCGATCCGCGGTGGGGAGATCGCGATCGGTAAAGGTAAAGGAGTAGGTGTAGGCAGGCGCGCCGCCGGCGTCCTCAAGCGCGGCAAAGCCGGCGTCGGTGACCTCGGCCACGCCGTACGTGATGGTGTTCACCGTAAAGTCCGAATTGTCGAGGAACAGCGCCTGGCTATCGGGCTGGGTCATGATGCCGCAGATGGTGTAGGTGCGGCCCTCAAGCTCGACCTTATCGCCCACGGCGAGGTCGTTGTTGGTGGCGAAGACACGGTCGATTGCCACCTCATCGTCCGTCTTGGGCTGCCTGCCTTCGCAGTAGGACGCAATGTCAACCTTGGTGCGATGCGCGTAGGTGCGCAGGGTGCGCTTGGTGCCGTCGTCGCCAGCCGCCTTTTTGATGATGGCGTCGATAGAGAAGTTCTTGTAGAACGTAACGCCGCCGACGTCCTCAGCCGCGTCTTCGGCAGCCTTGAGCTGATCTTTGGTGGCCTCGAAGGAGGTAGTCACGCGGCCGTCCTCGATCGTGTACGCATCGCGCATGTCGTCAATGAGGCAGCCGATGGAATGCGCCGCGAGCAAAAAGCCCGACGTGAGGGCGATGCTTCCGCACATAAGCAAAAAGATGCCCAGATACTTGCCGATATTGCGGCGCAGCTCGCGCGGGAGTCGTTTTGCGAGAGGTGTCATGGCGCCGCCTACCAATCGAGCTCGGCGGCCGCGACGGGCGACTCGCTGAGCTCGTCCTCGACGATGCGCCCGTCGCGCAGGCGCAGCACGCGATTGGCCATGCGCGCGATGGCGGCGTTGTGGGTGACGATGATGATGGTGCAGCCGTAGGTGCGGTTGACGTCCTCCATGAGCTGCAGGATTTCCTTGGATGTCTTGTAGTCGAGCGCGCCCGTGGGCTCGTCGCACAGCAGCAGGCCCGGAGTTTTGACGAGCGCACGGCCGATGGCGCAGCGCTGCTGCTGGCCGCCCGAGACCTGGCGCGGAAACTTGTTGCGGTGCTCGTAGAGGCCCAGCGAACGCAGCAGATCGTCGACGTCGAGCGGTTTTTTGGACAGGTGCGCCGTGACCTCGATGTTTTCCTTGATGGTAAGGTCGGGCACCAGGTTGTAAAACTGGAAGACAAAACCCAGCTCACGGCGTCGATACTCGCCCAGATCGGTAGGTTTGAGCACCGTGAGGTCGCAGCCGTCCACCATGATGGAGCCGCCGTCGGCATCCTCCAGGCCGCCGATCAGGTTGAGAAAGGTCGACTTGCCCGAGCCCGAGGGCCCCAGCATGACGCAGATCTCGCCGCGGTTGATGGACGTGTCGATGCCATCGAGCACCGTCAGGCGTGCATCACCGTCGCCATAGTGTTTCTTGAGTCCGTTGACCTGGACGTAGGCACGCTTTGTCGCCATGCTATCCCCCGTTGTTAGCCTTCTGTTACTTTTCTAAGGTAATAGTAAACCCGGGTGAACTATTTTTAAGCGACGTGCGCGAACTATTTTCCAACCTACTCATTGGGGACAGACTTAAATGACTGAAACCACTCATTTAAGTCTGTCCCCGATGAGTGGGAAAGGAGCGTCCCCAAGTGCCGACATATTGGG
Source organism: uncultured Collinsella sp. (assembly GCA_958445895.1). Taxonomy (GTDB): domain Bacteria; phylum Actinomycetota; class Coriobacteriia; order Coriobacteriales; family Coriobacteriaceae; genus Collinsella. The sequence goes on from CAUCTV010000007.1 coordinate 3,885, forward strand.
ACAGTCCCTGCCAGCCCTGCCGGCGGATCGGCAAAGACTGTCCCCAATGACTAGGTGGCTAGACGCTGGATTTGTTGTGGGCGAGGGCTAGGCCTACGGCGGCGATGGCGGCGGCGAAGAGCACCGTGACGCCCAGGTCGCAGGCGATGTCGCCCAGCGCGGCAGACGTCAGGTCAGAGGTAAGCGCCTTGCCGATCGCGTCGTTCACCCAATACGTCGGCACAAAGTGCGCCACCGTCTGCACGGCCGAACCCATCAGCGACAGCGGCATCCAGGCGCCGCCCAAAAACGTCATGAGCATGCCGAGCAGGTTGCCCACACCGTTGAGCAGCTCCTCGCGCGCGCCCAGGCTCGACAGCGTAAAGCCAACAGCCAGCGGCGTGCACGCCAGGGCAAACGTTGCCGCCAGCGCCAGGCACACGCGACCCACGCCGACCTCGGCAACCGCGCTGGCAAAGCCCACGACGCCCATCATGCTCGACACGAGCCAGATGCAGACGGTGAGCACGGCGGCGGCCGCGAACACAGCGAGCGAACGCTGGCGCTCAGAGACCGGGCTGGCATCCATGCGGCGCACGCGCTCGGGCTCGTTCATGCCCGAGAACACCAGTCCCACCGACACGATGACCGACGAGATGATCGCGTACGCGCCAAAGTTGAAGTACGACTCGAGCGTGGTAGCAGCAGTCGAGTCGACCTTGACCTGCTCGATCTGGACCTCCGCGCGCTTTGCGGCCGCGTGCTCGGCGGCCCTTGCGACGTCGCCGTTGGAGGCAGCGGGCTCTAGTGCGGCCGCAGCGCCCGCGAGCGAGATCCACCGCGAGGCCTCGGCAGACGAAAGCGCTGCCGCCATGGTGCCGGAGCCGTACGTCACGTCGAGTTTGGACAGGGCCTCCCCCGCGCGGGCGGCTGCAACAAGATCGTCCTCAAACCCCTCCGGGATAAAGAACACGCAATCGGCGCTGCCCTTGGCGCTGTTGCTCTTGGCGAGCGCATCCGCAAGGTCGTACGTGTCGTCGCCGACGCCCGTGACCAGGTCAAAGCGTGAGCCCAGGTGCTTGGTAAGTGCCCGCGAAAGGTCGCTATTGTCGCGGTCGACCACGATCACGTTGGTGTCGTAGGGCTTGTACTCGGTAAGCTGCGACGAGTTCCAGCTCACCGAAGCCGCGATGAATACGCCCATGAGCGAGATGAACACCGTATAGATGAGCAGGTAGAACGGGTGCGCCAGCGCCATGCGAAGCGCGGTCTTAAAGGTGCTCATAGCGGCTCCTTCCAAAGATCAGCGTAGCGGCGGCGACAAACACCAGGGCCATCAGGACGAGCGCGCCGGCGCGAACAGCGAAGGGCCCCAGGTCCTCAAAGAAATACAGGCGATTGAACATGTCGCAGATGAGCTTGACGGGGTTGAGCCAGCACTCGACCGGACAAGCGCGGGCGACGTCGTCGGCAAGCGCCATCGCCGGCTCGCCGTAGAGGCCGGCGAACAGGGCGCACGTGGTGGCAAAGCCCGTGAGGATGCCCGACTTGGATGCCTTGCCGCCCTTAACGGGAAGCGTGCCCACAAAAAGCCCCAGGCCCGTGGCGGCAAGCGCGGATGCAGCCCCGCCCAGCAGGCACAACCCCTCGCGCCCGCCAAAGTCGACGCCCACGACCAGGCGCACGTAGCCGATCGCAACCGCCATCGATGCAAAGGAAACCAGCCACGAGCCGACAAAAATGCCGGCCAGCGACGCCGTCTTGGAAAGACCGCCCACGCAGCGGCGCGCGCCAAGGCCCGACAGATTAGGCTGCAAATCGACGACGCTCAAGGCGGCAAACTCGGCAGACATCATCGCGACCAGGCCAAAGAGCGCGTAGTAGTAGATGACCGTGCCATCGGGCGTGGCACGAGTCAGGCTCACGCGGCGGGTTCCGCCCTCGAGCGACAGGGCGTGCGCAACCGCCGCCGGATCGGCGAGCACCGCCGGGTTGTCCTGGGCAATCTGGCGCATGAGCTCGACATTTTGCGTATACGAGCTTGCCACCGTTTCAAGGATGCTGCGGTCGGTGAGCACCGACGAGGCGCGCGAGCTGTCGTAACTCGACAGCAGCGTGAGCCTGGGCGTGCCCGCGGCATCGACCATATAGATGCCCGCGACCTCGCCGGCCTTGAGCGCTTTGCGCGCGACAGCCAAGTCTTCGTACTCGCTCACATCGAGCAGCTGATCGTCGCCTGCCTTGGCAAGCGAAGCTGCCACATCCTTAAAGGTCGAGGCATCCCAGGCCTCGTCCGCCACGACGGCAACCGGCACCGGGTCGACCGTGCCGTCGGAGCTGAGGTTCGCAAACATAAACATGAACATCGTGGAAAGCGCGATAGGAAAGAGAGCGCCCCAGACCCACGTGCTCGGCCGGCGCAGCAGCGTCTTGACCGTGGTGATGATGGTGTTGAACATGGCCGCCCCCTAGTCGCGCAGCTCGCGGCCGGTGATCTCGAGGAACACGTCGTTGAGGGTCGGCGGTTCGGAATAGATGCGGCCGAGCGGCACGTCATGCGAGCGCAGCGCATCGAGAATGTCCGTCAGGTTGTGCGGGCTCGCTTCGCACGAAAACGTGAGCTGTCCCGCCGTTGCCGAAAGGTCCAGAACGTGCGGCAGGCTTGCGACGGCACCGAGCGCCGCACTCGGAACCTCGCCGACCTCGATTACAATCTTCTCGCCCATCTGAATCATGCGCTTGAGCTCGTCGTTAGTGCCCTGCGCCAGCACGCGGCCGCCGTCCATGATCATAATGCGGCTGCAGATCTGCTCGACTTCCTCCATGTAATGGCTGGTATACACCACCGTGGCGCCCTCGTCGCGCAGGCGGCAGATGCCCTCCAGGATGGCGTTGCGGCTTTGCGGGTCGACCGCCACCGTGGGTTCGTCAAAAAAGATGAGCTCGGGCTTGTGCGCGATGCCGCAGGCAATGTTGAGACGACGCGTCAGGCCGCCCGAGAGCTTGCCGGGGCGGAACTTGGTAAAGTCGCCCAGGCCGACAAAGTCGATCGCCTCGTCCACCAGCGCGCGGCGGCGCTTGCGGTCGTTGACGTAGAGACTGCAGAAATAGTCGATGTTCTCGCGCACGGTGAGCTCGTCGAACACCGCCACCTGCTGCGGCACCACACCGATGCGGCGCTTGAGGTCGTAGCGGGCGGGCGTCATGCGCTCGCCGAACAGCTCGATGGTGCCCTTGTCGTAGGCGAGCAGCTGCAGGATGCAGTTGATGGACGTGGTCTTGCCCGAGCCGTTGGGGCCCAGCAGGCCAAAAATCTCGCCGGGGGCGATGTTCAGGTTAAAGTGGTCGAGCGCAATAAGATCGTCGTAGCGCTTGACGAGGTTTTCGACGTGGACGATGTCTGTCATGAGGCGGCCCTTCTGTTGGTCGTGGCCCGGTACGATTGCATCATCGCAGGAGCGGGCGGCGCGCACCAGTGAGCTTTGTCACGAGTGCGGAGGTCTTGGTCGTACGGCCTGCCGACGCCCCCGCTTTGCCGCGCGGGAGAAATGTCACGGTTGCGCAGGCGGCCCCTCCACCACGCGCGGCATCGCGTACAATACCCGTATGAACAGGCTTTTCGACAAATCGATTGTGCTGGCGTGCTGCATCGCAGCCGCCACAGGCCTTGCTGTGGACGCTCGCTTAGTCGCGGCGTTTTGCCTGGGCGTTATTGCCACCTCACTGGCCGAGGTCGCACAGGGAAATCGCGCCCGCCGTGCGAGCGAGGCCGTGAGCTACGCTTACATCATCGCGGCTGTCTTCGTGCCGCCGTTTATGCCGTTTGCGCCTCTCGCCCTCTATGACATCGCGCGGCGCGTGCGCCGTGAGCACGCCTGGATCGCGTTGGGTGTCGGTGCTGTCTTTGCCTGTGCGCTCGTCGCGGACCTTCGCGGCGGCGCGCTCACCACCCGAACGCTGCTGCTAACCGCCATTCTTTCGGTCGCCGCCACGTTGCTGTCACTGCGCACCGCGCAGCTGGAGCGCGAACAGGAACGCATGCGCCGTACCCGCGACGAGCTGCAGGAACGAGCCCTCGCGCTCGAAGCGCGCAACCGCGATCTTGCCGACCGCCAGGACTACGAAGTCGAGCTCGCGACGCTCGCCGAACGCGCCCGCATCGCGCGCGAGATCCACGATAACGTCGGACACCAGCTCACGCGTGCCTCGCTACAAGCCGAAGCCCTGCGCGTGATCCACGCCGACGAGCCCGGCGTCGCCGCCGATTTCGCCGACGTCAAACGCACGGTTGACGAGGCGCTCCAACTTGTGCGCACCAGCGTCCACGCGCTCAACGACAACGCTGTCGACCTTTCCGTGCAGCTCGAACGCATTGTTGAAGGCGCGCGCTCGGACGGCGGCCCGCAGATTGAGCTTGAAGTTATGACCGAACATGCGCCCGCAAATGTCGCCAACTGCTTTGCGGCGGTCCTTCGCGAGGCGCTTTCCAACGCCATGCGCCACGCCCATGCCAATGCCGTTACCGTGCGGTGCATGGAGCATCCGTCGTTTTACCAGCTCATCGTTACCGATAATGGCGCGGACGCGACCCCGGCGAGCAGCAGCAACGTCGCAGAAGGCATGGGGCTCGGCTCCATGCGCGAGCGCGTCGAGGCGCTTGGCGGCACCTTCACCGCCGGTCCGCGCGCCGGTGCCGGCGGCTGGCGTGTGTTCGCCACCGTTCCCAAACAGCAAGGAGATGAGGGCCGATGAGGCTCATCGTTGTCGACGACGACCGCCTAGTGGTCGATTCGCTCAAGATTATCCTGGGTGCCCAAACGCAGATCGAGGTAGTGGGCACCGGAGCCGACGGCAACGACGCGGTGGCACTCTACGCCGAACTCGCACCCGATATCGCGCTGCTCGACATTCAGATGCCGGGGCGCGACGGCCTTTCGGCGGCGCGCGAGATCCTTGAGCACGACCCCGCGGCACGCGTGGTGTTTCTGACGACATTCTCGGATGACGAGTACATTGTGTCGGCGCTCAAGCTGGGCGCCCGCGGTTACCTGATCAAGACCGATGTCGCCGCCATTCCGCCAGCGTTGGCGCAGGTCATGGATGGCAAACGCGTGCTCGAGGGCAAGGCGATCGAAGATGTCGATTTTGATGGGGCGAACGCTGAGGCCGGTGCGACTCGCCGGCCCGCGGCCTTTGCCGGTCTGACCGACCGCGAGTTCGAAGTCGCCGAGCTCATCGCCCGCGGCCTCGATAACAAGGAGATTGCCGCCACGGCTTATATGGGAGAAGGCACGGTGCGCAACCACATCAGCTCGATCCTGGCCAAAATGGGCCTGCGCAACCGTACGCAAATCGCCATCGCCTACCTGCGAGGGTAATTACCCAACGGCCGACCGCTTTGGCATAGCAAAATGGCTGCCATCGATTTAATGCCATTTCAAAACTAAGCCGGTTTACGGGGCTAAACTCAGGACCCCCATCCATACCCGCGTTTTCTGCAAAATGACGGCTCGTCTACCTGCAGTTTTATTTTCACGAATATCGGCATGGTTGGGGACTCGTGACTCAGCCCCGTAAACCGGCATAGTTTTGTTTGAACGGTCCTGCGCGAACGCACCCACCAGCCGCGTGGGGCCAAAAATGATCCGTTTTCCTCCGTCCCCGGGGGATCATTTGGCGGCGCCAACCACGAAATCGGCCCATCTACCACGTTTGACTCGATACCCCTGACCATGCCTTCGTTTTGAACAAAACCGCAGGCGTTCTACCTGCGGTTTTGTTTTCGCGTTTTTTGGCATGGTTGGGGGTAAGGGGATAAACGTAGTAGATGGGCCGATTTCGTGGCGGCCCTTCCTCCCCTGCGCACAAAAGTGCCGCCACGGAGAAGGGAGACGTCTCCGTGGCGGCTGGGGGTGGGGGTGGGGGCTATGTTCTGGCTTCCCGCCGGCCGCCCGGGGCCTTTTGGCCCCGGGCGCTGTCGACGTGCCTAGCGCTTACGGATACCCCAGACCAGGGCTCCGACGCCGGCCATGGCGATGACAAATGCCATAAGCAGAGCAGCAGCCTGCTGGTCGCCTGTGGTGGGCAGGAAACCCTTGACCGTCTTGACGATGTTCGTCACGGTCTTGGGCGCGCCGGGATCGGGCGTCGGCACGGGCGTCTCGGGCTTTTTGTACGTGTTGTTGAACACGATACCCTCGACGCTCCTGTCGCCCTTGGTAAAGGCGACGTTCGCCTTGAGGCTGCCCTCGCCGTCGTCGACCACGTTGACGGTCGCGGTAAAGACGGACTTGTCATAGGTCATACCGGCCTCGTCGCCCTTGACCTCGCTGATGGTGTAGACGTACGTACCGGGCTCGTCGTACTCGAACTTGTCGAAGTTGATCTTGCCGTCGGCATCGTTGGTGACGGTGGACTCGATGTCCTCGCCAACGAGCTTAAAGCTAAACTCGTCCTTCTTGAGCTCGCGTCCCTCGAGCACCTTGATGGCGCCGATGGAAACCTGCGTGGGCATGGCGTGATACTTGTTAGTAAAGCCAGCCGACTCGGTGGTTCCCTCGAGCTTGTGCGTCGCGGTCAGCGTGCCGTCGCCGTTGTCGGAGACGGTGGTCACGACGGTATAGGTCGCGCCGTCATAGGTGACGCCCTTGTACAGGCCGAGCGCGTTGGGGCAAGCCTCGCGCAGCGTGTACGTGTGCGTGCCGGGCGCCTCATAGTGGATCGGGCTCAGCGTAACGGTGCCGTTGGCGTCGTTGGTGCCGCTAGCGACAACCACGCCGTCCTCGAGCAGATCAAACGTGAACTCGCCGGCTGCAAGGTCGCGTCCGGTCAGATGCTTGACCGTCTTGACCTGATCGGTCACGGAAGAATCGGTGGGTGCCACGCTGTACGTGTTGGTGAACGTAAAGTCCGCACCGTCGCCGCCGTCGCGCTTGACGCTCAGATGTCCAGCGCCGTCATCGGTCACGGTGTAGGAGACCTTGCGCGTTACGTTAGCGTCGTTGGTCACGCCAGGGGCGCTACCGGACTCGGTCACCGTATAGGTAAAGGTGTGCGAGCGCGGGGCGGTGGGGGCTGCGGGCTCGGACTCGTCCTTGGTCTCGTCACCGCTGGCGTCAGCGTCAACCTCGGCCTCGTCGGCGTTGGCTTCAGCGTTGTTCGATGCATCGCCAGAAGCGTTGTCCGTCACGCCCAGGGCGCGGTTGAGGTCATCGAGCGTAAAGTGGATCTTGCCAAAGTCCACGTTGCCGGCCGCGTCGTTGGTTGCGGTCGTGCGCTCGGGCATCGGGGCACCCGCCTCATCGGCGGCCACGGTAAAGATGAACTTACCCGTGATGTCTGCCGGGGTCAGGCCCTCGGCAGCCCGGAGCTTCTTGGTGCCGGCGAGCGCGGCGTCAACGGCATCGGCGCCGTAGACGTTCTCGAACAAGGGCTCGATGCCACCGTAGTCGACCGTTGCCGTCAGGGTACCGTCACCGTTATCGACGACGATAACCTTAAAGCCAAAGTACCACGTTGTAGCAGAAACGCCGTTCGGCAGCCCGTGTATAGCTTCGTAGGCCGTGTAGTTAATGGTCCAAGCGAGCTTACCGTCCTTGTCGGTACGATGGGCAAGCCCAGCAGACTCAAGATCGGCAAGCATCTTGGTGTCGTAGTGCAGCGCATCAAAGCTCACGTGCCCGCCGATATTGGGCTTGAGATTTTCATAACCCACAAGCTCACCCTGATAGGCAATGCCGAACCAGAACTCGCCGTCGGCCATCGGGCGACCGGTCAGGGTCTTGGCGGCAACGACCTGAGCAACGGTGCCACCAGGTGCATCGGTCGTAGCGCTATAGCTGTTGACGAACGGGACCACGGCGCTCTCGACCGCAGCCGCGCCGGTCTTGTACTCGGTCACCAGCGTGCCCTCGGGACCGCCGGAGACGGTCGTCGTGGCGGTGAGCGTACCGGCGGTGTCGTCGGCGATAGCGATCGTCACGGTGCGCTCGGCATCGTCGTAGGTGTAACCGGGCTGGCCGTCATTCTTCTCGGCAACGGTGTATGTAAAGGTCTTACCCGCGTCAGCCTGCGTAAACTTGACCTCATGGCCCGCCAGAATGTCAATCTGGCCGACTGTTCCCTCTATCGTTGCGGGGGACTCATAGTTGTTGGCCCCGGGCAGCAGGCCAAGTGCGCTAGCCGAATCATCGTCGGCGGGCGTCACGGTAAAGGTGAACTGGCCCTCGGTCATGGGGCGTCCGTAGAGGGTCTTGCTGAGCTTGAGGCCGCCGGCCGCGGCGTAATCGAGCTCAGTGCGGTACGTGTTGGTAAAGCGTCCGTTTTCCTTCTTAGTGACGTTGGCGGTCAGGGTGCCATCGCTGTCCTCGGTCACGGTCACTTCGGCGGTTGCGACATGCGCGTCATACGTCATGCCGACCGTGCTGCCCGCGTTCTCGCGAATCTCGTACTTATAGGTTCCGGCAGCGGCGTAGTGGATCTTACCGAACTTGATGGCGGCGATGCCGTCCTTCGCGTCCCTCTTGCTCACGGTTACGGTTGCGGGATCGGGCAGCGGGGTGCCTTCGGGGGCGGTGATGGTAAAGCTGAACTCGTCCCCATCCGTCCAGTCGCGACCGTCAATAGCCTTGCTCAGGCCAAAGTCGAGCTCGGTCTCGAGCGGGGTCACGCTGTAGGTGTTCTTGAAGATCGCAGCCTCAGCATTCTTCAGAACATGCTGGGCGCTGAGCGTGCCGTCGCCGTTATCGGTGATGGTCGTCTCGATGGCGAACTTGGCGTCACTGTAGGTAATGCCCTTGCTGGTGGTTCCGCCCTTGACCTCGCGCAGCGTGTAAGCGTGCGTTCCGGCCTTGTCGTACTTCACGGCGCTCATCGTGATCTTGCCATCGGCGGCGTTCTTGCCGGTGGCGACGACCTTGGCGTCCTTGTCCCCGCCCTCGACGAGCTCGAAGGAGAACTCGCCCTCAGCCATGTCGCGGCCGGTCAGGAACTTGGTCGCGGTAATCTGTTCGGTGACGCTCGTCTCGACAGGCTTCACGTTATAGGTATTGATGAACGCAAATGCCGCATCGCCGTCCGGCTTGTGGGATACGCTCAGATTACCCTTGCCGTCATCGGTCACGGTGTAGGAAACCTTGCGCGTGGCGTTAGCGTCGTTGGTCACGCCAGCGACCTCGCCAGACTCGGTCACGGTGTAGGTAAAGGTGTGCTCGCGCTTCTCGGGCTTCTCGCCCAGGGCCTTGTTAAGGTCGTCGAGCGTAAAGGTGATCTTGCCAAAGTCGACCTTGCCCTTGGCATCATTGGTCACGCTCGCGTTCGCGGGCATGGGTGCGCCCTCTTCACCGGTCACGGTAAAGGTGAACTTGCCGGCAATATCGGCCGGGGTCAAGCCATCAGGAACCTGCAGGTTCTTCTTACCCACGAGCGATGCCGCGACGGGCGTGGCGGTGTAGGAGTTCTCGAACTTAATGCTCTTAACGTCCTCGGCGGCGCCCTGCAGCTCGTGCGTAGCCACCAGCTGGCCCTTGTTGTTATCGCTGATGGTCGTCACGATGGTGTAGGTCGTGCCATCGTAGGTGATGCCGCCGGCATTGCCCTTGACCTCGTGCAGCGTGTAGATGTGCTGACCGATCTCGGTGTACTTGATAGCCTTGAACGTAACGTTGCCGTTGGCGTCATTCTTGACGGTCTCGATAACCTTCGCGTCTTCGCCGAGACCCTCGCGCAGCTCAAAGCTGAACTCGCCGGCCTTGAGGTCGCGTCCGGTCAGGACCTTGGTCACCTTGATCTTGTCGGTGACGCTTGAATCGACGGAATTTGCAGCGTAGGTGTTCTTGAACTCAGTCTCGCCCGAAGTCACCTGTACGTCAGCGCTGAGCTCACCCTTCTTGTTGGGCGTTACCGTCACGGTGACCTCCGCGACGTTCTTGCTGTAGGCAATGCCGCCAACCGTAGTCCCGGCGTTCTTTTCGCTGACCCTGTAGACGTACGTGCCGGGCTCGGTGTATTTGATCGTGCCGAAGTCGATGACAGCCTTACCCTTGTCGTCCAGATCGTCCTTGGTCACAGACGCGGTCACGGGCGCTGTCGCGGACTCGGGTATCGGGGCACCGTTCTCGGACGTCAGCCCAAACTCAAACGTGTCCTCCTTCGTCCAGTCGCGGCCCTCGAGTACCTTGGTCAGGTCAAAGCCGGCCTTGGTATCCTTGGTATCCACCGTTACCGGCGTCATGTCGTACTTATAGCTGATCTTGCCGTTGTTGCCCAGGTAGGAGTTGACATGCGTCGCGGTCGCCTTGGCGGATATGTTGTTCCACTTGGGATTGAGTACGTCGGTCGCGGTATCGGTTTTGTTGCCGCCCACGCTCTCCTTGGTGGTGTGGAGCTCATCGATAAAGGCCAGGCGTGCGGTTCCCACAGTAAACACCAAGTTACCGTTCTCATCGGGAACAATCGCGCCGTCGAACTTCGCGGCGTCGCCGCCGATAAACTCGATGACGGCGGTGGCGGGCTTGGCCTCGCCGTTCTCGCCCTGCTCTTCAAACTTATCCTTGTAGTAATAGGTGCCGGTATCTGCCAGCGAATTCTTTGCGGGCTGCGTGCATTCCTTATCCGTGTAAATAGGAGTCTGCTTCTGGAAGTAGTAGTAGCGGTTGGTGTCGGCGGGTTCAAAGGTCGCAACCGTATCGCCCATCGCACCGTCGCTCCACTTGTTCGCAAAGAAGTTCACGGTCTTGGTGCCGTCAACGACGGTCGTATTATGCTCGATGTAATCCTTGAGCCCCGCTACCTTCTCGGGCGTAAACAGGTTGTCGAGTGCGACCTTCTTCACGCTCGAGGCATACTTCACCTGGATGGGCTTAACGGTATCGACCGAAAGCTTGCCGTCTACGGTCTTAAAGTGACTCAGCGGAATCAACGACGCGGGAATGTTGACCGTTACGATATCGCCCTTCTGGGGATTGTCGTCGCCGGCACGCTGCACGGTAATGAGCAGGTCTTTTGCCTTGCCATCGAACTCGTACGTATCGGTCTTGGTTTCTTTGTTGACCGTCTTGCTCGGATTGGTAAACGGCGTGCCGTTGATGACGACCTCGGTGAAGCTGTCGACCTGCATAAAGTCGCCCAGCTCATCGGTAAACGTGATGTAGCCGGACTTGGTCTCGTCGTAGCCCTTGTGGATTTCGGTCGGATAAGGCGGCTCCGACGTAATGGCCTGCGAGATGTCGTCGAAGACCTTCTTGAGCTCTTCTGCATTGGTCGCCGACTTGTAGTAGTCGGAGTTTTCCGCGCGTGTGCCGTGGGTATCCCATGCCGTGGCATTGGGATAGTTGCTCGAAACGGCATGCATGAACTTGTTTACGTCGCTCGTCCCCTTTTTCGAGGGATCGTCAGCAGGATTCGCCCCACTAAAGATGCCAATGGCATAGATGGTTGCCTTGCTGTCCTTCATCTTCTTGGCAGCCGTCACAGCATCGTTAGCGACGTCAGAGTCGAACGTGTTGCCACTCGTTGGCTTGCCGTCGGTAAAGAACACAACGATCTTCTTGGCATCTGCGCGACCAGAAGTGATATCCCCGGCCAATTCCAGACCATAGTCGGCACGCGTGGCACCGCTTGGCTTGATTCCAGCAACTGTATCCTCAAGAACTTTCACGTTGCCGCCAGAGCAATCGGTCAAGTCTTTCATAACCTGTGTGTAATTGTAGGTGTATCCTCCGTCACGATACGTATCGTTGCCGATCTTGCTGGACTTCTTGCCCGCAAACTTAACGATAGCAACCTTATGCTGCCTATCGACACCCTCGATACCCTCGTTTTGCTTGGCGATGGTATTGATAAAGCTGTTCGCAGCGCTCTTCAGTGCATCGATACGCTTGGTGGAATCTCTGCCACCCATAGGATCATCCATCGAGCCGGAGGCATCCAGCACCATCACGATGTCGAGTGGCGTGGTGACTGTCACGGTTGAATTAGACGTCGAGGACATCGCCGAAAGCGTGGTCAAAAAGTCCGACTCTTCGTTTTCCCCGGTTGCCTTGACCGTCTTGTCGGTCCAGATTCGACCGACGTTTTGAGTCGTTACCTTATTGCCACCGTGGCCAGCTGCCCAGATTTCCCAGCGACCGCTGGTATCGGGGTCGACGACCTTTCCGGTCATTTTCGGTCCGTCCATTCCGGTGCTGGACCTGGCGTTGGCCTCGGGCAGCATGGCAAATGCTGCAGCCGGCAACACCAGCACTACGGCCAGTATCACCGCCAAGAGACCCCTCGTGTACTTACTCATCGCGTCTCCCTTCTCGCGGTCTCAGACCTTGCATCAGCCTAAAGTTACGGAATGAGACACAATTAGGGCAGGTGACACATGTTCCAGATTCGGTTTTGAGCGTGAGACAAATGTCTCACCAAAGTTGAGACACGGCATTTTCGCAGGAAAATAGGTGCGACTCGGAGCCGACAGGCCAAAATGATCCGTTTCCCTCTGTCCATAGGAGATCAAGGGCTGTTACGAATATGATGTCATTTCAAAACTATGCCGGATTACGGGGCTAAAGTCGAGGCCCTCATCCATACCTTCATTTTTTGAAAAACGGCAGGCTATCTACCTGCGGTTTTGTTTTTGCGATTTTCTGTATGGTCGGAGATTCGCTATCCAGCCCCGTAATCCGGCATAGTTTTGTTCGCGGCGGCTCGCCCGCGCCTTCACGCGCGGGGCCGGTGGGGCAATTTTGCCCCACCGGCCCCTATTCCAGCTCTGTTCTAGCGCTATTCCGGCTTGGTTTCTACCGTGGGAGTCTTGTCCGCTGCGACTGGGGTGCGGGCGGTGTCCATAGTCAGACAGTGCTTGGGGCAGCTCTCGATGCACTCACCGCACACCACGCAGGCATACGGGTCGATCGACCACGTTCCACCCTTGCGATCGACTGCGAGCGCGCCCGCCGGACAGCGACGCGCACACATGCCGCAGCAGATGCACGCGTCCATGTCATTGACGATATGCCCGCGCAGGCGCTCGGGCGCCGTCAGCTTCTCCTGCGGATAGCACACCGTGACCGGCTGCTTGACCATAGAACCCAAGGCCGTCTTGGCAAATGTCAGTAAACTCATGCCGCGCCTACCTTTCCGTGCAGCTAATGCAGGGGTCGATGGTCAGGATAATCATGGGCACGTTGGCAAGGAGCACGCCCTGCAGCGCATGTGTCAGACCCGCCAGGTTCTGCGACGTCGGCGTGCGCACGCGGAAGCGGTCCAGGTTCTTGGTGCCGTTACCGCGCACATAGTAGTACGCCTCGCCGCGCGGCTGCTCAATCACAACCTCGCCGCGTGCGCCGTCGGCCGGCGTAAGCTTGGTGCGCCCGCCGATCCCGTCGTGCGGAATCTTGCCCACAAGCTCCTTGATGATGTCCATGGCCTGCGTGACCTCGGCACAGCGCACCTGGCAGCGGGCATAGCAATCGCCATCGGTAGCAACGATGGGCTCAAACGCAGCCAAGTCCGCATAGGCACCGTCACCGAACATGCGCACGTCGTAGTCCACGCCCGAGGCGCGACCAAACGGGCCGACCATCGACAGATCCAGCGCGTCCTTCTTGCTGATCACGCCCACGCCATGCAGGCGCTCGCCGCAGCTGTCATCGTCCAAAAACGTATGCACCAGGGCCTCGTAGTCGGGGCGCATGGCATCGAGCGTCTGGACAATGCCCGCCAGCTCGGAGTCCTCGATATCGTGCTTAAGGCCGCCGATCTCGTTAATCGACAGAATCACGCGACCGCCGCAAGTGCTCTCAAAGATCTTGAGAATCTGCTCGCGCAGCGTCCACGAACGATAGAACAGCGCCTCGAAGCCAAAGGCATCGGCGAGCAGGCCCAGCCACAGCAGGTGCGAGTGAATGCGCGAAAGCTCGTGCAAAATGGTGCGGATATACTGCACGCGGCCGGGCACCTCGATGCCGAGCATGCGCTCGCAGGCGCTGGCATAGCCGCAGCTGTGGCCCACGGCGCAGATGCCGCAAATGCGCTCGGCGATGTAGCCAAACTGATGCATGTCGCGCTTTTCGGTGAGCTTCTCGAGCCCGCGGTGCACAAAGCCGATCTGCGGAATTGCCTCAATGACGCGGTCGTCATCGATCACCAGGTCCAGATGAAGCGGCTCGGGCAGCACTGGGTGCTGCGGGCCAAACGGAATAACGGAGCGATGTGCCATGGACCTTACGCCTCCTTTTTCTGCTTATCGCGGGCGGCCTTGGCGGCAAGCGCCGCACGGACCTTGGCCACTTTCTCGGGATCCATGGCGGCGAGCTTTGCCTCCATCTCGGCAGCCTTGAGCGCGGCCTTCGCAGCAGCCTCATCGTGCTGAGCATCGGAGCCGGTAGCCGCAGCGGGCTGAGCGACAGCAGCACCCGCAGCATCGCCAGCGCCCACAGCGCCCTTCCCCGCGGCGGCCGTGGTGGCGGCAGCCTTCTCGGCCGCGGCCTTGCGCGCCTTGGCCTCGGCAGCGGCACGGACCTTCATGGCTTTCTCTCGCGCAGCCTTCACCTCGGGCGTGATAACGCTCATGGGCTCGGCAGTCGAGACCTGGTAGAAAAAGCCCTTAAAGTCGATCTGCATATCGGTGATGGCAAGACCGAATAGGTCGTGCGCTTCGTTTTCAAACGGGAATACCGCCGGATAGTACGAGCTGATGGACGGAATCTCCTGGTACTGATCAATTCCCTCAACCACCAGGTTCTCGATCGCATAGCTGCCGTCCTGCGCAATATGCTCCTGAGCAGCACGAACGTTGATAAACGTATAGACCAGGCGATACGATCCGTCGTCCACACAGCGCTCGGCGTGCATCTGCATAAAGCGCGCGCCGACGCCCTTGAGCACCTGGACATGCGGCAGGAGCTCGTCAATCCCGACGGTGATATAGATAGCCTTTTGCATTACTCGGCCTCCTTTGCAGCGGCGGGTGCGGCGGACTTCCCGACGGACAAATCGGCCTCGACGCCATCACCGGCACCGTCAGTCCCGGCACCCGCAGCAGCCACAAACCCGTCCTCGCCCAACTCAACGCCACCGTCCCAAGTAGCGGCACCGCCCACGGTAAGCGGATCGCCGCCGGCGCGCATCACGGCCTCCTTCTGGTCCAGGATGCCGCACGCCTCCACGATGGCATCGATCACGGTCTCGGGGCGAATGGCGCATCCGGGCGCGTACACGTCCACGGGAATCGCGCGGTCCACGCCGCCGATCACGTTGTAGGCATCGCGGAACACGCCGCCCGAGCACGCGCAGATGCCGCAGGCCACCACGCACTTGGGCTCGAGCATCTGGTTGTAAATCTGGCGCACGACGGGCAGGTTCTGGGCATTGACCGACCCCGTCACCAAAAAGATATCCGCATGCTTGGGGTTGCCGGTGTTGACCACGCCAAAGCGCTCCGCATCGAACAGCGGCGTGAGCGAGGCCAGCACCTCGATATCGCATCCGTTGCAGCTCGAGCCGTCGTAATGAATAACCCACGGCGAGCGCGACATTTTATGATCCATGGATGCCGCCTCCTAAATAAACACGTCGACGAGGATGGGCATAAGGTTGAGCAGGCCAAACACCAGCGCCACGCCCCAGCCGAGCTTAAAGCAGCTGCGCCAGGTGCTGCGCGCGAAGGTGTTGTCGATCAGCACCTCGACAAAGTACGTCGCGGCCATCACGACCAGGGCGACCACCCAGCTCACCGGGTTGTCCCAGACAAAGAACATGCCCACCCACATCAAAAACAGCACGGTCTCGCACCAGTGCATAAGGGTCATCTTGGCCAGCGTGCCGCCGCTCATCTCGGTGGCGACACCCTGGACAATCTCCTGATGCGCGTGATGCGAGTACGAAAGGTCAAACGGCGACTTGCGCAGCTTGATGGTAAGCACCGCGAGCAGCGCGAGGAAAATGGGCGCGCTGTACACGATGATGGGGGCCGACTGCCCCGTCACGGCGATGGAATCAAAGCTATCGGTGGCAAGATACAGGCCCACGCTCATCAACAGAACGGCGGGCTCGTAACTCATAACCTGCAGCAACTCACGATCGGCACCGACCTGGGCAAACGGGCTTTGCGTCGAGGCGGACGCCAACACCACAAAAATCGCGGCGAGTGTCACCATAAAAGCGCACAGCAGCGTGTTGGAGCCCGACACAAAGATGCCGCCGCCCACCACGGTAAAGATGAGCGCGCACGCCATGTAGGTATCGTCCATGGTGTTTACGCTGGCGGGGGCCTTGCGCAGCAGCTTGGCAACGTCGTAGAAGGGCTGCAGCAAGCGCGGGCCCACGCGGCCCTGCATGCGAGCCGAAAGCTTACGGTCAAGACCGTCAATCAGGCCGCCCACAAGCGGCGCCAGCAAGGCAAACGCCACGGTGCCAATAAATATGCCCACGACGCCCGAGCCTTCGAAATACTTTCCGCGCAGCACCGAGGGCGCACTCATGGCAAGCCGCTCGGGCCCAATCCACGCGCAGCACAGCAGCGCAAACAAGATAATGCTGCAGCACACGACGCTACCCGCGGGGCCAATACGCTTCTCGCCAAGGGCGTCCTCCGAGTACCAATTGCGCTTTTCGGCCTTCACCTCGCGTCCCATCGAGCCGCGGAAATGGCGATATTTGTCGGTTCCCACGCCCGAAAGATATACGTTTACGTGCGGTTTGTTGCTCACGCGGAATGAAGTCAGCAGCACCACGGCGATAAACGCCACGATAACCACCATCAGATACATGGCATCCTTGCCAATAACGTACGGCACGCGGCCAAACACCATGGCCAAGTAAGGCGACACCAGACCGCTCGAGATAACCGGGAACGCCACGCAGCACAGAATCAGCAGCGCGGCGATGGTATTGAGGGCCATCCATTCGGTCTTATGGACATTGACCTCAACGTTTTGAGCCGTGGGGTCGACGCCCGAAAGCTTGGCAAGCCACTTGCCCCAGAAGAAGAACGTCGCGGCCGAGCCAAAGGCAAGCACCATGATCATGAGCACGTTGCCGGTCTGGGCAAACGCCACCAGGGCGCCCCACTTGGACACGAGCATGCCAAACGGAGCCACGAACATGCCCATAATGCCCAGCATCATCAGGCGCGTCAGGTGCGGCATGCGGCTGAACATGCCGTCCATGTCCTCGATATTGCGGCTGCCGATATGATGCTCGGCCGTGCCCACGCACAGGAACAGCAGCGACTTTGCCACCGTATGGAACAGGATCAGGAAGATCGCGGCCCACACGGCCTCGGGCGCGCCGACGCCTAGGCAGGCGCTGATAAGGCCCAAGTTGGAAATGGTGGAGTACGCGAGCACGCGTTTGGCGTTGCTCTGCGAGATGGCCATGAGGGCAGCGAGCAAAAACGTGATGGCACCCACACTCGTGACCATAAAGCCAGTCACGGGATAGATGGCATAGAGTGGGCTCAGCTTGACCATCAGGAACACGCCGGCTTTGACCATGGTTGACGAGTGCAGCAGGGCGCTCGTGGGCGTGGGGGCAACCATGGCACCCAATAGCCAAGTGTGGAACGGCATCTGCGCGGCCTTGGTGAGTGCGGCGAGCGACAGCAGAACGACCGGCATCACCAGCAGCGCGGATTGCGCGGTTCCGGCGCCGGAAAGCTCGATCATGCCCGAGATGGTCAGCGGCATGCCGTTAACGTGCAGGTACATGAGCCCGGCCAAAAACGCGATGCCGCCCAGCATGTTGAGGATGATCTGGGTGAAAGCGTTTTTTATGGCCTCGGGCGTGCGCGTGTAGCCAATCATGAGGAACGAGCACACGGTGGTGATTTCCCAGCCACAGAACAGCCACTCAAGGTTGTCGCTTGTCACGATGACGAACATGGCCGAGAGGAACAGGAACATAAGCGCCAGGAACTGCGGGCGTCGGTCAGGCGCCGTCTGCCCGCGCAGCGCTGCCTCGTGCTCGTCGTGGGCCTGGAAGTCCTTCATGTAGCCCAGGGCGTACACGCAGATAAGGCTGCCGACAATGCCGACGGCAAGCACCATGATCACGCTCATGTAGTCAAGGTAGAGTGGCGTTGCCGTGACGGCTTCGGTCGCGGGCAGCGTCATAGCTGCAAAGGTGAGCGAGCCCACCAGCTGCACCACGCCGAGCACCGTGGTGAGCGTGCTCTTATATTTACGCGCGTTGTACAGGATGACGGCGCACAGGATCACGTCGATGACGGAGCTGATGATCGAGAGCACATGCGAGGTGCCGGGGGCAACCTCGAAGCTCTGCGGGCCCGTGCCAAAAAACATGACGGCGACTACAACCGTCACCGCCATAATAATGCCGGAGCCTACAAGCCCTACCGCATCGCGGGCGCGGTCACCGCGCGCGAGCAGCATGCCCAGCGCCGGTACCAGCGGAAACAGGGTAAGGAAATACAGTAGCGTCATACCATCACTCCCCCATGCAAAAACGCTGCAATTGTTTAACGTTATAGCTCAGTTGAGGAGTAGCGGCGGCGGGTTTTCGGTCAACTGGGGAGTTTTAGGCGTACGGGGTAAGGGCACGCCCGCATTGGAGCAGAGGGGCGGCAAGAAAAATGCGCCCCTGTGGGCGCACCATCCCATTCGCTATTCCGCCTTTTTAACGCGCGGCTTGCGACCGCGCGGCTTATCGGCCAGCGCGGACTCACCGCTCTCGCGATACTGGCGGCACCAGGCCTTGACCGAAGACTCGCTGGGGATCTTGTGCTTGATCATGGCCTCGCGAACCGTCAGGCCGTTTTCCAGGCGATCCTTTACCACGGCGAGCTTGACGTCGTACGAATACGTGCGGTGATGCGAACCCGCGTTAAGCACGGCGTCGGCACCGCCCACGGCGTATGCGCGGGCCCACTGACGAGCCGTGGCCTGGGGAATGCCGAGCTCCGCGGCGAGGGCACGATGACCGACCCCCTCTTGGAGGACCTCGACGGCGCGCTGCCTAACCTCGGGCGCATGCGTGCGAGTCCTTGTTGCTTCCGACATACCTGCCACTTCTTAGCCTTAACCGTTAATCTGCTTTCTTACGTGCTTGTTAGATAGTAGCATTTTGCTGTTCGCGCGTAACAGTTAACTGAAAATTGCAACGGTGGCATCTGGGCATTTGGCATCAATTTACGACATTTCTTTATCGATTATTTACGCTGGTAGCTAGCTCGCAGCCAATCGTCATTCGCTTGCCAACAAAATTGGCATCTCTTTATGTCCTTTGGTATAGAGGATATAATTATTAACCCCCCCCCGCCTAATAATTTTGAGCGGTCTGCAAGGCAGTAGACGTCCTCACTCCTCATGATTAGCGCGCATTGCCATCCACTGGAGCAAAACAAGAAGGGCGGGACCTGCTGCGCTTGCAGACCCCGCCCCGGTTGACACCCGATGGGACGCAGTCGGGCGAGGCGGATCCGTGCTACCGCCCCGCCTGGCCGCGATGTTCAACTACAGCTCGTTGGCCGCGTGATACGCCGTGCGGATGGCGCTCGCGATGTCGGCGGTGCGCTCGCCCGAGCAGTCGCCCACACAGGTCACGGGCACCGTCACGCCATCAAGGTCAAACGCGTTGGCCTTGGAGCCTGCGGCCATCACCACGTAATCGCAGGCGATCTTCACCGGCTCCTCGGCGCCGTCCTCGGTGGTGCGAATGGCCTCCACGCCCTCGTCGGTAATGGCGGTCAGGCGGGTCTTCACGTGCTGTTCCACGTTGTGGGCGGCAAAGTCGCTCATGATCAGCGGCAGAATGGTCTCGGACTCGCCCGCGGCAATCTTGTCGAGCATCTCCACGATCTCCACCTCGCAGCCGTGCTGCAGCAGGTGCTCGGCAGTCTCGGTGCCCACCAGGCCGCCGCCAATGACGGTGACGCGGCCCGTAAGCTCCACCTTGCCGGCCAGCACGTCCCAGCTCGAGACGACCTTCTCCGAATCGGCACCCGGAACGGGAATGACCACGTCGTGCGCGCCCACGGCCACAATCGCGGCGTCGGCGGCGTTGAGGTCCGCGGGGCTAGCGGCGTGGTTGAGCTCAACCTTCACGCCCAGGCCGGGCAGAATCTTCTCGTAGTACTCCACCGAGCGCATGATCTCGTCCTTGCGCGGAGGCGCGGCCGCCAGCACAATCTGGCCGCCCAGATGGTCGCTCGCCTCGTAGACGGTCACGTCGTAGCCGCGCTTGGCCGCCACGCGCGCGGCCTCCAGGCCGGCAATACCGCCGCCCACCACGGCGATCTTCTTGTCACCCTCGCCCGGCTTAATGGCGACGGTCGCCTCGTCGCCGTTCTCGGCATTGAGCACGCACGAGATGTACTGACGGTTTTGAATCGCGTCGACACAGCCCTTGTTGCAGTTGAGGCACTCGCGGATGGGCTCGCCCGTAGCGGCCTTCAGCGCAATGTCGGGGTCGCACATGAGCGAGCGGCCATAGGCGATGATGTCGGCCGCGCCGTCTTCCAGTATCTTCTCGCCGGCCTCGACCGAGACAACACGGCCGACGGTTGCCACCGGCACGGAGACCAGGGCCTTGACGCGCTCGGCCACGGGCAGCGTCCAGTTGTAGGGCATGGCGCCCATGGGCGGAATGGTGTCGCCCATGCTGCCGGTGTGGTTGGCCTGTGCGACCTGGATCATGTCGATGCCCGCGCCCTCGAGCAACTTGGCAAACTCGCAGGCCTCATCGGGCTGCAGGCCACCCTTGCCGCGCGGCGTGCCGTCGGGGTTCTCCATAATCACGGGAAGCTTGTACTCCACCATCAGCTGCGGCGCGGCTTCCTTAATGGCAGCGACGACCTCCAGCGCGTAGCGAACGCGGTTCTCGAACGAACCACCGTACTCGTCGGTGCGTTGGTTGAGGATGGCCGAGCACAGCGAACCCACCAAGCGGTCGCCGTGGACCTCGATGGCATCGATCCCGGCCTGCTGCGCGCGAGCGGCCGAGGCGGCGATAGCCTCCTTGATCTGGGTGAGCTGCTCCACACTCGCCTCGTTCACAAAGTGCTGCATGTCGTGGTGCAGCTTGGCGTAGGCCTGGTTGCGGATCTCGTTGGACTCGGCCATCTTGGCGGCAAAGGTCTCCTCGTCGCCGGAGGCCTTGGCCTCCTGCGCGGCCTTGGCGGCGGCCATGGAACCCATGACCATGCGGCCGACACCGGGCACGTCGTACTCGGGGTGGAACAGCTGCAGCGCGACCTTGGCGCCGTGCTTGTGAACGGCGTCGGCCAGCGCCTTAAACGTGGGGATCTGGGCGTCGGTCGCCAACTTGGGCGTGGGGCTTGCAGTCATGACGGGAGCGACGTCGCCGATGACGATGTAGCTCACGCCGCCACGGGCCAGGCGCTCGTAAAAAGCCAGGCTGCGCTCGCCGATGGAACCGTCGCGCTCCTCGTAGCCGGTGGTCAGCGGCGGGAACATAATACGGTTCTTGAGCTCAAGGGGGCCAACCGTAATGGGCTGGAGCAGCTTGGATGCAGGTGCGGTCATGGACATTCCTCTCTTGTAGGCGCGGCGGCGATGATGCCGCGTAGTTGTCTAGAGGATATGGCATGGGGGTACAGCAGCACAACGGAAATCGGCGGATAGCAGGTAGCGGTAGGTGGATGGGGCGGGGCGGCCCGTCGGTTTGTCTCGATCTGTAACAGTTACGCGGCAAAATCCGTCCCTCATGTTACAGATTTAGACAAACCGTCCAGGCGGGGACTCAACATCTCAATCTGTAACACCTAGCCGCCCAAATCGGGTCTAGATGTTACAGATCGAGATTTTGTTTGAGAGGCCGAGAATTGGACCGAAAATACGGTCCCGGAATAACAAAAAAGCTCGCCGGCTAGGCCGACGAGCTGCAATTTCTTGGTCGCGGGGGCAGGATTTGAACCTACGACCTCCGGGTTATGAGCCCGGCGAGCTACCAGACTGCTCCACCCCGCAATGTCTGGGCGCCTCATGTGCGCAAGAAAGAATCTTACGCGGGAGTTCGGTAAACGGCAAGGAAAATCTCGTAGAGCATAATTCCTTCATATTTAAATTCCTCAGCCCATATCACCGTCAACGAATCGCAGTCGAGCGCCGTCGGCGACGCGTATACAATGGTGCGCGTCCTTTTACGCCGACACCTGGAGTAGACATGCTGCTCGCTATCGATATGGGAAACACGCAGACGGCCATGGGCCTGTTTGACGGAGACGAGCTGGTGCAGTCATGGCGCATGCCCACCGACCGCTCCTATACCGCCGACGAGATCCACGTGCGCCTGATGGGCTTCTTTAAGATGTACGACCTCTCGCTCAACGCGGTCGATGCGATTGCCTTTGCCGGCGTGGTGCCGCAGCTCTCGCGCGAGTGGCACGCCGTGGCCGACCGCATCGCGGCAGACGCCATCGTCATTGGGCCACAGACGGCCGCGGTGACCAAGCTGCGGGCGGCGCGTCCCCAGGCCGTTGGTGCCGACCGCATCGCCAACGCCGTCGCTGCCGAGACCTTCTACGGCGCCCCGGCGATCGTGGTGGACTTTGGCACCGCAACCAATATCGACGTCATCGACGAGGACGGCTATTACATTGGCGGAGCGATTGCGCCGGGCATCCGCATTTCGATGGACGCGCTCGCCGCCCGAGCCGCCAAGCTCGCCAGCGTTCCGCTTGAGGCACCCGAGCACGTCATCGGCCGCGATACCGAGGAGTGCATCAAAGTCGGCGCCGTAACGGGCGCCGCAGCCATGGCCGAGGGCCTGGTCGCCCGCATGAAGCGCGAGCTGGGGCGCGAGGACGCCACCGTTATCGCCACAGGCGGTCTCGCCAGCATTGTCACCGATTCGACCGATGCCTTCGACGTGGTCGACGGGCAACTCACCATCAAGGGCATCTGCGAAATCTACCGCCGCATGCAGGAGCTGGGATAGAGTAAACGCCAGGTCGCAGCAACCAGCCTCCAATCCTATTCCTCAAAATCGAAAATTTTTCAGTTTTGAGGAATAGGATTTTTTGCTAAGCCTCGCCGCACAACCACCTCGCCAGGTCCACGATCTGCACCCCATCGCGATCCGTGGCCTCGTGATGTGTGCGGGCAAGAATCATCTTGGGATACGCATCGCCAATGCTCAGCAGTGGCGAAATCTCGCGTTCAAACGTCTTATCCGAGCTGATGTCGTCGCTCACCTGAATGTAGAGCTTCTCGCTTCGCTTGATTGCTACAAAGTCTATTTCCTTTTTATAGAGCACACCGACGTATACCTCGTATCCGCGGCGCAGCAGCTCGATGGCCGCCATGTTCTCGTATACGCGTCCCCAATCCATATCACGTGTACCAAGCAGTGCGTATTTGAACGCGTGGTCTGCCAGGTAATACTTCTCGCCGCTCTTAAGGTATTTTTTGCCGCGAATGTCGTACCGACGAACTTTATAGAAGGCAAACGCATCGCACAGGTACCCCATGTACGTGCCGACCGTCTTGTTCGTAATCTTTAGCCCATCCGCATTCAAAACATCTGTAATGTTGCGTGCCGACGTTATGTTGGAGACGTTGTCCATCATGTAATCGGCAATGCGCAGCAGTGCCGATTCGTTTCTCACGTTATGCCGCTGCACGATATCCCTCACGATGAGCGTTTTGAAGACATTGGAGAGATATTGGTAGCGCTGCTCCTGCAGTGGATAAGGGTAAGAGCCGGACATACCGCCGGTTCTCGCGTACTCATCGAAGTCGCGATCGACCTCGCCCTCGTCACTATAAAAGCGATACTCCTCAAACGAGAATGGGAAAACCTCGATCTCGAACGTGCGCCCCGTAAAGAGCGTCGACAGATCGCTCGACAGCAAAAAGGCGTTCGATCCGGTGATGAAGATGTCGTACTGCTCGGATGCATGGAGGCTGTTGATCGCGCGTTCAAAGCCGTCGCACATCTGAACCTCGTCGATAAGCAGGAAGTTTTGCTTGTCGGACACTCGATGCTCTTTCACATAGGCGAGCAGGGCATGATATTCGAGCAGGCCCTCGAACTCGTCGAGGTTGTAATTGATATGGATGACATTCGAATTGGACAGATTTGCCTCCACGTAATCGCGGAGGGCCTCGAGCAATTTTGACTTACCGCTACGGCGAATGCCCGTTATGACCTTGATGTCCGGTACGCCAATAAGGCTCGTCAACGTGTCCATATATGACGTTCTATTGATGAGTTTCATTGGTGCCTCCCTGCGGTCTTCTATCGCTATTCCTCAAAAACGAAAATTATTCAGTTTTGAGGAATAGACTCTGCAACGAATATACCTCGTTAAAGGCCGAGCTGGCTTAATTCTATTCCTCAAAAATGAAAAATTTTCAGTTTTGAGGAATAGAGCGCTGGCAACCCATTCACCAGACAAGCGAAACCCTCCCCGGCACAGCCGAGGAGGGTTTCGTTGTCATCGCTATCTTTGAGCGCGGGCGCTCCGCGCTACAGACCGCGAATGCGCACGGCCTCGGGCGGAAACCCTTGCTCACTGGTGTCGGTCTTAATGGTCGCGCGGCCCCAGATGTCCAGGCCCGCAAACACGCCCACCGCGAGCGGCAGGCCGTTGGGCGACACCGCCGCGACCTGACGACCCAGCAGTGGCACCATGTCAAAGTACTCGCCCAGCACCGGAGCCAGCGGGCCGGCGGCGCCCTGCGGCGTGTTGGCGGCAACTGCCCAGGTGTCCACGCGGACCAGCACGGCGGCGGCCAATGCCTCGATCAGCGCCTCGTCGGCCATATCCACGCCGAACTCGCCCAGCGCCGCACGCTCAACATCCACCGTCACCGCGGCAAACATACCCGCGGCACCGGCACCACCGTTGACGGCAACATGCGCGAGCGACGTCTCAAACGCAGGCGCGCCGCACACAATATCGCTCGGCCACTGAATGCCCACCTTGCCGGCAAGGCCCAGCCCCGGTGCCGCAGCCGTTCCCACGAGCGCGTCCATCATGCCCATCGCGGCCACAAACGGCAGGCCGTGGAAGGCATGCATGTTCACGTCGGGGCGCACAACCAGCGAAAACGTCAACGACGCCTCGCCCACGCTCCAAGCGCACCAACCCGCGGACGCACCCTCGCGACCCGCGTCGCGCGCGGCGTCAAGCTCGGTGCCAGCGGCAACAGTATTCATCTCGATCATCTACATGCGCCCCAATTCGCCCACGATATGGCCCACGCGGTCCTCGGGCTCCTTGACCTCGACGCCGTTGTAGCGGAAGAACCGCGCCGGATCGTGCATCAGATCCTCGAGCGGCACCAGCACAAAGTCGCGCTCGCCGATCAGCGGATGCGGCAGGCGCAGCTTTTTGCCGCCGTGGGTCTCGCCGTCCATCCACAGCAGATCCAGGTCGATGGTGCGCGGGCCGTTGGCCTTGGCCTTTTTGGAACGGTCGCGGCCCAGCTCGGCCTCGATCTTCATGAGCTCGTCGAGCAGCACCAACGGCGCCAGCTCGGTCTTGATCTCGATGACGGCGTTGGCAAACGCGTCCTGGCGCATCTCGTAGGCCGGCTCGCTCTCGTAGATCTTGGAGGAGTTGGACACGCAGGTGAGTGGAATCTCGGCGATCATGTCGCGTGCGGCGCGGATGTTGTCACAGCGATGCCCCAGGTTGGAGCCCACGGCCACAAACGCGCGGCGCGGCTGCGGCTTGGCAACTGCCCAGTAGCCGTTCAGGAACTGCGCAAAACCCGCGGCGTCGTGCACGCGCACGATGTTGGCACCGGCCTGGATGGCGCCCAGGCACACGCCAAACGTAGCGGCATCGCGCTCGGCGGCCTCGGTCACGCCCGAGACGGCGCCCACAAAGCGCTTGCGCGATACGGCGCACATGAGCGGATAGCCCAGTGACGCCATCTTGGCAGTCTCGCGCTGGATGACGATGTCCTCGTTGGCCGTCTTGCCAAAGCCCGGACCGGGATCGATGCAGATGCGGTCGCGCGACACGCCGGCGTGGATGAGCGCGCGGGCCTGGTCGGACAGAAAGCCCATGACGCGGCGCATGATGGGCGCCGAATCGGGCAGGGTGAAGCGGCGGAGCTGCGAGGTGGGCACGTAGGCTTCCTCGCGGCGGGCGCTGCGGCGCATCATGGCGGCCAGGTGGTCATTGGGCTCCGATGCGGCCTCAGTGTTCGCGGCGACCTCGGCGACAGGGGCGGCCTCTTCGGCAGCCGGTGCCTCCTGCTTCTGCTCGTCCGTAGGCTCGGGCGCGGGCTCCGGCTCGCCAAACGGCAGTGAGGGCTGCACCACGCCGCCCGGAAGCTTGGCCTCCGGCTTAGGCTCGCCCAGCAACTTGCCGCGACGGCGACGGGCCGGCTTCTCGGCCTCGCGCGCGGCCTCGGCAGCCGCCTCGCGTGCCTTCTCGGCAACAAACGCCGCTGCCGAGGTATCGAGCTGCACCGTTGCGTGCGTGCGCGCGGGCGCGGCGACCTCGCCGGCATGCATCACGATGACGCCGCAGGTGCTCGTCTTAACAAACTCGACCATCTTGGGGTCGGTGAAGCCGGTCACGTCGTTGACGATCGAGGCGCCGCAGCGCACGGCCGCCTTGGCAACCGCCACGTGACGCGTGTCGATCGAGACGATGGCACCCTCCTTGGCCAGCGCGCGCACCACGGGCAGCACGCGGCGAGCCTCCTCGTCGGGATTGACCGGGGTAAAACCAGGGCGCGTGGACTCGCCGCCTACGTCGACGATGTCGGCGCCGGCGTCGAGCATCGCCAGGCCATACTCGATCGCGGCATCGGGGTCGAAGTGTTCCCCGCCATCGCTAAACGAATCGGGCGTCACGTTGAGGACGCCCATGATGCGCGGACGGTCAAAGCTGAGCTCATACTTTCCGCACCGCCATGTCTTGCTGTCGTTCGCCATGAACATCCTCCTAAAATGCCCACGCCGCCGAGCTTGGGGAGCTGGCGGCGGGGTCGCTTTGCACTCAGTCTTTCTATTGTATCCGCGCGCGCGGGCTAGAACGCAAACGCGGCCGCGATGTCGCAAGAAATCAGCAGGTCGGCATTTGCATCCTGATCGGTGGGAGCAAGATTGCAAATGGCCAGCGTATCGCCGGTAAAGTAGCGCGTAAGGCCCGCCGCCGGATACACCACGAGCGAGGTCCCGCCCACAATGAGGGCATCGGCCGCGGCGATGGCGGCAACGGCACCGGTCAACACATACTCGTCGAGCGGCTCCTCGTAGAGCACCACATCGGGCTTGATGCGACCACCGCACGCGGGGCACACGGGCACGCCCGCGGCGTCCTCGTGCTCGCGCGAGCAAATCCACTCGGCGCTATAGACCGCGCCGCACGACTGGCAAATGTTGCGATGGACCGATCCGTGCAACTCAAACACGCGCTGCGAGCCCGCCATCTGATGCAAGCCGTCGATGTTTTGCGTCACCACAGCATCAAGCTTGCCGGCGCGCTCCAGCTCGGCCAGCTTGATGTGGCAGCGGTTGGGCTTAGCGTTAAGCGCGATCATCTTGGTGCGGTAAAAGTCGAAGAACTCCGCCGGATGTGTCTCGTAAAAGCTGTGCGAGAGCATGGTCTCGGGCGGATAGGCAAACTGCTGGTGATACAGGCCGTCCACGCTGCGAAAATCGGGAATGCCGCTTGCCGTGGAAACACCAGCGCCGCCAAAGAACACCACGCGCTCGTGGGTATTGAACAGCTCCGCCAGCGCGGCGGAGGCCTGCTTGGGGTCCGATATTGCCTGCGTCATATGAGTCCTCCGTCCTTGTTGGTCGGGCAGCGTCGGGCGACATCCCGACATGCGGCCTTTAAGTCAGCATGCGCGGAGCCCACCCCGCCCCTGTTGCGCTAATCTTAAGCCTGCCAACCCCGTCGAAAGGACACCATGCCTCAGACTTACACTTTCGCCTCGTGGAACGTCAACGGCCTGCGCGCCGTGCTCAAAAAGGACCCGAGCTTTATCCAGATCGCGCAAGAACTCGACGTCGATATCCTGGCGCTGCAAGAGACCAAGCTGCAAGAAGGCCAGGTCGATATTGACCTGCCCGGCTATCACCAAACCTGGAGCTACGCCGAGCGTAAAGGCTATTCGGGCACTGCGGTCTTTAGCCGCCAGGAACCGCTGCGCGTGCTGCGCGCCGACGCGCTGCTACCCTACGCCGGCGAGGGTGAGGCGGCCGCACTCGTCGCCCAAGCCGTAACCGAGGGCCGCGTCTGCGCGCTCGAGTTCGACAAGTTTTGGTTTGTCGACGTCTATACGCCCAACGCCCAAAATGAACTCGCCCGCATCGACGTGCGCATGGCCTGGGACGATGCTTACCGCGGCTTTTTGAACGCGCTCGAGCGCGAGACCGGCAAACCCGTCGTGACCTGCGGCGACTTTAACGTGGCGCACGAGGAGATCGACCTTAAGAACCCCAAGTCCAACCGCGGCAACGCGGGCTTTTCGGACGAGGAGCGCGGCAAGTTCACCGAGCTACTCAACGCCGGCTTTACCGATACCTGGCGCACGGCAAACCCCGACGTCGAGGGCGTCTACAGCTGGTGGAGCTATCGCTTTAATGCCCGCAAGAACAACGCAGGCTGGCGCATCGACTACTTCCTGGTAAGCGACGCAATCGCCGACAACGTACGCGACACCGGCATCCGCGGCGACATCTTCGGCAGCGACCACTGCCCCGTCACCCTCACCCTAGAGCTCTAGCCCCAACTGATCTCCTGGGGACGGAGGAAAAGGAATCATTTTCACTTCGCGAGATCATCCACGCAGCTCGCTTGCCACGAAACTGGCCCATCTACTACGTTTAAGCCACTACCCTCAACCACAGTGAACAACGCAGAAAGAAAACCGCAGGTAGAAAGCCTACGGTTTTTCATAAAACACGGTTGTGGTTGGGGGTGTCGGGCCAAACGTAGTAGATAGACCGATTTCGTGGCGGGCGGGTTCAGCTGATTCCCTGGGAACGTCTGGAGGCGAAAGAAAACGGATCAATTTGGCTCTCCGAGGGCCACGATGCCCGTCGTATCAGCCGGCTATTTCAAAACTATGCCGGTTTACGGGGCTGAATCGCGAACCCCCAACCATACGCAATTCCGAAATAATAAAACCGCAGGTAAACGGCTTGCTCTATTTCAAAAATAGCCGGCATGGTCTGCTTGTGCCAATCTGGCCCCGTAAACCGGCATAGTTTTAAAATGGCACTTCGGCAGTATTGATTCCCGCCCCGGCGCAACCAGCCCTACAGTCCGTACTTCACGACGACTCGGTTGATGCGGCGACACCAAGGCTTGTACAGGGCGACCAAAAACACGCAGGTCGCAAGGCCGTGCGTGATATCGAACGGTACGGCGGTGGCAAGACGCGCCATGGCACCCGCCCACGTGAGCGGTTGAACAAAACCGATAATGTCGTAGGCGTTGATCACAACGCCGTACAGCAAACCCGAAGCAAAGCCGTAGGTCAGCAGCGCCGGCATACGCACGGTGCCATCGGCGCGATCAAAAGCGCCGGCATGCGCCAGCGCACCGCCAACGTATCCCACGAGCCCCCAGGCATACATCTGCCACGGCGTCCACATGCCCTGTCCAAAAAAGAAATTGCTGGTCAGCGCCGCCAGCGCGCCAACCATAAAACCATTGCGGCGGCCAAGCGTCGCCCCCGCGATAATGGCGATGGCACTCACGGGTTTAAAGTCGGGAATGGGGCCAAACAAGATGCGCCCCGCCGCGGCCAACGCCGCCAGAACCAGCGTTGGCATAATCTGGCGCAGGCCCGGTCGCGACGCCTCGTAGCCTGCAAAGAACAGCGCAAGCACCAGCGCCACCACGACAAGCATGGCGAGCGCCGCCTGCTCAACGCCCGCCAGCAACGTTGCAGCCATCACGGCTGGCACCGCCAGCAGCAGCGGTATCTCCAGTTTTGCGAGTAGGCGCACGATGCGATAATCCGCCATCCCATCACGCCCTATAAAACACGTTGTCGGCAAAGAAGTCGGTCGGCGGCTCCATGCAGGCGATCTCGCCGCCAAACATCATGGCAATGTCATCGGCAACCTGCTCGGCAAAATCCAGATCGTGCGTGGCCATAATGACGGTGCCGCCAGCCTTCGCATGGTCACGCAGGGCGCGGGCGATAATGCAGCGACTTGCCAGGTCAAGGCCCTTGGTGGGCTCATCAAGCAACAGCAGCTCGGGGCCGATCAGCAGCAGCTTTGCCAACGCAAGCAGCTGGCGCTGTCCGCCCGAAAGATCGTATGGGTGGCGCGTCTCCAGGCCGTCCAATCCCAGTTGCGCCGCACGCTCCCGCGCCAAGTTCTCGTCATATCCGCAGGTCGAGGCCCATTCCATCAGCTCGTCGCGCACCGTCTCGGCAACCAGCAGGGCCTTGGGGTTCTGCGGCAGCAGCGCAGCCGAGGCCGCCCCGCGCACCATACGACCACGCTGCAGCTTGGCAGTCTTGGCCAGCACCGAAAGCATCGTCGACTTGCCGCAGCCGTTTCCGCCCACGACTGCATGCACCGCGCCAGCCGAAAACGACGCATCGAGCCCGCGCAGCACCCAACCGCACGCGCGATCGTAGCGAAACCAGCCTTCCGACAGGGTGGTAGCCGACCCAGCGTGCATTTTTTGGAGTATTCTGCTTCCATCCGTGCGCGAGAAGGCTTCCGAGCCGTTCTCGAGCGACGTTTGCGCCACAAATTCGGACGATTTGTCCAGTTCCGAACTTTTTTTCGCGCTCGATACGTCCCCGAGCGGCTCCAGAGAGCCCAAATTGTCCTCACGCCTGCTGAATACTCCGTTTTTTGCACATCGGATGGCACCCCACCCCAACATGTCATCGGAAAACAGCGATTCTCGGCGTCCCAAAGAAGCCATATCCGCCACCTCGCGCACGCGACCGCCCTCAATCCGGTACGCACACGTCGCATACTCGAGCATCGGCCGCGGTTGATGCGTAGCCACAACAACCGTGCAGCCCAGCTCACGGTTCACGCGAAACAGCGCGTGCAGAAAATTCTTCTCGGCAACGGGATCGAGCTGAGACGTGGGCTCGTCGAGTAGCAGCACACGCGGACGCAGCGCCAGGACGGCGGCAAGCGACAGCAGCTGTTTGCGGCCACCCGAAAGCGTATCGGTATCGCGATGAAGCCAGTCCTCCAGACCAAAGAAATAGCTGGTCTCGGCAACACGGCGGCGCATCTCGTCGCGCGACATGCCTAAGTTTTCCAGGCCAAACGCCATCTCGTGCCACACGGTCTCGCACACAATCTGGTTCTCGGGATCCTGAAACACATAGCCCATGCGCTCTGCGGACGCCCGAACGTCCATATCGGCAACGCTCTCACCCAGCACGCACAGCTCGCCGGCGCATTCGCCCGTCGGCGCGATCTCGGGTTTGAGCAGCGAGAGCAGCGTCGACTTGCCCGACCCGGTACCGCCAACGAGCAGTGCAAACGCACCTTGGGGAACAGACCAGTCGAGCCCGTCGAGCACCAGCGCCTCAGCCCCGGGGTAGGTAAAGCTCAGGCCCCGTACCTCAATCGCCGGAATATCCGGGCCGCACGCCGCGCCCGACACCGGGCCCCTATCCAACCGAGCCATCAGCCAAACCTCTTCTCATCAATCGCGTGCAACGCGCAAGGCAGCACCATCCAGGCAGCGTACACGACATAGCCCGGCCACGGCGCCGGCACCGAGAGCTGCGGATAAAACGAATACTGCATCGTCGCGGTCCACGCCACTGCCACCGTGACCACGCCAAACAGCGCAAGCCCAACCAGCGCGGCAACGTCGCTGCGCCCCAGTCGATACCGCGCATACGTCGTTCGACGCGTCGCGGCGCCCCACCCACGGGAGCGCATGGCGTCCGCGCGCTCCAGCGAATCTTCCATGCCCCAGCCCATCAACACGCTCGACGCCCGCAGGCGCGAGCATACGGGGTCGGCCGGCGCGCGGCCCGGCACATCAATCGCATCCTGCACCGCCAGCACCGTACGACCGCGGCGCAAAAACTGCGGGATAAGCCTCATGCACATCGAGATCATGAGCGCAATCACCGGTGCGGCATTACCCAGCAGCGCGAGCACCTTGTCGTATTCGAGCATCGACGCCGCGGCCTCAAACCACAGCACGCTCGCCACAAACAGCCCGCCCATGCACAGGCCGTATACCATGCTCTCCAGATACACCGCGCGCACGCCGATGCGAAACAGCTCCGTCGAACCCGAAGCGCTAAACAGCGGATTGACCAGCGCGATAATCAAAATCACCGGCAGCTGCCAGCGAAGTGCGCCTAGCGTGTGGGCAGCCCCACGCGTCGCAAATCCATACGCCAGCCCGCCCGCAAGTGACAGCGCAATCAGCACCGGCTGCATCGAGAACATGGTGAGCCCCAGCGTCAGCACTATATAGAGTGCCGGCACAGCCGGATGCGACATCGAGAACGCCGCGACGGACTCGCCGCCAAACTCCTCTCGCATGTTGTCCACGGGCACCCCCGTCCCCTCGCTCAAACGACAACGCCGCAGCGCCTCCGCCATGCACAACCAGCGCAAACGCCACGACGGCGGCGCAAGCCTCAACCGCCGCAAACCAATCGTTACGCGCTCATCATATGCCTGCGGTATCATATTGCGCCGTGTATCGTTTCCAAACACACGTCTCTATAACGTAACAGGAGATCACATGGACGCAACCGCAATTATCCTCGCTGCCGGCGAGGGCACCCGCATGAAGTCGAACCACTGCAAGGTTTCGCACAAGATCCTGGGCAAGCCCATGGTTCAGTGGATCGTCGACGCCACCATCAAGGCCGGCTGCAGCCGCGTCGTGGTCGTCATCGGCAGCCACGCCGACGAGATGCGTGCCCTCATCGATGGCGCCTACGCCAACAGCGCCACCAAGGTCGAGTGCGTCGAGCAGACCGAGCGCCTGGGCACCGGCCACGCCGTCAAGGTCGCGCTCGAGGCCTGCGGCATCACGCAAGGCCCCGTCGTCGTGCTCAACGGCGACCTGCCGCTCATCACCGCCGACACCGTCGCCAAGTTCGCACAGACCGTCGCCACCGGCGAGCTCGCCTGCACCGTCATGACCATGACCCCGCCCGATCCTTTTGGCTACGGCCGCATCAAACTGGGCGCCGATGGTCAGATCGAGCGCATCATCGAGCAGAAGGACTGCACGCCCGAGCAGGCCGCCACGCTGCTGGAGTGCAACGCCGGCTGCTACGCCTTCGACGGCGCGCAGCTCGCCGCCCACATTAACGAGATCGGCAACGACAACGCGCAGTCCGAGTACTATCTGCCCGACATGCTCGAAATCCTCAAGGGTCACGGCCAGGCGGTCTCCATCTTCCACTGTGACGACTACCGCGACGGTCTGGGCGTCAACAGCCGTATCCAGCTCGCACAGCTCACCGCCATCGCGCGCGACCGCATCAACGAGCACTGGATGGCCGAGGGCGTCACGTTCATCGACCCCACGCAGGCTTGGATCGGCCCCGACGCCACCATCGGCCGCGACACCGTCGTGTGGCCGCAGACGCACCTGATCGGCCACGTCACCGTGGGCGAGGAATGCCAGCTCGGCCCCAACAGCCGTCTCACCGACACCACCGTCGGCAGCGGCTGCACCATCGATGAGACCATCGCCATCGAGGCCGTCATCGAGAACGGCGTCGACTGCGGACCGCGCGCCTACCTGCGCCCGGGCACCCACATGCTCGACGGCTCCAAGGCCGGCACGCACGTGGAGATCAAGAAGTCCACGATCGGCGAGGGCTCCAAAGTTCCGCACCTGTCCTACATCGGCGACACCACCATGGGCTCCGGCGTCAACGTGGGCGCGGGCTCCATCACCTGCAACTACGACGGCGTCCACAAGCACAAGACCGTCATCGGCAAGGATGCCTTCATCGGTTCCGACACCATGATGGTCGCGCCCGCCCAGATTGGCGACGGTGCACTCGTGGCCGCCGGCTCCGTCATCACCGAGCCGGTCCCGGCCGACGCACTCGGTCTGGGCCGCGCCCGCCAGGTAAATATTGAGGGCTGGGCCGCCGATTATCGCCGCCGTCTGCACGAGGACGACGAGGTATAACGTTTTACCAAGCACAAAAGGAGCTGTTCCATGGGGACGGCTCCTTTTTCCTATCGTGACCTGCGCGACCGGATGAGTGGTCGGTTCGTGTCCGTTGACGGTAAAGACGTTATCAAGACTCGATAAACCCCGTCGCGCGGTTACAATGCAACAAGGCATCTATATGGCATTCGATGTATAAAGGAGAAGGGTAATGCCGATTAATGATCCCGAGAAGTCGGAGAATATGCGCAAGTCCATCCGCGTGTATTCCGGTTCCTCCAACCGTCCCCTCGCTCAGAAGATTGCTGAGTACCTTGGGGTCGAGCTTTCGGGCCTTACGCTAAAGCAGTTCGCCAATGGTGAGATTTACGCCCGCTACGACGAGACCGTCCGCGGCGCCGACGTCTTCCTGATTCAGTCCGTGGCCGGCGGCAACGTCAACGACATGCTCATGGAGCTGCTCATCGCCACCGACGCTGCCAAGCGCGCATCCGCCCGCTCCATCACCGCCGTTATCACCCACTACGGCTATGCCCGCCAGGACCGCAAGGCCGGCCCGCGCGAGCCCATCACCGCCCGCCTCGTCGCCAACCTGCTCGAGCGTGCCGGCGTCAACCGCATCATCACCCTCGACCTGCACCAGGGCCAGATCCAGGGCTTCTTCGATATCCCGGTTAACCACCTGTCCGCACTGCCGCTATTTGGCCAGTACTACAACGACATGCACTTCGACACCGACAACCTGGTTGTCGTCTCCCCCGACGTGGGTCGCGCCAAGGCCGCCAAGAAGCTGTCCGACATGCTCGGCTGCGACCTGGCCATCGCCCACAAGGGCCGTCCGCGCCACAACGCCGCCGAGGTCATGGGCATCATCGGTGACATCAAGGGCAAGACCTGCATCATCAACGACGACATGATCGACACTGCTGGCACCCTGTGCGCCAACGTCAAGGAGCTCAAGGCTATGGGCGCCGGCGACATCTACGTGTGCGCCACCCACGGCATCTTCTCCGGCCCGGCCATCGAGCGCCTGAACGATGCCCCCATCGTCGAGTGCGTCGTCACCGACGCCATCCCCGTCGAGGTCGGCGGCAAGATCAAGACCATTTCGGTCGCCGAGGAGTTCGCTCAGGCCATCTCCGCCGTTTACCACGAGGAGCCCGTCTCCACGCTCGTCGGCGGCGACTTCGCGCTGTAGTCGCTCGACCCTCGCATCCCTCCGGAAGCCCCGGACACGCCTGCGGGGTTATCACGCGAACGTCCTCGCCGCTTTGCGGCTGCGGGATGTTCGCTTTGATAACCCCTCCCGGCGTGTCCGGGGCTTCCTGCTGTCTCGGGGCAGCTGTTTTCTGAAATGACTTTGCTGCAACCTTTCCTCGCCTTCGGCGGGCGTGGTAGCCTTTGTCGTTGATTAAACTTTTGTGTAACGAAAGGAAGCATATGGCAGCTGCACAGCCGCTTAAGATTCGCATGGTTGCCGGACTTGGCAACCCGGGCGAGGAATATGCCGAGACCCGCCACAACGCTGGCTTTAAGGCAATCGACGAGTTGGCCCGTCAGGCCGGCGTCACGTACTGGAAAAACCAGGCCGGCGCCGAGGTCGCGCTCATCAATATCAACGATGCCGAGGAAGAGGGCGGCAAGCGCCAGATCGTGCTGGTCAAGCCGCAATCGTATATGAATACCTCGGGTGGCCCCATCTCCAAGCTCTGCCGCGAGTACAAGATCAAGACCGAGGAGTTGCTCGTGATTCACGACGAGCTCGACATTCCCGCCGGCGACGTACGTGTTAAAGTGGGCGGTGGCCACGCCGGCCATAACGGCCTGCGCTCCATCATCGATAAGATGGGCAGCCGCGACTTTAGTCGCATCCGCACCGGCATTGGCAACCCTCCCGGCAAGATGGCCGTGGCAGATTATGTGCTCAAGCAGCTGCGCGCCCGCGAGGCCGAGGACTTCCAGGACACCTGCGCCCGCGCCGCAGACGCCGCCGGCTTGGCGATCGTACACGGCGTAATCTACGCCCGCGACCACGTCAACGGCTCCGCCTCCGCCAACGGCAAGCACTAAAACCCGCCATTTAAGGACAGGTTTATTTTGGCAGGTTTTATATGCGGAAACGCCGCGGCGGCCGCACCGTAATAAACCCTGTGCCGCCATACATATGCAGAGCTCCAAAGGGGGCCGGCCTCACCGATGCGCGAGGCCGGCCCCCTTTGCCGTTTTGCCTGATAAAACCTGCCAAAATAAACCTGTCCCTTTTTGGTAGGTCACTTTTCCCGCCTGCCAAAGACACACGTAAGCGACATGTCCATGAGGGTATAATTTGCACCGTATGTCTGCACAACGCCTGTGCGCGTACGGTTTTATTCGGGCTACCGTCCATTTCCGTGGAGGCACGGTTCGGCGGCCCTAACAAGAGAGGGGTTCTATGTATAAGATCCTGGAGAAGACGCAGTTCTCGGAGAAGGTGTTCAAGTTCCGCATCGAGGCGCCTGCAATCGCCAAACATGCGCACGCTGGACAGTTCCTCATGGTTCGCGCCAACGAGACGGGCGAGCGCGTCCCGTTTACCCTGGCCGGCTGGAACGGTGACGAGGGCTGGGTCGAGTTCATCTTCATGGTGATCGGCAAGACCACCGAGATGCTGTCCACCTATGAGGCCGGCGAGTCGCTGCGCGACGTCGTGGGCCCGCTGGGCGTTCCCACCGAGATGGCCGAGGGCCCCTGCGCCGTCATTGGCGGCGGCGTCGGCCTGGCAATTGCCTTCCCGGTCGCCAAGCACCTGGTCGAGACCGGCCACGAGGTGCACGCCATCATGGGCGCCCGCACCAAGGACCTCCTGCTCATGGAGGACCAGTTCCGCGAGCTCCTCGACGAGGACCACATCCACATCACCACTGACGACGGCTCCTACGGCGAGCAGGGCGTTGTCACCGCTCCGCTGGAGCGCCTGCTGCAGGACAAGGCCGTGAGCCAGGTCTTCTGCGTCGGCCCCGTTCCGATGATGAAGTTCTCGACCCTCACCGCCCAGAAGTACGACACCCCCATCACCGCGTCGCTCAACCCCATCATGGTTGACGGCACCGGTATGTGCGGCTGCTGCCGCGTCGAGGTGGGCGGCGTGACCAAGTTCGCTTGCGTCGACGGCCCCGACTTCGATGCCACCCTGGTCGACTGGGATGACCTTCGTGCCCGCCAGGCCGCTTACCGTTCCGAAGAGGGCGCGTCCCTCAAGGCCTATGAGGAAAAGAGCTGCGCATGCCACTAGTTAACGGTCGTTTCGTTGCCGATATGAAGTCGCCCCGCACCCCCGATAACGAGGAGCCGGCTGCCGAGCGCGCCTGCGACTTCCGCCCCGTCGACAAGGGCTTCACCGAGGAGATGGCGCTGGCCGAGGCCGAGCGCTGCCTCAACTGCAAGAAGCCGTTCTGCGTTGAGGGCTGCCCCGTCAACATCAACATCCCCCGCTTTATCGAGCAGATCCGCGAGAAGGACTTCGGCGGCGCTCTCGATACCATCCGCGAGGACTCCATGCTTCCCGCCATCTGCGGCCGCGTCTGCCCGCAGGAGAACCAGTGCGAGGGCAAGTGCATCCGTGGCAAGAAGTCCGAGCCCGTGGCCATCGGCCAGCTCGAGCGCTTCCTGGGTGATCGCCCCGAGCTCGCTTCCACGCCCAAGATGGCTCCCAAGAACGGCAAGAAGGTCGCCGTCGTCGGCTCTGGCCCGTCCGGCATCACCTGCGCCGGCGAGCTCGCCCGCAACGGCTTTGACGTCACCGTCTTCGAGGCATTCTTTACCGGCGGCGGCGTGCTGGTCTACGGCATCCCCGAGTTCCGTCTGCCCAAGGCAGTCGTCAAGCGCGAGATTGACGGCCTGGAGGACATGGGCGTCAAGTTTGAGTACAACTCCGTCGTGGGCAACATGGCCACGGCCGAGGAGCTGTTCGAGCAGGGCTTCGACGCCATCTACGTGGCGACCGGCGCTGGCCTGCCCAAGTTCCTCAACGTCCCCGGCGAGAACCTGCCCAACGTCTTCTTCGCCAACGAGTACCTCACCCGCGTGAACCTGATGAAGGCCAACAAGTTCCCCGAGTACGACACCCCCACCAAGCACGGCAAGAACGTCGTCGTCTTTGGTGGCGGCAACGTGGCTATGGACGCCGTCCGTACCGCCAAGCGCCTGGGCGCCGAGCACGCCATCATCGCCTACCGCCGTACCGAGGACGAGATGCCCTGCCGTCGCGCCGAGCTGCACCATGCTAAGGCCGAGGGCGTCGAGGTTCTGCCGCTCGTCTCCCCGCTCGAGTTTGTCGCTGGCGAGGACGGCTCCGTGTGCGCCGTCAAGGTCCAGAAGATGGAACTCGGCGAGCCCGACGAGTCCGGCCGTCGTCGCCCGGTGCCCATCGAGGGCGCCATAGAGGAGATCCCCTGCGACGTCGCGATTTCGGCTATCGGCACCAACGCCAACCCCTTCGCAAAGAAGATCGGCGGCAAGATGGAGCTCAACAAGTGGGGCTACATCGTCGCCGACGAGGAGACCGGCCAGACCACCGATCCCCGCATCTGGGCCGGCGGCGACATCGTCACCGGTGCCGCTACGGTCATTCTGGCGATGGGCGCCGGCAAGAAGGCCGCTGCCTCCATCACCAAGAGCCTGCTGGGCGAGTAATCACCCTCAGCGCTAGCCATTAAACGGCAAAGTCCCCGTCGAGCACACGCCCGGCGGGGACTTTTTCTATGCCGGCCAACCCATCACCACAAAGGTGCCTGTCCCCTTTGTGGTGGTTTGGGACTTGCCTGGTCGTTTTGTCTCGATCTGTAACACCTGGAGCCCGTTGAGCATCGTAGTTGTTACAGATCGAGATATTGTGCCGGCCGCCCACGCCGCATCTCAATCTGTAACAGTTAGAGCCATTTTCGCTGGCTTGGTGTTACAGATCGAGACTATGCAAAAGCCGAGGATAGGCACTGCCGCCAAGGCCTTTCCCTCGGCCTAAAACAAAAACCACCACAAAGGTGCCTGCCCCTTTGTGGTGGTTTTGGTCGGTTAGTCTTCGAGCTGGGCGACTTTGTAGCGGTAGGCAGCGGCGATAACGTCTTTGCAGCCCTCGCGGCCCAGCTTGGCGCGGTTGACGACGATGTCCTTACCGCTCGTCATCTTCCACTTGCCGGCGCTGTAGCGCTTGTAAAAAGCCTCACGCGCCTTCTGCTGTTGCTTGACCAGCTTGGCGCCCTTCTTTTTATTAAGGCCACGCTTCTTGCGCACAATCTCGACGCGATCCTCAAAGGGAGCGGTCACCAGCACGGCAATGTGGTTGGGGTTGTTGCGAAGCAGGTAATCGGACAGACGGCCTTCGATAATGCAGCTCTCGGTCTCGCCCAGGTCCAAAATCACCTGGCTCATCTTCTGGAACAACTTGTCCGAGTACGAACGCGCATCGTAGCGGTCGGGCAGAAACGCCATGTTCTCCACGGCCAGACGCTCGTCGTAGGCGGCCATCTTATCGAGCGACTCGCCCGCGCGCAGCGACGCACGCACCAGCAGCTCGTTGTCATACAGCGGAATCCCCAACTCGTCGGCAAGCATGCGACCAATCTCGTGGCCCTCGGCGCCAAAGTCGCGCGCGATGGTAATGACCACAGGATTCTTCTTATTCTCCAGATCGCTCATCGCGATTCCTTTCTCTATGTGACAAAGGGGCTGTCCCTTTGCCACATTCTACGCTGCCACCATTCGCCTCTGATATGCGCGAACCAGCAGCGAGATACCAAAGTTGAGCACAAAGTACATCGCAAACACCAGACCGTAGAGCATAAGCACCTGCGACAGATCGATCGCGTGGGCCATCACGACGTTTGCCGTGTACATGAGTTCGGCCACGTTAATGCCCGAAAGATACGAGCTGTCCTTGATGACGGTCGTGCACTGGCTAAACAGCGCCGGAATGATCGTCTTAAACGTCTGCGGCAGAATGATGTAGCGCATGGTGGCAAAGAAGCCAAAGCCCTGGCTCTGCGCTGCCTCAAACTGGCCGCGCGGAATCGAGTTGAGGCCGCCGCGCACAATCTCGGCCATAACAGCGCTGGTAAACAGCGTAAAGGCGATGGTCGAAATCACAATGTCCAGACCCTGCACCGTAAAGTAGATAAACAGGATCCACAGCAGGTTCGGCGTGCAGCGGAACAGCTCGATATAGGCGCTCACCAAAATACGGAATGGGCGGGGCGCATAGCTCTTAACGAGCGCCAGCACCGTGCCAAACATGAGCGAGAAAAAGATCGACAGCGCCGAGATCTCGATGGTCTTAACAAAGCCGCCCCAAATGTAGAGCAGGTTGGTCGCGTTGAAGATTTCCATGCGCTAGGCCTCCTCTACGTTGTCGAGCCCCAGCTCGGCCAGGCTCACGCCGCGCGGACGCTCCTTGGAGCGGCGCTCGAGCCACTGCACCAGCATGGCGAGCGGAAAGCAGATGATGAAGTACATAAGGCAGCAGACGATGTATCCCTGCAGGTAACCGTACAGACTCACAAAGTTGTCGGAACGGTACATAAGGTCGCCGCCGGCCACAAGCGCCAGCACCGACGTGTTCTTGACCAGGTTGAGCGCCTGGTTACACAGCGGCGGCAGAATGATCTTGAACGTCTGGGGCAGCACGATGTACCAGTAAGCCTGCGCACGGGTGAAGCCCTGGCTCTGGGCCGCCTCCATCTGACCGCGCGGAACCGCCTCGATACCGGTGCGGATGACCTCCGAGATATAGGCCGCGTGATACAGGCCCACGCCCAAGAAGCCCAACACGAACGGCGCAATGCGCACCGGCTGGTCGGCACCGGTTATGGCCTGCAAAAACTGCGGGCCGGCCATGTACATAAAGAGCACCTGCACGGGCAGCGGGGTGTTCTGGTAAAACTCCACGTACACGCGGCTGATGCCACGCAGCACCCGCGAACGGGTGGTAGAAAACACGCCCAGCAGCGTGCCCAGCACCAGCGACAGCAGCAGACCGGCAACGACCACCTGCAGCGTCACGCCAAAGCCCTCCCAGAAGGGCCCCATGTTTTGAAATGTCGTCGACCAACGGTCGGCGTCAAATAATCCTTCGAGCATTTGATTCCTTCCTTGGACGATGTGCCTATACAAGGCCCCAGGTCTTGACCTCTTGGTCGAGCCAGCCATCGGCCAGGCGATCGCAAATCACCTGATCGACCACGGCCGAAAGGTCGCAGCCCTTCTTGGTCGCCACGCCGTAGCCCTGCTCGCCAAACTTGACCTCGGGCTGCAGCAGCTCAACGGTCTCGTTCATGTAACCGGCCAGCGTGGAGCGATCCATGGCAAAGACGTCGATATTGCCGGCGTCGAGCGAGCTCTTGATGATGGGGTAGCCGCTAAAGGCCCTAAACTCGGGCTTGCAGCTAAAGCCGTTGTCCTTGATCATCTGCTCGATCAGGCCCTGCGTGGTGGCACCCTGGCTCACACCAATGACCTTGCCGTCCAAGTTCTCAATCGAGGTAAAGCCCGAACGCTTCTTGACCATGAGTCCAACGTAGTCGGTGCGGTACGGCGTCGAGAAATCCCAGCTCTTCTTGCGCTCGTCGGTGATGGTGTAGGTCGCCGCGACCACGTCGAGTTGGCCGTTATCGATCAGCGGGCCGCGCGTCTTGGGCGTTACGTCGGTAAACTCGACAAGCTCCTGGGCGCGGGCCTCTTTGTAGCTCACGCCAAAGACGGCAGCGGCGATCTGGTAGCACAAATCGACTTCCATGCCCTCAAAGCGACCCTTGGCGGTGTCGTAATAGCCGTAGCCGGGAACGTCTTTCTTAACGCCGGCATTCAGATGGCCACGCGACTTAATGGCCGCAAGCTTGGATCCCTTGTCGGAACCCTCGCCGCTGGTGGAGTTGCCGCAACCGGCAAGCGCGGTCCCCGTCAGCGCAAGCATGCCGGCGCCAGCCAGCTGCAAAAAGTGACGGCGCGATACAGCCGCCCTCGTCATATCCGTCATGTCCATCACCGCGCCTAGTGCAGAATCTTGGACAGGAACTCGCGGCAGCGCGGGTTCTCGGGGTTATCGAAGAAGTGCTCGGGCGTGCCCTCCTCCAGGATGCGGCCGTCCTCCATAAAGATGACGCGGTCGGCCACCTGGCGCGCAAAGCCCATCTCGTGCGTCACGCAGATCATGGTGATGTCCTCCTGCGCGAGCTCGATCATAACGTCGAGCACCTCCTGCACCATCTCGGGGTCGAGCGCCGAGGTCGGTTCATCAAACAGGATGATGGGCTGCTTGGTGCACAGGGCGCGGGCGATGGCGATGCGCTGCTGCTGACCACCCGAGAGATTCTGCGGATACTCGCCGGCCTTATGCGCCATGCCGACGCGCTTGAGCGCGGCGATGGCGATCTCGGTCGCCTCCTCCTTGCTCTTCTTTTGCAGCTTGATGGGCGCGAGCGTCAGGTTACCGAGCACCGTCATGTTGGGATACAGGTTGAACTGCTGAAACACCATGGAGCTATACTTGCGGGCCATCTCCAGGTGATTCTTTTTGGTGAGCGGCGTACCGTCGATGATGACCTCGCCCGACGTGGGCTCCTCAAGATAATCGACGCAGCGGATGAGCGTCGACTTGCCCGAGCCGGAAGGCCCGATCATTACGAGCTTCTCGCCGCGCTTGACGGTGAGGTTGATATCTTTGAGCACATGCAGGTCGCCAAAGTACTTGTTGAGATGCTTGATCTCGATCATGTCTGCCATGGATGTCCCTTCCCTGCGTTTACACGAGTTGAACTATTGTACGGAAAGAACCACGTTTCCGCAGCCCACACTACATCCCCGTAAAGAACCCGCAACCTTCCACCCACTCATTGGGGGCAGACTTAAATGAGTACCCCCCGTGGGTACTCATTTAAGTCTGTCCCCAATGAGCACCGAAAATAATACAACCGCCCTTGTTGAGCATAAGTCAGCGAAAACCCGTACACGCGAGCAAGGTGACGTGAAATGAAAGGGCGCAGACCTTATGGTCGCGCCCTTGAAATTGAACGTCAGATTGCCGCGTGTACGGGTTTGCAGCGTCGAGCCGTTACGCGGTTTG
The DNA here is from genome assembly GCA_958445895.1 of uncultured Collinsella sp. GTDB lineage: Bacteria > Actinomycetota > Coriobacteriia > Coriobacteriales > Coriobacteriaceae > Collinsella. Next base: position 46,997 of record CAUCTV010000007.1, read on the forward strand.
GTAAAACCGCGTAACAAATTACGCCAGCTTTGCGCCGACGATCTTTGCCGCGGCAGGCTTGTCGAAGTTGCCGCCGGTGGCCTTGCCGAGCGCGCCCATGACCTGGCCCATCTGCTTCTTGGACGTGGCACCCAGCTCGGCGATAACCTGCTCGATCAGGGCCTCGAGCTCCTCGCCCGAAACCTGCGCGGGCAGCAGGCTCTCCAGAATCTTGACCTGCTCGGTCAGGTTGTCGGTACGCTCCTGGTCGGTGCCGGCCTTGATGGACATCTCCAGCGTCTCGCTCGTCTGCTTAATCAGACGCTTGATCATGCTGTTGACGTCTTCCTCGGTCACATCGCGACGCTCGTTGACCTCGATGTTCTTCACTTCGGCCTTAACCTGGCGAATGATAGACAGGCGAACCTTGTCCTTAGCCTTCATGGCTGCGATCATTTCCTTCTGCAGCTCTTCGTTGGTCATCTGCAAATCCTCCTCAATAGTGCGGGCGGCACTCACACGAGCGCCGCCCCATGATTACTCAGTCGTCGACGAATTGTCGGTCGAACTCTTGGTGACGCCCTTCAGGCTGACGTTGTACGGCACGTCCTTGGGCATGGGGTTAACGGTGATGTCGGCGTCCTTCTTGTACTGCTCCAGCCACTCGCTGTACGCAGTGCTCTCTGCCTGCGTCTTCACCACGTTGGAGACATACTTCTTGATGTCCTTGGGCACCTGTTTAATGTCATCGACCTGGCTATCGACATGGAAGTAGTCGGTGCACTTGATGATGTGGTAACCATACGTCGACTCGACGACGTCGCTCACGTCGCCCTTGTTAAGGCCTTCGAGCGCCGCCTGATAGCTGTCGACGAAGGTGGTGAGCTTGTCCCAGCCCACGTCGCCCTTCTTCTCCTTGGAACCGGTGTCGTCGGAATACTGCTTCACGGCGTCTTCAAAGCTCAGCTCGCCGGAGTTAATCTTGTCCAGGCACTCCTGCGCCTTGGCCTTGGCGGCAGCCTTGTCCTCGTCGGATGCGTCGGAATCGACCTTGATCAGGATGTTCGACGAGCGGCGGGCATCGTTGTACTTCGACAGGTTCTCGTTGATGTAATCGACGATCTCGCTGTCCTTGGGCTTGCTGGTGGGCGCCACGGCTTCCTTGAGCTTTTGCTGCGCCAGGCTCTCCTTGAGCGAGCTCTTATAGGTGTCCTCGGTGTAGCCGTAAGTCTTAAGGGTCTTCTTAAAGGTCTTGGCGCCGCCCGCGCTCTTGCACGCGTCCTTCCAAGCCTTCTCGACTTCCTCATCCGACACCGTCACGCCGTTTTCCTTCTGCGCCTGCTGAAGCAGAATCTGCTGCGTGTAGGAGTCGATGAGCTGCTTGCGGTACTTCTTGGGCGTGAGGTCGTTGTCGACCAGGTACTGTGCCCAGTCCTTGTCCTTGGTGTAGCCATAGGACGTGCGCATGCTCATGATCTGCTTGGTCACGGTGTCCTCGGTGAGGTTGGTGCCATTGATGGTAGCAGCCACGCCGCCGGTCAGCTTGTAGCCCGAGGTGTCCTCGGCCTGCGACATAAGGCCGGAGCACGCCATCGCCGAGACGGAAAGCAGCATCGCCAGCACGCCGATGACCACCAGGACGATCTTGACGGTCTTGGACACGTACGTCTTGCGCTGCTTCTTGCGAGAGCTGGAGGCAGCGTGGGCCTGCTGCTCGGGCGTCGGCGCGGCCTCGGAGTTCTTTTTCTTATTTGCCATAGTTGGCCTTTCGCATAACGAATCGAACAAACGCCATTGTGTCACAACGCAGCCCCCGCGGCACGCTTGGTGCATTGGGGACAGGTTAATCTGCACCATTTTGGTGCAAAGGGGACAGATGTGGCACTTGGCAGTTGGGGACGTTCTTTATGTGCCGGCACACGGGGACTGTCCCTAACTGCCGGCAGAAAAGGAACGTCCCCAAGTGCCGACTCAGCCCCACCTTAGAAGTGACGGCGGATGGCGTCGACCATGCCCTGGGGCGTGGTCTGGCCGAGCACATCGGCCGCGACATCCGCGTCCATAAAGATATTCATAAGTGCTTGCAGGGCCTCGACCTGGCCGCCCGGCTCGGCGATGCCCAGATTGATGACGATCTGCGCCGGCACCGGAGCGCCCATGCCAGCCATAGCGTTAAATGTCACGGGCGCGGCGGGCTTCACCACCGCGATATAGGGCTTGGCCACAAACCCCGGATCGGTATGCGGAATGGCAATGTTTGCCGCCGGCATGGCAAGACCCGTGGGATAGGCATCCTCGCGCGTGCGAACGGCGTCGAGCCAACCGTCGGCAATGTAGCCGCGCGGAGCGAGCTCGTCCTCGAGCTGCGCAAACACCTCATCCGGCGTCGCACACTCCCAATCAAAAAACACCAGCTCAGGCGAGAAAAGCGCCTCGGCGTTATCCGCCATACCGTCCTCCAAAGTTGCATGGGGTTCACATTGCCCCATATGATAGCGAAACCAGACAGACAAGGTTAGTCGAGGATCCCAATCATCTCGAGTGCACGCGCGGGCGTCAGGCAAACCTCGGGCATCGCCTCCAACATGCGCCGGTCGCTCGTGACCACGTAGTCAACATCTGCCGTCTCGCCCGAAGCAATGATGAGGTTGTCTTCAAGATCCGGCATACGCTTGCCAAGCATGCGTGCCATCTCGCACTCTGCCAACGAAAGTGGAGAGGCCGTTGCTACCTGCATCATATGCTCGATGCAGGCCCATGACGCCGAGGCAAACGACACGCTAATCCCGTTCGCATTCCGCCGGGCTAGACGCCGAGGCAAAATGTAGAACACATCCTTTGCCGTCGTGGGCGCATAAAGAAGGTCGACCTTTCCCGCCTCGGCCAGTTCAACCAATCTCTTCGCTTCATCGAATGCCCCCTCTTGCAGGTAATAATCGAGCCAAACGTTCGTATCTACAAGCAGGCGTTTTGCCTCGATCATCGGCAATTCGCCTCGATGTCGGCAATCATCGCGTCATACATATCATCTCGTACGGCATCCCAGTCTTCCGCAGATGATCCACCTGGCGCAAAATCCGAAGCGCTTAGCCCCAACGAGGAAAAAGCTAGGCCACACCCCTGCTCGGCCAGGCTCTCCGCACGGGGCGCCTCGCGCTTATCCGCTACCATAAATCCCGGCAACGTTTGATGCTCGACAAGATAGACCCAAAGCGCACGAATAGCATCGCTCGCCCCCAATCCATTGCGAGTTAGGACCGCGTCGCCACCAGCCTTGAGCATAGGATCGATTCGCGTGTTGAGCTGCACCGTTGCTGTACCCATAGCGGCTCCTCTCTATCTGCTAGCAGTATAGCAAACATGAAAGGCCACGCAAAAGGGCCCCGCCCGCACACGGACGAGGCCCTATCAGATTTCTTGGTTCTGATGAAGCTTTCACATCTCAAGGAAACCAAGGAGACCCTTTTTCAAGCGACTAGCGCGCCGGGTCAACTGCCACCTTGCCGCTCTCCAGCACGTGAACGCGGCCGTCGGCGAGCATTTGCACGACCTCGGGATACAGCACGTGCTCAATCGCATGGATGTGCTCCTCGAGCGTGTCGACATCCCAGCCCTCCTCAACAGCCAGCGCACGCTGGGCGATGATGGGACCGTTGTCGTAGACCTCGTTGGCAAAATGCACGGTCACGCCAGTTACCTTGACGCCACGCGCGAAGGCATCGTCAATCGCGTGCGCGCCGGTAAAGCTCGGCAGCAGCGCCGGATGCAGGTTTACCACGCGGTTGGGAAACGCCGCCAGCAGAGGCGTGCGCACCATGCGCATGTAGCCGGCCATGACCACATACTCGCAGCCGCGCTCGAGCAGCTCGTGCGCGATGATCTCGTCGGCGGCAATAGGGTCGGCATAGACATCCTTGGACAGCGTAAGCGTCTGGATTCCCGCGCGCTCAGCGCGCTGCAAACCCTTAGCCGAAGGACGGCTCGACACCACAAGCTCAATAGAAGCGTTGAGCTTGCCGGCGACAATCAGATCGATCAGCGCCTGCAGGTTGGTACCCGAACCGCTGATGAGCACACCGATCTTGAGCGGCTCGGCCGTATCGGTGCCGGTCGGACGGGTGTAGGGCACAAAGCCCAGGCCCTCGGCGGCAGTCATCTGCTCGTTAGCGCTCATCGGAGTACACGACCTTACCGGAACCCTCGACGCACTCGCCCACGCGGAACGGCTTCTCGCCCAGCGCGACCAGTGCCTCGGTAACCGCGGCCTCGTCCTCGGGGGCGACGATCAGACACAGGCCGACGCCCATGTTGAAGGTCTTGCATGCCTCGCTGGGCGCAAGCTCGGCCTGGCGCGACACGTAGGTGATGACGGGCGGAACGTCCCAGCCCATCTCGGCACCGTTGCGGGTGACCACGGCGTCGACGTCATCGGCGAGCGCACGGTTGAGGTTCTCGGTAATACCGCCGCCAGTGATGTGGGCGATGGCGTGCACGTTGGCGCCGCCGCGCAGCAGCTCCAGGATCGGCTTGACGTAGATGCGCGTGGGGGCCAACAGAGCGTCTGCCAGCGATGCACCGCCGAGCTCCTCGAGCGGACGGCTCAGCTCCTCGGCCTTAGCGACGGCCTCGGGCGTGCCCGGCTTAACGCCGTCGACGCCAATGACTTTACGCACGAGCGAGTAGCCGTTGGAGTGCACGCCGGTGGAAGGCAGGCCCAGGATCACATCGCCCGGGCGGACGTTTGCGGGGTCGAGCATCTTGGGACGGTCGACGACGCCCACGGTAAATCCGGCAAGGTCGTAGTCGGCAGGAGCCATGACGCCCGGGTGCTCGGCCATCTCACCGCCCACGAGCGCGCAGCCCGCAAGCTTGCAGCCGTCGGCCACACCCTTGATAATCTTTGCCATGTGCTCGGCCTCGATGTGACCGATGGCAACGTAGTCCAGGAAGAACAGCGGCTCGGCGCCCGAAGCCAGAATATCGTTGACGCACATAGCGACCAGGTCCTGGCCAACCGTCTCGTGACGGTCCATGATCTGGGCGAGCACGAGCTTGGTGCCCACGCCGTCGGTACCGCTAATCAGGATCGGGTCTTCCATATCCTTGAGCGCGGCGGCCGAGAACAGGCCGCCAAAGCCGCCGATGCCACCGATAACCTCGGAACGGTTAGTGTCCTTGACCATCTGCTTAATCGCGTCGACGGCGCGGCCGCCCTCGGCGGTGTCGACGCCGGCGTCCTCGTACGTCACATGCTTGCTGTCGCTCATCTGAGCCTTCCTCTCCCACTACCGTGGCGCCGCACGGGCGCCAAACGGTGCTCATAGTTGCGTTCATTTCGGCGCGCGCCATAACAGCACGCGCCGTCATATCAACAAAACAGCAGGTAAAACCTACCAAAATAAACCTGTCCCCATATGGCAGGTTTTATGCCTCGCCGTGCTCCTCTTCCCAGCTGCGGTCGTCGTATTTCTCGATCACGGCGTCGTCGTCAAAGTGCAGCGGCTTGTCCAGGTTGCGGGGCTTAAAGCCCTCCATAAACTTGTCGCGGCCAAAGCTCTCGGGAATCGCCACGGGGTAGCGGCCGGTAAAGCACGCATCGCAGTAACCGCCCTTGGGCATGACCTTCAGCAGGCCCTCGACCGAAAGGAAGGCCAGCGAATCGGCGCCGATATACTCGCAAATCTCGTCGACCGTCTTGTTGGCGCTGATAAGCTGCGACTGCACGTCGGTATCGATACCGTAGAAGCACGGCCAGATGACCTCGGGCGAGTTGATGCGGATATGAATCTCCTTGGCGCCGGCGTTGCGCAGCATCTTGACGAGCTGCACCATGGTGGTGCCGCGCACGATGGAGTCGTCGATGACGACCAGGCGCTTGCCCTCGATGTTGTCGCGCAGCGGGTTGAGTTTCATACGCACGCCCATGGCGCGCAACTCCTGCGTAGGCTCGATAAACGTACGGCCCACGTAGCGGTTCTTGATAAGGCCCTCGCCAAAGGGAATACCGCTCTCGTGCGAATACCCCTCCGCAGGCGGCAGGCCGGAGTCGGGCACGCCGATGACCAGGTCGGCCTCGACAGGCTCCTCATGTGCCAGCTGACGACCCATGTCGTAACGGCAGGCATAGACGCTCTTGCCGTTCATGATGGAGTCGGGGCGGGCAAAGTAGACCTGCTCAAAGATGCAGTTGGCGGGCTCTTCGGCTGCAGGCACGCCCTGCTCGGATACCAGGCCCTCGGCGCTGATGCGCAAGATCTCGCCGGGACGGACGTCACGGACGTACTCGGCACCCACGATGTCGAGTGCGCAGGTCTCGGAAGCAACGACCCAGCCGCCGGCGCGCGTGACACGGACGGCGGAGTCGACCGTCGCGGCGCCGTCCTGCGACGGCAGCTGCGAAACGGCTGCGGCATCGGCCTGGTCCAGACCCTCGTCCACCAGCTTGCCCAGCACGAGCGGGCGAATGCCGTGTGGATCGCGGAATGCGTAGAGCGCCTGCTCGTTGATGAGCGTCATGGCGTAGCCGCCGCGCACGAGCTCCATGGTCTTGCGAATACCCTCGCGTAGGTGGCCCGTACGCTGGGTAAAGTAGCCGATAAGCTTGGTCGCGACCTCGGAATCCGAATTGGAGAGGAACGGCACGCCCAGCTCGATCAGCTGACGGCGCAGCTCGTCGGTGTTGACGAGGGTGCCGTTGTGCGCGAGCGCGATAATGACGCTATTGATGGTAGAGAGGTGCGGCTGAGAGGCTTCCCAGCTCTTGGCGCCGGCAGTGCCGTAGCGCACATGACCCACGGCCAGCTGGCCGGAGAGCGTCGACAGGTCGGCGTTGGAGAACACGCGGTCGAGCAGGCCCAGATCTTTGCGGACCATAACCGTGCCGCCGTCACCCACGGCGATTCCAGCCGATTCCTGGCCACGGTGCTGCAGCGCACGCAGGCCAAAGTACGTCAGTCGAGCCACGTCGCGATCGGGTGCCCATACGCCGAAAATGCCACATTCCTCATGCAGCTGGTCGGAGTCCGGATCATACGTCGACATGGTGTTCACCTGTCCCGCGGCACGCTCGGCCGCGCGGATGGTTTCTTGAGACATGGTATCCCCTCAGAGCCTCGTATTTTTGGCGTTACCCGCCTTATTATACGCACGGCAAGACAAGCACTCCCGCGCGTGAACAGCGCTTTTTAAAAGCCCACCGAGCTAATAATCAGTTTTGTTGCCAAACATTTTATCGGTCTGTCCAGTGTAAGTGCCCGCGCCCCCAGATGGCCGCCGCGTCCGCCGTTGGGGATTACAAAGTTGCAATTGGGACGTTCGTCCTGTCTTTTGGCAGGTCGGCGGCGTATCCTTATAACCTACAACAAAGCGAGAAAGGTTCTGTATGGATCGAAACGAACTCGACCCCAGCGTCCCCAGCGCCACGGAGGTCAAGAAGATCCCCCTCATCATTAAGGTGTACGCCGTCCTGTGCATCCTTTCCGGCGTGGGCACGCTCCCGTCAGTCGCTGCCTTTATGTGGCAGGTCATCACGGCACTTGTTAACGGCAACGCCACCGAAAAGCTCGGCGATAACACGCTCGTCGCAGTCGGCCTTATCGTCGCCGGCATCATGCTCTCTGCGGCAAGTGCCGTCATCCTAATCATCTTTGGCCTGGACCTTATCAAAAACCAGCGCCGTAACGCCGCCCGCCTGTCCTACATCCTTATTGCATTCACCGTCGTCGAGCTTTTGGTCGACGTGATGCTCCAGGGCATCGGGCCCTTCCTACTGCGTCCCGCGATCCAGCTCGGCATCCTTGTTGCACTTTCGGCAACCGTCGACCCCACGCTGCGTCAGGAGCGCGAACTGCAGCGCCGCCTGCAGGAGATGCTCGACCGCGACGCCGCCGCCGAGGGCATGCTCGGCCGCGATGAAACCGGCGAGGGCTACATCAAGCTCAACTACTTCAACCTGTTCTGGGTGTTCTTTGTCTGCTGCATACTCGGCCTGATCGCCGAGGACATCTGGCACATGACGGTCGACGACCCGGGCGTCTATCAGAACCGCGCCGGCATGCTGTTTGGCCCCTTCAGCCCCATCTACGGATTTGGCGCCGTGCTCATGACCATGGTGCTTAACCGCTTCTACAAAAAGAACCCCATCATCATTTTCCTGGTGAGCGCCCTGCTCGGCGCCAGCTTTGAGGTGTTCGTGGGCTGGTTTATGCAGACCGCGTTTGGCGTGGTCTCGTGGAGCTACTCGCACATAACGCTGTTCGGTTTGCCCGATCCGCTCGTGGTCCTCACGGGCGGACGCACCTGCACGGGCTTCGCCTGCCTGTGGGGCCTGGGCGGCCTCATCTGGATCAAGCTGCTGCTGCCGAGGCTGCTTAAGCTTATCAACAAGATCCCCTGGAAGAGCCGCTACTCGGCCACCGTCATCTTTACCGTTATCATGCTGGTCGACGGCGTCATGACGCTGCAGTCGCTCGACTACTGGTACCAGCGCGTTAACGGCACGGAGCCGGACATTCCCGTCGCACAGTTCTACGGAGAGCACTTCGATAACGAGTACATGGAAAACCGCTTCCAGAGCATGACCATGAGCCCCAAGGATGCGACGCGCGTGTAGCGCCCACCGCGCCCAAAACGCAAAATGCCCGCCGGTATCACACGTACCGGTGGGCATTTTTATAAACGATCCTTCTATCGACGCAAGCCTCTACGCCTCGCGCTCGACCTCACTCACGCATTCGTTCTTAATGGTGCCAACGAGCGCCTGCAGCGCATCGACCACGTGCGGGCGAATGTCCCCGCCGATGAGCACGAGCATGATGTCGTCACCTACGGCAAGCTCGCCGCTTGCCAGCCACACACGCACATAGCCGATACCCGGCATCGCACGCGTCGCCTCGATAGCAGCCTGCACCTTCTGAGCATCGAAGCCAAACACCATGCCGCCCACCTTATGCCCAGGCGCCACGCCATCGGTCTCGACTCCGCGCACCTCAGCCTTGGGCGTCGCGCGCACCACACCGTTATGCGTCAGATACATCCCACAGCCTGCCGCCGAAGCATCGGCCTTGGCCTCGCGCAGCCAAGCATCAATCGAAGGCATCAATTTGCCACTCTCGAGCATCATTTCTCCCTTACCGTCGTCGAGTAGCCAATTTGGGACGGGGCCTTTTTAGCTACTCTCGAACAACTTATTCCTCGACCGGCGTGAGTACCATGACGGCGCGTGTGTTGCTCAGCGACAGCGAACGACAGGTCACAAGCGTTACAACCTTAGTTGCCGAAGCGGCACGATCGGTGGCATCACTCGCCACGGCAGAAGCGCCGTCGAGCATCTCGGACAGGTAGTTCTTGAGTCCGTCGTCGCCCTCAAAATTGGTCGTGCGCGCCTTGGCATACGTGTCCTCGACCACCTTGGTCGCCAGCGGACGCAACTTATACGTCGCATCGCGCGTGATGTAGTACACATATTCAACGCTATCGAACGTTGCCTGGTCAGTCGTATCCGAAATCACGTTGAACATCGACCCATCGTTCATATGGTGGCCGTAGATCGTGGTCTGCTGGTCGACCATTCCCGGCGCGGTGTCATCGCTATCCAAGAAGATGGCACCCGAGGCGTTAGACGTGCCATCGAACAGCGTGTTGAGGTATTTGGAGTTGTTGTTGGTCTGCACCACGGGATAGTTGATGTTGGTTCCCGGCACGTAAATCCAACCCACAATCTCGGGGTTCGTCTGAGCAAGTGCATCAAAGTCGATAATCGGCACGCCGCTGGCGTCCTTATCGCTTACATATTGCTTCTCGATTTTCTGATACGAATCGCTCGCCTGCTTATAGCCAATCTGGGCATTGATAAAGATGGCAGCGGCGGCAACAATCAGACCGATGCCCACGATGATGAGCAGAATAGGAATGATGGAGCGGCGCTTTTTACGCGGCGACTCGGTGTAATCCGACGGCGTGGCATGCGATGAAGACCGGGGCGGCTTCTTAGCGGTGCTATAAGATGAAGGTCGATATGCGGCCGGCGCGTCCTGTCGACGATGCGTCGCCGGTGTCACGGGGCGCGGCGCGCGCGGCTGCTGAGGAGAGGATGTCCGACCCTGCTGTGCCGCATGGGCAGCACCCGGCTTCGACGGATCGGGAATCTGAGAAGCCTTGAATCGTTTTCCCTGATAATCGGACATGGCTCTCCTTATACTGCGGTGAAACGGCGGAACGCCTAGGCGTCGGCCATCTCCTGCTTCATCTTCTCGATAACCTTGCGGTACTCGGGGTCGCATGCGCCCAGAATCTGCGTGGCGTAAATGGCGGCGTTCTTGGCGCCGTTGATGGCAACGCAGGCCACGGGCACGCCCGAAGGCATCTGCACCATCGACAGCAGCGAATCCATACCGCCCAGGTCACTCGTCTTCATAGGTACGCCGATAACCGGCAGCGGCGTAAAGGCGGCCACGACACCACCCAGGTGAGCGGCCTTGCCGGCGGCGGCGATAATCACTTTGATACCGCGATCGGCAGCAGTCGAAGCCCACTCGTGGACCTTCGCCGGTGTGCGGTGTGCGCTCGCAATGACGAGCTCATAGGGCACACCGAGCGCCTCGAGCTCGGCGGTGCAGCCTTCCATAACACCCAGATCGGACTTGG
>CAUCTV010000008.1 GCA_958445895.1 uncultured Collinsella sp.
TCCAGGCCCAGGCTCTCCAGGTAGTCGGCAGCGTCCTCGGGATCGAGCTCGGAAAGCTCGGCCTCAATCTTGGCGCAGATCGGCAGCGGCTTGACGCCATCGATGGGCGCCAGGTCCTCGTTGAGCATATCCTCGTCCACGTTGGCCACATACAGGATGGGCTTCATGGTGAGCAGGAACAGGCCCTTGGCGGCGGCGCGCTCCTCGTCAGTCATCTCCATGGATGCGGCGCGCTTGCCCTCGTTGAGCCAGGCAAGCAGACGCTTGGCGACCTCAAACTTGGGCATGAGCTCCTTGTCGCGCTTGGCCTCCTTCTCGAGCTTGGGCAGCTGCTTCTCGAGCGTGCCCATGTCGGCCAGGATAAGCTCGGTCATGATGGTGTCGGCATCGCCGGCGGGATCGACGAACTCGCCGGTGCGGCCCACCTCACGCATGACGTTGGGGTCCTTAAAGTAGCGCACGACCTCGCAGATGGCGTCGGTCTCGCGGATGTTTGCCAAGAACTGGTTGCCCAGACCCTCGCCCTCGTTAGCGCCCTTCACCAGACCTGCGATGTCGACGAACTCGACCGTAGCCGGCACAATGCGACCCGGGTTGACGATGTCGGCGAGCTTTTGCAGGCGGCTATCGGGCACATCGACGATACCCACGTTGGGGTCGATCGTGGCAAACGGGTAGTTGGCGGCAAGGCCGGTCTTTTTGGTAAGCGCGGTGAACAGCGTCGACTTGCCCACGTTGGGCAGGCCCACGATACCGATGGAAAGGGACACGACAGCTCCTTTTGATACAGGTACTTCAAACTGCATAAGTATAGCGCCGCCGCAGCATCCAGGCGAACCCGGACGCCACGGCGGCGCAAATGAAGCAGAGATAGGGGTCGCTGACTAGTCTGCGAGCTTTTCCACCTGATCGAGCATCTTATCGAGCTTGGCCTTTGCCTCGGCCTTGACCTTCTCGGCCTCCTCGTGAGCCTTCGCCTTCTGGGCGGCCTTTTCCTCGGCCTCGGGATCGGCGACGACCAGATTGGACGCATCGTGTTCGACCAGCTTGAGCGCATGTTCGGGACAAACCTTGACGCAGGCTCCGCAACCCAAACAATACGTGGACTCCAGTGCAAAGCGACCGCTTCCCACCAAATCGCAGGCGGACGTGGGACACGCGTTAACGCACTCGCCGCACGACGTGCACTTGTCAAAATCGCACTCCGGCGTGCTCACCTGCATGTTCTGGGCAAGCTCGGGGTGGTTTTGCAGCGTCGAGAGCACCAGCTGTCGCCCGTGCGTAAGCGAACGGCGACGCTTGGTCGTCGTGGTACCGCACATGGTGTTGAGTGTGCGCTCCAGCTGGGTAATCTGATGACGATGGGCTTTGAGCTTCTGTGTCACCGAAGCTAGCGCCGCCGTCGCCGGGTTGAGCTTAGTCACGGTCAGGCCCGTGGTGCGGGCGATCTTTTCCATGTATTCCTTGCGCTCGTACTCGCGGCGCTTATGGCACTTGAGGCTCTTGGGGTCGACCTCAAGACCCATGCCCGTACCGGCCCATTCCTCGGCCTTCGCAATCGCCTCGCCCAGAATGTCCTCGCCGCCGGTGTTGCGGCATTTATCGCACACGCCCAACGGCAGGTACACACTCACGTTGGGATAGTCCGCCAGCACCGAGAACCAGGTCTCGGCCGTAATATCGCCCACGCAGGCAACGACGACCTCGTTTTCGCGCGGCATGCGCTTAAGGGCGCGCGTGCAGGTGACGTAGGCGGTCTCGTGGCTCGTAGCTGCCGAGACAATGTCGTCATACAGGTTTTTGGGCGCCAGGCGTGGCGAGATGATCGCCTCGGTCGGACAGGCGGCGGCGCACAGGCCGCACTTGCGACAGGAGTCGAGGATCTCGATGGCGTCTTCCTCGACCTCGATAGCGTTGACCGGGCACACGTCCACGCACGCGGTGCAGCCGCTCTTTTCGTTTTTGCAGGTCAGGCACGGAATGGTGTTGCCGCGCGGACGCTCCTTGTAGTCGGCAGGATTCCACTGCGGTGCCGACGGATCGAGTGCATCGGTCACACCGCCAAGCGGATTTTTAAGAAAGTCGAAACCCTTGCTGATCTCGATAATGTCATCAAACAGATCGTGTTCCTGCGCCATGCGCGGCCCCTCCCTGAGCAGTGCAAACAAGCAAGAGATAATGATACGCTATCGGCCCACGCCTCGGGCAAATTACACGCGGAGCATCTTTGCGGCAAATAGCCCATGGCCTATCGCCGCCTCGATTGCACAAGGCCAATCAAGCGCCAAACTATGCCTCGCACATGAGCTGCACGAGCTTTTGCCTGGTCACCTTTGTCTGTTCGTTGGCCATGTTGCGCTCGTTCTTAAAAGTTGCGTCAGCAACGCTCAGCAAATCGGCATCGGTAATCTCATCAAGCCCCAGCTCCTCAAGCGTCGTCGGCAGACCGACGCGCTGGCAAAACTCGAGCACCTGATCAAGCTCGGGTGCACGCTCCAGGCGCAGCTGCACCACCAGACCAAATGCCACGGCCTCACCATGCATGGCCTTGCACTCGGGCAGAATCGTCAGCCCGTTGGCGATGGCATGCGCCAACGCCAAGCCGCCACTCTCAAAGCCGACACCCGAGAGCAAAATATTGCACTCGATCAGGCGTTCAACCGCTGGCGACGTACGCCCCTTTTTGAGATCGCGCTTGGCAGCGACACCGCACTCCATAAGTGTGTCGTAGCAGGCACGAGCCGCAACCAGAGCCAAGTGCCCCGGCGCGCCACCGTGCTCGTTGGCGCCGTGCGCCGCGGCGCACGAACGCGCCTCGAAGTACGTTGCCAGCGCATCGCCCATACCAGCGACCGTCATACGCAGTGGGGCCGCTGCGACCACGTTGGTATCGACCACGACCAGATCTGGATTCTTCTCGAGCATCAGGTAGCGGTCGAACGACCCATCCTCGTGATACAGCACCGAAATCGCGCTGCACGGACCATCCATTGAGGCCGCCGTGGGACATACGCACAACGGCAACTCGGCATAAAACGCTACTGCCTTGGCGATATCGAGCATCTTGCCACCGCCAATACCCACCACCATGTCGCAATACTCAGCCTGGGCTTCCTTAGCCATTTCGGCAACAGCCTCTTCCGTACACGGACCGTTGTAAATTTTAAAGAACGGCTCGCTTAGATCGTCGTCCAGAAATCCATCGACAATCTGCCTGCACAGCCGATCCTCGGTGCCCTGGTCAAACAAGACATAGGCAGCGCAGCCCAACCATGACAAATACCTGCCCTGACGCGAAAGTTCGCCCGGCCCCTGAACATACCGACCGGGACCGCCGTAAACCATAGGAAGCGCCATACGAGAATCCGCCCTTCATCAAACAACGATTGGTGCAAAGTAACCTGACCCCTTTGCACCAACTTGGTGCGATGGGGTCAGGTTGGTTTGCACCATAGCAAAAAGGGGCAAAGCCGTCTGCTGGCTTTGCCCCTTCCTTAGCTTGATTTACTCATCCATAAGGTAGTAGTGACCCAGCGCGTCGGCACCCAGGATGGCGTTTGCGACCATCTCGGGCGTCACCTCAAACGGCATGTTGCACATGGTGTCATCGGGCGCGCAGGCGGCCTCGGCAACAATCATGGCCTGCTCGCGCGTAAGCTCGGCAACGCCAAGTTCCTTCATCGTGACCGGCAGGCCCAGCTCAATGCAGAAGCCCAAGACTTCCTCGAGTTTCTCAGTCGGAGCATCCTCGAGAACCAGCTGAACGATGGTGCCAAAGGCGACCTTCTCGCCGTGATACATGCCGTGGCACTCGGGCAGCATCGTCAGGCCATTGTGGATGGCATGAGCAGCAGCAAGGCCCGAGCTCTCAAAGCCAATGCCCGAAAGCAGCGTATTGGCCTCGATGATATGCTCGACGGCAGGCGTGAGCGCACCCTTCTCCAGCGCGACCTTGGCCTTGACGCCATCGGCCATAAGCGTCTCGTAGCAGAGCTTGGCAAGCGCCAGACCGGCCATGCCGCCTTTGCCACCAGCGCAGGTGCCACCGTCGGCATCGTGCGTCGCCTGGGCCTCAAAGTAGGTTGCGAGCGCATCGCCCATACCTGCCACCGTCAGGCGTACCGGGCTCGCCGCGATAACCGTCGTATCCATAAGAACGATATTGGGGTTCGCCTTAAGGAACAGGTACTTATCGAACTGGCCGTCATCGGTATAGAGCACGGAGAGCGCCGAGCACGGGGCATCGGTCGAAGCGATGGTGGGGCAAATGATGACCGGGGACTCCAGGTAGTAGGCGACGGCCTTGGCGGTGTCGAGGATCTTGCCGCCACCGACGCCGACGATGATGTCGCAGCCGTTGTCGCGCGCGAGCGCAACCAGGCGATCGACCTCGCTCTTGGAGCACTCGCCGTTAAAGTCCTCAAACAGCAGCTCGGCCTTAGCCTCGGCAAAACCACCCTCGATCTTGGCACCGACGCGCTTCTTGCCCGAAGGCGTCACGATGACGAGGGCCTTAGCGCCGAGCGGCTCGACATAGGAGCCGAGCTTGGCGAGCTCGTCCGGACCCTGGATGTACTTGCTGGGGCTATTGAAAATTGCAGCCATAACTATCCCATTCTCTAAAAGAAAAAAGAAAGGGGCTCCGTACGGATACGTGCGGAGCCCCTCGTTACGATAACAAGAGTCGATTAGAAATCGATGTCGGTGTCGTAGTAGCAGGCCTTGAGGATCTTCTCGAAGTCGGCAGCCTTGGTCTCACGCGGGTTCTCGGGCGTGCAGGCGTCGGTCTCGGCGTTCGCAGCGATCTCGGGCAGCTTGGCGAGGAACTCCTCCTCGGAAACCATCTGCGGGTTCTCGGCGTCGACCTTCACGCCACCATTCGCGTAATCCTTGATGGACTGCGGAATGTTGAGCTGGTCATTGAGGTCGCGAATCTTCTGGACGAGCGCAGCGATGAGCTCCTCGTTGGTCTCGCCGGGAAGGTGCAGGATCTCCTTGGCCACGTAAGCGTAACGCTCAGCAGCACGCGGGTCCTTGGAGTTCCACTGGATAACCTTGCCCAGGTACATGGCGTTAGCGGCACCGTGGATGATGTGGCCGTTCTCGAAGGCAGCACCGGTCTTGTGAGCCATGGAGTGAACGATGCCGAGCAGGCCCGAGGAGAAGGCGATACCGGCGATGCACTGAGCCTCGTGCATGTGCTGACGGGCCTCATGGTCGCCAGCATAGGACTTGGGCAGCCACTCGACGATCTCGCGGATGCCGTGCAGGGCGTTGGCGTCGGTGAACATAGAGGCGCAGGTGGAAACGTAGGCCTCCATGCAGTGGGTCAGAGCATCCATGCCGGTGTGAGCGCACAGCTTGGCGGGCATGGTGTAGGTGAGCTCGGGGTCGACGATGGCGACATCAGGGGTGATGTTGAAGTCGGCCAGCGGGTACTTGATGCCCTTGGCGTAGTCGGTAATGACGGAGAACGCGGTGACCTCGGTAGCGGTGCCGGAGGTAGAGGAGATGGCGCAGAAATGAGCCTTCTGACGCAGCTCCGGGAAGCTGAACGGCTGGATGATGTTATCGAAGGACTCCTCGGGATACTCGTAGAAGACCCACATGGCCTTAGCGGCATCGATGGGCGAGCCGCCACCGATGGCGATAATCCAGTCGGGCTCGAACTCGCGCATGGCCTCGGCGCCCTTCATGACCGTCTCGATGGACGGGTCGGACTCGACGCCCTCGAACAGCTTGACCTCGAAACCGCCTTCCTTAAGGTCGTTCTCGACGTCCTGCAGGAACCCGCCGCGGCGCATAGAGCTGCCGCCAGAAACGATGATGGCCTTCTTGCCCTTGAGGTTCTTCACCTCGTGGCGAGCGCCCTCACCAAAGTACAGATCGCGAGGATTGGTAAAACGTCCCATACTGTGCCTCCTAAACAAGCCCCTCTTAGACTTGCGTATATAACGGAGCACCCAATTGGCTCCGTTAGGACCGGTTTGCGCGTTGCCGGCGATGACAATGCGCGATGTCTAAACGTCTCAACGCTCAGACAAACACTATTCTACCGTTCTGGTTGGTCAGTTATTCACCTAAAGCCGACAATGATGAAACGTTTTTTCTATCCCTGAAGACCCTTGTGGGGCATTCATACTCCCAAGCTGGGCAAACGTTTTATCAAGGTTGACCACATATCCCGGGCAGGACGGTGCTCCTCCAAAATGTGCCCCGTTCGCCGCCAAAAATCGACCGTTTGCGGCACCGTGATACCACTCGGTCGTCCAAGGTGCCGACATTTGTGCGACATCCGTCTTCGTGGTGCAAAGGTGCAAGTCCAAGTGCGGCACCCCCGGTGTGCCACATGCGGGTAAACTAGAACCTTATATAGAGACATTTGAACCCTAACCGCAGCAAAGGAGGCCCCATGGCATTCGATCCCATTCAAGAGGATTGCCATCGCCTCGTTCTTGAGGCCTTGCGCCGCGACAATATCCCGCTCACCGACGGTGCCGCCGTAGAGCGTCTGATGGAACAATTCACCCGCAACCCTGCACCGCTCATCGTGCACGACCGCGACCGCGCCGGGCACCTCATTGCCAAGGTGGTCGAGGCTGTCGACTACCGCATCCCCTTTATCCCCGACGACGCCCAGGCAGAGCAAGAAGAAGCCGCAGCCGAGAACATGCTCCGCGAGGCAGCCGCGCTCGATCCGGCCAACTGGGATGCCCAGCGCATGCTGACGGCGCTCACCGCCGAATCCAACGAGGAATACGTACAGTACCTGGTGTCCAAGTGCGATGAAGTCGAGCATGACCTGGCGCTCAAGATCGCCTCGGCTCAGGACCCCTACGAGCGCGAGGCCGCTGGCGACCTCACGCGCCGCCCCTATCTGCGCTGGCTTGCCGCCTTGGCATCGCGCGCCCTCATTAGCGGCCGCTATCGCATGTCGCTCGAAGCCGCAAATCGCAGCTTGGACTTTGCGCCCAACGACCCCGCTGGTGTCCGCCACACCGCGATGCTCGCCATGGCAAAACTCGAATACCCCGCCGAGGAGCTCAAGCGCTTTCGCTCCGCTCACTCCGTGCCGTACCTCGCGAATACCCCGCTGCGCCGCCGCCCCAAAGATGCGGAGCGTGACTTGGACCCATGGACGCTCATCGCGCTGATGAGCGCTGCTTGGCGCGAGCTGGACTACGAGGGCGCCGAGCACTACCTGCGCATCCTTGCGCGCTCGTGTCCGCACGCAGCCGAGGCGCTCTACTTCCAAACCGAGTTTCCCGATGGCGTCTATGCCCGCGTCAACGTGGGTGCAGGCTCCACCGACGAGCTTGTCCTTGCGCTGTCCGAGGCGACGCCGGTACTGCAGGAGGGCCTGGGCGCCCCCGACAACGCCAGCTTTGCCGCCTGGATCGCCACCAACGACATCGTGCGTTCCCAGATCGACGAGCGCATCCTGCGCGCGGCCGAGCAGGGGCTTCCATTTAAGGGAGGGGACCTCTAATGGATCCGAGCGTCTACATCCCCGCCTACCTGGAGCGCACCTATCTGGCGTCGCACCCCGAGCTCACCGATGCAGCACGCGAGCTTGTCCATAACGACATTAGCGCGAATCCTCAAAAGTATGCGCAGGCCGAGCATGCCCAGGCACTGCTGTCCTATGCCGGCGTTCATCGCCACCTGCTCGACGAGCTCCATCGCATCGAGGACATGGGCAGCGACGAGGAGTTTGAGCAGACGCGCAACCGCCTGTTCGACGACATGCGCGACGAGCTGCTCAAGATCGTCCGCGTCGATGCGCTGGCCGTCGACGCGCAGCTGCTCGCCATCATCCTGGCCGACACGCCCGTTGACGCCTGCCTGGGCGACCTGATGAAGCTCGAGGCGACCACGGCCGATTACCTGCAGCAAAGCGTGCCCGGGTTCGACATGGAAGCCCCGCACTACTGGGCCAATAATGTTTTGGCCGACGGTGTCACCGCAGCAGACCTTACCGTGAGCGAGCCGGCTCTTATCGGGTGGCTTCACACACTCGAGGCCATCTCGCAGCTGTGCATGGCGAGCGCCCGCTACCGCGCTGCTGCCAACTACGCCCGCCGCGTCCTTAAGGCAGAAGGCTATCCCACCCGAGCTGCCGGCACCGTGTTGCTCGCCCTCGCTCGCCTGGAAGACCAGGACGGCTTTTTCGCCCTAGCGCACCAGCTCGAGGAACAGGCGGGAGCCGATGCACTCGAGAACTCTCCTTGGTACCTGCTCGCCCGCACAATCCTATTGTTCAAAACGAACAAGATGCGTCCGGCGGTGCGTGCGCTGCGTGAGTTCGCTAACCGCTGCGAGGGCGGCGCGTTCTTCTTGCTGAATCCCATGTACCAGACACCGTACCTTCCCTGCCGGCCCGAGCCACGCGATCCCTGGGATCTTTCGCACCAGGCCGTTTGGGAAGCGGACGGCATTATCTCGGACACTCCAGACTTTGCCCCCTGGGCCAATGCCTGCGAAGACGTGTCGCAGCTTGCCCAGGAATTTGCGCGCCGCTACGGTTTTTAGTGACGCACTCGACCCGACCATATCGTTTACGTTAGGAACGGTTTCATGAATCTCCGCTCATCTCTTGCCTGCACCTCGAGCGATATCGCCCGCTGGGGGCTGCGCTCCGTCCTTAAGCGCCAGGGCGGCGTACTTCCCGGCCGCATCGCCATGAAGATCGACCCCGAGCTGCTAAGCGACCTCGCGAGCCTGGTCGACCGCAGCGTGGTGATCACCGGTACTAATGGCAAGACCACCACCTCCAACCTCATCGCCGACGCCGTTGCCGCCAGCGGCGCCACCGTGGTGTGCAACCGCGCTGGCAACAACATGGAGCCGGGCGTGGTGGGCGCGTTGCTCGAGGCGCGCGGCAACCTTAAGCGAACGGCCAGCAGCAAGCGCGTAGGCGTCTTTGAGTGCGACGAGCTCTACACGGTGCGCGTCCTGCCCAAGCTCAAGCCGACCTACTTTGTGCTGCTCAACCTGTTCCGCGACCAGCTGGACCGCTACGGCGAGATCGACCATACCCAGGACGTCATCGCCCATGCGTTGGAGCTCTCTCCGACGACAACGCTCATCTACAACGCCGACGATCCGCTGTGCGCCTCGATCGCCGCGCGCGTCCCCAACACGAGCATCGCCTTTGGCATCGACGGCGCCACGGGCACCGAGTCCGACCGCATTAGCGACTCGCGTTTTTGCTCGCAGTGCAACGCCCCGCTGGAATACGACTATGTGCAGTACGGACAGCTGGGCGCCTATCATTGCCCTTCGTGCGGCTGGGGTCGCCCCGCGCTGCTCCGCCGCGTGACGGGCGTTGAGCTCGGCTGCGACGGCTACGGCTTTGACCTGGCCTTTGGACCTGAGGCCAACGCGCCCGCCGTGCACATCGCCACGCGCTACAACGGCCTGTACATGGTCTATAACGTCGCCGCCGCCTTCTTTGCGGCGCACGAGCTGGGCGTGGACGCGGCGCACCTGCAGCCCACGCTTAATGCCTACGTGCCCGCCGGCGGACGCATGGGCCGCTGGGATATTGCCGGCCGCACCGTCGAGGCCAACCTGGCCAAGAATCCCGTGGGCTTCGATCGCCAGATCCAGTCCATTAAAACGGCAGGTGGCAGGCTCTGCGCCTTCTTCCTAAACGATAACGATGCCGACGGCCACGATGTCTCGTGGATCTACGATGTCGACTTCGAGCGCATCGCCGACACGCCGGGTCTTGTCGCCTTTGCCGGAGGCACGCGTGCGCACGACATGCAGGTACGCCTCAAGTACGCCGGCATCGATGCCGCGATTATCTCGGACATCGCGCAGGCGATCGGTGCCGTGGCAGACGAGGCCGCCGATGACACCTTCTACGCCGTCGCCAACTACACGGCCTTCCCGCCGCTGGTCAAAGAACTCGACGGGCTGAAGGGTGCCGATGCAGCCACGGTTGCTGCCCGCGCCGTAGTCCGTGCCGACGGCAGCGCTCTTCCTGTCGGCATCGCGCCGGTCGAGCTTTCGCGTCCCCTGCGCATCGTCTACCTGTATCCCGATGCCCTTAACCTCTACGGTGACGGCGGCAATGTTATCGCGCTCGAGCGCCGCTGCGCCTGGCGTGGCATTCCCGTGCGTGTAGACGAGGTCCGTATGGGCGAGACGCTTGATTTGACCGATGCCGATATCGTCATGATGGGTGGCGGCTCCGACCGCGACCAGCTAGCCGTGGCACACGAGTTGCTCGCCCAAAAAGACAAGGTCGCGGCCTATGTTGAGGATGGCGGCTCACTGCTTGCCATCTGCGGCAGCTATCAGCTGCTCGGCCGTTCGTACTATATGGGCGAGGATCGCATCGAGGGTCTGGGCGTCATTGCCGCCGAGACAGTGCGCGGCTCCGACCGCCTGATCGGCAACGTCGCCGTCAAGACCGACCTGGCACCCGAGCCCTTTGTGGGATTCGAGAACCACGGCGGCCGCACCCTGCTCGACGCAGAGGCGACGCCGCTCGGAACGTCCGTCGTCGTGGGCACCGGCAACAACGGCGACGATGGCTTTGAGGGCCTCATCCACAAGGGAGTCATCGGCACGTACTTACACGGGCCGGCACTGCCCAAGAACCCCGAGCTCGCCGACTGGCTCATCGCCCACGCCCTCGAACGCCGTGGCGACGCACAGGCCGCCGCCCTGTTGCCGCTCAAACCCCTCGACGACGCCTACGAGCACGCCGCCCACGACGCCGCCATGAAGCTCCTCCCCTAGCACCCCACCACCACAAAGGGGACAGGTACCTTTGTGGTGGTTTTCCAGTTTGCCAACGATATACGCGCCGGCAAAAAAGTCTGCTATACTCTTTCCCGCTGTCCCCATCGTCTAGCGGCCAAGGACGCCACCCTTTCAAGGTGGATATCGCGGGTTCGAATCCCGCTGGGGGCACCATTTGAAATGCAAAGCCCGTTACCCTTGTGGTGACGGGCTTTTTTCTTCTCCAACGCCGGGATTCGAACCCGACAGGGTGCGGAGCTGAGGAAACGCGTAAGCGTTTTCCAGCGCAGCACGCAAGGAGCGGAGCGACGCAGCGAAAGCGGGCGGCGCCAGCCGCACGCGGACATCCCGCTGGGGGCACCACAGAATCTGTGAAGCCCGTTACCAATTCGGTAGCGGGCTTTTTCCTACCCATACGCCGGGATTCGAACCCCGAAGGCATAAAATCACACTGTCATCCAAGGGCCCGTGGACAAAAAATAGCAAATATGAGTACTGTTACCAATTTAGTAACAGCGATTTCATGCCATCAGAAGGCGATTTGGACACAAGGCGTCCTACGGCGGAGGAATTGCAGGCATTTATCAGCTAAGTACTTGGACATATGTTGCGTAACACTGCATATTTTGCAAAAAGATAATGCTACAGGGCTTGTGACAGTACTCATATTTGACGTTTTTTCCCCACGACCCCTTATTGTGTGGGCGAATCAGTTGCAAAGCGGGATCCAAAGCGTCCTTCGCAAACAAATAGCCGGGGCCCGCGCGATGCGGACCCCGGCTCAATACCGTGACGATATGTCAGTTACGCCCTACACGTAGAACAGGATGTCGTCGTAGGTCGGAACCGGCCAGTAGTCGGCGGCCACGATCTCCTCCATGGCGTCCACGGCGGCACGCAGCGTATCCATAGCGGGAACGACCTCGTGCGCGTACACGTTGGCCTGCTCCTGGCCATCGAGAGCCTCGGCCTTCTGATGTACGGCGTCGAGCGCCTTGATGGAGTCGTTGATGGCGGTGATACCGTTGCAGAGCTTGTTGAGCGTGTTCTGCTCGCACTGCATGGCGGCCTCAGCACCGGCGGCACGAATAGTCTCAAGGCCCTTAGCGACCTTGGTGGCATAGGCGGTAATGACCGGGCGATAGGTACGACGCGCCTCGCGAACCATCGTGGTAGCCTCGATGTTCATGAGCTTGTTGTACTTCTCGAGCTTGCAGTCATAGCGGCACTGGGCCTCGGCCTTGGTCAGGACGCCCGTCTCCTCAAAGAGCGCAATGGCCTTATCGGAAACAAAGGCGGGAAGAGCGTCGGCCGTGGTCTTGTTGTTGGCAAGGCCGCGCTTCTCGGCCTCGATGGGCCACTCGTCGGAGTAACCGTCGCCGGAGAACAGGATGCGCTGGTGATCGGTCAGCACCTTCTTGCAGTACTCGAGCGCGGCGTCCTGGAACTTATCCTCGGGCGTACCCTCGAGTGCGTCGGCGAAAGACTTGAGCGACTTGGCCACGGCAGCATCGAGCACCAGGTTGGAGTCGGAGACGTTCTGCTCGGAGCCGCAGGCACGGAACTCGAACTTGTTGCCGGTGAAGGCAAACGGGGAGGTGCGGTTGCGGTCGGTGTTGTCCTGCATCAGCTTGGGCAGGGTATCGGCGCCCAGGTCGAGCACGCCGCGCGTGGCATGGACGGAAGCCTTGCCATCGATGATCTTCTCGACGACCTCGGTAAGCTGGTCGCCCAGGAAGATGGACATAATCGCCGGAGGAGCCTCGTTGGCGCCCAGACGATGGTCGTTGCCGGCCGAGGCAACGGAGGCACGCAGGAGCTCCTGATAGTTATCGACGGCCTCAATCACCGCGGTGAGGAAGACGATGAACTGCAGGTTGTCGAGCGGGGTGTCGCCCGGGTCGAGCAGGTTCTCGGACTCGGTGCCAAGCGACCAGTTGTTGTGCTTGCCCGAACCGTTGATGCCCTCAAAGGGCTTCTCGTGCAGCAGGCAGACCAAGTCGTGACGGGAGGCGATGAGCTTCATCTTCTCCATCATGACCAGATTCTGGTCGATGGCCTCGTTGACCTCGCCGTAGACAGGGGCGAGCTCATGCTGGCAGGGAGCGACCTCGTTGTGCTTGGTCTTGGCGGGAATGCCGAGCGCCCACAGCTCGTCGTCCAGGTCCTTCATATAAGCCGAGACGGTGGGGCGGATAGCGCCAAAGTAGTGCTCCTCGAGCTCCTGGCCCTTGCAGGGAGCGGCGCCAAAGAGGGTGCGGCCGGTGATGACCAGGTCCCTGCGCTTGCGGTAAGCGTCCTTCTTGATCAGGAAGTACTCCTGCTCATCGCCCACGGAAGGAACGACCTTCTTGGGGGTCTTACCAAACAGCGCCAAAACGCGCTTGGACTCACGCGAGAGTGCGGTCATGGAGCGCAGCAGCGGGGTCTTCTTGTCCAGGGCCTCGCCCGTGTAGGAGCAAAAAGCCGTGGGGATGCACAGGACATCGTCCTTGATAAAGGCGGGGCTGGTGGGATCCCAAGCGGTGTAGCCACGGGCCTCGAAGGTGGCGCGCAGGCCGCCGTTGGGGAAGCTGGAAGCATCGGGCTCGCCCTGGATGAGGTTCTTGCCCGTAAACTTGGTAATGGCGGTGCCGTCGTGGTTGGGCTCGAGGAAGCTATCGTGCTTCTCGGAAGTAATGCCCGAAAGCGGCTGGAACCAGTGCGCGTAGTGCGTAGCACCCTTGGAGATGGCCCAAACCTTCATGGCGTGAGCGACGGCGTTGGCCACATCCAGGTCGAGCGGCTCACCCTCCTCGAGGGTTGCGGCAAGGCGCTTCCAAATGTCCTTGGGGAGGTAGTCCTTCATGACTTCCTCAGAGAACACCATGGTCCCGAAGCGGTCAGTAAGTTCGGCCATACGGAACTCCCTTCGTATCGGCACCGCGTGAGAAGCGGTGTTGATTACTAACGAACGAGCCATAGATTAGGCTCGTCGTGTTTCCGCAACATTACCGTTATGTTGCTGTCACGAAACCAATCAATGAGGTTACCGCATCGCGGCGGCGTTGCCGCCCTCAACAGCCAATCAACTGTATAAATTGCAGACCTCTCCCCATGGTTTAAGGGTAGTCAATTTGGGATGGGGCTCAATTAACTGGTATTTCGCATCAGATACCAGTCTTTATAGCCCGTGTCAAAATGAGCCGCTCTGCTATAGGAAATGCCGATAGCAAGGCATCTTTGATTGGTATCCCCCAAATAGTGAGTGAAACTCCACCGTGGCACAGTGGTGCTGTAGAATCCTTACAACACATCACACTATTACGTATCTAGAGGAGCACGATATGCGCGTCGACGAGGTTTTTAAGCAGGCAGCATCCCAGGGCACTGCACCCGTTTCGTTTGAGATGTTCCCGCCCAAGGGCGAGCTTACCCTCGACACGGCTCACGAAGTGGCAGGCAATCTGTGCAAGCTTTCGCCGAGCTTTGTCTCGGTCACCTGCTCGGCTGGCGGCTCGGGCAACGGCGCCACCACCGCCCCCATCGCGCATATGATTACGAGCGAATTCGATACGCCCTCGGTGGCGCACCTCACCTGTGTGGGCCGTACCCACGCCGATATCGCCGCCAAGATCGATGAGTACCGCACCGCCGGCGTGGAAAACATCCTGGCCCTGCGTGGCGATCTCCCTGCCGGCGCGACCGAGGACGACAAGCCCGCCTCCGACTACGCCTACGCCCGCGACCTCATCCCCGAGCTCGTCGACGCCGGCTTTTGCGTGGGTGCCGCAGCCTACCCCGAGGGCCACATTGCCTGCGAGGACCTCAACCTCTCGGTCGAACACCTCAAGCAAAAACAGGACGCCGGCGCGAGCTTCTTTGTGACGCAGCTCTTCTTTGACAACGAGTGCTTCTACCGCTTCCGCGAGCTTGCCGACAAGGCGGGCATCACCGTGCCCATTACCGCGGGCATCATGCCGTTTATGGGCAAGTCGCAAATCAGCCGCATGGTCTTTATGTGCGGTGCGTCGCTGCCCTCCCCCGTCATCAAGATTCTCGCCAAGTACGAGAACGACCCCGAGAGCCTGCAGGCAGCCGGTGTAGATTATGCCGCCCGTCAGCTTTGCGACCTCAAGGAGCACGGTGCCGCCGGTCTGCACCTGTACACTATGAATCGTCCTGCGATCGCCGCGACCATTATGGAGCGCCTAGGGTAATGGAAAAACCGCACATCGATACAACCGCTGTCGAAGTGCCGGCCGACCTTGCGTCGCCGGCGCTTTACCGTGTCGATGCTGCGCACCATCCCCGTGTCGACCGTGCCGAGATGCTGCGGTATCTGGGTTACGGCGGCCAGCAGATTGAGCCCGAGCTGTCACGACGAATTGAGCTTGTCGTTGAGCGTCTGGAGCTGGACATTGAGCCCCGTGGCGTGCGACGCGTGTTTGCCGTCGATGCCACGGGCGTGGACGAGCAGGGCAAGCCTTGCATCCGTCTGGTCGGCACCAACGTTGAGCTGCGCGGTCGCGACATCTATCGCCACCTCAAAGACGCCCGCTTTGCCGCGCTCATGGCATGCACCCTCGGCATGGACGCCGAGCGTCGTCTGCGCACCACGGGAGCCCAGCAGCCCCTGGAGGGAGCCGTGCTCGACGCCGCATGCTCTGCCTATGCAGAAGCCGCCGTCGAGCAGATGGACCAGCAGGTCAAGGCTGCGGCCGCCGCACACGGGCTCGCCGGTAACTGGCGCTTTAGTCCCGGCTATGGCGACTGCCCGCTTACGGCCCAGCGCTCAATCGTGGATGCACTCAACGCCACGCGCCTCATTGGACTTACCGTGACCCCCACCAGCCTGCTCATGCCCACCAAGAGCGTGACCGCGGTGATCGGTCTGTTTGACGGCGAAGTCCACGACGCCCAGAGCCGCCCCACCTGCAATATCTGCCGCATGCGTGAGCACTGCCGCTTCCGCGCCGCCCACACCACCTGCTATTCCAGCCATTAGGAGCCCCCGATGTTTACTCCGCTTATCACTCATGATCTGGACGGTGCCGCGCTGGCGGCACCCGTTGATGCCGCACGCCGTAACGGCGCCACGTACAAGACGCGCACGATCGACGACCTGCACATTAAGGACGATCGCCTGCGCGCCGCCATCAAGGGCACCGGGCACCTGCTGTTCGACGGCGGCATGGGCACCATGCTGCAGGCGGCCGGCATGAAGGCCGGCGCCCTGCCCGAGCTGCTCAACTTTGAGGAGCCCCAGGTCATCACCGATATTCAGCGTCAGTACGTCGAGGCCGGCTGCGACGTGATCACCGCCAACACCTTTGGTGCCAACGCCCACAAGCTCGACGGCGCCGCCGCCGTTGCAGACGTCTTTGCCGCGGCAGTCACCTGCGCCCGCGTGGCCGGCGCCCGCTACGTCGCCGGCGACATCGGCCCCATCGGCGCCCTGCTGCGCCCCCTGGGCACCCTCAGCTTTGACGAGGCCTACGACCTTTTTGCCGAGGAGGTGCGCGCCGGCGTCGCCGCGGGCGTTGACCTCTTTATTATCGAGACCATGACCGATCTTGCCGAGATCAAGGCGGCAGTCCTCGCCTGCCACGAGAATTCTGACCTGCCCGTCTTTGCCACCATGACCTTTGAGGAAGACGGCCGCACCTTCTTGGGCACGAGCCCCGAGGTCGCCGCCATCACCCTTGACGCCATCGGCGCCGACGTCCTGGGCATCAACTGCAGCCAGGGCCCGGCCGAGCTCCGAGGACTCGCCGCGCGTATGCTCACCGTCACCGACAAGCCCGTTATGGTGCAGGCCAATGCGGGGCTGCCCCGCGTGGACGATGACGGCAATACCGTCTTTGATATCCAGGCACCCGAGTACGCCGAGGCCGTCGCCGGCATGATCGAGGACGGCGTGAGCGTCGTCGGTGGATGCTGCGGTACCACGCCCACGCACATGGCGGCACTTCGCACCCTCATCGACAACCACACGCCCTGCACGCGTCACCGCAAGCCCAGCATGTCGGTCACGAGCGCCCAGACGGTCGTGGACCTCCCCTGCGACGGCCACAAGATCGCCGTCATCGGCGAGCGCATCAACCCCACCGGCAAAAAGCGCCTGCAGCAGGCCCTACGCGACGGCGACCTGGACTACGTCGTGAGCCAGGGCATCAGCCAGCAGGAGCAGGGCGCCGACATCCTGGACGTCAACGTCGGCCTGCCCGAGATTGACGAGGTCAAGGTCATCCAGCAAGCGACCGAGCAGCTCCAAGGCTCCACGCTGCTGCCACTGCAGATCGACTCCACCGACCCCGCCGCCGTCGAGGCCGCCGTGCGCCGCTACGCCGGCAAGCCCATCATCAACTCGGTTAACGGCAAGCAGCAGATCATGGACGAAATCTTCCCGCTGGTCGCCCACTATGGCACCAACGTCGTCGGCCTCACGCTCGACGAGGGCGGCATCCCCGATACCGCCGAGGCTCGCTTCGCCATCGCCGAGCGCATCGTGACCGAGGCCGCCCGCTACGGCATCGGCCCGGACCGCATCCTCATCGACTGCCTGGTCATGACCGCCTCGACCAACCAGCGCCAGGCTGAGCAGATCCTGCGCGCCATGTCTATGTGCAAGGAGCGCCTGGGCGTCAAATGCGCACTCGGCGTATCGAACATCAGCTTTGGCCTGCCAGCCCGCCCGCTGCTGGGCTCGGTCTTTTTGGCTGCCGCTTTTGGCGCGGGCCTGGACGCCCCCATCATGAACCCAGGTTCCAAGCGCTTTATGGATACCGTCTACAGCTATCGCGTGCTGAGCGTCGAGGACGAGGGCTCGACCGGATACATCGAGCGCTACGCCGGCTGGACCGATCCGTATAAGATCGCCGCAAACCCGGCAGCGGCTCAGCCCGCATCGAGTGATGCCGCGCCTGCCGCCGGCGCCGACGGCAACGACGACCCGATCCGTCGCATGGTCGTCTCGGGCCGCAAAGGCGAGATCGCTGCCGAGACCGAGCGTCTGCTGGCAGACCACGACGCCATGGACCTTATCAACAACCACTTTATCCCCGCCCTCGACGAGGTGGGCGTCCTCTTTGACCAGGGCAAGTTCTTCTTGCCGCAACTCATGGCCTCGGCCGAGGCCGCGCGCGTGGGCTTCGACACCATCAAGCGCCTGATGCCCGCCGGCGAGATTGCCGACAAGGGTAAGATCTGCGTGGCCACCGTCAAGGGCGACATCCACGATATCGGTAAGAACATCGTCAAGATGCTGCTCGACAACTACGGCTATACCGTCTTTGATCTGGGCCGCGACGTCGATCCGCAGGAAGTGCTCAAGACCGTCAAGGAGCGCGACATTAAGCTCGTCGGCCTCTCGGCGCTTATGACCACCACGGTCGTCGCCATGGAGGAGACCATCAAGCTGCTTCATGCCGAGGTGCCGGGCGTCAAGATCATCGTAGGCGGCGCCGTGCTCACCCCCGAATACGCCAAGCAGATCGGCGCGGACTACTACGCCAAGGATGCCGCCGAAAGCGCGCGCATCGCCGAAGAGGTCTTTGGGCAGTAACACAACGGAAACAACCGAGCACCAAAACGTGCCGCATGCGCCACCTGGCATGTGCGGCACGTTAGAATAGAAAAGACTATGCTCGTTTTGGCAGATAGGAGCGCAAGGATGGCGATCACGCCCGCAGAAATCGCGGAAACCCGCGGCATGGTTGAGGAGCAGAACCTCGACATCAGGACCATCACCATGGGTGTTTCGCTCATGGGTTGCGGTGACGAGAACCTCGACCGCATGTGCACGAAGATCTACGACCACGTGACGCACACGGCTGAGCATCTGGTCGAGACCGCCGAGAACCTCGAGCGCGAGTACGGTATCCCCATCGTCAACAAGCGCGTTTCCGTCACCCCGGTGGCGCAGATCGCCGCGTGTTGCAAGGATGAGGACCTCACCCCCATCGCGCATGCCCTCGACCGCGCGGCCGAGACGCTCGGCATCGATTACCTGGGCGGCTTCTCCGCGCTCGTCCAGAAGGGCATCGGCGATGCCGACCGCCGCGTTATCCAGTCCATCCCCCAGGCGCTCGCCACCACGAGCCGCGTCTGCTCCAGCGTCAACGTCGCCAGCCTGCGCGCCGGCATCAACATGGACGCCGTGCTTATGGCCGCCCAGACCATCATCGACGCCGCTAAGCTCACGGCCGACCAGGACTCCGTCGGCGCTTCCAAGTTTGTCTGCTTTGCCAATATGGTCGAGGACTCACCGTTTATGGCGGGCGCCGTCCACGGCGGTGGCGAGGCCGACGCCGTCATCAACGTAGGCGTCTCGGGCCCCGGCGTTATGGCAGCAGCCCTGGAGAAGCTGCCCGATTCTGCATCGATGATGGAGGTCGCCGAAAAGATTAAGCAGACCGCCTTTAAGATCACCCGTGCCGGCGAGCTCATGAGCCGCGAGGCCGCCCATCGCCTGGGGGTCGAGAAGGGCATTGTCGACCTGTCGCTGGCTCCCACGCCCGCCATCGGCGACTCCGTCGCGCGCATCCTCGAGATCATCGGCGTGGGCACCTGCGGTGGCCCGGGCACGACCTGCGCGCTCGCCATGCTCAACGATGCCGTCAAGAAGGGCGGCGTCATGGCCAGTTCCAGCGTGGGCGGTCTTTCCGGCGCCTTTATCCCCGTGTCCGAGGACGCCGGCATGATCGCCGCCGTCGAAGCCGGCGCGCTTTCGCTCGAGAAGCTCGAGGCCATGACCTGCGTGTGCTCCGTCGGCCTGGACATGATCGCCATCCCCGGCGACACCCCGGTCGAGACCATCGCCGGCATCATCGCCGACGAGATGGCCATCGGCGTCATCAACAACAAGACCACGGCCGTCCGCGTGATTCCCGCCATTGGCAAGGGCGTGGGCGACTGCGTCGAGTACGGCGGCCTGTTCGGCCGTGCGCCCATCATGCCGGTGAACCCCAACGCCGGCACCGTGCTTGCCCATCGCGGTGGACGCTTCCCGGCACCGCTGAACTCGCTCAAGAACTAGCTGAGGGGTGCTGGCGAGGAGCCCCGGGGAGGGCAAATATATAAGGTCGCCTGCTCGGACAGTCCTGACTCGCACGGAGAGCACATTAAGTGCTCTCCGGCTCGTGCGGAACTCGCGATCGACCTTATATATTTGTCCTCCCCGGGGCTCCCGCACAACGGGACCTCAGTTGGGTTCTATCCCTTTGGCAGTCGCTTCGCTTCTGCCCTACTTTGCTGGTATGGCGGTTTGGCGTTGGATCGGTTCTTTCTGACATATGCTGGTTGCGGCTCTTCTTTTGGGAGGAGTCGCTTTTTTGTTGCTAGGAGGTTGGCCCGTGGCTGATGGGGAGAATCGTTCTGAGCTGCTTTCCACAGATTGGAATCTGGAGTGGATGCGTCTGCAAGCTAATCGGCGGCGGGCTGATGATTCTTTTGAGTGGGATAAGCGGGCTCGGCATTTTCGGCCGCTTGAGACTGCTCCGTATGCCCGGGATTTTATGAAATTGCTGGCTCTTGAGCCTGGTGAATCGGTGCTTGATATGGGGTGTGGGGCTGGGTCGATTGCTATTCCGCTTGCGCAAGACGGGCATCCCGTGATTGCAGCTGATTTTTCCCCTGCCATGTTGGGCACGCTTGATGCTGGTATTGAGTACTATGGGCTCGAGGATCGCATTACGCCGCTTGAGCTTGCTTGGGATGATGATTGGGATTTGGTTGGACCGGTCGCGAAAACGGTGGATGTTGCCTTTGCCAGTCGGTCGGT
Organism: uncultured Collinsella sp.; assembly: GCA_958445895.1. Classification (GTDB taxonomy): domain Bacteria; phylum Actinomycetota; class Coriobacteriia; order Coriobacteriales; family Coriobacteriaceae; genus Collinsella. The sequence continues at coordinate 20,522 of CAUCTV010000008.1, forward strand.
TACGACGACCAATCTAAAAGGTGCGCTTGCCAAGCTTGACCGTGCGGCTCGTCGGCGTTGTACTGTCACGATGGTCGCTAACTCCAGCCCGCGCTATGATCTGCACTTGATGAACGCTATCGGCGCCTCGGTTACCTGCAGTAATGGCTTTGTGTACGCCTTCAACATCCTCATTCAGATGGGTGCCCTGCCGCAGGTCACGTACTTTGAATCGCCGCGTCGCGATACCTTCGACAGTCTTGAAGCGGGCGTGGCGGACTTTTCCCGCATGCTTGAGCATGGCAACGAGGATAAGGTCGACCGTCTGCGCGACTACATCGCCCAACACATGATCGAGAATCCCCATGCCGGTGAGCCGGGCTCCAAGGGTGTGCCGCAGGGACGCTACATGCTCGACCACGTCCGCAAGGTCCGTTGGGCATTTATTGCATGGGATCCAGTCTCTGCGCCCAGCTCATAGCCTGTTCGCAGCCCACGCCGCCCACTCACTCGGCATCCGCATTCTTTTTGAACTGGGCAAACGCGCTCCACACCGCGCCGTTCCTGCGCTATCGTGGGACAGCTCACGTAGATTAAGGCCCCGTCGCGGGGCGCCCCATACATAGAAAGCGAGAACCCATGGCACTGACAGGAGCCCAGGTCAAGCAGCTTCGCAGCATGGCCCATCACCTCAACCCCGCCATCATCATCGGTAAGTCCGATGTCAACGAGGGCACCGTCGAGCAGACGGTCGCCTACCTGGAGAAGCACGAACTCGTTAAGTGCTCCGTGCTCGATGGCTCCAGTCTTTCCGCCCGCGAGGCCGCCGAAGAGCTCTCCGAGCGTTGCCACGCCGAGGTCGTCCAGGTCATCGGCCGCAAGTTCTCGCTGTATCGCGAGTCCTCGCGCAAGGACATCGAGAAGATCAAGCTCGTCTAAGAGCCAATGATCCGGCGAGCCAACACATAGCAAGCTTACGGGTGCCCAAGTACTTCGGGCGCCCGTTTTTTATCGCTCGACCAGCACGCGATTGAGCCGCCCCTCCACCAAGCGCTCGTATAGACGCCGCGTCTCGGGCTCGGGCACGCCATTGACCTGCTCCCTTAGATGGTGCATATGCCCGCTGTACAGCTCGACGATATCGCGCCGCCGCCCCGCCGCGCTGTAGACGCGCATGGCGCAGCGCACCATATCCTCACGCGCCGTTTCCTGCCGAAGCCCCGACTCCGCCAGCCAAATCGCCGACTGCAGGTCGTTTTCTTCTAGGGCGGCATTTGCTCCCTTAATCATGCAATCGATGTACTTTGACTGCATAATGCGTCGCATACGCAAAAAGTAGGTGGGGTTACAGCCATTGGGAACATACAGCGGCCCGGCATAAAGCTGCTCAATCTTAAGGCACAGCTCAACTAAATGGGGCCCGCGCGCACCCGTGCGATTTCCCAAAACCTCGCGGCTTATCTGGTCAAACAGCCGTACATCGGTCTTGACGTAGTCGCCGTTGAGTCCGATGCATTCATTTTGGATGAGCACACACGACTTGCCATCCGGCGTCGGTCCCAAAGCCGACCGCAAGCGCGATATCGTCGAGTACAGGTTGTTGCGGGCGCTATTGAACTCGGCATGGGGCCACAACTCCATGGCCAGCGTCTCACGATCGACGAGCGCATCCATGCCCAGCGCAAGCCGCTCGGCAAGTGTCGCCGCCTTCTTGCGGCGCCACATTTTGTCCGTGATGGGAAACCCGTCGCGCTCGGCGCGAAACGCACCAAACATGCGAATCTCGATATGGTCAATGGTATCAACGGCTTCAACCTCGCCGGCCTGGAACAGGCGCTCGCCCTCCCCTTCCAAATCGTCGCGCAGCGAGTACCGCGACAGCTCGCGCACGGGAAGCTTCTTGCGAATCCTGGTCGCCGGCTCGCCCAGACAATGCATGGCAAGGCGCGCAAAGAGCCGATACGATGGCTCCAGAATCCCCGCACGATTCATGGACATCCAGGCCGCAAGATCGCTGTCTCGGCCCGCACAGGCCAAATGCAGCGCCACCATCCAGGCCTCCGCTCCACCAACCTGCGTCTGGCTTATATCGAGCAACTCCGCTTCCTCACGCACCGAAACCATCGAGGTGTTACGCAGATACGCCGCGCGCTCCAGCAGCAATGCGTTATCGCGCATGTACGCAATCGACTCCTCGGCAAGTTTGAGCACTTGGACCGCACGGAACTTTGCATTAACCGGCCGTCCCTCTGCCAGCGACTGCCAGCCTTCTAGCAACAGGCCAAACAGCTGAATCTGATTATCGCGCATGCGCACGGCAAAACGATCGAGCTCGTTGAACGCCGCGTCGTCGGTTACCGGCAGGCCGGAAAGGAGCCGCCGTGCCGCCAGCACCATGCGCACCCAGATAGCCATCGCCTTAAGCCCACGTACGTCGAGCGCCTCCCGCACCACCGTCATCTCGTCGTCGCGCTCGTCGGTTCCCGTAAACGACCCGTCAAAGAGCTCCACCAGCATATTATCGGCCCGTATAACAATCCCCGCGATGTCGAGCTCACAGTCGTAGGCCTTGCTCGTTTTGAGCTGCTGTAGAACGCCGCCGTCATCTCCCCGCTCGGTCAGGCAGCGCTTGACCTCGATATGCGCGGACAACATATCGAGTGCGGTATGGGATGTCTCGATTTCTGGCACGGTCAGGTTCGTAGGAAGCCCAAGCCCGTTGTCCCCATAGCAAACAGCCGTCAGTGTCTGGGCCACCCTCCATGAAACAGGGTCTATTTCGCAGGCCGCCCGTTCGCCCCCGCGCTCGATGACCGATGCCATATAGCGAGCGAGCTTTGTATTGGACACGCTGACCGCTGCCAGATATACGCCAAGCGCCTCGGCAGGCGTTGGCTCTGGAGCCGGATCCTCGGCATCGATCGTGCCCAGCGCTGCTCGGCAGATATCGGCCCCGTGCCCCGTCAGAGCCAGATCGACCCCATACTGCCCAGCAAGTTCAAGGACCGCATCACGGTCCAAAAAGGCGTCCGCCAGGCCCATCGCCGCATCGCATCGGCCCGCCTTAAGCAAAATCCGGGCCGCCCTCGGAACAAGTTCGGGGCGAACCTCGGCCACCAACTTACGCAAGCGCAAGCGTCCGTTATCCTCCGTGCCCAGACACGTAAAACTCCGCTCGGCGGGGTCCAAGCCAAAGATCGGGTAGTCGCGTACGAAGTAGGACTGGTCGACCATCGATAGCCTCACCCCGCAAGCCTCGAGTTCTGCGATATTGCCCTCGCCCATCAAAATCATGAGACATGCCACGCAAAACAGTGCATTATTGTCGAGCGAAGCCAGGTCGACAAGTGCCGCGCCATATACGTTGACAATCTCGTTTTCGAGCAGACCGGCTACGTCGCCTTGGCCATACAGACCCGTCTGCAATGCCGAAACGAGCTCGGGCACGCCCTGCGTGAGCTGATAAAAGTCGAGCGATGTGCTGATCGAAAACGCCGATGCCCACGCCGAATACTCATAGGCATGCACCTTGAGCATCTGCGCATTGATCTTAACCGAATCGCCCAGCCCATGAATCAGTTGACGATTTGAAGGACGGCAGGAGATAAAGACCCCCACCCCCATAGCGCGCAGGCCGCGAATCCTGTCGATGAGGTCTTCGGTATCGTGCTGATCGAGGTTTGGCACATTATCAATCGCGATAAGGGAGTGCGGTTTGTCTTTGAGTTCTTCGGTAACCACCTCGAGCTGCATAAACACCTCGCGCCCAGTGGCGCGATCGGCCTCGATAATCCGCACGGGGCCTCGCGTCGGGTCGCATTTAACCTCATGGGTGTACTGCAGCAGCACCGAGGTCTTCCCAAACCCGTCGGGCGCATAAAGAACCACGATGCCGGCCTTTCGGCCCTTGGCGAGGAGCTCATTCATCAAGCGTTCGCGTCGCACCATATAGCCACCGCCCAGCGGCATCAGCTCGAGGTCGTCCATACTGCCCAAATCGTTTACCATGCCCGCTCCTCAACTCGACCGTATGGACACTGTAACCGCAAGACCATACAAGCCGCGCTATGAATAGAGCGACCTTGCGTTTTAGGTTGTCTTTTGGTACGCAAGCGGCAAGTTTTTGTACAGCGAGGGCCGATTGTTATTAATCCCCCGACTAATCGGTCTTTAAACAGGTAAATGAGCTTGTCAGCTTGTCCCATCTAAGCGGCAGTGTAACGCAAATGAACAAGGTTCAGCTATGTCATTCAACTCGCCTAGCACCCGCTACCGTCTACGACCTTTTAGTGGCATTTTTGCATAGAATCTGGTATGGAATGAATCAAGCTGTTGGGCATCCGGCATTCGTCAAGCTTGCGGCAAGATTTTGGTCAAGCGGGCGGAGAGGGATAACAAAAAGGCCCCCGCAAAGCGGAGGCCTTAGGCAAGGCTATGTCGAGATGCAGGATTCGCGCTACTCGCAGAGCGAAAGGGCGGCCTCGTCGGCAACGACAACGCAGTTGGTGTGCAGCTGCAGGATCGAAGCCGGGCACGCGGGCGTAACCGGACCATAGCACATGTCATGCACGGCCTGAGCCTTGGCCTCGCCGTTGGCGACGACTAGGATCATGCGGGCATACATGATGGTCTGGGTACCCATGGTGTAGGCCTGACGGGGAACATCGTCGATGCTGTCGAACAGGCGGCTGTTGGCCTGAATGGTGCTCTCGGTGAGGTCGACGCAGTGCGTGCCCTTGGAGAAGTGGTCATCGGGCTCGTTGAAACCGATGTGGCCGTTGTTGCCAATGCCGAGCAGCTGCAGATCCGGGTAACCGGCGGCGGCGACGATCTTGTCGTACTCAGAGCAGGCAGCGGCGGCGTCGGGGTTGGAACCGTCGGGCACATGCGTGTTGTTCAGGTCGATGTTGATGTGATCGAAGAAGTTCTCACGCATGAAGTAGTGATAGCTCTGGGGATCGTCGTGCGAAAGGCCGCGATACTCGTCCAGGTTGTAGGTGCTGACCTCGGCAAAGTCGACGTCGCCCTTCTCGTACCAAGCAGCGAGCTGCTTGTAGGCACCGATCGGGGTGGAGCCGGTGGCAAGACCCAGCACGCAATCGGGCTTGAGGATAACCTGCGCCGAGATGATATTGGCGGCCTTGCGGCTCATATCCTCGTAGTCTTTAGCTTTAATGATCTTCATTACGCGTCCTTTCTCGTACAAGAGAGGCAAGGCTCCCCTTACAAGCACTTGCCCGCGGCCCGCGTCGGCCGCAACCAACGTGTGCGGCCACCAGGGCGAGGTCGCGTAATGTATGTGTCTCGTGTCTAGCCGCGTCGAGGCCCCTGCCCGTCCACGGTGACCCAAAGCCGTTTAGCTTCGGACAAATCCCATCTTGCCACGGAGGGCGCCCTCTTTCAAGGGCGCCCTCCATAAACGTGTTTGAATTGTAGGCTAATGGCCACGTGCACTTGCTAGCGCTCGCGAGCAACGATGAGCTGGTCCATCTCTTCGACATGCGCACCAACGGAGCCCTTGATACTCGAGAACTCAACGGAGTTGCACACCAAGATGGGAACCGTCACATCGTAGCCCTCGGCAGCAATTGCCTCGCGATCGAACTCGATGAGCACGTCACCCTTATGGACGACATCGCCCACCTGTGCATGCACGCTAAAATGCTTGCCCTCAAGCTGAACAGTGTCCAAACCAACGTGGATGAGCACGTCTAGGCCATCGACCGTGTTGAGCGCAACGGCGTGACCCGTGGGAAAAATGGCCTCGACCTTGGCGTCTGCCGGCGCAATCACACGCGTGCCGGTAGGCTGAATCGCCACGCCCTGGCCCAAAAGGCCGGTGGCAAATGTCTGGTCATTGACCTCGGACAACGGAATGACGTCGCCCGAGATGGGAGCATCCAGCGTAAGAACTCGTCCACGCATACCAAAAGACCTTAGGACTTTAGTGAACATGCTCCCCCTCGGACATACCAATCAATCAAAATAGCTTTAACAGTTTACCACTTGGCACCCGTTTTTGACCATTAGGGAAGTTCGCGCTTGACAACCTCGACGATGTCGTCGACAACACGCTGAGTGAGCTCGTGCGTCTCCGCCTCGGCCATAACACGGACCAGCGGCTCGGTACCGCTCGGGCGCACCAGAATGCGACCGCGGCCGTCAAGCTCCTTCTCGGCGGCAGCGACGGCATCCCAGATGGGCTGGCAATCGTCCAGGCCGGCCTTGTTGTCGGAATGCACGTTGACGAGTACCTGCGGGTACTTCTTCATGATGCCGGCAAGATCAGTGAGGGTACGACCGGTGCGCTTGAGCACGGCCAGCAGCTGCAGAGCCGTCACCAGGCCGTCACCGGTGGTGTTGTGCTCCAGGAAGATGATGTGGCCGGACTGTTCGCCGCCGATGACGGCGCCATCCGCGAGCATGCGCTCCAAAACGTAGCGGTCCCCCACGGCGGTCTGAACCATCTCGAAGCCCTGCTCCTTCATAGCGATGGAGAAGCCCAGGTTGCACATGACGGTCGAGACGATCTCGGAGTTGGCGAGCTTGCCGCGGGCGGCGAGATCGGAGCCGCAGATAGCCAGGATGTAGTCACCGTCGATCTCATTGCCCTCGCTGTCCACGAACAGCACGCGATCGGCGTCGCCGTCGTGGGCCAGGCCGATATCGGCGTGGGTGCGCAGCACGAGCTCGCGCAGGGGCTCGAGGTGCGTAGAGCCGCATTCAACGTTAATGTCAGTGCCACAGTAATCGGTGTTGATGGCATGGACCGTGGCACCCAGGCGCTGCAGCGCAGCGGGCGTGGTCTGGCAAGAAGCGCCATGGCCGCAGTCGACGGCAACGACCAGGCCATCGAGCCTCAGACCATCAAGCGTATCGATGGCGTGGTCGACGTATGCCTTGCGAGCGTCCTTCATCTTGATAATGTGGCCCACGCCGGCGCCAGTCGGCAGCGTATCGGCAGCCATGGCTTCCTCGGACATGACCCAGGCGCTGATCTCTTCCTCGACAGCATCGGGAAGCTTCATACCCTTGCGGCTAAAGAACTTGATGCCGTTGAACTCCGGCGGATTGTGCGAAGCGGAGATGACGATGCCGCCGTCGAGCTCATTTTGGACGGTGAGCAGCGCCACGGCGGGCGTGGGGATGACGCCGCAGCAGTGCGGACGGCCACCCTCGGCCATGATGCCGGCAGTCAGAGCGCTCTCGAGCATAGTGCCCGAAAGACGCGTGTCGCGGCCGACGCAGATATCCGGACCAAGAAACTTGGTCGCCGCGCGGCCCAGGCGAAACGCAAGGTCGCACGAGAGGTCGGCATTGGCGACGCCACGGACGCCGTCGGTACCGAAGATGTTCTGGGGCATAGGATCGCTCCTTCCCTAGCAGGCGATATGCAACCGCCCACCCTAGTCGAAAAAGAAAAGCGGGACCCGCCGAGGAATCGGCAGGCCCCGCTTGTACATTGTATCTCGAAAGGAGATAAAACCTTAGCGCTTGGAGAACTGGGGAGCGCGGCGGGCCTTCTTGAGGCCGTACTTCTTGCGCTCGACCACGCGAGCATCGCGCGTAAGGAAACCGGCCTTCTTGAGGTCAGCACGGTAGTCGCCAGCGTTCAGAAGAGCGCGAGCGATGCCCAGGCGCAGAGCGCCGGACTGACCGGAGATGCCGCCGCCATCGCACAGAGCGATAACGTCGAACTGACCGGCGGTGTCGGTCACCTTGAAGGGAGCAAGGGCGTTCTCAACGAGCTGATGACGGCCGAAATACTGCTCGGCGTCACGCTTGTTGATGGTCACCTTGCCGGTGCCGGGGACGAGACGGACGCGGGCGACGGCGTTCTTACGACGGCCGGTACCCTGGTAGACAACGGTGTTCTCAGCCATCTTTAAGCCTCCAGCTCAATCTTCGTGGGGTTCTGGGCAGCATGCGGATGCTCGGCACCAGCGTAGACCTTAAGCTTGGTCATCTGGGCACGGCCGAGGGTGGTCTTGGGCAGCATACCGCGAACGGCGCGCTCGATGACCTTCTCCGGGTGCTTCTCCATAGCCTGGCGGAAGCTCTCAGCCTTGAGGCCGCCGTTGTAGCCGCTGTGGCGATAATAGGTCTTCGTGTCGGCCTTGTTACCGGTAAGCTGGACCTTATCGGCGTTGATGACGACAACGAAGTCACCGCAGTCGCTGTTGGGCGTGAACTGGGGCTTGTTCTTACCGCGCAGGATCATTGCGATCTGGGTGGCAAGACGGCCCAGGACAGCACCATCGGCGTCGACGAGAACCCAGTTGCGCTGGACCTCGCCCTGCTTGGCGTAGTGAGTCGATTTCGAAATCACTTAGACTCCTCCATGTACAGTACGTGTTGTTACAGAGATTCACGGGGCTCTGCAAGTAACCCGTCTATATTACCCCGCTCGCCGTACGAGTCAACAGGTATTTTGGCTCCGACCAGAGTTTCTGCACATGTCATCCACGAGCCGTGACGTTGCAGCGCTAGCGCTCAACAAACTCCTGGATCTCCGCGAGCAAACGCTTTGCCTCCTGGCGACCCTGAATATACAGATCGAGCAGCTTTGCTGGATCATGCTCGACATGGCCGACCTCGACCGGCTTTTGCGGAGCGACGACCAACGCGCGGCCATCGCGCTCATACTTCCACAGGTGCATGCGCTGGAGGTTATAGCGGTCGTGGCGCGTCTCGATAGCCTCGAGCAGATAGGGGTAGTCAGCATAACGGGCGCGCGCCGCCGGCAAAAACTCGTAGGGCTTTTTCTCGTACGAGCGGTCCTGCGTGACAATGACAACCGCGCGCTCGAAGCCGGCCTCCTCGAGCACATGCTCGATAGGAACCGAATCGGCCACGCCGCCGTCGACGTATTTGTGCCCGTCAATCACGACCGGCGGCGTCACCAGCGGCAGCGAGGTCGAGGCGCGCACGGCGTCGAGATCGAGCACGGCGCTTTTGACCGGGAGGTACGTGGCGGTTCCAAAGAGCATGTCCGTCGCGACGGCGTACATCTCAATGGGGCTCGCGTCGAACGTCTCGTTATCAAAAGGATCCAGGCGGTCCTGGACGTCGTTGAAGATAAAGTCGTAGCCCACGATGGAACCCGTGGACGCAAACGACGCGGCGCCCATGTAGCGGCTGTCGTTGCAGAAGGTCAGGTTGATGCGATTGACGCGACCGATCTGGTGTGACTTGTAGTTGACGCCGTTGAGCGCACCGGCCGATACGCCGTACACCGCCGGAATTTCGACACCGGCCTCCATGAGAACGTCGAGCACGCCGGCGGTAAACTGCCCGCGAAAACTGCCGCCCTCCAAGACGAGCGCGACCTTGCCGGCGTTCTTTGCCTTATCTTCTGCAGTCATATTGACCTCCTGCGATTGCGTTTTGGCTTTCTTCTACCCAGTTTTGGAATGGAGGGCGCGCAGGTTTTTCGAGGCGGCAGGTGAAGCGGAAAGTGCGTCCCAGTTTGAGGCGAGATTCCGGGATGCGCTTTCCGCTTGATGTGTCATCCGGAAACTACGTCCCAGTCTGAGCGCGGATTCCGGGACGCACTTTCCGCCTGGGCCGCCATTGGGAAAACGCGTCCCACCCTGCGTTGCTGCGGCGTTATTCTTTACGCCCGCGCCCTGCGCAGAGTTCGATTCTCCGCGGTACGGGGCTTGCGTTGAAGCGGGACATGGGCAGTCGGAGCTTAATCGACATCGCATCTATATTGGGCTGGGGCTTTGCGCGGAGAATCCGCGTGTTCGCTTCGCGAACCCGCGCCGGCTTCGGCCGCCTGTCGGCGTCCTCGCCCGCTCGCTACAAACGCTCCGCGTTTGCTTAACGCTCGCGCCCTGCACAGAGTTCGATTCTCCGCGGTATCTGTAAACAATAAAAAGGCAGGTAGAGACACTTCTCTACCTGCCTGTTACTTATGGTGGAGGCGCGGAGAATCGAACTCCGGTCCACGAAAGCCCCCTGATTGGCATCTCCAAGCTCAGTCGCTGGTTTAGTCTCGGACGCTTTGCGCGCAGCGACACGCTCGCGGCATCCCAACCGGTTCGGTCTTAGCCCGCGCCATACCGATTACGTGCGCAGGAGCATTCCCCTAACATGACGTCGCGCCGGTGTCGGGGAAATCACCGGTTTGACGCGCCGCTATAAACTAAGCAGCGAGAGCCATAGGCTCAAAAGAAGAGTTGTTGTCAATTCAATTTGACGGTACCCCTGTTTAACGAGGCGAGGAGACCTCGGCTTGCTTCCTCTCTCAGAGCTATCGTGTCGAAACCAGTCGCCCCCGAATGTTGGGAAAGTCTGGATGGCATTGGGCACGCAAGTACCCAACACCCGTCGACTTTTCAAGGAACATGCGGGGCGAGCCCCGCTTGTGGAGTGTTATCTTACCACGTTCTGAAAGCGGACAGCTGTTCTATGCACGAGCTGTGAAGACCCCAATGTGCGCCGCACTTCGCACTTTTGCCACCGAACGCGTCACGTATATTTTCGCCAAGCAAAATTGCCCCGTCGAAAGGACCGTTATGGATACCAAGCAGCAACTCGTCAATGCCCTCGCAGGCCTGGGCTCAACCATTACCGAAGCCATGGATGTCATCGAAGGCTTTGTCCCCTGCGGACATCCCGCCCTCACGGTATCGAACGCACTCGTCGCGCTGGACGCTGCCGATGATGCAGCTCTTGCCCAGCAGCTTGAGACCGTCGAGGGCTTTATCGACCACGTGAGCGAGAACCGTGGCGTGACCGCCTACCGCGGTATCGAGGTCGAGCTCGCGGGTCCCAAAGCCGATCTGCTCGCAGCAATCCGCGAGGTAGGTGCCCTCATGCAGACCGCAGGCGTCAAGAACACCCAGGTCAACGAGTGGGTCTACCGCAGCCTGGCAGCACTCGACAGCTCCGACGAAAAGGCAGCCGAGCAGCTCGCAGAAAGTCCCGCCATTAAGGCCGAGCTTTTGTAAATAGCAGACGCGGGTCCCTTGGCGCATCGTCGTCCAAGAGGCCCGCAAACAGTTCGCGTCAACCGATAGCCGCGCCGCCGCGTTCGGCCAAAGCCAGAATCGGCATCATTTGGCGCGGGGTCTTTGCTGCAAGATCGGCATGTTCGAGCAGCTTGCGATCGTTAGTTACCAAGTAATCGACCTGCGCGCGCTTGCACGCGGCGAGCACCAAGTTGTCTTCGTAATCGCGATGGAGCGCTAAGTATTTGTCGGCCAGCCAAAGGTCCGACGCATCTGCGCCCACGGCCGTGGCGTTTTCGGTCATGTTCCGAACAAACGCCAGCGCCGCATCGCCAATTGCACGGGCAAACGCCTCGTCGATCGCTCCCCCGCTGGCAAGAACGCTACGCTTCAGCTCGTGTTGGACAACGTACAGCACGTCCTTAGCGATATGCACCGGAAAGAACAGCAATGCCCCCGCCTCCGTCGCCTGCCCAATAAACGCACGTGCGGCAAGCGACTCGGCATGGTCGACGCAAAACGAATCAACCCATACGTTGGCATCCACCATTATTTTGAGGGGAGCCCCGCTCACAGGATCATCCCCTTTTGGCGATAGCGCTCGTCCATAGCTTCGGAATAGATTGCGTCCCAATCGCGATCGTCGGATACGGGCGACGTCGCGATGCCCAGGTCCGCGTAAAGCTGATCCGCCGCCGCCCACGACGCGGCAAACGGTGTATCGGGCGCGACGGACTGCTGCCGGTCGTCGACGGCCGCAAGCACTTCCTCGCACTGCCCGCCACCCTGCGCGACCTTAGCCACCACCTTTTTGATGAGCTCGGGCAGTGACCCGCCCGAAAGCCGCAGCACCTCCTCGGCACGGTTCTTGACCTGGCGATCTACGCGAACGTTCACCTGCGCCATGCCGCTAACAGCACCCACGTCGATCCCGCTCCCTTCAATTGCTAGCCCTGCTAGCAACACTATATAGAGAAGCTAGCACATGGTCAAACGCAAAAGGCCTGCGCTCGGACGACACCGATGCCGTCTGGGCGCAGGCCAGATAACGTGGGCGAACACGTCTGCTAACGCAGGTAAGCCTTCGCGTTGCTCAGACTGTAGGCAATCGTCGAACCGTTGTGCAGCAGCGACGACGCCTGCGGGGTAATCGTTCCGGTAATGCCCAGCGCCAGGAGCGCTGAGTTGGTGAGCATCACCTTAGAGTAGGAGCTCGTCAAACGATCAACGAGGCCCTGACTCATGCGGCGCAGACGCACGATCGCGGCCAGATCCGTATCGGTCAGGATGATGTCGGCGACCTCCTTGGCGATGTCGCTTCCGCCACCCATTGCCAGCCCCACGTCGGCCAAACCGAGCGCCGGCGAATCATTGACGCCGTCGCCCACCATGGCAACGTGGCGCCCCTCGCCCTTAATTCGCTCTACATACGCGTACTTGTCCTCGGGCAGCAGCTCGGCCTTAAACTCGTCGACACCTGCCTCGCGAGCAATGCGCTCGGCCGTGCGCTCGGAGTCGCCCGTGAGCATGACGACATGCTTGACGCCCAGCGCATGCAGGTCGGCGATGGCCTCACGGACCCCGGGCTTGAGCGGATCCTCGATGCCGAGCACGCCGACGACCGTGCCGTCGACCGCCAGATACAGCGGCGACAGGCCCTGCATCTGGGACTCGATTTGCTCCTTAATGTCGGACTCGAGCTGCGCGCCCTCATCCTCAAATACAAAATGCACCGAACCGATGATGGCGCGACGCCCTTCAATGGACGAAGCGATGCCGTGCGCCACGATGTACTCGACGGCGGCATGGCGCTCGCGGTGCTCGAGCCCGCGCTCGCGGGCGGCGTTGACCACGGCGCGCGCCACCGGATGCGGGAAATGTTCCTCCAAGCAAGCAGAAAGGCGCAGGACCTCGTCCTCGCTCCAGCCGTCGGTGGTGAGCACGCAGGCAAGACGCGGCTGCGCCTCGGTGAGCGTGCCGGTCTTATCAAACACAATGGTGTCGGCCTTGGCAAACGACTCAAAGTACTTGGCGCCCTTGACCATGACGCCCATCTTGGCAGCATCGCTCATGGCAGTCATGACGGCGACGGAACCCGTGAGCTTGAGTGCGCACGAGTAGTCGACCATCAGCGCCGCCGAGGTCTTAATGAGGCTACGCGTGGTGAGAGCGACAAGGCCCGCGAGCAGGAAGTTCCACGGGACGATCTTGTTGGCGAGGTCTTCCATGTGCGACTGGCCCTCGGACTTGAGCGAGTCGGCCGTCTGCACGAGCGAGACGATCGAGCGCAGTTTGGTCTGCGCCGTGTTGGCGCGCACGCGCACCAAGATGCTGCCGTCCTCCACGACGGTGCCGGCGAACACGTCGTCGCCCACGCTGCGCTCGACGGCCAGCGGCTCGCCGGTCAGGGTCGCCTGGTTGACCATGGCGCTCCCCTGCTCGACCACGCCGTCAATGCAGATGGACATGCCGGTACGCACGGCTACCAAGTCGCCAGGCTCAAGCTCGGTAGCGGCAACGCTCACCTCGGTGTCGCCGACCACCTTTTGTGCCTTGTCGGGCACGTCGAGCAGCGAGTTGATGAGCTCGTTTTCGCTCATGGCACGGGTGTAGTCCTCGAGCAGCTCGCCCACGTTGAGCAGGAACATAGTCTGGCCCGCGGTGTCGACATCACGTTTGACGAACGAAATGCCGATAGCCGAAGCGTCGAGCACAGGAACGGTCAGGCGCGGCTGCGCCAGCTCATGAAGGGCAGCGCGCAAAAATGCCATGTAACCGGCCACGACAAACACCGCACGCAGAGGCGTCGGCAAGAACCAGCGGCGCGCGTAGTGGGCGCCGATAAGTGTGGCAAGATCCATGACGAGCTTGTGCTTGCGCGGCTCAAGCTGCATCACGTAACCCGTCTTTGCGTCGGCAATGACTTGGGCGTCGAGCTCACCGACGGCGGCCAGCACGGCATCGCGACACGGCTCGTCATATTCGAGCGCTAACTGGCCAATACGGCCATAGACACGCACCTTGCGCACGCCGTCGATGTCACCGCTGAGCTTTAGAAGCGCATCGAGATCGCTCTCTGGCACAGGACCCGCCAACTGGAGGCGGGTCCTGCCGGGGATCTCGCTGATAATCGAGAATCTCATTGTTTATGCCTGGGAGTGCTACTCGGCTGCCTTGTCCGCAGCGGCCTCGCTCTGGGTGATGTAAGCAGCCTCGGCAACCATGTCGTCGACCTCGGCCTTGGCCTGCTCGACCATGTCCTGGTAGCCGTTCTTGATGCGCATACCGCACGCGATACCCTGCACGCAGGCGTTCTTTACCGGAGCGCTGGTGAGCAGCTTGATGCCGGCCGTACCGAGCAGAAAACCGCCACCGACAAGCAGGGTGTTAAACGTCGACTTCTTCATGTTGCTTCTCCCTTTTGCCGCATTGGACGCGGCACGGTGCCTCAGCACCCGAGTAAATAAGTTTGCTCGAGCACACTTTTGGAAAATAGTTTAGTTTATCTAACTATTGAGGTCAACAAAGGTTAACTTTTTGGAAATCTTGGGGCGCGGAACAGCCGACTTCTGGCGATCCGCCCGCCGCGATGTACATCCGTGACGCCAAAGAGGAGGCCCTCTCCTCTCCAGCAAATTGAAGGTGAATGGTTTTCAGCATCCATAAAGAATGAGGGCGCCAACGGCGCCCTCATTCACCAAATTCAATCCAGCCCCACCTGACCCGAACGGCCGAGTCGTCACAGAACCCGGGAGCCCCGGCAGGGCGGATGCTTGCTCAAAATGAGTTCCGCACGCAAAGAAGGCCACTTAATGTGGCCTTCGTCTTGCGCAGGACTGTTCGAAATTTTGAGGAAGCACCCGCCCTGCCGGGGCTCCCGGGTTCCCGCTTACGAGAGCGACGTTCTCAGCAACTCGTTGAAGAGCTTCGGGTTGCCCTTGCCGCGGCTTGCCTTCATGCACTGGCCCACCAAAAAGCCGATGACCTTCTGGTTTCCGTCGCGGTACTGCTGCGCCTGATCGGCACAGTTAGCCAGCACCTCGTCCACGATCGGCTGCAGCGCGCCGGCATCGCTCACCTGACGCATGCCGCGCTCGTCGACAATCTTGTTGGGGTCGTCACCGGTCTGGGCCATGGCCTCAAAGACCTCGTGCGCCTGGTTGGAGCTGATGGCATCGGTCGCCAGCAGCTTGGCGAGTGCCGCCACTTGAGCCGGCACGATGCCGGACTCGGCGAGCGACACGCCCGCGCCCTTAAGGTAGGCGATCATCTCGTTGACCAGCAGGTTTGCGACCGTCTGGGCCTCCTTGCCAGCCACACCGGCAGCGGCCGCCTCAAAGAAGTCGGCAAACTCGGGGTCGCCGGCGATCTGCTCAGCGTCGGCCGCCTTAATGCCAAAGTCGGCCTCAAAACGGGCGCACTTGGCATCGGGCAGCTCGGGAATCTCGCCGCGGCAGCGATCGATAAACTCGTCATCCAAATCGAACGGCGCCAGATCGGGGTCGGGGAACAGACGATAGTCGTCGGCAGTCTCCTTGACGCGCATGACCACGGTGCGCTTGCGGCTGGGCTCCCAGTGGCGGGTCTCCTGATAGATGATGCCGCCCTCCTCGAGCACCTCGGCCTGACGGCAGATCTCGTAGGCAAGGCCGTCATGCAGGCTCTTAAACGAGTTGAGGTTCTTGAGCTCGGTCTTGGTGCCCAGCTTGGTCTCGCCGCGGCGGCGCAGCGACACGTTGCCGTCGCAACGCATGGAACCCTTCTCCATAGAGCAGTCGGAAATGCCCAGCGTCACAAAGATGCGACGGAGCTTTTCCATAAACAGGCGCGCCTCCTCGGGCGTGCGCAGATCGGGCTCAGTCACGAGCTCAATCAAGGGCGTGCCGCAGCGGTTGTAGTCGACGAGCGACTCGGCCGCGGCGGTAATGCGGCCCTCGGCGCCACCCACGTGGACCATCTTGGCGGCGTCCTCCTCCATGTGGATGCGCAGGATGCGAATGGGCACCGTGTAGGAACCGTCCTCGCGGCGCTCGGGCATCTGCAGGCTGGACGCATCGTAGCTGGCCAGGTGACCGGCGCGCTGGTTGCCCTCGCGCATGGTAGAGGACATGGACGTGGACAGGCCCTCGGCGTTGGCCGAGGCGCTCGCCAGGCTCTGGGCCTCGGCCTCGCCAAACGCGCAGTCGGGGCGCTCGGCGGCACCGCGACCGGTCACGTCCAGGTCCAGGTGACCGTACATGGCAAAGGCGACCGGACCCTGCGTGGTCTGGAAGTTCTTGGCCATGTCGGGATAGAAGTAGTGCTTACGGTAGAACATCGAGTGGCGCTGGATCTCGCAGTTGGTGGCGAGACCGGCCTTGACGATGCTCTCGATGGCGCGCTTGTTGGGCACCGGCAGGGCGCCGGGCAGGCCCAGGCACACCGGGCACACGTTGGCGTTGGGCTCGTCATCGTGGCTGAGCTTGCAGTTGCAGAACATCTTGGTATCGAGTGCAGTGAGCTCGGTATGGATCTCCAGGCCAATCACGGCCTCCCAATCCTGTAGGACCTCGGAAAGCTCCTTCATTACAGCTCGCCTCCCTTCCCGGCAAAATCGGGCGCGACGGAAAGCGCGGGCGCACCCGTGGCGGCATCGGCAAAGCCGCGCTCCAGGGCGCGGGCAAACGTGAGCAGCTGACGGTCCTTAAAGGCCGGACCCACCAGCTGGGCAGAAACGGGCAGCTTGCTGTCCTCGCCCAGGCCCAGCGGCACCGAGATACCACCGTTGCCGCAGATGTTGAGCGAGATGGTGTACAGATCGGAAAGGTACATCTGCGTGGGGTCGCTAATCTCGCCAAACTTAAAGGCCGTGCGCGGCGAGGCGGGCATGAGGATGGTGTCCACCTTGGCATACGCGGCATCGTAGTCCTGCGTGATGAGCGTGCGGGCCTTTTGCGCAGCGTAGTAGTACTTGTCGTACACGCCCGAGCTCAGCAGGTAGGCGCCGAGCATCTGACGGCGCTTGGCCTCGGCACCAAAGCCGTGGGCGCGGCTGAGCGAGCTCTGGTCGGACAGGTTGGCGCAGCCTTCCTCCTGGTAGCCGTAGCGAATGCCGTCGAAACGGGCCAAGTTGGAGAACGCCTCGGCCGGGCCGATGACGTAGTAGGCGGCGATGGCGGCGTCCAGGTGCGGCAGGTCGACCTCCACGAGCTCGGCGCCCTGGTTCTGCAGCTCCTGGGCGGCGCGCTGAACAGCGGCCTTGACCTCGGGCGTCAGGCCCTCGGCCTCCATAAACGCGGGGATAATGCCCACGCGCTTGCCCTCGATGCTGTCGTTGAGATGCTCAGTAAAGTCGACGGCGCAATCCTGGCTGGTGCAGTCGTACGGATCGTGACCCGCGCCGGTAAGCGCGTTCATGGCCAGCGCGACATCCTCGACCGTGCGGCCAAAGGGGCCCACCTGGTCGAGCGACGAGCCAAAGGCAACCACGCCGTAACGGCTCACGGCGCCATACGTGGGCTTAAATCCCACCACGCCGCACAGGCTCGCCGGCTGGCGAATGGAGCCACCGGTGTCCGAGCCCAGCGAGAGCGCGACCTCGCCCGCAGCGACGGCGGCAGCGGAGCCGCCCGAGGAGCCGCCGGGCACGCGCTCGGTATCCCAGGGGTTGTTGGTGCGGTGGAACGCCGAGGACTCGGTGGAGCTGCCAAAGGCAAACTCGTCCATGTTGGCCTTGCCCATGGGCAGGCAGCCGGCGTCGAGCATGCGCTGGACGCAGGTGGCGGTGTAGACGCTCTGGTAGTTCTCGAGCATGCGGGTAGCGCAGGTGGTGCGCGTGCCCACGAGGTTCATGTTGTCCTTGATGGCCAGCGGCACGCCCGCGAGCGGGGGCAGAGCCTCGCCAGCGGCGCGGCGGGCGTCGATTTTGGCGGCAGCCTCAAGCGCGAGCTCGGGCGCCACCTGCAGAAATGCCCGGACTCCGCCCTCGCGCGCCTCGATGGCAGCAAGGGAGGCCTGGGCCACCTCGGTAGCGGTAAAGTCGCCGGCGGCAACGCCCGCGGCGATCTGGGCGGCGGTAAGGGAATCGAAGCTTAGCGCCATTACTCGCTCTCCCCCTCTCCCAAAATGGACGGCACGCGGAAGTAGCGGTCGCGCGCGCTGCCGGCGTTTTCGAGCGCAACGTCGAGCGGCAGGTCGCGCTCGGGCTCGCGCAGGTCGTCGCCCATCACGTTGGACAGGCTTCCGATGGGATGGAACGTGGGCTCCACGTCGGGCAAGTCATATTGCAAGACGGGCTCGAGCATCTGGACGGCGTCGTTCAGGTAGGACGTCATCTGGGTGAGCTCGTCATCGGTCAGTGCGATCTTTGCGTACTCGGCGATGCCGCGCACGTCTTTCTCGCTGAGTGCCATAGGCGCTCCCTTCCGCATAACAGATAAACCGCTCTAGTATACAAGGCAACGCCGCTTGGAGCAGGTGCTTTACCTAAATGCAGCGAAAACGTAACGAGGGCGGCGGTTGGCAGGCGGCAGGCTGGCGGTTCTGCAGCGAAACCGCACCGCCCACAGCGAAAACCGTCCCGCCCACAATGAAAACCGCGCCGTCCATAATGAAAACCATCACAACATTCGACGCTTTTCGTCAAAATCGCGATTTTCATCGAATGTTGCGATGGTTTGGAAGCCCCGACCACCACAAAGGTGCCTGTCCCCTTTGTGGTGGTTCTGAAGAATGTCCTATGCCGAGGCCTTGGCCTTGCGGCGCTTACGGATCGTGTGGATCACGATGTCCAGCAGCAACAGCACAATGGCCACGACCACGATGAGCACGGCAAACTCGCGCTTGCCCCAGTGGCGACCGGCCAGCGACTTTTGCTTGTCGACGTCCTTCTTGTTGTACTTGGTGCGCACGCAATGCACCAGCAGGCGATGGTCGTTCACGCCGTAGGGCGTGCAGGTGACAAGCGTCACCTTGTCGGCGCCGGGCTCGATGGTTAGCGACTCCATCTCCTCGGGCAGCACGACCTCGGAGTCCACCATCTTGTAGGCGAGCGTCTTGTTCATGGTGTGCAGCAGCACCAGGTCGCCGGGCTCCAGCGAGTGGATGTCGTCGAACATGCTCAGGTTGCGCATGCCCGAGTGCGCGGTGAGCACGCAATGCGTCGAGGTGCCGCCCACCGGCAGGCTCGTGCCCTCCAGGTGGCCGACGCCTGCCATAAGGACTTCTTCGCTCGTGCCGTGGTAGATGGGCATGCTCACGTCGATGGAGGGGATCTCGACCCAGCTCATCATGGGGTCGCGGTCAAAGATGAGCTGCTGGGCGTAGGGCTCGATCTGGTCGGCGGGAAGCTCGGTGGCCTCGCCCGCCAGCTGCTCGTTAAAGGAGCGCGCCTGGAGCAGGATGCGCTCGCGCTCCTCGGCAGACAGCGCGTCCACGGTGCTGGACACGGTGCTGATCTGGTTGAACACGCCCGAGGCCTCAAGCCGGTCCAAGATCCACGGCCAGGTCATAAGGCCCACGCCAATAAGGATGATGACGATGGTGATGAGCCGGTCGGCCCAGCGCGGCAGCCGCTTGCGACGGCGCTTGGGCTTTGGTTGAGGTTTGGGCTGAGGGTTTGAGCCGCCGTTGTCCGCGGCGTTATTGCTCTTCATATGTTTAGCGCCCTGCACCATCGCCGGTCACTCCTCTACAACTCAAGTTGTCTAAACAAATAATAGCCGATTAGCGAGCTTCCGCACCGGACAACGCAGCTAGGACCGAAGCACCGCCGACGATTCGAATTCTTGGAGACCTTCTACAGCGCTTCTTGCCATGGATATTCCTTTCCAAACATGCGATCGACTTCGAGCTGAATTCGCTCATCGTCGATTGCCGCCAAAGATAGCGCAAGCGAAATGTTGTCGACACGGGAGGAGTCGGCAAACACGGGTGCATAGCGCCACACTTGGATCATCGCCGTTTCGTTATCCGGCAACTCCCCGTCTGCGACTTCGAGGTCGCTCAGTTGACGCCATGCACTTCTTAAGACGGCCTTTTGTTCCATGCCCGGCGCAGCGAGCATCGAACGCGCAGCGAGCGCCGTCTCCCCGGCGTCAACAAGATAGTCGATCTGCGGCGTCTTCCTTGCAAAAAAGACCTTCGAAACAGGCGAGGAGAGCTCTGCCATGTGCTCGCTGAGCAGAAGATCAACGGCAACAGGGAACACGACGACACGTCGCTCGCGACGCTCGCGCCTCGCGAGCCCCCTGTCAACAAGCTCGGTTATGGCCTCACTCGCGCGGCTTGCCGAAATCCCAAGCGCACGACAAAGGTCATAGGGACGATATGGCTCCTGGGCTGCTCCCCAGATTGCGGCAGCCTGTGCGTTGGGTGACATCTTGGTCGCGTGATTGCGAAACCGGGCACCGCCCCTCTCCGTGCAAGCTGTGCCCATAAATGGAAGAAAAGCCTGTCTACCGGGGCAAACAAACGGAATCCCTTGTGCAACCAATGCTTTGCGCTGACGTGCATCGGCATCAGGAAACGAAACGACAACAGGAGTCTCCGCGCGCAAGGCTAGCTGGCTATAGACTCTCTTAGCCTCGGGAAGCCCGACGCCAGTAGGCAAGCTTGCAAGCAAAAACGAAAAACCGTTTGCGTCAACAGCGCGGACCTCAATCGCCCGCAGATGCAGCGGCAAGCATGCGGATCCAGGCCAAGTTTTGGTCTTGGAGGAAAGGCCTAGTGCTTCTTGCAAGTAGATTAGTGCTTCGTTCATTTCCATTGTTTTCGTTCGATTCCAGTTTGTATTGGAATTATACATAATTTTCGGAATTAAAGAGATATCGTTCGTGCCTAAGCCTACATTTGGGTTTTCAAAATGTCCCGAATCGGCGGAGCGATTCGGGATACAATGTCAATAGAAAACGACGCACCCCGCGTAAATGTTTGGGAGCGCGGGCGGCCTAGTTTTCAGCTTTTGTTAAATGCCCGGGATCCTACCCCCGGGCATTCTTATTTGCGCTTGTTGCGGCGCAAATGCCTTCTACCGTCCGCACCGCGCGTGCGCCTACGGACCTTAAACCGAACCTCATACGAGTCAAGAAACGCGATGACGAACGTGCCCACCGCCGCGAGGGCGGCGAGCGCGTTAAGGAATTTCAGCATTTGGGGACCTCCGATCGAGTCGTCGGCCGCCCGCGCACGGGATGCGTCGCATGGGTATTTTACTGCGAGTGTATGCACCCACGCCTGGTAAACGCGATTTTGACAAACATTTGTTCGATAGTTACACACACGGTTCCTCGCCCAGCGGAGCCTGGCCGCATTGTCCGGGTTTGCCCGACGTGTTTGCGTTTTCAAAATGTCCCGAATCGGCGGGGCGATTCAGAATACAATAGCCACAGGAAACAACGCACCCCGCGTAAGTGTTCGAAAGCGCGGGCGAGCAGTTTCCGGTGTTGTTAAATGTCCGGACTCCGAACCACGGGCATTTTAATCTGCACGCGCGGCGCAAATGCCTTCTACCGTCCGCACCGCGCGTGCGCCTACGGACCTTAATCCGAACCTCATACGAGTCAAGAAACGCGATGACGAACGTACCCGCATCGGACGGTGGAGGCTGGCTGCGTTGTCCCAAAAGAACGGGGCAGACTCCAGTGCGGAGTCTGCCCCGAAAAGAGAATGGCAAAGCAAGAACGTGGATGAACGAGAAAAGTGTCCGCAAGTCTCATGGCCATCACATCCCACCTGCCAAAGGGATGGATGAGCGAGCGTTACTCCTGTTCGGACTCCTCGGCCTGCTTACGGCTGCGGATGAGGTGCGCCACGCCAATGACGAGCACCGCGCCACCAGCGATCCAAGTGAAGGTCACGCCGTTAAGGCCGGTCAGCGGGAGGCCGGAGCCCTTCTTGTTCTTGATGGTGACGGGGATTTTGGTCGTGGTCACATTTTCATCAGTCGTAGGAGCGGCCATGCTGGAATTGGACGTCACATTGAGCTTTTTAAGCGTGCCGTCTGTATTGTATTCAGGCGCCACCGTGATTTCGAAGTCGGCAATGGTGTTGTAGCCCGCAGGTGTCTTGCTCTCAGAAATCAGATATGTGCCTGCAACAAGTCCGGGAATAGAGACCTTGTTGCCAGCCTCCGTAGTTTCAAACGTGTAAGCGTCATTTACGTCATTACTGAAGCTGCCGTCTTTCTTCAACCATTTTTCAACGCTTTTATCGGACCCTTCCTTAATCATTTTGACCGTAAAGCCAGCATCGAGTTTCGCAGACGAGTTATCCGGGTCGATCTTAGTGACATCGAAGCCGAAGACGTAATCAGCGACCTTCTTCGATTCGGAAGTGCCGGTGCCGTTAGACATGGGATCGTTGGAGTAGACAAGCTTGACCTCGTTGGTGTTACCGGCGGCAGTGTATTCAGCCTTATCGGTCAGTTTTGCTTTATAGGTCACAACGACCTTAGAGTCGCCCCTAAGCGTCACGCCTGCAGCTTCTGCAGCATCCTTAAGATTGGAGAAGGAAATCGTCAGGTCTTGACCGCCAGTAAGGTTCCCAGAAGCGTTCTTAGTGTCCACAAGGTCTACCGTGTAGCCATTTGCAGGCTGGATAACTTGACCGTTAATTGTCACCGTAACGGAGCTCTTGATAGCCTCCAGTCCAACAGAAAGATGATCCTGGAACGTATATTCGTACTTGGTGAAGGTGTCGATGTTGCTCGCAACGGAACCAGTCAGTTTATATTCGACCTCCTCGCCAATATACGAGTCACTCACCTTTCCCCATGTCGCACCCTCACGAACTTCCTTGTTGACCGTAGGAATGCTGGTCTTCTCGGTAACCTCTACATCGCCGGCGCCCACGACGGCATAAATCGGCGAAGTGGCAGTATTCTTGCTGCCGGTCGTCGACTTATCCGAAGCCAAAGTGTCCGCGTCAGTCAGAAACAGGTAATAACCAGATTTATCGAAAGAAACCTTGGTACCCGCCCCAAACGAAGTCTCTCCAACGCCCGTCGGGTTAGTCGGATTGACATTCTTCGCAACCAGTCCAGCAAGCGTATTGAGCAAATCGGTGTCTTTGAGAACCGTCGTGTTTGTGGTCCCGGTAATGTTGGCAGTCAGCCAATTGGCAACATCCTGCGGGCTGGCATCGGTTGTCAGATCGTCTGCTTCATCTTTATTATAGTCGTTGATGGCCTTAATAATGGCTTTTTGCGTCGTGTCATTAACGCCAGTTGCCCACTTAACATTCGAAACGACCTTGTCAGTCTTGCCAGTCTTGCCGCTCTCATCCACGACATCGGCCTCGAAAATCTGGTAGGCCTTGTACTTCACATCACCATTGTTTTCATTCTTATTGATGGTGATGGTATTGGCCGTTGCAGCCGTACCCTCAGCTGCAAACGCCATGGTCACCGGTGCCATAACGCCGCCGAAGCTCAGCGCTGCTGTGAGGCCGGCGGTTACTGCCAGGCGTGCGATGTTCTTGGTTGCTTTCATGTTGGGACCTCTTTCTTGGAGGTTGCTTTAATTCTTGTCATCATCAAAAGCCAGCAGGCGTATTTCCCTGCGCGCCACTCGCTACGGAGGCAGTACGCCATTGAGCAGGGGGGGGGGACAATTATTTATCATGGCGACCTCCTCCCCGCTTGATGACGAGCGCGACGACAATAGCCACTACTCCGATGACGGCCAAAGCCGTTACCAACACCAACGTTCTATCTCCCGTCGAGGGCATAAAGCCTCGACCTATTTCCTTAGTTGGGGCGTTGAGCAACGACAACTCAACCAAACCCTTCCCGGCATCGGCGGAATCAACCCGCAGGGGGCTTTCGGCCGATACGGTCACCTTCGGCTTCGCAGCCGCCACCTGGTCAACGTCCAGGCCCTCGGCCTTGACCGTCACGGAGCGCGTGCCCTCAAAGGCGGTGTAGCCCTTGGGTGCCTTGAGCTCGCGGACCTCCAGCTTGCCCGAGTCCACGCCCGAAACGGTCACGCGGCCGTCCTCGCCCGTGGTGACGGTGGCCTTGCCCTCCGCATCCCACGTGCCGTCGGCCGCCAGCGTGCGACCGCGGTCGTCGGCGATGCTCAGGACCGCCCCGGCAAGCGGCTTGTCGCCGTCGCTGCCGCGCTTGGTGAGCGCGAGATCCCAGGTGTAGGCACACGCGTCGTCGCTCGGCGTGCAGGTGAAGCCGGCGTCGCCGGACTGGTCGGCAAAGGGAGAGCGCGGGTAGCGCAGGTAGACCTCGTTGGGGTTGCCCTTCGCGATGCCGTGGTTGCATGCGCTGCTGAGCGGCGCGTTGTACACGGCGACCACGCGGGCGCCCGCGGTGAAGGCGTCGGCCCCGCCGAGCGCGGCGATCAGGTCGCCGGTGCGCACGGTGAAGGTCCCGTCCGCCGCTACCTTGGTGGCGCACTGGGCCGTGATGTCGGTCCAACCCTTCGCGGGCTCAGTGCCGGCGCGCCCGTCCTTGCCGGTCTGGACGGCGTCAAAGCCGCCGTCCGTGCCCGCCGCCACGTACACATGCATGCTCGCGGCCACCTTGGAGGGGTCGAGCCCCGCGCTCATGGTGTCGACGAACCGCACCGTATAGGTGTCGTAGGCCGTGAGGCCCGCCGGGACCGTGGCAGAGAGGCGCCAGAACAGGTCGTCGGCGACCGTGGCGTCGGCGGCCTTCTGCCAGGCGTCGGTACTGTCCTCCAGCACGTGCTTGGCGACCTTGGGCGTCGCCGCCTTGGGCTTGACGGCGACGGCGCTGCCGCCCACCAGGGCCATGATCGGCGCGGTGCCGGCCTCGCCCTGGGCGATGGTGGCGTCGTCGGCGACGATGAGCCAGTAGCCGCAGGGCAGCTCGGCCGTCGTGCCCGCGTTAAGGGCCACGGGCACGGCGCCAGAGCTCTGGAGGGAACGAGCGAGCTGTGCGCTCAGCGCGCTCGTAAGGTGGGAATCGGCGTTGAGCCACTCGGCAGCTTCCTGCGCTGTGGTCTGGGATTTGGGCATGCCGGCACTGTGCAGCACAGGCAGTGCGGCGTCGTGGACGTCGTCGCTTGCCCAGGCGAGGTCGGTGGCGATCTTAGCGTCGTTGTCGCCGTCGACGACGTTGGCGCTAAAGATTTGGTAGGCATCGTAGCTGCTCGCCACGGTGCCGCTCACCGTGATGGAACCGGTCGAGGTCGGCTCGGCCTGCGCGGATGCGGGGAACACAACCGCGCAGGTACCGATCAAGAGGGCAAGCAGCGCAAACAAGATCGGGAAGGAGCTAACTTTCTTATTCACGACGCTCACCTCCCTTCGCATTCGCCTTGCGACGAATGTGCATCCAGGCCGCAGCAGCGCAAAGCACCGCCGCGCCGGCAAGGTACGTCAGAGTGACGCCCGACATACCAGAAAGGGGCAAAGAGGTGGAGTAGGTGTTGGTGAAGGTGGGGGTGGAGTCGGGTTTGGTGCCGTCGAAGTTGACAGGATGCTGGTCTTTCGTGGCAATATCCTTGCCGTCAGCGCCCTTGATCTTGGTGTAGGTCACCGACTCGGCCTCGATCGAACCGTCCTCCTGGTCCTTCATCCTGACATCAAATCGATAGACCGACTTGTCGTACTTATATTGCGAGAACCACGAAACCTCTGCACTCTCGCGCACGTAGTACGTAAAGTCTTTGCAAGCACCACGACCCGGATCATCGGATTCCTTCTGCTTCAAGTCTTTAAGGCCGTACTCAATATCGGGGAAATAAAGCTTCTGGGGATTGTCGCCGCCGGCTTTGGTCGTAACCCTCTCGGCATTATTGAACTTATCGTTATCCGCAAACTCGAGCGTGAACTCCTTCATCTCGCCGCCCTTGACGACCTTGGTTGCCGCAGGCTTCCAGGAGCCAAGAGAAGTATAGGGCTCAATTTTGTTGATAAAGGTAGGGTTATCATTGTCACCGATAACGACCGTAGTCGTCGTGTCATTCGACGAGTTGTTATCCGATGGACGCGTAACGGAGTAGTTTGCGCGATCAAGTTCTACGAAATCCTGATTCCCCTCGGCCTTTTTACAGACGGTGACTTTATTCACCTTGTAATAATTAATAGGAATCGACATGAGATGGTCAGTTTTGTATGAATTGCTATCGACTGTTGCCACGATCTTGTAAATGGTCTTATCGAATTTGGTATCCAATTCGTTGTCGCCGCTGATGGGCTCCTCAACTAGATAGAAAACATACTGCCCCGAAGAATAGTCCTTGCCAGAGTCGAAGGTGATACTGCCGTCCGATTCAACAGTCGCCTCACCTGCGACGCTGCATTCGCCCATATCAAGCATGCCGTCATCTTTCCAAGAAGGCTCAATGGAACCCTCTTGGCGCAGCAGCTTAAACTTGTACGCGTGTCCCTCAAGGCTTTGCGAGTTTCCCTCTGCATCTTTAAGCACCTTAGTGGCGTTGAGCTTCATGTTCGGATAAACGCTCAGCTCAGCAACCTCGCCAACGGTGAGATCGCCGTTGGTCATGATGCCGCCGCCATGGGTAAACGAGTAGTTGCCACTGATGATGGTCGTAGCCGCCACTTGCGCCTTTTCTACGGCCTCGTCAGTCGGATGGGCCTCCAAGCCGAACATGTACTTGGCCTCGGCGCCGCCGTTAGGATCGATGGCGATCTTTTGACCATCACAGGTACCCTTCCAGCCAGCAGAACCATTGCCGAGCATCTTTCCAAGAACGACTGCGACCGTCTTATCGCTGCCCTTCTTGCGCACGAGGAAGAAGTCCTTGTGGCCGGCAGTTTTGAAGTCATCGGTAATGTACTCAGGCTTACTGTCCTCGTCCTTGCCATTACCACCGGCAGAGAAGTGCTCGCCACGATCCGTATTGTTATAGATTGCGGCACCATTTGAGTGCGAGACAATCGTTTCACCCGTAGGGCAAGCACCAACGCCGCCGCCCCAGCCGCCGGCTTCATTATCAGTAATCAGCGTCTTTACGATGTTGAGCTTGCCGCCCTTCTGGATAAAGATGCCACCGCCGCCCCAGTCGCCGCCACGGCTCTCACCCGTCATGGTCTTGTTGTTGGTGATGTAAACCTTGTTGGACATGCCCGGCTCAGTCCCAATATTGCCGGTAGTACCGGTGGAAATACGGAGACCACCGCCCTCGGCGTTTACAGATTTGTTGCCGGCAATCGTGCCGCCTGTCATCTTAAACGTAATCGCCTGGTTCCAGAAACCAGCGTAGATTCCGCCGCCGGCCTCATGAGAGTAATTGGCAGTAACGGAACCACCCGTCATGGTCAGCTTTCCACCGTTCGTGGACGCAATGCCGCCGCCACCGAGGAGACCGTTGTTGTAAAGGTTGTCACTAATGATGCGAGCGTCAGCTTGGTTGTTAGTTATGCAGGCAGAGCCGCTAATGGTTACGGTTGCACCCTTGGTATAAACACCGCCACCGTAACCGCCGCTGTCGGTGTTATCGCCATTGTTGATTTCATTGGCATATGTTGCATTGCCCGAAATGACACCGCCGGAGAGATTCAACGTGACACCGCTGTCGGCAAAAATACCACCACCGGAAGCAGCCTTATTCGCTGCGATCACGCCGCCGGTCATGTTGACCGTGACTTTCGCGCCCGCTACGCACAGGCCGCCGCCCCAGCCGCCACGTTGCTGATTGAGATTCGCGCCAGTAATAAAACCGCGATTGATATTCACATGAGTTTCATTGCTTTTCCCCTCGGCAAAGATGATATGACCGTTGTTGGTCAAATCCCTCGGTGTCGTGATCATGCCTCCGTTGAGGTTAAGCGTACCGCCGTCCGCAACAGAGATGACCTGTTGGACCGAGCCACGGTCGGACGCAGCAACGATTGCGCCGAAACCGCTGACGACATGCTCAGTCGTGGTTTCAGTGGTGGTGGTGCCAAGGGTATCTGCGTTAGGCGCGCTCGTGGTTTCATAATAGGTTAAGCTCTGAGGAGTACCTTTGTTGTCACCGGTCCATGCCATAGTTGCAAGCTTGCCAGGATCTTTATCAACGACCGAAGGTGTATCGCTAACATGGGCAGAGTCTTCAACGGTAAGTGCACCGCTCGCTACCGTAATGAACGTGTCGTTATCACCAGCGGAGTAATAAAGCTTATAGCCCGCAAGGTCGATCGTAGTGTCTTTGTTGATGGGGATCGGCTCGCTCGAACTAATATCAGCAGCCAGACGCAGCTTTGCGGGCTTGTCCGCCGTGGCAAGGGCAAGGTACGTAGACAGGTCTCTGTCATTGTTCAGCAGCGCGTACCCATCCGAATCTTGTTGAAGTTTCTGATCCACACCTTCATTTGCAACAGTAGCGACCTTATAGACAGACTGCCCATCATCCGCGGGCTGCGCAGCGCTCTCGGCTCCCGTGTCATCAGGCAACGGGGCCGCCCTGAGAGTATCGTCGCCAGTCCCGTCGCCCTCGGTCTCGTCACTATTCTGGTTGTCGGTATCCCCGTTGTTGGTATTGTCTACATCAGTAGACTCAGTTGAGGAACCCCCCCCCATCACAGTTTCCTCGGTAGAAACCGCCTCGGCATCGTTGGCGATGGCCTGCGAGATCGGAGGCATGACGAGCGACAGTACCAGGCTCAACACGGAGGCTCCGCACAAAACGCCTGCCAGTACACGGCGCGTCGCTTTATTACTCTGCTTAGATTTGTCCGAATTCGCTTTCATCGATGTCTCCTCCCCAAGAGACCGCGATCTTGCTCTTTCCCTATCAAACGTATCTGCGCAATCTGTAATTGCGCTCGCTAAGTGATGCAATTATAACGATTGTTTAAACATCTGAGCAGCAAAACCGACATTTTTGTGCAAGTTCTTAATTCTCTTGACAATTGTTTAGATTTGCCTTCGTTTATTCGCTATAAAACATCTGTTTCTACTGGTAATTAAGTTAGTTATCAGTTTTTTAATAGCATTTTATTTATTTGCACAACCTTTTGCTCAAGAGCAAACATCCTGTGAACGGTCGAATAACGACAGTGAGCGGTAGGTCATCAACCGGGAGGAATACCCTACCAAACTGATGAGAATATCTTTAACCCATCGGTGGTTAGAAGCGTAATGTTCAGACAACTAAATTTGAATTTTCGCGCAGATTTTAGGCATCAATTCGCCCAAATCGCCTGAGGCCACCGCAAAGGCGCCTGTCCCCTTTGCGGTGGCTCTCCCCCGGCGCTACAGAAGATGTTCCTCGATAAAGACCGCAATGCCGTCATTGTCGTTGCTGGCGGTTACAAAATCGGCGGCGGCGCGGGTGGCGGCGCTGCCGTTTGCCATGGCAACGCCCACGCCGGCGTCGGCCACCATGCAGGTGTCGTTATCGGCATCGCCAAACACGCAGATGTTCTGGAGCTCCATGTCGTTGAGCTCCGCCACGCGCACAAGGCCGCGAGTCTTGGACACGCGCGGATCCATGAATTCGTAGAGCCGCTGCGTGGTTTGCAGAGCTGCCGCCTTAACAGTGTCATCGGCAAACGTCGACGCCCGCTCAATCACCCGCGGCATTACCTCGGGTGCCATGGTAAACATCACCTTGGGCTGCGGCCCGCGCAAGAACTCGGCAAAATCGACCACCTGGTAGGGCACGCCGTCGACGCGCGACAGGTGCTCGACGCACGCATTGCTCTCGGGCACGTAGAACACGCCGTCTCGGGGGCAGACGGGCGTTGCCGGAAGGTCCGCCATGTGCTTGCAGATGCGCGCGATGGTCTCGCCCGGCAGCGGATAGCTCAGCTCGTTGATGTCGTACGCGCGGTCGATGACCTCGGCGCCACCGCAGCCCACGAGCACGTCTACCAGGCCTTCGATGCCCCAGAGCTCGTACATGGCCTCGGTCGCGTGGGCGTCACGCCCGGTGCACAGGCCAAAGAGCACGCCGCGCTCGCGCAGGGCGCGGATCGCCGCCACGGTGCGCGGGGACACCGTGTGCTGGCTCGTGAGCAGTGTACCGTCGATATCGCAGAACACGGCTTTGATGTGGCTGAAGATGGTGTCCATGGGGGCCTTTCTGGGTTGTGCGGCGGTGTGGGGTGTGGTCGTGAACGGCGTACATGGTATACCAAGGCACAGGCGCGGCCCGTCAAATCAGAACCACCCTTAAAAAGGGTGGTTTGCTCTTAGGGTATAACCCACGGGCCCCGGGCTCGCGTCTAAAGGCGCGGGCCCGGACTTCGTCCAGGCCTAGTGCATCTTGACCCGTGGCGCGCCGGTCGAACCGGCAGGATCACCTCCTCTTGAAGGGGTCCTCGTACTCCTTCACGCTCAGCTTGTCCAGCGCGATGTCGTGGGACTCCTGCTCCCTGATGTACTTGGCGATCGTCGCCTCGTTCAGGCCGACGGTGGACACGCAGTAGCCCTCCGCCCAGAACTTCCTGTTGCCGAACTTGTACTTGAGGTTGGCGTGCCTGTCGAATATCATCAGCGAGCTCTTCCCCTTCAGGCAGCCCATGACGCTCGCGACGCTGTACTTCGGCGGGATCGCCAGCAGCACGTGCACGTGGTCGGGCATCAGGTGCCCCTCGATTATCTCGATCCCCTTGTACTCGCACAGCTTCCTGAGGATCTCCCCTATGTCGCTCCTGATTTGGTTGTAGATCACTTTGCGCCTATACTTCGGCGTGAACACGATGTGGTACTTGCACATCCACTTCGTGTGGGAAAGGCTGTAGGCCTTCTGGGCCATGGCGACCACCCCTTCGACTCGAATTCTTGACGGCCTGAACAATCGTCAATATCGGTCGGAGGGGTGGCTTTGTAAAGCCGTTTGTCTCCACCCGCGTAGCGGGTGGTTTAAAGCTGGCCGCTGCGCGGCCAGCAGACTAAAGTCTTGAAGCAAAAACCACCACAAAGGCGTCTGGCCCCTTTGTGGTGGCAGGATCCGCAGGGTGGCCTGGCCCGGGGCGCAAACCATCACAACATTCGATGTTTTTCGGCAAAATCGCGATTTTCATCGAATGTTGTGATGGTCTTTACTGCCTTGCGGCACGATCAAAATGCCGGCGCCCAAACAGCAGCAACGCCGCAGGGACAGC
Organism: uncultured Collinsella sp.; assembly: GCA_958445895.1. Lineage (GTDB taxonomy): Bacteria > Actinomycetota > Coriobacteriia > Coriobacteriales > Coriobacteriaceae > Collinsella. Next base: position 51,469 of record CAUCTV010000008.1, read on the forward strand.
CGTCACGACCAGGCCCGCCCCTACGAGTGTCTGCTGCACGCCAAATGTCGCCGCCAGCCACGGGGCAATCGCCAGAGGGGCCACACCAGCGAACATATTGCCAAAGCCCATGACCGAATTGACGCGACCAAGCTGCTCGAGCGGAGCCGTCGTCTGCACAATGGTGTTGTGGAGCGGGTTGACGACACCCCAAGCTATACCCAGGGCGATCTGGCCGACAAGGGCCACGCCCACGTACGGTGTCCCCACATAGAGCAGACTTCCCAGGCCCACGGACATAAGCGCCACGAGCAAGGTTTTAAGGCTGACCAGGTGCGGCGGCAAGCGGAGCGCGAGCACAGCACCCAGCACCGCGCCCACGCCCGAGGCAGACGAGAGCCAACCCATCCACTCAACGCCGACGTGCAGGACATCGCGGTAGAAGAACGACTCCAGCGGATCGAAGGCTCCGTAGCCAAAGTTCGAAAGAAAAATGATGCAGAAAAGTAGCGCGAGGACGCTGTTGGTGAAGACTGTCTTGATGCTGGCTGCGAAGGTGGCGCGGGCGGACGTGCTGGGGTTGGAGCTTTGTCCCGCACGCTCCCCTTCCTCTGCCGAATCGGCATCCGCATGCCCGGCGACATGGCTGGTCTGCGACCTAAAGCCCCAGCCGGCAACGAGCGCCAGCA
>CAUCTV010000009.1 GCA_958445895.1 uncultured Collinsella sp.
CGCAATGCCGACCAAGAGGACAAGTCGGCCGGCCTTCCCATCGAGGCCTGCCTGGACGTGATCGACCATGAGTAACATTGGCGAGGGCGGCGTCAAGCCTGCGGGCGAGAACAGGCCGCTCGGCGCGCCGCGTGGCAAGCGGCCGCGTATCCGCGTGAGCTGCGTGGACCAGCTGGGGACGTGCCGCTGCCACCACGGTCACAAGCCGGGCGACGTTTTTGACTTTGACCGCGATCGCGGCAAGATGTGCGCCATGGCCTGCCATGTGGGCTTTCCCTATATCGATATCCTGCGCTATGGCGGAACCGTGCCTGGCAACGAGCCCGGCACGGCAAAGTTCTGCTGCCCCGAGGTCGATACTCTGAACGTCTGGCTTGCCGAGATCGTCGACGAGTAACCGAGCGAGGATTTTCTCCCGTCGAAATATCGAGCGTGGATTATCTCCCGTTTTGGGCGCAATTTCGCACTCAAAGTGGGAGATAGTCCTCGCTCGATTTGTATGCGAGAATCCCGACCTCACTTATGCCCATGCTTAGGCGCACGCGTCGTTGTTCTATGCGCGAGTAAGCTCAAATTTCTGCATTTCATCAAATTTCGGTACTAAAAATCCCTGCATTTCATCGATAATAGTCGATATAAATATCTGCATTTCATTTATCGAGGCGATGGGAGAGCTTATGTTGCGCAGGAAAATCGCTGATGAGCTTGATTGTTGGCAGAGATCCATTGAACGAAAGGCGTTGTTCGTCACGGGTTCTCGCCAAATCGGTAAGAGCTACTCGATTCGCGAGTTCGGTAAGTCAAACTACGCAACCTATATCGAGCTCAATCTCGCGGAAAATCGCCAGGCAAAAGATGCTCTTCTCGAGGCACGGGATGCCGACGATTTCATCAGCAGGGTGACGCTTCTCTCGGGAAAGCCGATAGCACCGGGCAAAACGCTCGTGTTTATCGATGAGGTCCAAGAGGCCCCCGACATCATGACGATGGCAAAGTTCCTTGTTGAGGACGGGAGGTGCCGCTGGGCGTTTTCGGGGTCAATGCTCGGGACCCAGTTCAAGGGCGTTAGGTCCTATCCCGTGGGATATGTTCACGAGCTTAGGATGTTCCCGCTCGATTTTGAGGAGTTTTGCTGGGCGATCGGGGTGAGCGAGGGAGCTCGCCAAACGATACGCGACGCGTGTATCAGCGAGAAGCCCATTCCTGATTACATTCACGACGCGATGATGGCAAACTTCAGGACCTATACCGTTGTCGGTGGAATGCCAGAGGTCGTGCAGCGTTTCCTTGACACGCGGGGCGACCTTGCCTCTGTTCGTCAGCTACAGTCAGAGCTCAACGAACAGTACCGGCGGGATATCTCCAAGTATGCAAGCGGGCGAGCCCTTCAGGTGCAGAGCATTTACGATCAGCTCCCTATTATGCTCGAGGGCGAAAACAAACGCTTCGTGCTCAATTCCATTGACCCCAAGGCGCATTACGACAAGTACCAGCGAGATTTTGTCTGGCTTGTCGATGCCGGCGTTGCTCTCAAGGCGGATATCGTAACCGAGCCAAAGTCGCCCCTGCTCAAGACGGCACGGCCATCGCAGTTCAAGCTATACCAATCGGATACGGGCATGTTGATGGCGCGCTACCCCGTTGGCGTCGCCCAGGCGGCGTATCTTGATAGCAAGGAACCCAATCTGGGCGGTATTTACGAAAACGTGGTGGCCCAGCAGCTGGCTGCCCAAAATCGCCAGCTTTACTACTATCAGACAAAGAAGCGCGGCGAAGTGGACTTTGTGGTCGACGGACCGGATGGAACAGCTGTTCCGATCGAGGTTAAATCGGGTTCCTATTACCACGCGCACGCCGCGCTCGGCCATGTGCTTGATACGGCCGAATATGGTATAAGGCTCGGGATTGTTTTCTCGAGAGGCAACGTTGAACGCAGCGGAGCTGTTCTTTATTTGCCGCTATATGCGACCTGGGCCCTTTCGGATGTTTTGGGTGACTCCTGTGCCGAGGGGATAAAGCTGGAGGTCAAGCCGGTCTAGGGACAGTCCCCGACGCAACAAAGGGATAGTGCCTTTGTCGCATCCGCTATCCGAGATAATGAGCGTGGATTTTCTCCCGTCTAGAGCGCACTTGAATGCACAAAGTGGGAGAAAATCCACGCTCGATCTGTATGCCGATGACGCGGCTCGCGAGGTTCGTGCCTCCGCGAACCTACAGCTGCTCGAGCATAGCGGCGCAACCGGCGAGCACGTCGCGGTAGGTGGCATCGAAATTGCCGGTATACCAGGGATCGGCCACGTCGCCGGGGCGATCGGTCCAGTCGAGCAAGCGCGTAATCCTGCCGTCGGGGTCGTCGCCAAAGATGCGACGCAGGCCGCGCGCGTTCTCAGCATCCATATAGACAATGCGATCCCAGTCGCCATACTCCGCGCGACGCACCTGGCGCGCGCGGTGGGCGACGACGGGGATTCCGACCTCGCGTAGCTTGGCAACGGTACCGTGGTGCGGCGGGTTGCCGATCTCCTCGGTCGAGGTCGCTGCAGAATCGATGACAAACTCGCCCGCGCGCCCAGCGCGGCGCACCAGCTCGGTAAACACGGACTCAGCCATCGTCGAGCGGCAGATGTTCCCATGACAGATAAACAGTACGCGTTGCATAGGACGATACCTTTCATATAGAAGGCTGCTAAAGGGTCGAAGCCGGACGCATGCCAAGTTTTATTTCTTGGCCAGTTTGAAGTAACGCTCAAATATCAATTCGAAAACGTAATAGAACATCAATCGACTGTCGAGGTCCATGCTGCCCAAGCGGATTTCTTTTTGCACGGTGTAGATGGGGTAGTCGGCTAGTTTCGAGAGAGAATTTCGAGAAAAGCCGGTGAGCGTGACGACCTTGCATCCGCGCGTTTTGGCTATCGATGTGGCGTCAATAGACACCTGCGTCTCACCGCTGACTGAAACGCTGAAGACCAGGTCGTTTTTGCCAAGCAGTTCTGCGTAATGCCTCATGACGTGGCGTTCACTGAGCGTGTCGGTATTCTTGCCCATTATTTTGAGCTTTTCAGCCATTTCGAGGCACGGGTACTTCGAAAAACCCGAGCAGAAGAACACGATATGCGAGGCGTCCTGGATAAGACTCACAACCGAATCGATGACCCGGTCGTTAAGCAGATCTTTGGTCTGTACGAGCTGGGTATCAAGAGGAAGTGCCTCGATAGTGAATCGATTGCGGTCGAGCGAGGCGGAATACGATTGTTTGAGCTCCGTAAACCCCGAGAAGCCAAGCTTATGGGCAAGCCTGACGATTGTATTGGGAGCGACGAAGAACCGTTCAGCAACGCTCTTAAGCGTGACATCGTCAATATCATCACGCAGCTCGATGATGTAGCGCATGATCTCGCTTTCGAGATCGTTGAGCTTGCTCTCGCCAGCTCGCACATGATCATAAAAAGATTCTTGATCTTTCATAAGATGTTTCAGCCCCTCGCACCTCGCCGTATATATGGTACCGCTTTGTGTAGCCAGGTGAGAAATCGGTAATCGGTCAAGATTGCCTATTGCCTATGAACTGGGCAAACGCGCGTGTTTGCCTACACATATCTGTGTCGTGAGCGAAATCATGTGTCCCCGTTTCGCATTGGCCCACACGGGGACTCGCAAATGACCTTATGTCGCAAAATATCAATCGAAACGAAGCAAGCCGAGGACAACCGCGGAGCCCAAGGTCTTCGAGAACACCGATCAGCCAACCCTGGAGGGACGGAACATGAAGGATAAGCTCAATATTGTGATCGTTGGCGGCGGCTCCACGTGGTGCCCTGGCATTCTTAAAGCCCTGACCAAGCACATGGACATTCTGCCGCTGAACCGCGTGATGCTCTATGACATCGATGCCGAGCGTCAGCGTCCGATCGGCGAGTTTGGCAAGATCCTCTTTGCCGAGGAGGAGCCCGGTGTGGAGTTTGGTTACACCACCGATAAGGACGAGGCATACACCGACGTTGACTTTGTGCTCTGCCAGATTCGTACCGGCGGCTACGAGATGCGCAGCAAGGACGAGAAGATTCCGCTGCATATGGGAATCATCGGCCAGGAAACGGTGGGCCCTGGCGGCATGGCTTACGGTATGCGCTCCATGCATGACATGGTTGAGATCGTCAACGACGTTCGCGCTCATAGCCCGGAGGCGTGGATTATCAACTACACCAACCCGGCTGCTATTGTGGCATATGGTCTCGAGCGCGTCCTGCCCGATGAGCATCGCGTCCTCAACATCTGCGACCAGCCTGTCAACCTCATGCGCTCTTACGGTCGCCTGCTCGGTCGCGATATGAGCAAGACGGAGCCCGTGTACTTTGGCCTCAATCACTTCGGTTGGTTCAAGCACATCTACGATGAAGAGGGCCATGACCTCGTCCCGCAGATTAAGGAATACACGGAGAAGAACGGCTTCCTTCCTGCCGATGCCGAGCAGCGTGACCAGTCCTGGCTTGATACCTACGCCATGGTCAAGGACATGCTCGAGGACTTCCCCGACTATCTGCCCAACACTTATCTGCAGTACTATCTGTATCCCGAGTACAAGGTCGCTCACCTCGACCCCGACTACACTCGCTCCGACGAGGTTATCAACGGTCGTGAAAAGCGCGTGTTCGCCGAGTGCGAGCGTGTTGCCAAAGTCGGCACCGCAAAGAACTCCTCGGTTGTGCAAAACGACGCTCATGGCGATATGATCGTGGAAATCACCTCGGCCATTTATCGCAACACCAACAAGACCTTCATTGTCATCGTGCCCAACAACGGCATTATCGAGGGCATGCCCGATGACGCCATGGTCGAGGTCGCGGCAAGCGTGGGCGCCAATGGCCCGCAGCCCTATGCTGTTGGCAAGATCGGTACCTTCTATCGCGGCCTTATGGAGAACCAGTACGCCTATGAGCGCCTGACTGTTGAGGCTTGGATGGAGGGTTCCTACGAGAAGGCTCTGCAGGCACTCACGCTTAATCGTCTGGTCGGTGACGCAAAGAAGGCTCGCAAAGTGCTCGACAAGCTCATCGAGGCCAATAAGGATTACTGGCCGGAGCTTAAGTAGCTAGTTCCATAGCGCTTGATAACTGTTATGGGGCGTGTGGGTTGTAGAACTGCACGCCCCGTTTCTTTAAGAGGGGTATCCCATGAACAAAGATGAGCTGCTGGCAAAGTTCCAGCGTCTGGGCAAAGTCCTCATGACGCCTGTCCTGATCCTGCCAATCGCCGGCATCCTTCAGGGCTTTGGCAATGCCTTTACCAGCCCCACCCTTACGGCAGCTGTTCCCTGGCTTGCTGCTCCGGGCTTTGCGATCTTCTTTTCGATTCTCAAGGCCGCTGCCAGCATCGTTATGAACAACATCCCGGTTATCTTCTCGATTTGTCTCGCCTATGGCTTCGCCAAGTCCGAGAAGGCTACCGCGGCGCTTTGTGGCTTTTTGGGCTACATGTGCATGAACTCCGTGATGGGCACGTTCCTTACGGCGACTGGTGTCATCGATCCCGCGAATCTTACGACGGGCCAGAGCACGATCCTCGGTATCACCACGCTCGACACTGGCGTTATCGGCGGTCTTCTGGTGGGCGCAATCGTCGCATGGTTGCATAACCGTTACTACAAGATTGAGCTGCCTGCCGTGTTCTCCATTTTCAACGGCACGCGCTTTATCCCGGCGGTGACGCTGCTCTCATGCAGCATCCTCGCATCGGTCATGTCCTTTGTTTTCCCGTTTATTCAGAACGCTCTCGGTGCGCTGTCCGAGTTCATCAAGACTACGGGTGCCTTTGGTGCATTTGTCTACGGCGCCGGCGAGCGCATGCTCCTGCCTTTTGGCCTGCATCACTTTGTCTATTTGCCGTTCTTCTTCACGTCGCTCGGTGGCGTCGAGACCATCGACGGCCAGACTGTTCAGGGCGCTATCAATATCTACAACGCGATCCTGGGCTCTCCCAGCACGCCGTTTAACATCGAGGTCAGCCGTTTTGTCATGAACGGCAAGGTTATCTTCGCCATGTTCGGCCTGCCTGGCGCTGCGCTCGCCTTCTACAAGACGGCGCTTCCCAAGAATAAGAAGAAGACCGCAGCGCTCATGATTGCCATCGTGGTGCCTTGCATCCTCTCCGGCATTACCGAGCCGCTCGAGTACTCCTTCCTGTTTATCGCGCCCATCCTCTACGTGTTCCACGCTCTCATGGCTGGTCTTGCCTATGCGCTGACCTATATCCTGCAGTTCAACGTGGCTGGCTCCGCGTCCTTCGGCGGCCCGCTCTTGTCGTTGATCTTTAACGGCATTATGGGTGCAGCCAAGGGCTCCAACTGGCAGGTTATCCTGTTCCTCGGCCCCATCTACTTCGTGGTGTACTACTTCGTCTTCAAGTTCATCATTCTTAAGAAGGACCTTAAGACTCCCGGCCGCGAGGAAGAGTCCGACGATGAGGCCGAAAAGGCTCCCAAGACCGTGATTAGCGACCTCATTCCCGCCATCGTTGAGGCAGTGGGCGGCGACAACAATATTAAGTCTGTCGAGGCCTGCTTCACCCGTCTGCGCATCCAGCTCAATGACTGTGACAAGGTGGTTGATGACGCCGAGTTTACCGAAAAGCTCGAAGCGCGTGGCATCGTGCATGTCAACGGCGGCGTGCAGATTGTCTACGGCAACATGGCATCTAACTACGCAACCCAGATGCGCGAGCTGCTGGGCATGGAGTAAACGACTCAAACACACAATCAAGATTAATACAGGTCGGCGCCCGATCCTTCAATCGGGCGCCGACCTGTGATGTTTTGGGGCGAATGGGCAAGTACATGACGTGCTCGCTGCTCTCTTTTGGCGCTGCCTATCGTGTATTCGGACGCCTTGCGACGGTGAGGTGCGTTTTTTTCGGTTCTAGCGTGTTTGCGGCTAGCGCTGCGCCCGAAGTCGATTTGCACAGCTGATATACAGAGCGTTAACCGCGCTTTGTAGGCTCATGCCCTCAACCAAGGCGGTCGAGTACTCGCTGAGTGACTCCGCGCTCACGGGTAGCAAGAGCTCGCGCGCCCCGTTGTTATCGAATGCCATGTTGCTCGATATCCAAATAACGCGGCAACCTCGCCGCTTGGCCTCAACGTAAAGATTGAAGATGTGGCTCGTCTTCCCTGAGAACGATACAAAGATGGTTAGATCGTCGGGTCGGAGCAGACAGAGCGACGTCTCCTGTCCCTTGACGGAGCCAAATGAAAAGCACAGTCGGTTTACGCGGCTCAGCTTTTCGCAGAGTGAGCGGGCGGCGAGATTGGAGAATGAGCTTCCGTATACGTAGACATTTTGCGCATCGAGAAGCCAGTCAACGGCCTGCTCGAGTCGATCCTCAGTGAGCAGGCGTTTTGTTTCAAGCAAAGAGGTCTCTACGATATCGAAATACCAGGGTATATCGATTTGCTTATGAGCCCTTGCCTCGGTTGTCTCACGCTGGAGCCAAGCGTTGAAGTCGTCAACTTGCTCTTTGAACGATCGAAAGCTCGAGCCGTTTACGCGCCTGCAGAAGCGCGAGATGGTCGCGGGCGATGTATTGCACGCGCGGGCAAGTTCTTCTATTGAGAGCTCTGGGACCTCGTCGTGATGGGAAAGGGCGTAGAGTGCGATGTGGGCGTCAAGGCTGCCGCCCTTCTCGACGTCTTCGATACAAGACCTGAGGTTCGAATAGACCTCGTACATCGACATTCAAATCACTCCAAACAATAATGCCCCGGAGCGGATATGCCATCTCCGGAGCATTGTGGTGAAGCTATGGGACGGATTTATTCCATGCCCAAGTATTCTCTCATTTCGACTTTGTAGACAGAAGCTTTATTGCCGTAAACGATCTGAACACCGCCGCCAACGTGCACGATGGCGCTGGCGCCGAGGTCTTTGGTGAAGACGCTATCGTCCTTGACCAGGGCGGTGTCTTTGAGGCTGAGCCTCAGGCGAGTGAAGCAAGCGTTGACACCCGAGATGTTATCGGCGCCGCCCACGGCTTCCACGATCTGCGGGATGAGCTCGCTTACCTGGACAGGTGCTTTGGAGTCGATGGCCGACGTGTCATCCGCTGCCTGCGTGTCATCATCCTCGCGGCCCGGGGTTTTGAGGTTAAATTTCTTGATAAAGGTGCGGAACAGTACGTAATAAATCCCGAAGTAAGCGATGCCGAGCGGAATAAGCCAGAACCAGTTGGAGCCTTTATCGGCGTTCATGATGCCGTTGAAGATCCACGAGAGGAGCGGTCCGCCGAAGGCGGAAGGTCCGGGCACATTGAACTGTACCAGGTAGGTGAGTACATACGCGATGCCGCACAGCAGGGCGTGGACCACATAGAGTACGGGCGCTACAAAGAGGAAGGAGTACTCGAGCGGTTCGGTTATGCCCATGATGGCGGCCGGAATAACGGCGGCGATCATGAGGGAGCCGACCTTCTTTTTATTCTCGGGACGGGCACAGTGGTAGATGGCGAGCGCCGCCGCGGGCAGGCCGCACATGGCGAACAGCACCTTGCCGTTCATGACGTATTTTGAGATGTCGATGTCGTACATCATGCCGGGCGTGTTGAGCATGGCGTTGTAGATGTTGACAGCACCCTCGACGGTCTGGCCGTCAACCTGGATGCTACCGCCCAGAGAAGTGAAGAAAAACGGCAGGTAGATGAAATGATGCAGGCCGAAGGGCAGAAGCATGCGCTCGGAGAAGCCATAGATGAACGCGCCAAACACCCCGGTGGAATCGATGAGTGTCGAGGCGGCCTTTAGGCCGGTTTGCACAAACGGAAACACGAAGGCGAGCGCAACGCCCACCAGGCTTGCGAAAACGACGGTGAGGGCGGGGACGCAGCGCGTGCCGTTGAAGATGCCGAGCACCGGCGGAAGCTGCACCTTATAGAATCGGTTGTGGATCCATGCGACTACCAAGCCGATGATGATGCCGCCGAATACGCCGGTGTCGAGTGTGGTTACGCCCAGGATGGCGTTCTGACCGGTCTGTAGGTTGGCGGGATCGATGGTGCCCAGCAGGATAAGCAGCTGACCCATGATCGTGTTCATGGTCATGTAGCCGATGAAGCCCGAGAGTGCGGCGGTCGCCTTCTCGGCCTTGGCGTAACCGTAGGCGATGCAGATCGCAAAGAGAACCGAGATGTTACCATTGATAACGTTGCCGGCTGCTTTGATGAGCGTGCTAAAGATCACCATCGGCTCGGTGCCCAAAAGCGGGCAGAGCGAGATGAGGTTAGCATTGGAAAGGGCGGAGCCCAGACCGACCAAAATGCCGGAAACGGGCAGGAGGAGGACCGGCGCCATGAGCACCTTGCCGAGTCTCTGGAACTCGCTGTAGAGCTTGCTTTCTTTCATGATGTTCCTTCGATGCGCGGGGAGTTAGGACAGGGTCGGCCAATAATCGCCGTTCGCTTCGATCAGGTCGTCGAGGATTTGGCGCGCGACGGTAGTCGAAGGGACGGTCTTGTTGATTGCGATGGCTTCGAGCGCCTTCTGGTAGGAATGCTCGTAATATGCGTCGACGGCGAGCTTCTCACTGGCATTCTGCTCTTCGATAAGCCCCTTGTAGAAGGTGGGGATAGCAGGCTGGCTGATGGGTTCGGGGCCCCAAGAGCGCAGGTAGGCGGGGACCTCGACCATGGCGTCGTCGGGCAGATTGGGGATGGCGCCGTTATTCTCGACGATTACGAGATAGCGTTCGCACTTGTTGTAGGCGATAGAGGCGGCTGCGTCGACGATAAAGTCGCCAAAGACCGTGAAGCTCTGTACGGGGCTCTTGTAATTGGCGGGATCTGCCAGGTACTTGTCGTGCTCGGCAAACATCTCCTTCTCGCGTCCGTTGATGACGTTGTCGGCGCGCGTCCAGTTGGGGTCCATGTCATCTGCCATGTCTTTGGAGTACAGGTAGTACTGCAGGTAGCTGTTGGGCAGATACTCGGGATAGTCCTTCACAATCTTGACGTATTGACCCCAGGTGTGCATCCAGTCCTTGTCCTTGTGATGCTTGTCGCTCACGGCCATGCCGTGCTCGAGAATCATCTGACGGAGCTCCGGCAGACGATCGCGCCCCTGCTTGTCGTAAATTTTGGTAAACCAGCCAAAGTGATTGAGTCCAAAATACATGGGGTCGATATCGCGCCAGCTGGGAAGTCCGAGCATCTTAGAGTACGAGAGCAAGATAGCCGTGGGCATATCGCAGATGTTAAGGATATGGTCGTTGCCAAACTCGCGACGTGTGGCCTCGGCGACAACTGCGGCGGGGTTGGAATAGTTGAGGATCCAGGCGTCTGGACTATATTTCTTGGCGTAGCGTACGAGGTCGAAGACGCCGGGGATGGACCTGATGCCATAGGAGATCGAACCGCCGGCGCCGCAGGTTTCCTGTCCCACGCAACCGTACTTGAGAGGGATGCGCTCGTCCTGGCGACGCATCTGAAGGCCACCTTGGCGGATTTGCGCGAAGACGAAGTCGACATCGGTGAATGCCTTTTCGGGATCGGTCGTCACGACAACTTCGATGTCAGGAGCTTCCTGCTCGATGAACTGCTTCATGATGTCGTAGACGAGATGCATGCGCTTCTCGTCGATGTCGTACAGGGCGAGTTTGCGCAGCGGTAATTCGTTTTTCTTCTGCAACAGGCTCTGGATGATGCCGGGAGTGTGGGTGCTGCCGGCTCCGGCGATTACAACTGCTTTCTTGTCCATGTGGTAAACCCCTTTCGTGTGGATTGACCACTTCAGACTACGAAAGCTCTACCTGCGATTCCATCGATTTTCAGATTGCGAAAAACGATAGCGATAATCTTAACAGGATGCGTTTTGCGTGGTTAAATAGCGCCGGGAAAGATGCTGACTTGGGCGGCAGACGACGTGTTGCATGGATGCAGGAGCGAACGCCACACGGTCAAAAGATGGTGGGCGGTTCTGCGGCTTTTGGCTGCAATTGCGCTACCCGCGATGGCGCTCCCAACGAGCCAGCTTAATCGTCACTAGCGTAAGCGCCCAGGCGACAAGCGAGAACGCGGCTCCCACGGCGCCCACGTACGCAATACCAATGCTGCTTACCACGGCGCCGCCCACTGCGGTGCCAAACGAGATGCCGACGTTAAACGCCATGGGTTCAACCGAACTTGCAAGTACCATCGACTTGGGATGGCGGCTGCGTGCCACGTCCATAAAGTGTGTGATGCACGAGACCGAGAATAGGTACATGAGCATTGCCAGGCTAAAGACAAAGATGAGCGCGAGCGGCATGGCGGCGCCCACGGCAAACAGCCCAAGCAGTGCCGCCGCTTGCAGCACAAACGTAACAAGCAGCGCCTTCATGCCAAAACGCGCATCGATCCATCCGCCCAGGATGTTCGAGATCAGGCAGAACACGCCGTAGGCCATAAGCGTGGTGCTCGCCTGAACGGTGCCCATGCCCAGCACCTGCTCAAGATAGGGCGTCACATAGCCGTAGAACACATAGACCGAGCCCACGCCAAACAAAAAGATGAGCATGCCGGTGATGATGCTCGGCTCGCGTAGCAGACCCGCCTGCTCGCGAAAGGTGGCAGGCTCGTCGGTTTGCCCGGCGCGCGGCATAGACGCCACGAGCGCTCCGCAGATCAGAACGGCAAAGGTAAGCGTGCCGTACATGGCAACGTGCCAGTCGAGCGTGTCGGCCACAAACTTGCCGACCGAAGTGACAAAGACCATCGCCACGGAAAACGCACCATATACCACCGAGATGGCAAGCGAAGTTTGCTGCGGGGACAGAAGCTCGGGGATGTACGTCACGCCCACGGCGAGCAGCGCGCCCGAGACAGAGCCCAGGACAATGCGCGAGATAAACAGCACCTGGAAGTTGGGCGCCAACGCCATGACCAAGTTGCCGAGCACAAAGATGATGCTATAGCACACGAGCAGCTGGTAGCGGCGGAAGTGGCCCGTGCTGAGCGCAAGCACCGGCGTCGCGATGGCGTAGACGAGCGCGAACACGCTGATGAGCTGGCCCGCAGTAGCAAGTGATACGTCGAGTTCCGTTGCCAAGTCGCTCTCGATACCGATGACCACGAACTCGGAGCAGCCGAGCGAGAATCCCAACAGCACGAGCAGCGCCAGGCAGAGCCTGGTGCGCGCGGGGGAGAGCGCGGCGGCGGTTGACTTACTTTTAGGCGTGGTTGCGGCGGTCAAGGTTGTCACTCCAATGTCGCATGAATAAGCGGGATTCAATCCCTGCAACTCTAACAGAATGTGTCAGGTGCCTGCCTCCTTTGTCGCAGGCTGCGCTTGCCTGTATAGTCGCAATACAGGCGAAGATGGTCTCAGGTACATTGCGGGCGACAGGAGATCCCATGGGTATGCACACGACAAAGGTTGCAGTGGGCGAGGGCAAGTTTACGCTCGAGGCCCAGCTGACGGTGACGCCGCGAGGCATGGCGGTCTACGCCTGCTCGCCGGAGTTCGCGCACCTGGGCGCCACGGCGCAGGCCATTCCGCGCCCCGAGCCCGGCCGCACGGCGACGGTGAGCATTCTCGCAGTGCCTTGCCATCGAGACGAGATCCCGGCGCACGATATCGCGGCGGCGCTGGCCACGCGCTTTGGCGTGCCGGTCGTTGCAAGCACGGGTTTTCATGTTGAACAGGCGAGCGGGAACGACCTGCAGCGCGTGCTCGACACCACCAAGGAGCTCATCGCCGCGCTCGAGGAAGCCGCCGCCCGCATTCTGCGCGCCGGCTGGGATGAGGGCGGCGCAGGCGCCGAGGTCGTGGCGGTCGATGCCGCGACCGGCGAGACACTCGGCCACGTCGACCGCATCGAGGCCCATACCGGCGAGGGCATCCTGCATCAGGCATTTCTGACGCTTTTAGTCGAGGGCCGTGGCGAAGACGCACGTCTGCTGCTCTGTCGCCGCAGTCCGCTCAAGCGCCTGTGGGGCGGGGTGCTGGCCGATAGCTGCGCCGGCCATCCGCTCCCCGGGGAAGATGTCGCGGCCGCCACGGCGCGTCGCATCAACGAAGAGCTTGGCATTACGCGCGATCCCGACCAGCTCAAGTACCTCGGACACGTGGTGTACCGCGAGGACCACGGCGACGGCCGCTGCGAGTGCGAGTGGTGCGAGGTCTTCCTTGCCCATGTTGAGCCGGGCGAGCTGCGTATCAACCAAGAGGAGATCTCGGAGGTACGACGCGTGACCCCATCCGAGCTCAAAGGCTACCTGCAGGGCCACCCCGAGCAGCTGGCCCCTTGGCTCCGCGAGGCCCTCAGCGACCCATCCATCCGTACGGCCCTCGCTATGTGACAACGGATAGCCCTTTTGTCACATCCAAACCGTCACAACATTCGGCGAAAATCTCGAAAACGAGGAAAAGCGTCGAATGTTGTGACGGTTCTTGCCCAGAGGATCGCTTCCCATCCAAAAAATCCGCTTGACTGTATTGCCGCAACACAGCGCAACGTAAGGGGTGTCCGATAACGGGCGCCCCTTTTTAAGTGGCAACGTGGCTGCGAATCCGGAGCGCCCCCAACAAGAAAGGTGGGGAGATGGAAGCGGAAAAGAAGGCGTTTAAGATCACCAAGCGCGAAATTGGCTTTGTGCTGGGTATCGTTGTCTTTTTGCTGGTGAAGTTTCTTCCTTTGGCGGAGCTGAGCTCGACGGTCGAGCTCACGGTCGGCGGTCAGACCTGTCTGGCGTTGACGCTCGCCACGGTGGTGTTCTGGGCGTGTGGCGTGGCACAGCCGGGCTTTGTGGGCCTGCTCTATTGCGCGCTGCTCGTTCTGTTTAAGGTGTGCGTGGACGACACGGGTGCCGCGAGCATCTCGGCGACGGTCGCCTCCACGTTTAGCTCGTGGACCAAAGCCACCATGTGGCTCGTCATTGGTGCCTACCTCATCGCCAGTGCAGTCAAGGAGTCGGGCCTGGGCGAGCGCATCGCCTATGCGTTCATGCTCAAGTTCGTGCGCGACGCCAAGTCGCTCATCATCTCGATCTTCGCGCTCACCTTCGTGCTGTCGCTGCTGATCCCGCATCCGTTCCCCCGCGCCTTCCTCATCCTCGCCGTCGTCTCGGTCATCGCCGAGTCCGCCGGCTACGGTGACGACGACCGCGGCAAGCTCGGCTTCCTCGTGTTTGCCGCTGCCGCCCCGGGCTCCATGTTCTTCCTGACGGGCGACTCCACGCTCAATCCGCTCGTTGCGCAGTACAGCGCCGAGGCCGGCGGCATGAGCCCGTCGTTTGTCGACTGGTTCCTGTACATGAGCGTGCCCATGCTGGTCGCGCTGCTGTGCACCCTGTTCCTGGGTCTCTTCCTCTTTAAGCCCAGCAAGGAGCTCGTCTACGATCGCGAGCAGATCGTGGCCAAGCAGGCTGCGCTCGGCAAGCTCTCCGTCAAGGAGATCCGCACCATCGTGTGGCTTATCATCGCCATCGCGCTGTGGCTCACCGTCTCGGGCGATTACATCGGCTGGGTCACCCTGGCCATCGGCGTCTGCCTCGCCATGCCCGTCATCGGCGAGGTTCTCACTCCTGCCAGCTGGAACGCTGTCGACATCAAGTCCCTCATGTTCCTGACGGCCGCCATGGCCGTGGGTTCCGTGGGCGGTGCCACCGGCATGAACGCCTGGATCGCCGATGTCGTGCTTCCCAGCTCCGTGCCCGAGAACATCTTCCTGTTCGCCCTGCTTGTCGCCGCGCTTTCCATGATCATCCACATGTTCATGGGCTCGGTCATGGCCGTGCTCGGCGTGTGCGTGCCGGCGTTCATCAGCTTTGCGGCCGGCTCCAGCGTGAGCCCGCTCGCCGTGGCGCTCATCGTCTTTACGTCCATCAACATCCACTACATCCTGCCGTTCCATAACCTGCCGATCCTTATCGGCGAGGGCAAGGACGCTGGCGGCTACACCTCCAAAGAGGCTATGCGCATGGGCATTCCCCTCACTGCGGTCGTCTTTATCGTCGTGCTGGTCGAGGCCGCCTGGTTCCACCTCTTTGGCCTGATGTAAACGGTCGAGCGCTTGGGCTGTAAGCAGCCGAGTGCTCGAACTGCGAGTGGCCGAGCGTCCCATCTATGAGCGCCGCGGCCCCACTACGTTACCCAGCCCGGCGGCATCCTCGCCGCCGGGCACTCTCCCGAAAGGAGCACGCTATGTCCACCACCGATGCTTCCCAGATCCACGACCTGCGCTCCGCGCTCGACTTTTTGCGCGAGATGCCGGGACAGCTGCTCGAGACCGACACCCAGGTCGACCCGGACGCCGAGGTCTCGGGCGTCTATCGCCACGTCGGTGCCGGCGGCACCGTTATGCGCCCGACCAAAGAGGGTCCGGCGATGGTCTTCAACAACGTCAAGGGCTTTGACGATGCCAAAGTCTGCATCGGCATGCTTGCCAGCCGCAAGCGCGTTGCCGCCCTGCTCGACCTGGACGAGGAGCACCTGGGCCTCGAGATCGGCAAGCGCTTCGAGAACCTGATCGCGCCCGAGCAGATCGCCGAGGGTGCGCACGTCGACTGTCAGGAGGTCGTGTACAAGGCGACCGACGAGGGCTTTGACCTGCGCAAGATCGTTCCCGCTCCTACCAACACGCCCGTCGACGGCGGCCCCTACATCACCATGGGCCTCGCCTACGGCACGAGCCCCGACGGCTCCCAGTCCGACGTGACCATCCACCGCTTCTCCTGCGTCGACAAGGATAAGCTTGCCATGTGGATTACCCCCGGCAGCCGTCACCTGGGCGCGTTCTTTGACGAGTACTGCCAGCGCGGCGAAGACATGCCCATCTCCATCTCCATCGGTTTGGACCCCGCCGTGTACATGTGCTGCGGTTTTGAGGCTCCCACCACACCGCTCGGCTTCAACGAGCTGCAAATTGCCGGCGCCCTGCGCGGCCACGCTGTCGAGCTTGCCGACTGCGTCACCGTTCCGCAGAAGTGCATCGCCAATGCCGAGTACGTGCTCGAGGGCTACCTCATGCACGACGAGACCATCAACGAGGACGTCAACGGCCACGGCTACGCCATGCCCGAGTTCCCCGGCTACACCGGCGGCGCCAAGGTCTGCCCGGTGATCAAGATCACCGCCGTCACCACGCGTGTCAACCCCATTATGGAGAGCTGCATCGGCCCTTCGCACGAGCACGTGTCCATGGCCGGTATCCCCACCGAGGCTTCCATCTACAAGATGGTCGAGACCGCTATCCCGGGCCGCCTGCTCAACGTCCACGCTGCACCCTGCGGCGGCGGCAAGTTCGTTGCCATCATGCAGTTTAAGAAGTCGAGCAAAAATGACGAGGGCCGTCAGCGCAACGCCGCCATGCTCGCCTTCTCGGCATTCTCCGAGCTCAAGCATGTGATCTTGGTTGACGAGGATGTTGACATCTTTGATATGAGCGACGTGATGTGGGCCATGACCACGCGCTTCCAGGCCGACGTCGACCTCATCACCATCCCCGGCTGCCACTGCCACGTGCTCGACCCGTCCAACGACCCCGCGTTCGACCCCACGATTCGCGAGCACGGCATCGCCTGCAAGGCCATCTTCGACTGCACGGTCCCGTTCGACCTCAAGAAGAACTTCATTCGCTCGCAGTTCATGGAGATCGACACAGACAAGTGGGCCAAGGAGATTGCTTTCTAGTAAGTAGCCCTACCAAGTAGTTAAGGAGCCGTCATGCCTGAGTCTTCTGTCCGTCCCCGTCGCATCGTCGTTGGCGTTTCGGGCGCCAGCGGTGCCGCGCTGGGCCTTGAGTGCCTCAAATGCCTGCGCCAGGCCGGTGCCGAGTCGGCGCTTGTCGTCACGCGCGGGGGAGAGATTACCATCGAGCAGGAGCTCGGCATGACGCTCGACGAGTTTGCGTGCCATGCCGATGTGGTCTACGACAACAAGAACATCGGCGCCGCCATCGCAAGCGGCACCTATCCGGTCGACGGCATGATCGTGGCGCCCTGCTCCATGAAGACGCTCGCCGGCATCGCGAGCGGCTACAGCGAAAACCTGTTGCTGCGCGCGGCCGATGTTCAGATGAAAGAGCAGCGCCGCCTGGTGCTCATGGTGCGCGAGACGCCCTTCAGCGCCATTCACATCGACAACATGGCGCGCCTGGCGCGCGTGCCGGGCGTCATGCTCATGCCGCCCATGCTTACGTTTTACAACGGCCCCGCCACGCTCGATGACGCGGTGCATCACATCGCCGCCAAGGCGCTCGAGGCCGTCGGCGTGTCATGTGCAAACTATAAGCGCTGGTCATAGGCGTCTTTAGGGTAGGATACGAGTAGTGTTTGAGCCCGCTGCCCCTGTGGGCGGCGGGCTTTGTGCGCTAAAAGGATGTGTCGGGAGGACCTATGCAGACGGGTATGTATGCGATTAGCGAGATGGCGAGCTTGTTTAACGTTTCGCGTCAAACGCTCATCTACTACGACAAGATCGGCCTGTTTAAGCCCGCCGTGGTTAACGAAAAAGGCTACCGTTTCTATTCGCCCACGCAGATTCCGCTCATGCGTCTGATCTGCATGTTGCGCGACCTGGGGCTCGAACTCGACGAGATTGACCGCCTGACCTCGACGTTCGACATCGGCGAGATGACCGATCACCTGCGCTCGCGGGTGCAGGCACTCGATGATCAGATTGTCGGGCTCAAAGCCGAGCGCGCGAGCGTGCGGGAGCGTCTGAGCTTTTATGACGAGGCGGTTTACTGGCGCGAGCGCGAGGGCAAGCCGGAGCTCAAACAGTTTGAGCGCCGCTACGTGGTCTTTGAGGAGTTCCCGGCCGATATCGAGCGCGGCCGCTCGATGCTGCACCCCACGCTCATGCGGGCAATCCTGCGCATGCGTACGTTGACGGGCACGCGCCCCATGCGCGGCTGGGGCGCCATGCTGCGTCGCGAGGCGCTGCATTCCGACGACCCTATCGCCGGTGCCGGCTCCTTTGCCGTGCTGCCGCGCGGTGCCGAGGAAATGCTGCCGAGCGATGCTGCCGAGCTGGCAGAGATCGGCATCGAAGTGCTGCCCGAGGGCACATACCTGTGCATGAGCCGCTGGGGCATGCCGTACGAGCCCGAGGGCATCCGCGCCGTCGTGGCCTGCATGGACAAGCACGCGCTCCAGCCCATCGGCAACGCTTTCGACTTTTGCTACCTCGATACCACGAGCTACGACGAGTCCCACCAAGAGGACTTCTGCTGCATCCAAATCCCCGTCGCCCTCTAGATGTGACAAGGGGACTGCTCCTTCGTCACATTCGTGGTGTGGCTGCTGCCCAAACCGTCACAACATTCGATGAAAATCTCGAAAACGAGGAAAAGCGTCGAATGTTGTGACGCTTTTCCTGTCTGTGCCGGCGAGCTCCCGTGCCATCTGGGGGTATAAGGCTGGCAAGTGTTTATTTGCGAGGCTTAAGGGGCGCCCCGTATGGATATCGATAACTTTGAATGGTGGTATAGCGAGGGCGAGGCTCCGGACGAGGAGTGGGACGAGCCCGCGCCGCGTGACGTGTCGAGCGACGAGGACGAGGCCGGCAACGATGCTGCTGTCGAGCCTGACGCCGCCTCCGATGCCGCCGAGCCTCTGACCTTTGAGCAGGCTTGGGCCCAGGCTGAGGCCGACGAGGCAAAGGCCGATGCCACGGCCACACTCGGTGAGCCGGCGGACATGTCCATCTCGCCGGCCAAGATCCCGCAGCCGCGCCATAACATCGACCCCGGCAGTACGGCATCCTTCAGCATTCTCGACGTGCCCTCGCAGGGTGCCCAAGCACCCGCGCCCACACGTCGCCCCGACCTGGCTCGCGAGGAGGACGCGGGCCGTCGCTCTCCGCTCGGCCCCATCCTCATCGCCTTCATGGCCGGCGTTATCGCATGCTCGGTAATTGGAAACGTCTGGAGCCATGTTGAACAACAACGAAAAGACGCCGCCAAGGTCGAGATGTCCGTCGAACAATCGCTCGGCCGCACGCGCTCGGTGCATGTATCGGTCGAGGTCAAGGACGGCGCGACGTGGGACACCGCGCGCGGCGACAGCCAGATGCTCGTCCATATCGTGGGTCGCACGCTCAAGGGGCAAGCGATCGACGAGTACCAATACGTCAATTCCGAAGGTGACGGCATCGAGCTCAAGCCCGGCGACTACGAGCTCACGGTCGATGAGCCGCCCGTCGCCACCGACGGCACGCGTTACCGTGCCTCAAAGCGCATGGTTCCGGTGAGTTTTAATTCACAGGCGCCCGATACGGTCGATAGCACGCCGCAGGGCGGGTTTGACCTTTACGCTATTGCTCAATAACTGCACCTGTCGCTCAACCCCGCCGCCAAGAGTGGGACAATAGCCCTCGACACCGTTGTTTACTATTGGAGGAAGTAGCATGTCCACCGTCACTACCATCAAGCGCGGCGGCCTCACCGCGGCCATCGATTCCATGGGCGCCCAGCTCACGAGCCTTGCCCTCAACGGCAACGAGTATCTGTGGCAGGGCGACCCGGCCTTTTGGGGCAAGCATGCGCCTATCCTGTTCCCCATCGTGGGATCGCTGCGCAACAACATGGCGACATCTGCGGCCGGCACCTGCGAGATGCCGCGCCATGGACTCGCTCGCATCGTCGAGCACAAGTTGGTCGAGGTTTCGGAGGACGGCTCCTCGGTAACGTACGAGATCACTGACACGCCCGAGTCGCTCAAGGCGTTCCCGTTCCACTTTAAGCTCAACATGACCTATGCCCTGACCGGCGACGCCACGCTCACGCAGACCTTTGCCGTCACCAACACCGGCGACGTGGCCCTGCCGTTCTCGGTGGGCGGTCATCCTGCATTCAACGTGCCCGCCCCCGGTGCCGAAGACGAGGCGTTCGAGGATTACGAGCTGGCGTTTACCGAGGCTTGGACTAACGAGGCCCCCATCATCACGCCCGACGGTCTTATGACGTTCGAGGGTAGCTACAAGGCCCCCGATAACTCGGACGTGCTGCCCATCACGCACCGCAGCTTCGATAACGATGCCATCATGTTCACCGATACTCCGGGCTCCACGCTCACACTGCGCGGCCGCAAGTCGGGCCACGGCGTCAAGATCGACTTTGAGGGCTTTAAGTACATCGGCGTGTGGTCTGCCGCCAACGATGCTCCGTTTGTGGCGCTCGAGCCCTGGACCGGTCATACCACCATGGACACCGAGGACGATGTCTTTGAGCACAAGGTCAACACCATCACGCTGGCGCCGGGCGAGACGGACGTCCGCAGCTTTAGCGTCACCTTGCTCTAGAGGTTCCGCCGTTCTAACGAACGACGGACCGGTCGACGCTGCGCGCCACCCAGAGCGACAATTTGTCATTCAAAAGGCAAGGCATGACCAGAAGGTCTATGCCTTGCCTTTTTCATGCTAACTTGTTCGCTCTGGGTGGCGCCCGCTGGCATTGCCAAAACATCGACGCTCCCAATGACTACCGTGTGTCTATTAATTTTTCGAGCTTGTGCTGCGCTGCTGGTCGCTGGCGTATATCCTGTTAAGTCGTCAGCATACGATTCAACAGGGAAGGCAGATTATGCATTCTCCCCATCAACGCGACGCGCATCCACAGCCGGTATGCAGCCGTCGCATCTTTTTGGGTAGCGCTCTCGCTGCGAGCGCTACCGTTGTCGCCGGCGCACTTGCCGGCTGCCAGCGTCCCTCCACGCTGGAAGTAGTTCAGCCCACGACGGGCGGCGGTCGCGATGACCTGTCCGATTCCGTGATTGGCAAGGATAAGATTCGCATCGGCATGGAGGCGGCCTACGCCCCGTACAACTGGCAGGTTTCCGAGGCCAGCGAGTTCACGATCCCCATCGACAACGTGCAGGGCGCCTATGCCGATGGCTACGACGTGCAGATCGCCAAGATCGTCTGCAAGGCTCTCGGCGGCGAGCCCGTTGCCGTCAAGCAGAGCTTCTCGGGCCTTATCGACTCGCTCAACAACGGCCAGATTGACCTCATCATCGCCGGCATGAGCGCCACGCCCGAGCGCGAGGAGTCCGTCGGCTTTTCCGACCCGTACTTCATTGGCTACTTTGGCCTGTTCGTAAAAGAGGGCTCGCCCTACCAAAACGCCACCAAGCTCAGCGACTTCAGCGGTGCCACGGTGCTCGGCCAAAAGGACACCATGCTCGATACCGTCATCGACGAGATTCCGGGCGTTGTGCACAAGAACCCGGTCGATTCGGTCCCCACGGTGTTCTCGAATCTGCTGCAGGGCACGTGCGACGCCGTGACCTACAACACGGAGAACGAAAAGGGCTATATGGCCCAAAATCCCGGTATCGTCCCCATCCACTTTGCCGAGGGCGAGGGCTTTAAGCAGGAGGTCACGGCAAATGTCGGTTGCCGCAAGGGCTCGGACAAACTGCTTAAGCTCATCGACAAGACACTCAAGGGCATTAGCCAAGAGGAGCGCGACCAAATGTGGGACGCGTGCCTCGACCGTCAGCCGGCATAGGGAGGCAGCATGAAAGGCATCAATCGTCTGGCCTCCTTTATCAAGGCCGACCACCGTTATGTGTACCTGGGCACGAGCGTTATCGCGGCGCTCGGCTTGGCATTTAGCCAGCGCAACCCCACGCCGCTGAGCTTTTTGGCGCCCACCGGCATCTTCCAGGATTGCCTTTGGGCGATTCTTTGGGCCTGGATCGTCGTGTCGGCGGCAGCGCTCGTCACCAAGGTTATGCACTGGAGCGACTATCGCGAAAAGTCACCGTTTGCATCCGAGCGTTTCCGTCGCGGCGCGCGCCTGGGCAGCTATGTCGTGGTCGTCATCGCGGCGATCTTCTTTGTCGACCGCTGCGTCATGTCGTTTATCGATCTGGTGCAGGTGAGCATTGTCTCGGATTCCAACCCCAGCGACTTTTTGTCGAGCTTGGTCTACATGACCTACAAGAGCGGCGACTTCTTCATCCGTGGCATCGAGATCACCATCGCGCTTGCCACCTTCGGCACCGTCATCGCATTCTTCCTGGCGCTGCTCTTTGTGTTCCTGCGTATTCAGACCTTCGACCGCGTAGACAACGACCTGGTGCGCTTCTTTAAGAGCATCGGCCGCGGCTTTGCGACCGTCTACTCCACCATCGTGCGCGGCACTCCCATGATGGTCCAGGGCCTGCTCATCTATTACGCGGGCTTCACCGTTTTGCGCGGCATGGGCTTCGAGACTGCCCAGGCCAACCAGATTTGGAGTACCTTCACCGCCGGCCTCGTCACCATCTCGCTCAACTCCACCGCCTACATGATGGAGGTCCTGCGCGGCGGCATCGAGTCCATCGATCCCGGCCAGGCCGAGGCAGCGCGCTCGCTGGGGCTTTCGCAGTGGCAGGCTATGCGCAAGGTCGTGTTCCCCCAGGGCATTAAAAACGCGATTCCGGCGCTCACCAACGAGCTCATCATTAACATCAAGGATTCGTCGGTGCTCTCGGTCATCGGCGTGTTCGACCTTATGTACGCTACTACCACGGTCGCCGGCGTGTACTACCGCCAGATGGAGGTCTACTGCGTGGCGCTCGTGGTCTACCTGATCCTGACGCTCGTGGCGAGCCGCCTGCTCGAAGCCTTTGGCAAAAAGCTCGGCGCCGAGGCTCCTGCCACGCTGCCCAGCTCTAACTAGGCTTAAGACGAGGAGAATCATCATGGCAGATACCGCCATTACCGGCGTTGCGGCCGCCGCACAGACCAATGAGCCGCTCATCCGCGTCGAGGGCCTGCGCAAGAGCTTTGGTTCGCTCGAGGTGCTCAAGGGCATCGACCTGTCCGTCAATCCCGGTGAGGTTGTCACCATCATCGGCGCCTCGGGCTCGGGCAAATCGACCTTCCTGCGCTGCCTCAACCTGCTCGAGACTCCGGACGCGGGCCACATCTGGTTCCACGGCCAGGATCTTACGGCCGAGCGCTGCAACATTAACAAACTGCGTGAGGACATCGGCATGGTGTTCCAGGGCTTCAACCTATTCAACAACATGGATGTGCTCGACAACTGCACGCTTGCGCCCGTCACGCTCAAAAAGATGAGCAAGGCCGAGGCCGAGAAGGTCGCGATGGAGCATCTGACCAGCGTGGGACTCGAAAAGTTCGCGCACGCCGCCGTGGGCAGGCTTTCGGGCGGCCAAAAGCAGCGCGTCGCCATCGCCCGCGCCCTGTGCATGAATCCGCAGATCATGCTGTTTGACGAGCCGACCTCCGCACTCGACCCCGAGATCGTGGGAGAGGTGCTCGAGGTCATGCACAACCTCGCTGCCGACGGCATGACCATGGTCGTCGTCACGCACGAGATGGCCTTTGCCCGCACGGTGTCCGACCGCGTGGTCTTTATGGACAAGGGCGTGGTGCTCGAGGATGCGGCTCCGGCCGAGCTCTTCGGCAACCCCAAACACCAGCGCACTCGTGAGTTCCTCTCTCGCTATCTCGAGGACAAATAACCGACCGCAAACGCTTACGTTGCAGGGCCGCTCCCGTGGGGGCGGCCTTTGTCATCACAATCGAAAGGATGTCATGGCCGAGGTTTGGCGCTTCTTTGCGCATGAGGATGATTTTGCCGATCTGGACGAGGCCGGCGCGTGCGAGCGCCTGGGCCGCGTGCTGTCGTTTCCGACCATCTCGAGCATGGATGCCGAGGCGGTGGACTGGCAGCCGTTCGACGACCTGCGCGCCTATATGCAGCAGGCGTGGCCGCACGTGTTCGCGGCGGGCGAGGTCGAGCTTATCGATCATTCGCTGCTGGTGACGCTTGGCGGTTCCGACCCCGCCCTCAAACCCGTCATGCTCATGGGCCACATGGACGTGGTCCCCGTGGTGCCGGGTACCGAGGCCGACTGGACACATGCCCCCTTTAGCGGGCGCGTGGACGACACCTACATCTGGGGTCGCGGTGCTATCGACATGAAAGACCAGGTCGCAGGCATTCTCGAGGCGGTTGAGTATGCGTTGGCGCACGGCTGGGAGCACAGACGTTCCCTGCTGATCGCCTTTGGTCAGGACGAGGAAACCACGCAGTACGGCGCGGGGGCGATCGGTCGCGTGCTCGAGGAGCGCGGTATTGAACTTGAATACCTGATCGACGAGGGTGACTACCGTATTGTTTCGGCTGCCGAGTACGGCGCGGGCGAGGGCTGGCTTATGCATGCCGACCTGGCCGAGAAGGGCTACGCCGATATCGTGCTCAAGACGAAGAGTGAAGGCGGGCATTCGTCCAACCCCTACGGCGGCACATCGCTCGAGGTGCTGAGCCGCGCTATCGCCGCAATCTGCGACATCGAGTGGCCGACGCGTGTGACCGATCTACTTGCCGCACAGCTCGTCGAGCTGGGGCTCTACACGGCGGATGAGATTGCCGCCAACGGGGGCGTCATTGTCCGCGACTGCCTCGCCAGCAAGAAGCTCTATCCGCTCGTGACCACCACCTGCGCGCCCACGCAGATCGAAGGCGGCAGCACTGGCGCTAACGTGATGCCACAGGATATGTGGGCCAATATCAACTTCCGCATGCTCGAGGGTACGGGCGTGGCCGACGTTGTGGCGCGCTGCCGTGAGGCGGTTGCCGGGGCGGACCTTGCCGGTCGTGTCGAAGTGGAGCTGGGCCCCGGCAGCTCCGAACCCTCGCCGTCCCCGCGCATCGGTGGTCCCGGCCTCGAGGCGGTTCGCTTCATCGCCGCCCGCTATTTCCGTGAGCCTTTGGGGGCGGAGGAAAACGGATCATCGGCGGCGGGCGGGGTTCCTGTCAGCATCGTCCCCTCAACCGTGATCGGTGCCACCGATGCTGCCAACTACCAGCGCATTTGCCCCGAGTGCATTCGCTTCTCGGCCTTTGTGGTCGACGATGACGAGTGCGACCGCGGCGTCCACGGCACTAACGAGCGCATCAACCGCCGCGCCTACCTCCAGGGCGTACGCTTCCTCATCGCCCTACTCCACACGCTCTAGAATCTGGCAAAGCGACAGTCCCTTTGTTAGCCGTTGGGGACGCTCTTAAACGACTAGTCGTTAAGGAACGTACCCAACGGCTACGTCCACTCATTCCGTGCTGGTTATATGCAGGTTTGTCTGCGCACGCTATCATGTATGGGTTAGACCGCAACTATGTACCCCACACGCGAAGGGATGCGCATGTATCTGAAGATCGACATGTTCTAGCTGGGCTTACCCCCGCAGTGGCGCCATGCGCCCCATCAATTCTGCCGATTTTCACCTTCACGCATATAAAGGAGTCCCGTTATGCGCGACAAGCTCGAAAAGATCATCAAGGCCTACGAGGAGCTCGAGAAGAAGCTTTCCGACCCGGCCGTCGCCTCCGACATCAAGGAGTTCACGCGTCTCAACAAGGAGTACGCGCACCAGTCCGACCTCATTGCCGCTTCGCGCGAGTACATCGGCGCGCTCGATGACATCGAGGCTGCCAAGGAAATGCTCCACGATACTACCGATGCCGATGAGAAAGAGATGCTCCAGATGGACATCTCCGAAAACGAGGCCAAGCTTCCCCAGCTCGAGGAAGACATTAAGTACATGCTCATCCCGAGCGACCCCAACGACGACAAGAACACCATCGTCGAGATTCGCTCCGCCGCCGGTGGCGACGAGGCGGCCATCTTCGCCGGCGATCTGTACAAGATGTATCAGCGCTTCTGCGAGTCGCGTGGCTGGAAGACCACCGTGCTCGATTCCAGCCCCAGCGAGGCCGGCGGCTTTAAGTCCATCGAGTTCAAGGTCGAGGGCGACCGCGTCTACTCCGTCATGAAGTTTGAGTCCGGCGTGCACCGCGTCCAGCGCGTTCCCAAGACCGAGTCCCAGGGCCGTATCCAGACCTCCACGGCAACCGTCGCCGTGCTTCCCGAGGCCGAGGAGATCGACGTCCAGATCAACCAGTCTGACCTGCGCATCGACACTTACTGCGCTTCGGGCCCTGGCGGTCAGTGCGTTAACACCACCTACTCCGCCGTGCGCATCACCCACCTGCCCACCAACACCGTGGTGCAGTCGCAGGAGCAGCGCTCCCAGATTCAGAATCGCGAGGTCTGCATGCAGATGCTGCGCGCCCGTCTGTACGAGATGGAACTCGAGAAGCAGCAGGCAGAGCTTGGTGCCGAGCGCCAGAGCCAGATCGGCCACGGCAACCGTTCCGAGAAGATCCGCACCTACAACCAGCCCCAGGACCGCGTGACCGATCACCGCATCGGTTTCAACTCCACCTACAACGGCGTCCTTCTAGGCGATCAGCTCGGCACGGTCATCGAGGCGCTCGCCGCCGCCGAGCGAGCCGAGAAGTTGGCACAGGCAGTTTAAGTTACGGCGTTTTACCAAACGCCGTAACGGCTCGACGCTGCAAACGCCCCTAAGCGGCAATCTGACGTTCAATCGTCGGTCGCGTACCAAAGTACGCTTCCCTCCTCTTTCACGTCACCTTGCTCGCTTAGGGGCGTTTTCGCTGATTTATGCTCAACCTGTGGCGGGGCACTCATTGGGGACAGACTTAAATGAGTAGTCGTTGGGGACGTTCTTAAATGACTAGTCAAACAAGAACGTCCAACGACTAGGTTGGGTACATTGCTTTGGGATGTTATTCAATCTGCTTTGATAGTTATTGAGCCGTTCACCTGCGCAAAGCAATGATCGGCATGCGTCTATCGCCGAAAATAATGCTTAAATTATCGTTCGAGAAGTCGTGGGGCGAGTTTTGGCGTGTCGTGCGTCAAGCGATGTGGCAAGTTCTTGGTTAGATATTGGTCAGTTTTGGGTCAACCTTGCCAAAAACTTGACGGATGCAGATTTAGACGTCGACGAATGAACACTTCAGGTGGGCTCCAAGCAAAAATCTGGGCTGATTCTCGATAATCGCCTTCAATCGTCCCTTGCCAAGCGCTGGCCTCGCGTACAATCTGCTCCGACATTCGCGCGCCGCCCGGCGCTTAAGAGGGGAGGACCCCATGGCAAACGAGATCTGGACCATCAAGCGTTGTCTCGAGTGGACCAAGGAGTACCTGGCCGAGCGCGGCGAGGAGCACCCCCGTCTTTCTGCCGAGTGGCTGCTGTGCGCCGCCACGGGCCTGGCGCGCATTGACCTATATATGCGTATGGACGAGACGCTTAACGCGGCCCAGCTCGAGACCATGCACGCGGCCGTCGTTCGTCGCGCCAAAGGCGAGCCGCTACAGTACATCACCGGTAGCACGCAGTTTCGCATGATCGACGTCGCGTGCGCCCCCGGCGTGCTCATCCCGCGCCCCGAGACCGAGATGCTCGTCGAGGAAGTCCTGAACTATCTGGATACCGAGGTGCTGAGCCCCGAGGCTGCTGCCCGTCAGCGTGTTGAGCTGCCTTGGAACGATGAGGTCGAAGAGGCCCGCAAAGCCGAGGCCGCGCTGGCAGACGAACGCGCGACCGCCGAGCGCCGTGCCGCTAACCTGACGGCTGCCGATGAGGCGGCGCTAGGCGGCGACGTGCTGGGTAGCCGTGCCTATGCCGAGGAACTGGCCGACCGCGAGGCCGAGGAAGCCGCCGCACAGGCAGCGGAAGCCGAGACTGCGGAAGCCGCTGAGCCCGAGCTCGACGAATACGGCATCGCCATCGAGGGTGCCGACCAGGAGACGGCTTCAGCTCAGGATGCCGCTGCGCCTGCCCCAGCCGAGCCCCGCACTGCTCGCGTTCTCGATGTCGGCTGCGGCACGGGCTGCATCTCGCTCTCCCTTGCTTGGGAGCGCCGCGGCCACGTTACCTGCACCGCTACCGATATTGAGCCGCGTGCTATCGATCTGGCCACCAAAAACCGCGACGCGCTCGGCCTCACGGCAGATGAGGTTGCCTTCAGCCTCACCAACCTGGTGAGCTCCATTCCCCACGACGAGTGGGGCACCTTCGACGTGCTCGTCTCCAACCCGCCTTACATCCCGACCGACGTTATGCGCTCGCTGCCGCACGAGGTCAAGGACTTCGAGCCCGATTTGGCGCTCGAGGGCGGTGCCGATGGCCTGGATATCTTCCGCCGCCTGCTCAATGCGGCACCCTATATGCTGCGCGCCGGCGGCCTGTTTGCCTGCGAGCTCTACGAGGGTGCCCTCGACGCTGCCGCCGAGCTCTGCCGTCAGGCGGGTCTATCGGATGTGCGCATCGTCCGCGACCTCACCGATCGCCCCCGCATCGTTCGAGCCGTCGTCACCGAGCCCAAGCAACGCCAGTAATATTTATTAACTGGTTAGCAAAAATTATAAAGTAGTTTATAATTAGGACGGCTGAAAGAGGTCGGCCCATGCAACCCCCTGCCTTTCGGGAAATCATTGCCCTACTCAAGCACGATGGATTCGTGAAGGTCGCGCAAGTCGGTAGTCATGCTAAGTATGTTTCTGGTGACCGTGTTGTCACCGTGAACGGCTCTGGTGGTGATCGACCAAAGAAGGGCACGTGGGTAAGTATTCGTCGCCAAGCTGGATGGTAGTTGGAGGCAAAATGAGGCAGCGATTTACCTATGACTGCGTTCTCATAAAAGAAGACGACGGTTACTGCGCCAGCTTCCCGCAGATTCCCGGCGCCTTTGCCGATGGCGATACGCGCGAAGAAGCTATTGCCCATGCCACCGAGGCGCTGATGGCGTTTTTGGCCGATGACCTCAACAACGGTTTGACTCCGGCGGGGTACGAACGCTCGGCCGAGGTCGTGGCCCTTTCGGTCGAAATCGACCACGAGGACGCTCGGGAAGCGGCGTGCCGAACATTTAAAGACGCAGCGCTGGACCTCAAAGTCTCCGCTCCGCGGATTACCGCGCTGGTCAAAGCAGGAAAGCTCGATGTTGAACTCGTCGACGGCCGTCGGATGATAACGATAGACAGCATCGAGCGCTACGCCGCCCAAGAACGCCACGCCGGCAGGCCAAAGAAGTTCGTCGCGGTCCAATAACCCCTCACTTTCACCGACTACTAGAGCCGCTCACCAAACCAACATGCGCTGTGGGCAAATGGATTGAACGTTTCGTGCGAGAATGCCCCTCAGTAAACAAACTTGCACCAGAGCGTAAGGGGCTGGCATACACATGCAGACGGTCTATCGGGTATACGAGGGAGCGCGCGAGCCGCATCGGCTTGCCGTTGAGCGTACGGCCGAGGTACTCGGCTGTGGCGGACTGGCCCTGATCCCGACCGAGACCGTCTATGGCGTCGCCGTGGCAGTCAATGCCTTCTCGGACGCCGTACCCCAAGACACAAGCGAATCCCCCTCGTGGCCGCGCGACCCGCAAGCCACCGTCAATGGCGCCGCGGTCCCTGCGCTCGGTACCGGCTACCGCCGCATCTTCACTCTCAAGCAACGTGAACTCACGCAAACCGTCGCTTGGCTGGTCGATGGCGTCGAAGCGCTCGACCGCTATGGCGTGGATATCCCGGAAGATGCCCGCGTACTCGCGCGACGATGCTGGCCGGGAGCCCTGACTATCGTGATTAAGGCAGCCCCCTGCGTGCCGACCTTTATGCGTGCTGCCGACGACACCGTGGCCCTGCGCGCTTCGGCCTCTCCCGTGGTCCAGGCGCTCATCCGCGCCTGCGGCAGTCCCCTTGCCTGCACGAGCGCCAATACGCACGGCGCGCCCTCGCCGGCAAGCTTTGCCGCCGTCGAGGGTCGCATCCTGGAGGGGGTCGATGTTGCCGTCGACGCCGGTGAGACCCCGTGTCGCGACGCCTCGACCATCGTGTCGTTCCAGCACGGCGGGCTCCAGATCCTGCGCCAAGGCGCACTTCCCGCATCAGAGATCGAACGGGTCCTGTCCGACCCGATGCAATAGAAAGGTGTAAGCGATGTCGTTGAATCTGGGCAGCCTGGGCATGGAAGATGCCTCGTTTAACTTTGGCGGTTCCTACATCATGGCGCTCGACTGCGGCACCACCTCGGTACTTGCGACCATCGTCGACGAGTACGGATGCATCGTCGCGCAGGCACGTCGCAGCGTCAAAACCAGTTTTCCGCGTCCCGGTTGGGTGGAGCAAGACCCCATGGCGGTCCTTGCCAGCCAGATCGCCGTCATGATGGAAGTCCAGTTTAAGAGCGGTATCCACTCCGACCGCATTGCCGCCATCGGCATCTCCAACCAGCGCGAGACCACGGTGGTCTGGGACCGCGTGAGCGGTCAGCCGATCTATAACGCCATCGTGTGGCAGTGCCGCCGTACCGCGCCGGCAATCGACGCGTTGGTTGAACAGGGTTGCGAGGAGCTGGTGCGCTCCCGTACGGGACTCACGCTCGACCCGTATTTCTCGGCCTCCAAGGTACAGTGGATTCTCGACAACGTCGACGGCGCACGCGAGAGCGCGGCGGCGGGCGACCTCATGTTTGGCACCATCGACACCTGGCTCATCTACAACCTCACCGGCGGCCAGGTCTTTGCCACCGACTACACCAATGCCAGCCGCACGGCACTCTTTAATATCCATACGCTCGATTGGGACGACGACCTGCTGGCGCTCTTTGACGTTCCACGTTCCATGATGCCCGAGGTTCGCTGGAGCTCGGGTGACTACGGCCGCGTCGCGAGCGACATCATGACCAACATGCCGCCCATCATGGGTGTGGCGGGCGACCAGCAGGCGTCGCTGTTCGGTCACTGCTGCTTCCATCCCGGCCAGACCAAAAACACCTATGGCACGGGCTGCTTTATGCTCATGAACACCGGCGACGAGATCGTCGAATCCAAGAACGGTCTGGTCTCCACCATCGGTATCGCTGCGAACGGGAAGATCAGCTATGCGCTCGAGGGCTCCATCTTTGCTGCCGGTTCCACCATGAACTGGCTTCGCAACAACATGGGCATCATCTCGAGCGTGAGCGAGTCGGCACAACTCGCCGCTTCGATTAGCGACAACGAGGGCTGCTACTTCGTTCCCGCCTTTGCGGGTCTGGGCGCTCCCTGGTGGGACCCGCATGCCCGCGGTATCGTGTGCGGTCTGACCGGCGCCTCGAGCCGTGCGACCATCGTACGTGCCGCCTGCGAATCCATGGCATATCAGAGCTACGACGTGCTGCGCGCCATGGAGCAGGACGTGGGGCTTTCGATCGAGCGCCTGTCTGTCGATGGCGGTGCCTCGCGCAACGAGTTCATCATGCAATTCCAGGCCGACCTGCTGGATATCCCCGTGCTGCAATGCGAGACGGTGGAGACCACGGCAATCGGTGCCGCGTACTTGGCGGGTCTTGCCGTCGGCTATTGGGAAGACCTGGAAGAGCTGGAGCAAAATGCCCAGATCGTTAGGACCTTCCTTCCCCACATGTCTGCCGAGCGTCGCGAGCAAAACCTTGCGGGCTGGTGTGACGCAGTCAGGCGCTCGCTCAGTACCGCACAGTAGGGCTGCGATGGGCCGCTCGATTCAACAAACCGCTAAACTTATGCATGGCGTGCGGCGGCAACATTGCTGCGCGCCTTGTCAGCTAGGCCGTTTTGCGGCCGCAACGAAAGGGGCAATCAACCCATGACCGTCACCTACGACGCGTCCCGTGTGACGCTTGTCGATCACCCGCTCGTCCAGCACAAGCTGTCGATCCTGCGCGACAAAAACACCGGCACCAACCAGTTCCGCCAGCTCGTGCGCGAACTCGCGCTTTTTGACGGCTACGAGGCCATGCGCGACCTGCCTATGGAAGATGTCGAGGTCGAGACCCCCATCACTACCGCCACGTTCAAACAGCTCGCCGGCAAGAAACTCGCCATCGTGCCCATCCTGCGTGCGGGTCTTGGCATGGTCGACGGCATCCTCGACCTGGTGCCCTCCGCTCGCGTGGGCCACATCGGCATGGAGCGCGACGAGGTTACCCACGAGCCGCACGAGTATTACTGCAAGATGCCCAAGGATATCGACCAGCGCATCTGCCTGGTCGTCGACCCCATGCTCGCCACGGGCGGCTCGGCCGAGATGGCTATCAGCTATCTGCGCGAGCGCGGTGTCAAGGACATCCGTATGCTGTGCATCGTCGCGGCGCCCGAGGGTCTCAAGTCGCTGACCGACAAGGACCCCGACGTGCATATCTATACCTGCGCCATCGACGATCATCTCAACGAGGCAGCCTACATCGTTCCCGGCCTGGGCGACGCCGGCGACCGCATCTACG
Source organism: uncultured Collinsella sp. (assembly GCA_958445895.1). Classification (GTDB taxonomy): domain Bacteria; phylum Actinomycetota; class Coriobacteriia; order Coriobacteriales; family Coriobacteriaceae; genus Collinsella. Next base: position 32,093 of record CAUCTV010000009.1, read on the forward strand.
GCACGCTCTAGTCGTTGGGCCTTGTCGGCTACGGTCACAAATACGAAGAGATGGTGCGCGCGGGCGAGCAAAAGGCGTTCGCGCGCACTCCTGTTAACGGACGTTTTGCCCTGCAGGGTTCGAGAAAAACGTATTACCGTACCTGCGGCATAAAGAAGGTCTTAAGAAAACGAACAGGTGCGTATTAACCGATGCTTTTTCGGTTGTACTTTAGCGATTGGCTCGTACAATAGTCACCAATGTTTGGCGGGAACTGTTCTGTGAAGCGTCAAAAAGGAAAGTGAGGACGCCAGTGTTTCAGATAGCCGATCTGCTCGCTATCGTTGCAGGCGCCATCGCGGGCGCAATTGCCTTCCTTCCCTTTGTCTTTACGCTCAAGCCGGTTCTTGACGATAAGCAGAATGCGGACATGTTCAAGGGCATGGTGAGTCTGGCGGTCTCGGCAATCGCCCTGCTCGTCTTTACCTTGGTTGTGTTTGTGTTGTTCGGAGAGGCATTTCGCATGTTCCTCCTGGGCGAGGCGATCGGCTTCGTGGCCTTTATGGCCGCCTGCACGGTTCGCGTCGCCAAGGCGCTGCGAGATCCTCATGAGGTCGAAAGGTAAGTCGTGGAAATTTTTGAAAAGCTGCCTGATGAGATTAATCATCTGGTCAGCGAGTTCAGCTCCACCCCTGTCGTGGGCGATCTGAGCTGCGGCATCACGCAGTACTCGTTTTGGCTGATCGTCTCCACGATCGTGCTCCTGATCGTCCTGGCCGTGTTCAAGAAGAAACAGACCCTGGTTCCCAAGGGCTTCTTCGTCAACGGTTTCGAGTACATCATCGAGTACGTCGAGAACGATATCGGCAAGGGTGTCGTGGGTGAGAACTGGAAGAAGCACTTCCCGTTCCTGTGCTCGCTTTTCCTGTTCATCCTGATTAATAACATGATCGGCCTGATCCCGGGAATGAAGCCCGGCACCGGCGCAATCGGCTCCACCGCCGCACTCGCCATTTTCGCCTTCGTGTACTTCATCTACTACGGATGCAAGGCTCACGGCGTGATCGGCTACATCAAGAGCCTCGCCCCGCAGGGCGTGAGCTTCCCGATGAACGTGCTCGTGTGGGTCGTCGAGCTTTTCTCGACCTTCCTGCGCCTCATCACGCTCGCCGTCCGTCTGTTCTGCAACATGTTCGCAGGACACGTGGTCATGGGCTCGTTCGCCATCATGGCGAGCATGTTCATGCAGCCGCTGCTTCAGCAGGTTTCCGCGGCCCACGCCGTTGGCGCCCTGCCTTCGCTAGCCTGGCTTGCCATCCTCATCCTGATCTATGCGATCGAGCTTGTGGTCGGCGCCATCCAGGCTTACGTCTTCACGGTCCTTACCGCCGTGTATGTCTCCGAGGCAGAGGAGGTCGCGGAGGAGGAGTAGTCTTCCGTTCGCGCCTTAAAGGTAAGGCAATTCATTAAACCGCCGGTGCCCGTACCCATGGAGCCCGGCAGTTATAAAAAGGTTATCCTGCGTGAAATAAGACACGCACGACAAAGGAGGAATCGTGGGAGTTATCGGTTACGGTCTCGGTGTTATCGGCGCTGGTCTTGCTATCGGCCTGTCTGCTCTGGGTGCTACGGGTGCTATGGCCCGTCAGCCTGAGGTCCAGGGCCGCGTGTTCACCGTCTTCATCATGGGCTCCGCCTTCGGCGAGGCTCTGGCTCTGATCGGCTTCGTTGTCGCGCTGATCGTTAAATAGCACGGAGCGTCAAGTATGAATCTTTCATCCCAGAAGAGCGCGATCGCACTCTCCGCGTCCGCGGCCGCGCTGCTCATGCCGGTTTCCGCGTTCGCCGAGGACGGCGCTGCCGGTGCGGACATCCTCATCCCTAAGATGGCGGAGTTCATCCCGGCGCTTATCGCCTTCCTGATCATCTGGATCGTGCTGGCCAAGGTCGCCCTGCCGGGCATCATGAAAACCATGGAGGAGCGCGGCAAGAAGATCGAGGAGAGCCTCGACGAGGCCGAGAAGACCAAGCAGGAGGCTATCGCCAAGCGCGCTGAGTCCGACTCGATCGTCACCGACGCCCGCCGTCAGGCTGCCGACATCGTCCTCGAGGCCCGTAAGGACGCCGAGTCCGAGCGCGCCCGTATCATCGAGGCTGCTCACAAGGAGGCCGAGGAGATCATCGCCAAGGCCCATACGACCGTCGAGGACGAGCGCAAGTCCATTTACGCCGGTGCCGCGAGCTCCATCGCCGACCTGTCCGTTGCCGTCGCCACCAAGATCGTGGGCGAGGCACTCGAGGACGATGCCGAGCAGAAGAAGCTCATCGAGCGCTACATCCAGGAAGCAGGTAGCCTGAATGCCGACTAGCCGCTATCAGGACAAGGTGCTCGAGACCTACGCGCGCTCCCTTCTGGAAGCCGCTAAGGCCGAGAACCATGTGTTCGAGGACCTCGAGATGATCGAGCGCTTGGCTTCTGCCAGCCCCGAGATCATCGCCGTGCTCGACACCATGTCCAAGCGCGACCAGCTCGACCTTCTTCCCAAGGTGGCAGCTGCCTTTAAGTATGTTGCCGAGGAAGACGAGGATGTAGTGGGCGTGACCGTCACCACGGCGATCCCGCTCGACGACGAGCTGCGTCAAACCATCACTAAGAAATGCGAGCAGGACTTCGGCCGCAAGGTATTCCTTATCGAGCAGGTCGACCCGTCTATCGTGGGCGGCCTGGTGCTCGAGGCCCGCGGCGAGCGTCGTGACATTTCCGTCAAGACGCAGCTGCGCATCGCGCAGGAGACCCTCGCAAACTCTGCTAATTCGTACGGAGGTGAAGCCTAATGTCCGAAACCCTCAATGCCCAGGATATCGCCAAGAAACTGCAGGAGCAGCTCACGAGCCTCTCCGCGACGGTCGATACGCATGAGGTTTCAACGGTCGACGAGGTAGGCGACGGCATCGCGCGCGTCTCCGGCCTCAAGAGCGCCATGGCAGGCGAGCTTCTGGAGTTCAAGAGCTCCGATACCGGTGAGACCGTCTTCGGCCTTGCCCAGAACCTTGACCGTGACGAGGTCGGCGCCGTTCTGTTCGGTGCCGTCGACTCCATCAAGGAAGGCGACGAGTGCCGCACCACTGGCCGCATTATGGATATCCCCGTGAGCCGTGCCATGCTCGGCCGCGTCGTCAATCCGCTCGGCCAGCCCATCGACGGCCTGGGCGACATCGTCGCCACGCACCGTCGCCCCATCGAGTTCAAGGCTCCCGGCGTCATCGATCGTACCCCGGTGTGCGAGCCGGTTCAGACCGGTCTGCTCGCTATCGACTCCATGGTGCCTATTGGCCGCGGTCAGCGTGAGCTCATCATCGGCGACCGTAAGACCGGTAAGACCGCCATCGCCATCGACGCTATCCTCAACCAGCGCGGCAAGGGCATGGTCTGCATCTATGTCGCCATCGGCCAGAAGGCCTCCACGGTTGCCAACATCCGCGAGACCCTCGCTCAGCACGGTGCGCTCGACTACACCATCATCGTTTCGGCCACCGCTGCCGATTCCGCCCCTATGCAGTACATCGCGCCTATGGCCGGTGCCGCTATCGGCGAGTTCTTCATGTACAACGGCGAGGACGGCAAGCCCGCCAGCGAGACCAACCCCGGCGGCCACGTGCTCGTCATCTACGACGACCTGTCCAAGCAGGCTGTGGCCTACCGTCAGATGTCGCTGACGCTGCATCGTCCGCCCGGACGCGAGGCCTATCCTGGCGACATCTTCTACCTGCACTCTCGTCTGCTCGAGCGTGCCGTCAAGATGTCCAAGAAGAACGGTTACGGCTCCATGACGGCACTGCCGATCATCGAGACCCAGGACGGCGACGTCTCGGCCTACATTCCGACCAACGTCATTTCCATTACCGATGGTCAGATCTACCTGCAGTCCGAGCTCTTCTTCCAGGGTCAGCGCCCGGCAGTCGACGTGGGCATCTCCGTGTCCCGCGTCGGTGGCGATGCGCAGACCAAGGCCATGAAGCAGGTCGCCGGCAACCTCCGTCTGGACCTCGCTTCGTACCAGGAGCTCGCTGGCTTTACGCAGTTCGGCTCCGACCTCGACGAGGCTACTCAGAAGCAGCTGACCCATGGTGCTCGCATGACCGAGCTCCTGAAGCAGCCGCGTTACAAGCCGTTTGAGGTTGGCGAGCAGATCGTTACGCTGTTCGCTGGCAACGAGGGCTTCCTGGATGACCTGGAGATCGCCGACGTGCTGCCCTTCCGTGCCGAGCTCATCGAGTACATGGACAATGGCTTTGGCTCGCTGCTCGACAAGGTTCGCGCCAAGAAGATCGATGATGACACCAAGGCTGAGCTCTTGCGCGTCATCGGCGACTTCAAGCAGCAGTTCATGGCCAAGCACCATTCGGATGTTTCTGGATCAGAGGAGAACTAAGCCCCATGGCCAACCTTCGCGACATTAAGAAGCGAATCTCCTCGGTTACCACGACCAAGCAGATCACGCGCACGATGGAGATGGTCTCTACGGCCAAGATCCGTCGTGCCCTCGATCGCTCCAAGCAGGCCGAGCCCTATAAGGAGGCGCTGACCGACGTCATGTTGACGGTCGCCGGCGACGCCTCCTGTTCGGGCACCGATCCCATGCTGCAGAAGCATGAGAGCGTCAAGCATGGCCTGATTGTCGTTATTGCCTCGGACCGCGGCCTTGCCGGCGGTTTCAATACGACGGTGGAGCGCACGGCCGAAAAGCTCGCCGCTTCTTGGGCGAACGACGGCATCGAGTGCGAGATCATCGCGTGCGGGCGTAAGCCGGCCACGTATTTCCGTGACCGCGCAAACGTTGTCATGCACTTTGAGGGCAACTCCTCTGAGCCCGATTTCAATCAGGCCCGCATGATCTCCTCTCATATCTGCGATGCGTATCGTGCCGGTGAGCTTGACCGTGTCGAGCTTGTCTACCACCACGCCAAGAACCGCGTGGATCAGGAGCTTCGCGTCGAGCATCTGTTGCCGCTCGACCCCGAGATGATCGCTATGGCCCACGGTCCGCGTAAGAACGAGACCGACGCCCCTAAGCGCATCTCGTCCACGTTCGAGTTCGTGCCCTCTCCCGAGCATGTTCTCGGCAAGCTTGTGCCGTCTTATATCCTGACGGTCATCTACCAGGCCCTGATCGATTCGGCGGCTGCCGAGCAGGGTGCACGCCGCAAGGCCATGCACTCCGCGACGGAAAACGCCACCGCGATCATCTCGACCCTTACCCGCACGTATAGTCGCGTGCGCCAGGCTTCGATCACGACCGAGATTAACGAGATCGTCGGCGGAGCCTCAGCATTGGAGGAACAGTAATGGCTAATAACACCGTAAAGCTTGCGGTCGAGGAAGCCACCAAGAAGACGACTGCCGGTGATGGTCGCATCGTGCGAATCATCGGCCCTGTCGTCGACGTCAAGTTTGACGGCGCGGTGCCCCCGATCTACAACGCGCTCACGGTCGAGGCCGAGACCCCGATCGGTCATCTGAGCACGATCCTCGAGGTCGAGAGCCAGCTTCCGGGCGGCGTCGTCCGCACGGTCGCCATGTCCTCGACCGACGGCCTGCAGCGCGGCCTCATCGCCACCGATACCGGTGAGCCCATGAAGATGCCCGTTGGCCCCAAGACGCTCGGCCGAATTTGGAACGTTATGGGCAAGCCCGTCGACGGCAAGCCCATGCCCGAGGTGGAGGAGTTCTACCCCATCCACCATGCAGCGCCCCGTTTCGACGAGCTCACCACCAAGACCGAGATCTTCGAGACCGGCATCAAGGCCGTCGACCTGCTCGAGCCCTACATCCGTGGCGGCAAGACGGGCCTGTTCGGCGGCGCCGGCGTCGGCAAGACCGTTCTGATTCAGGAGCTCATCAACAACCTCGCCCAGGAGCACGGCGGCACCTCGGTGTTCACCGGCGTCGGCGAGCGTACCCGCGAGGGCACCGACCTGTTCCTCGAGATGAGCGAGTCTGGCGTTATCGACAAGACCTGCTTGGTCTATGGTCAGATGAACGAGCCGCCCGGAGCGCGTCTGCGCATCGGTCTGGCCGGCCTTACCACCGCTGAGTATTTCCGTGATCGTGGTCAGGACGTTCTGCTGTTCATCGACAACATCTTCCGCTTCTCCCAGGCAGGTTCCGAGGTTTCCGCACTGCTGGGCCGTATGCCGTCCGCCGTTGGTTACCAGCCCACGCTGGCAACCGAGATGGGCGACCTCCAGGAGCGCATTACCTCGACCAAGACGGGCTCCATTACCTCCGTCCAGGCTGTCTACGTCCCCGCAGACGACCTGACCGACCCGGCGCCTGCCACGACGTTTACGCACCTCGACGCCACCACGGTTCTTTCGCGTAGCATTTCGTCGCTCGGCCTGTTCCCGGCTATCGACCCGCTCGCGTCTTCCTCCGACGCTCTCGATCCCTCGATCGTCGGCGAGGAGCACTACCGTGTCGCCGTCAAGGTCCAGGAGCTCCTGCAGGAGTACTCCGACCTTCAGGACATCATCGCCATTCTGGGTATGGACGAGCTGTCCGAGGAGCAGCGCCTTACGGTCAACCGTGCCCGTAAGATTCAGCAGTTCCTCTCGCAGTCCTTCCACGTCGCCGAGAAGTTCACCGGCAACCCCGGTGTCTACGTCCGCGTCGAGGATACCGTCCGCTCTTTCGCCGAGATTGTCGACGGCAAGGCCGATGACCTGCCCGAGCAGGCTTTCCGCTATGCTTCCACGATTGAGGACGTGCGCGAGCGCGCCCGCAAGATGGGGGAGAAGTAGGTTATGCGTATCCGCATCGTGTGCCCCGTGAGCTGCGCCTATGAGGGCGACGCTGCGTTTGTGTCGATTCCGTCCACGGATGGCGAGTTTGGCGTCCTGCCTGCTCACTCCAGCGAGATCTGCACGATCGACCGCGGTTACGTTCGCGTTTCCGATAAGGCCATGGGCACTGTCGACCACACGTTTGCCGTGGCCGGCGGCTATGCCCAGGTTGCGGACGATGTCGTGACCGTTCTCGCCGAGCGCGCTTGCGATTTGGCGACCGTCGATGCCGACAAGCTTAAAGCTGATATTCAAGGTTTTGAAGAGAAGCTGGGTAATTTGTCGGAGGATGATGCACGCCGCGCCTACCTCTATAATGAAATCGCATGGTGTAAGCTCAAGCTTGCCCAATAGTCAAACGATTTAGCGTTCGACCATTTGCGAACACATCATGCCCGGGATGGCCCAGCCACCCCGGGCATGCTTTTTGAAAGGGTAGACCTTGGATATTATCCGCGTTGAGGGTGGCCACGCCATCGGAGGCTCCGTGCCCGTCTCGGGCGCCAAGAACTCCGCGCTCAAACTCATGGCGGCAACGCTTCTGGCGCCGGGCAAGACGACGCTGCAGAACGTGCCCGATATTTCCGATGTCCACGTGATGGGCAAGGTGCTCAAGGGCATGGGCGCTACGATCGATGTTCTCGACGAGCACACGCTCGAGATTGATACCTCTCAGGTCGATTCCTGGGAGGCCCCCTACGAGCTCGTTGCCAAGATGCGCGCTTCCACCGCCGTCATGGGACCCCTGCTGGGCCGCTTCCATCGCGCCAAAATTGCCATGCCGGGCGGCTGCAACCTGGGTGCTCGCAAGATCGATATGCATATTCTTGGTCTTGAGGCCCTGGGCGTTGAGTTCGATACCGCCCACGGTTACATCAACGCTAATGCGCCCCAAGGTCTGCGCGGTACCACCGTCACGCTCGAGTTCGCCAGCGTCGGTGCGACCGAGAACCTCATCATGGCCTCTGTGCGCGCACAGGGCACCACGGTTATCGACAATGCCGCCCGCGAGCCCGAGATCGTCGATCTCGCTAACATGCTCAACGAGATGGGCGCCAAGATTGTTGGCGCCGGTACGCCCGTCGTGACTATCGAAGGCGTGGAAGAGCTCCATCCCGTTACCCATCGCGTGGTGGGCGACCGCATCGAGGCCGGTACCTTTATCGTTGCCGGTGCGTTGATGGCCGACGATCGCGGTGTCGATGTCACGGGCTTTTGCCCCATTCACTTGGGCATGGTGCTCAAGAAGATGGAGCTCATGGGTATCGACTGCGAGCGCGTCGAGGATGGCGTCCATGTGAACCGTGCCGAGCGTATCAAGCCGGTCGACATCCAGACGCTTCCGTTCCCCGGTTTCCCGACCGACATGCAGGCGCAGATTATGGTGCTCTCCGCCCTTGCCGACGGCAGTTCCGTTATTACCGAAAACATCTTCGAGAATCGCTTTATGTTTGCCTCTGAGCTGGTGCGCATGGGTGCCGACATTCGTATCGAGAGCCATCATGCCATGATTCATGGCGTCAAGGGCTTCTCGGGTGCACAGGTTACCTCGCCCGATCTGCGCGGCGGAGCGGCCCTCGTCGTAGCGGGCTTGATCGCCGACGGGACGACCGAGGTTTCGGCTATCCATCACATCAAGCGCGGCTACGAGCAGTTTGTCGAAAAGCTGCAGGCGCTCGGCGCGCATGTCGAGCATGCTACCGTCCCCGATCCCGTTATCTACTAATACAGGTTGCCTATGTTTAATAAAAAGCCCCTCGCGGATACCACCACCCGAAGACCCTCAACTGGTGCGCAGGCCAAGATCTACAGTCGCGATAACGTGGCTCGCTATTCCGAGCGCGCTCGTCAACGTCGCCGTAGCCACACGATTCGTCACGTCGCGCTCATTGTCGTGCTTGGCGTGCTTCTGAGTGCCACTACCGCTGCCGGCCTGTGGTTTGCCACCATTATGGGCAAGCTCGGCGATTCTAATGTCATTACTGACAATCTGCGTCGGGTTCTGGTTGACACCGATGAGGCAAAGGATCCGTTCTACGTGCTGCTTCTTGGCACCGACGGCCGTCCGGGCGAGGATACGTATCGTGCCGACTCGATTATCCTGGCTCGCATCGACCCCACGCAAAAGCAGGCGACGCTCATTTCCGTTCCGCGCGACACCAAGGTCGAGTACAAGGGCGAGACCATGAAGATCAACGCCTGCCATACCGTTGGCGGCGCCGAGGCCATGGTCGAGGCGGTCAACGAGCTGTGCGGTGTTCAGATTTCCCACTATGCCGAGGTCAGCTTCGACGGAATGCAGGCGCTGATTGATTCGGTTGGCGGTATCGACATTAACGCAACCGATGATGTTGACGACCCCGAGCACCTGGATATTAAGATTACCGCTGGCCAGCAGCATATGGACGGTGCCACCGCCCTTACCTATGCCCGCTGCCGCTACACCTATGCCGACGGCGATTACACGCGCATGCGCCACCAGCGTCAGGTGCTTGGCGCCCTTGCCAACCAGATTCTCAATAACTTCGATGCCACGAAGATCTTTGGCCTGGTTAATTCGCTGTCCGATATGCTCGTAACCGATATGAGCGTTCAGGATATCGTGGCTACGGTCAATGCCATGCGCGGTATGGATGTCGACGGTATCTACTCGGCCAACCTGCCCTCGTACGCCGACGACAGCACCATGATCGACGGTGTGAGCTACGTCTTTGTCTACGAGGACGAGCTCAAGGAAATGATGGAGCGCGTCGATGCCGGCAAGGATCCCAAGGGTCCCAACACCATGGGTCTTTCCGACGGTTCCAGCTCTACGATCGGTGACCTCAGCAACAACACGTCTGACGACTACGCAAACGGTACCGCAACCTCATCGGTCAGCTCTGACGATTCTGATGACTCAAGCGATTCGAGCGATTCGGACTACTACGAAGAGCCCACCGGTGACGGCAACGGCTACGAAGCCAACTACTAAGTTACGGCGTTTTACCAAACGCCGTAACGGCTCGACGCTGCGCGCCGCCCAAGGCGACAATTTGTCATTCAAAAGGCAGGGCATGACCAGAAGGTCAATGCCCTGCCTTTTTCATGCCAACTTGTTCGCCTTGGACGTCGCTCGCTGACGTTGGCTCAACCTGCGATGTTGACTGCTCCCCTTGTATCAAAAACCGCCCCGTCCTCTGTAGAGGACGGGGCGGTTTGTCTTTTAGGCTTGAGCGGCCAGGCTTATGCAAAGCGGGCGACGAGCTCCTGGAGCACGTCGGTCATCTTGACGAGCGAACTGACCGGGACGAACTCGTTGACGCCGTGGTAGCAATAGCCGCCGGTGGAAAGGTTGGGGCAGGGCAGACCGCGGAACGACAGCTGAGCGCCGTCGGTGCCGCCACGAATCGGCAGCACTTGGGGCTCAACGCCGCAGGCAAGGTAGGCTTCCTTGGCAACATCAATAAGCTCGGGATAGTCACGAACGATCTCGGCCATATTTCGATACTGCTGCTTAATCTCGACCGTCACGCGCTCCTCACCCAGACGCTGGTTGAGCATCGAGGCGGCGGCATCAATAAGGTCGAGTTTCTGCTGGAACTTGGCGGCATCGTGATCACGGACGATATAGCGCGCCGTGGCGTGATCGACGGTCGCAGATACACCCTCAAGGTGATAAAAGCCCTCGTAGCCTTCCGTATACTCCGGGCGCTGCACGTAGGGGAGCAACGCGTTGAAGTCGCAGAACAGATTGCCTGCGTTGACCATACGGCCCTTGGCGTCGCCCGGGTGGATGGACTGGCCCTCAAAGCGGATGGTCGCCTCGGCGGCGTTAAAGCACTCCCACTCCAGCTCGCCGATGGGGCCGCCGTCGACCGTGTAGGCGTACTTGCAGCCAAAGGTATCGATATCCAACAGCTCGGCTCCGTGACCGATCTCCTCGTCAGGGCAGAAGCAAATGCCGAGTGCGGGATGGGGCAGAGAGGGGTCCTGAGCGATACGCGCGACAAGCGACATGATCTCGGCGACGCCTGCCTTGTCGTCCGCGCCCAGCAGCGTGGTGCCATCGCTGCAGACCAGGTCCTCACCCGCGAGGTCGTTCAGGGCGGGAAGCTTGGCGGTACTCATGGCAACGGGCTTACCGTCAACCGTGCCGCAGACCAGGTCGCCGCCTTCGTAGTGTACGATGTGCGGCTTCACGCCGGCGCCCGGTGCAACTTCGGTGGTGTCGAGATGGGCGATCAGGCCAAGGGCGGGCTTGTCCTCAGCGCCCGCACTTGCGGGGATATGCGCGCAGACATAGGCATGCTCGGTCACGTGGGCATCTTCCGCACCAAGCTCGCGCAGCTCTTCAGCCAGCACGTTGGCAAGGTCAAACTGAACGACGCTCGAGGGTACCTGGTCGCAGTTTGCATCCTCGGACTGCGTGTTGATCTGGACGTAGCGCAAAAAGCGCTCGAGGACATCGGGGTTCGTGGTGGTGTTTTCCATAAAGACCGCTCCAATCTTGGTCGTCGTGTGCAACAAGAACTCTAGCACGGTATGCCACGGCATACCGCGACGCTTGGATGGGGTAGAATCAGCCATTGAATGCAGAAGGGACGGAAGATCATGGATACGACAAATAGCTCGCGCGAACTACATCTGACGGTGGCGAACGAAGACTACTTGGAGTGCATGGTTCGCATTGAAAGCGAAGAGGGGGAAACCAACGGCGTGCGATCGGTCGACATCGCGCAGCGCCTTGGCGTCTCCAAGGCATCGGTCAATAAAGCGGTTTCGGCGCTCAAGGCATCCGAGCTTGTCGAGCAATCGCACTACGGCAAGGTAGTCCTGACCGATCGCGGCCGCGAGGTTGGCACGGCTATCTGGTACCGTCATCGCCTCGTCCGCACGTTTTTGGTTCAGGAGCTCGGTGTCGAATTTGAGCGAGCCGATTCCGAGGCCTGCATGATGGAGCATGCGCTATCCGAGGACACGATGAACCGCTGGCTCGCCTATCTCGAAAAGCAGGGAATCAGCGTCGAGGAATAGCGGGATATATATGGATACGAGTTATTACAATCGCTTTGGTGCCGAGGAACTTACGCGCCGCTTGTCGAGCGAGACCTTGTTGGCGCAGGGCCCCATGGGCAGTGTTCTGTTGAGTGAGTACGACGCCGCCGATATTCCACCGGCGTTTTGGAATCTGGCAGAGCCGCAGACCGTTTCTCGTATCCATCGCTTGTATGTCGCCGCCGGCGCGCAGGTACTCATTACCAATACCTTTCAGGCATCAAGCTATGCCCTCAAGCACGACCAGATTGCGCCGTCCGTGGCGGAGGTCAATCGCGGGGCCGTCGACGATGCCCGCCAGGCGCACCCTCAGCTGCTGCTGGGCTCGATGGGTCCGATCGGTATTGAGTGGTTTGCCGAGGACTCGGCCGAGTTTCGTGAGATCCGAGGCATTGCGCGCGAACAGGCGCACGCCTTGCTCAATGCCGGCGTTGACGGTCTGCTGATCGAGACGGTGACGTCTATCCGTAATCTGCAGCCCATGCTTGCCGGCGCCCGAGATGCCGCCGACGGCATGCCTGTTCTGGTGAGTTTTGTCGTTGACGATAAAGGCGACCTGCTGGGCGATGGCCTCAACATCGAGGCAGCCGTTTTGTACGCCGAAAAACACGGCGCAAACTCGGTTGGTGTTAATTGCTGTTCGCTTGCGGCCGCGAATGCGGCGGTGCCCAGGATGGTTGCATCGGCGACTACTCCCGTCACGGTGCGTCCCAACGTAGGCGATCCGGTCCAGACTCAGGATGGCCCCGTATGGCACGAGAACCCTGAAGCTTTCGCGCGCGCATGCATCGAATGGAGACATGCCGGTGCCGCAATGGTGGGCAGTTGCTGTGGAACCACGGCAATCACTACGGCAGCGATGGCCGAGGCGCTCGATATATAAAGGGCAAAACCGCTCCATACGGGGCGGTTTTTTTATTGCCTGCATGTCCTCGGCAGCATTTGCCCAAATGGTGAATGCTGGTACCGGCAGGTTGCCGGGTGCGTGCTGCGGGTATACCTCATGCGTACCATGATCCAAACACTGCGAGGTGTCTGCGCGTGTGCGCGATAATTCATTTTGGAACTGACGGTTGGCGCGCTCGCGTCGATGAGGACTTCACTGCCGATAACGTTGCCCGTATCGCCGATGCCGTCGGCGAGTTGTGGCAAAAGACCAATCCGGGCAAAACGGTATATATAGGGTTCGACACTCGGCCCTTAGCGCGCGAGTTCGCTGAGCTTGCGGCAGGCGTGCTTGCCGCTCACGGATTGGACGCAGTGCTCGCATCTCGGCCTGTTCCGACCCCCGCCCTTACGTGGGCGGCGGCGTATGACGGCGAGGCCTGCGGTGCGCTCATGGTGACGGGATCCCATCATCCGCAGGGGTATCTGTGCCTTAAGCTGCGCATGGGAGATGGCTCGACGGCCAATCAGGATGTCATCGAAGAGCTCGAAGAGACTATGGCCCCCGAGCCGATGGGGATCGAGGAACGCTATCGCACCGCGGATATTATTCCTGACTATATGCAGGCGGTGGCATCGTTTGTCGATGCCGAGGCCATTCGAGCCGCTCACCTGCGTGTGGTAGTTGACCCCATGGGCGGCGCGGCCCAGGGATATCTTGCCGACCTGCTGCGGGAGCTAGGCGTCGAGGTGCACGAGATTCATGCCGGACAGTCGTCCGATCAAGAGGACATTTGCCCCGACCCTGTTGAGCCGTGGGTGGACGCTTGCGAGCGTGCGGTTGTCGAGGACGGGGCGTGCGCAGGCCTGGTGACCGACGGCGATGCCGACCGTATCGGTGCGGTCGACGAACGCGGTAGATATATTCATCCGCATCAAATCATGGCGCTTGTTTTGGGCGACCTCGTTCAATTCCGCAATTTGGAGGGGCGTGTCGTCGTCAATCTCTCGTGCTCGACGCTCGTGCGTCGCATTGCCGAGGCGCTTGGCTGTCGTGTGACCGTTAAGCCGGTCGGTTTCAAATATATAGCTGCAGAGATGAAGAAGGGCGGCGTCCTCATGGGAGGCGAGGAGGCCGGCGGTATCGGCATCGCCGCGCATATGCCTGAGCGTGATGGAATCCTTGCTTGTCTGATTCTGTGTGAGCTTATGGCAAAGACGGGCGCGCCTTTGGGCGTTTTGGTCGATCAGCTCGAGGCCAGTTTTGGTAAGACGAGCTATGGGCGTCGCGATTTGCGCCTTGAGGCCGAAGACGCCGAATCGCTGCGAACGCTGCTTCCTGGCATGAATCCTAAATCGATTTGCGGCAAGGCGCCGCAGGCTGTAAGCCATATGGATGGTTTACGTTTGGCATTCGAGGATGACACCTGGCTGCTGATCCGCCCCAGCGGGACCGAACCGGTGGTTCGCGTATACGCCGAGGGGTTCTCGGTGGAGGAGCGCGATGAGTTGCTCGATGCCGGCTGTGCCTTGGCTAAGGGAGCCTATCAGCTTTAGCCATATGACGCTTCACTATAAAGAGGCCCTCGGTGAGCGGTAGAGAACGGCTGGCAAACGTAAGCAGGGTTTTAATATGTGTAGGAAATGTGTACGCCCAGATTCCCGCCCCCGGCGCCCCTCCGGTTTGGCAATATATCTCCTTGCCGCGCGGCCCGGTCGGACCGGATCAGCCGCCAGGCG
>CAUCTV010000010.1 GCA_958445895.1 uncultured Collinsella sp.
ACCTCGGTGGCGCTCGGCTTTGGCTTCCGCGTGGGCTTCCTGGGCCTGCTGCACATGGAAGTCGTCAAGGAACGCCTGGAGCGCGAGTTCAACCTGGACCTCATTGCCACGAGTCCCTCGGTTGACTATCACGTCTACAAGACCGACGGCGAAATGATCGATGTTCGCAGTCCGCAGGACCTTCCCGAGGCCACACGCATCGATCGTATCGAGGAACCCTACCTCAAGGCAAAGATCATCTGCCCGCCTGAGTACACGGGTGCCGTCATGCAGCTCGCCATCGAGCACCGCGGCGTCACAACCGACATGATCCACCTGACGAGCAAATCGGTCGAGATGCGCTTCGATATGCCGCTCGCCGAGCTCATCTTGGACTTCTTCGATCAGCTCAAGAGCCGCACCAAGGGCTATGCCTCGCTCGACTACGAGTTCAACGAGTACCGTCCCTCCGAGCTCGTGAAGCTCGATATTTTGCTTTCGGGCGACGAGGTGGACGCGCTTTCGTTTATCGTCCATAAGGACAAGGCATATGGCCTGGCCCGTGGCCTGTGCGACAAGCTCAAGGAGATCATCCCGCGTCAGCTGTTCGAGGTGCCCATCCAGGGTGCTATCGGCAACAAGATCATCGCCCGTTCCACCGTCAAGGCGCGTCGCAAGGACGTTCTTGCTAAGTGCTACGGCGGCGATATCTCGCGTAAGCGCAAGCTGCTCGAGAAGCAGAAAGAGGGCAAGAAGCGTATGAAGGCCATCGGATCGGTCGAGGTCCCGCAGGAGGCGTTTATGGCGATCCTCAAGGTGGACGAGTAGGTCCATGGCGCTTTCTGAATACAGCAAGCGGCTGCTGGGTGCCTATGCCGAGCAGCCGTTCCTTATGGCTCCCATGGCGGGCGTGACCGACCCCGCCTATCGCATCATGTGTCGCCGCCGCGGTGCCAACCTTGCCTACAGCGAGATGGTGAGCGTGGCGGGTCTTGCCTATGCCAGCAACAAGACCTGGCGCCTGGTGCTACCGGCCGACGAGGAGCAGCAGATTTGCGTGCAGCTCTTTGGCTCCAAGCCCGAGCAGTTTGCGAGCGCCGTCGCCGCCGTCGAGGAGCGCGTTGGCGATCGCCTGTCGCTCATCGATATCAATATGGCATGCCCCGCCCGCAAGGTTGTCACCAAGGGCGAGGGTTCGGCGCTCATGCGCACGCCCGACCTGGCGGAGAAGATCGTCGAGGCCACGGTTGGCGCGGCGCACGTGCCCGTGACCGTCAAGATTCGCAAGGGCTTTTATGCCGAGGACCGCAATGCCGCGACATTTGCCCAGATGCTTGAGAGTGCAGGGGCTGCCGCAGTCGCCGTGCATGGTCGTTGCGCCACGCAGCTCTACACGGGCCAGGCCGATTGGTCGGTCGTCGATGAGGTTGCCGACGCTGTCGAGATTCCCGTGATTGGTTCGGGCGATGTGTTCTCGGCCGAGGACGCTGCTGAGCATCTGCACGGCTCGGGTGCCAGCGCGGTGTTTATCGCGCGCGGCATCTACGGCAATCCGTGGGTGTTCGGCGATGCCCGAGCCCTTGCACTCGATGGCACGCCGGTTCCTTCTCGCTCCTCGGTCGAGCGCCTGGAGGCTCTGCGCGAGCACCTGACGTTGACGCACGAGCTTCTGCCGCTCATGTCGCGTGCCCGCACGTACGCAAGCTGGTACTTAAAGGGCATGCCCCATGCCGCCGCCTGGCGCGCTCAGGTGGTGCGTTGCTCTACGTACGAGGAGTTTATGGCGCTGGTCGATGATATCGAGCGCGACGTGGTGGCCTGCGAGGCCGCGCTTGCCGCCGGCGAGTCGGTGCCTGCTCATCCGCTGGAGGCCTAACGGTGGCCGTTACCGCGCTGTACGTGCACGTGCCGTTTTGCGCTCAAAAATGCCGCTATTGCGACTTCGACTCGCGCAGCTTTGCTGCGTGTGATTTGGATGCCGCGCTCGATTCCTATTTTGAGCAGCTGTATGCGCGCCTCGATTCCTTTGGCGACGCCGGGGCGCTTGCGCAGGTCCGCACGGTCTATATTGGCGGCGGCACGCCCTCACTGGCTGGGGAGCGCCTGGTGAAACTTGCCCGTCGTATCTCCATGTGGTGCAAGCCCGTTGAATTTACTTGCGAAGCCAATCCTGAGTCCCTGACCGCTGAGCTCGCCACCGCGCTTGCCGAGGCGGGTGTCACGCGCATCTCTCTGGGCGTGCAAACCCTCGACGATACCGAGCTGGCCGCTATTGGCCGCATTCACGATGCTAATCGGGCACTTGCGGCTATCGCGACGGTGAAGGATGCTGGCCTTGATGTGTCGTGCGACCTGATGTGCGGCCTTCCCGGGCAGACGGCCGCAAGCTGGCGGAGCACGCTCGATGTCGTGTTGGCAGCGGCGCCTCATCATGTGTCGGTCTACCCGCTCACGCTCGAGGAGGGCACGCCACTCTATCGCATGGCGTGCCGTGACGAGTCGCTCGAGCCCGACGAGGATTTTCAGGCTTCGTGCATGGACGCGGCGCGTGAGCGCCTGGGTGCGGCCGGCTATCATCCGTATGAGGTGGCAAGCTACGCGCTCGATGGCCATGAGTGCGCCCATAACATTGCCTACTGGACCGGACGGGGCTACCTGGGCCTGGGTCGTTCTGCCGCGGGCATGCTCGACGACGAGGATTTCGACCGTCTTGCAGGCTTGTTCCCCGGCGTGTCTTCTCGGGACGATGCGTACCGCGTGCGTCTGGTGCAACGTGACGATGACGCGACGGCGTTCGAGGCCGAATATCTGTCGCAGCGCGAGGCTGTCGCCGAAGACTTGATGCTCGCTTGTCGCATGACGCGCGGTGTTGCGTCCGACCTGTTGGCTCGTGCAGCTTGCGTCATCCCAACGGGCGAGCTGGCAGCTGCCTGCGATCGCGCGCTCGAATTGGGTCTTGCCACTTGGGTGCCCGAGACGCTCTGGGGTCATGAGGGACCCTTCACTACGGCAGATGTCGTCGCGGGCCATGTTCGAGCTCGTCTGGCGCCGACCCATCTGGGCTGGCTCGATGGAAATGTTCTGTTCGAGCTGTTTTGGGATCTAGCTTAGGCCGCTCGGGTAGAATTACCGGAATATATACGCTGCTGTGAGCAGGAGGTTGCCGCGCATGGCGACGATGAACGAAAAAGATTACTACGAGATTCTGGGTGTCTCCAAGGACGCCACCTCGCGTGATATTCAAAAGGCCTTCCAGCAAAAGGCCCGTAAGCTCCATCCGGACGTCAATAAAGAGCCGGATGCCGAGGAAAAGTTTAAAGAGGTTTCCGAGGCCTACGCCGTGCTTTCGGATGAGCAAAAACGTGCGCGCTACGACGCCATGCGTTCTGGCAATCCCTTTGCCGGTGCTCCTACGGCTTCGCCCTATGGTGGCGGCTACGCCGGCAGCACGGGCTATGGCAATCCCTTTGAGGGCGGCTTTCCCTTTGGTGGCGCCTGGGGCCAGCAGCGTCGCGGCCAGGCTGCCTACAATCCCGAGAACGGCGCCAACGTGGTCGTCGATATCAAACTCGACGCCAAGGAGGCCAAGGGCGGTGCCCGCAAGACCGTCCGCTACACGCGCTTCGATACCTGTAGCAACTGCGGCGGCTCGGGCTCCGTTTCGTCTGAGCATGCCCATACCTGCCCGAGCTGCGGTGGCCGCGGCCACATCGACGTCGACCTGTCCTTCCTGTTTGGTGCGGGCACGTTCCAGTCGGTCTGCCCCGAGTGCGGCGGTTCCGGTAAGGTCGTGGCCGACCCCTGCCCCGATTGCGGTGGCAGCGGGCGAACCCGTGTGACCTCCGAGCAGACGATTGAGTTTCCTGCCGGCACGCACGATGGCGACGAGGTCCGCATTAGCGGCATGGGCCATGCTGGCACTAACGGTGCCGCGGGCGGCGACCTGGTCGGCCGCGCCCATGTTGAGGCCGAGCGCTTGGAAGGCAAAGCTCGTACTGGCTTTTACCTGATGGGCATTGTGGCGCCGTTTTTGGTGCTGTCGGCCATCTCGGGAGTGTTCTCGGCCTTTGCCGTGATGTGCTTTATTCCGTTTACCATGGGCCTGTTCATGGTGCTTTCGGACGGTGTGCTTCATCGCAGCCTGCTGTGGTGGAAGCGCGGTGCGATGCAGTTTGCCAACGGTTTTGCCAACGGCTTCATGTTCGCGCTCGTGTCGGTTTGGTTCGCGAGCTGCTCGCAACGGGCCATGCTTTCGCCGTATCAAATGCAATAACATCAAACCCTTTGTTTGCGGTCGGCCCAGCTTGGGTATAGGACGCACTGTGACAATAATGAAAGTCGGAAGGATTCGGTCGTGTCGGAAAATAGGGATTACTACGAGGTGCTTGGCGTCGACAGGGATGCCGACGCGCGGACGATTAAGCGTGCGTTTTTAAAGAAGGCCCGTACCGTACATCCGGATGTTTCGGACGATCCCGAGGCCGAGGCCAAGTTCAAGGAGCTCAACGAGGCCTATTCCGTTCTTTCCGATGAGCAGAAGCGTGCTAACTACGACCGTTACGGCACTGCCGACGGTCCTGGTGGTTCTGGCTATGTCGATATCAACGATATCTTTGGTGGCATGGGCATGGACGACCTGTTCTCGTCGTTCTTTGGCGGTGGCGCCGGTGGTGGCGCCCGCAGCCGTCGTGAGCGTCGTCGCGGACGTGACATGGCCATCTCCCTTTCGGTGACGCTCGAGGAGGCGGCGCTCGGTTGCAAAAAGACGATCAGCTATGATCGCCTTGCTCCTTGCGAGGACTGCAACGGTACCGGTAGGGCCGAGGGTGCACAGGAAAAGCAGTGCAGTCGCTGCCACGGTACGGGCTACGTCACGACGGTTCAGCGATCGTTTTTGGGCCAGGTTCAGTCTTCCTCGCCTTGCCCCGACTGCCATGGCGAGGGCACGGTTATCGACCATCCCTGCGAGACCTGCGACGGTCAGGGCCGCACGCCTTCGCACGAAAAGATCGACATCGATATTCCCGCCGGCGTTTCGACCGGTCGCCAGCTGCGTGTGAGCGGCTTTGGCGAGGCCGGCCTTCGCGGCGAGCCTTCGGGCGACCTGATTGTCAACGTGCGCGTCGCCGACCATGAGCGCTTTAAGGGCAACGGTGACGACCTGTACCTGGTGAGCGATATCTCGATTGCGCAGGCTGCGCTCGGCTGCGAGATCGAGGTCGAGGGCATTATGCCCGACGAGGTCGTTAAGGTGACGGTTCCCGCCGGCGCCCAGTACGGCGACACCGTGAGCGTCAATAATTACGGCATGCCGCGCATTGGCGGTGGCGGTTCGCGTGGCCGCTTGATCGTGCAACTGCGCGTGGTCGTTCCCACCAATCTTTCCAATAAGCAACGCGAGCTGCTCCGTGCTTTTGCCGATGAGATGGGCGATGACGTCGCTTCCGGTAAGAAGTCGGTGACCGACCGTATCAAGAGTGCCCTCGACGATATCCTCGATTAAGGAGCCCGCGTGCTCGCACCCCATATTTCCGTCGTCAACCTCGGCTGCCGTGTCAACCGGGTTGAGTCTGACCGTATCACTGCCGATCTTATGCGCCTGGGCTTTGCCATTGTGGAGCCCCAGGATGCCGATTTGATCGTCATTAACACCTGTGCCGTTACGGGCGAGGCTGAGGCCAAGACCCGTAAGGCCGTCCGTCATGCGCTGGCCCATCCAAATGAGCCCTATGTGGTCGTGACCGGTTGCGTGGTCAATTTGCATCCCGAGGAGCTGTTGGAGCTTTCGGATCGCGTGATCGCCGAGCCGTCCAAGATCGATGTCGCCGAACGTGTCTGCGAGGTGCTGGGCGTTGAGTCCGATAGCGTTCCCGCCTGCAGCGATGGCGAGGTGGTCGATGCGCTCGGCCGCTCTCGCCTGGGCGTGAAGATCCAGGACGGCTGCAACCACCGTTGCACCTATTGCATCGTGTGGAAGGCGCGCGGCCCCGAGCGCTCCGTGCCCGTCGAGTCCGTGCTTGAGCAAGTTCGCGAGGCCCAGGAGGCCGGCGTGCCCGAGGTGGTGCTGACCGGTGTGAACCTGGGTGCCTACGATGGCAAGAGCGCGACCGACGAGCATGTCGAAATCGATGAGCTGCTCGAGGCCATCATGGAGCGCACGACTATTGCGCATGTGCGCATTTCCTCGGTCGAGCCCATGGATATCTCTGAGCGCCTGCTTAAGGTTATGGCGCGCTATCCGCAGCGTATCGCCCCGTTTTTGCACCTGCCCGTGCAGTCCGGCTGTACGGCGACCCTGCATCGCATGGGTCGTCCCTATAGTGCCGAGGCCTTTGAGGACACGGTGCGCATGATTCGCGCCATCCTGCCGCAGGCGTCTCTTTCGTGCGACGTCATCGTCGGTTTTCCCGGTGAGACGGACGAGGAGTTCGAGGAGTCGCTGGCGCTGTGCCGCCGTGTGGGTTTCTCGCGTATGCACGTGTTCCGCTATAGCAAGCGTCCCGGTACCCTTGCTGCCGACATGCCCGACCAGGTGCCGCCCGAGGTTATGGCCGAGCGCAGCCGCCGTATGCGAGACACGGCGCAGGAGCTCGCTATTGCCGATGCTCGTCGTCGCGTGGGCACTGTCGAGCGTGCCGTGCTTGAGTACGGTGATAATTTAACGCTCGGTTCGTTCCATCATGCCCGTCTTGACGATACCTGTGGACTTACAGCCCCGTGCCTGCTCGATGTTGCTATCATCGGAGTCGATGATTCCGGCTTGGTCCATGCGCGCAGGGAGGTCCATGGAAGCCTCGAAGATTAGACTTACCGTTCCCGAGGGAGTTGATCCCTCGCGTGTTTTGGGCGCCGGCGACGGCGTCCTTCGTGCGCTCGAGAGCTTGGTTCGCGCCCATGTGGTCGCCCGTGGCGATAGCATCGCCGTGAGCGGTGACCCGGACGAGGTCGAACTCGTGGCGCGTTTTTTCGAACACGCTTTTCGCGAGGCGGCGGCCGGTCGTACCCTGTCTGCCGACGATGTCTCTCGCTGCCTGGCCGTCTTGCGCGATGGCGAGCACGAGGCTACGTCGCTTCGCGATGACGTGCTGCTTTCGTATCGCGGTCGCGTCATTCGCCCCAAGACGCTCGGGCAAAAGCGCTATGTGGATGCCATTCGCTCGCATACCATCACCTTTGGCTTGGGTCCTGCCGGTACCGGTAAGACCTATCTGGCCATGGCGCTCGCCGTTGCCGCGCTCAAGCGCCATGAGGTGGGCCGTTTGATCTTGACGCGTCCTGTTGTCGAGGCGGGGGAGAACCTGGGCTTTTTGCCTGGCACCCTCGAGGAAAAGATCGATCCGTACATGCGTCCGCTCTACGACGCCCTTTTTGACATGATGGATCGCGAGCGCACCGATGAGCTTATGGAGCGCGGCGTGATCGAGATCGCCCCGCTTGCCTATATGCGCGGTCGTACGCTGAGCGATGCTTTCGTGGTGCTCGACGAGGCGCAAAATACTACGCCCGAGCAGATGAAGATGTTCCTGACACGCCTTGGATTCAACTCCAAGTTCGTGATTACCGGCGACCTCAGCCAGCGCGACCTGGTGGGTCGTCGTGGTGGCTTGGCGGATGTTGAGAAGATTTTGGGCCGTGTCGACGATGTGGCGTTTGCACACCTGGAGCGCGCCGACGTGGTGCGCCATGCCCTAGTGGGTCGTATCGTTGAGGCATATGATGCTTATGATGACGTGCGCGAGCAGCGCTCGCGCGACCGAAAGGAGTCCCGTTGAGTGTATTGATCAGCAACGATGCCGAGCTCGATACGCTGCTCGACGCGCAGGAGGTGGAGCACATCTGCGAGGTTGTGCTTGCCGCCGAGGGCGTTGAACGTGAAGTCGAGATTTCCCTTTCGTATGTCGACGAGGACGAGATGCACGAGCTCAACCACGAGTGGCGTGGCATCGACCGCACCACCGATGTGCTCTCGTTTGAATGCGACTCGGCCTTTGACGAGGATATTCCCGCCGACGAGACGCTCGAGCTCGGCGATATCATCTTGGCCCCGCAGGTCATTGCCCGTCAGGCCCCCGGCTTTGGCAATAGCCCTGCCGACGAGTGCCGCCTGATGCTCGTACACGGCATGCTACACCTGCTGGGGTATGACCATATCGAGGACGACGAGGCCGAGGTCATGGAGGCCCGCGAGGACGCTATCCTGCGCGATCTGGCGCTCGAGCGCGGCGAGGACCCCAAACTCGTTCACGTCGGCCCCATCACCAATCATGCCCACGACTAGGAGCCACTTATGATTCCCGGATCGAACAAGGACCATCCGTCCTTTTTAAAGTCGTTCTCCTACGCCATGGAGGGCTTCGTCACCGCCGTCAAGACCGAGCGCAACATTAAGGTTATGCTCGTAGCGGGCGTGTGCACCATCATTGCCGGCTGCATCGTGGGGCTCGACATTGCCGAGTGGGCCACGATTATCATCTGCTGCGGCCTGGTGATTCACGGCGAGCTGTGCAATACCGCCATGGAGGCCATTGTCGATCTGGCGACCCAGGAGCTCCATCCGCTGGCAAAACGCGCCAAGGACATCGCCGCCGCCTCGGTATACGTACTTTCAATCACCGCCGCGATTGTGGGCTTGCTGGTATTTGCCCACGCGCTCGGCTTTATTTAGAAAGGGATTCCCATGTCCGACAATATGCAGCCTATCGATGAAATTTTGGACGACGAGTCCCCGGATGCTAAGGCGACCGAGGCCTATGTGGAAGCCGAGGAGTTCGACCCGTTTGAGGGCATGAGCGACGAGGAACTCGACGCCCTGTGCGACGAGGACGACAGCCTCGCGGGCTTTGGCGACGTTGAGCCCGGTTTCCGCAGTGGCTTCGTGGCCTTGGTCGGCCGCCCCAACGCCGGCAAGTCCACGCTGCTCAACGCCTGCTATGGCAAAAAGGTTGCCATCACCTCGCCGGTGGCCCAAACGACCCGCCGCCGTATGCGCGCCGTCGTCAACCGCCCCGGCTACCAGCTGGTCTTTGTCGATACCCCGGGTATTCACAAGCCCAAGGATGGCCTGGGATCCGAGCTCAACAAGAGCGCGCTGTTCGAGCTGAACGATGTTGACGTCGTCGCGTTTTTGATCGATGCCACTATGCCTATCGGTAGGGGAGACGCCTGGGTTGCCGAACGCGTCAAGAATGCCCGTTCCAAGAAGGTCCTGGTGCTCACCAAGGCCGATGAAGCCGACCCCGCACAGGTCATGGAGCAGCTTAAGGCCGCCCACGAGCTTATGGAATATGACGACGAGATCGTGACGTCGTCGGTCAAGAACTTTAACGTCGATGCCTTCATCGAGACCGTTGCGCACTTTTTGCCCGAGGGTCCGCGTTGGTTCCCCGAGGACATGGGTACCGACGCTTCCGATGAGACGCTCGTTGCCGAGTTTGTGCGCGAGAAGGTCTTGCGCCGCACCCGTGATGAGATCCCGCACTCCGTGGGCGTGATTTGCGATGCGCTTGAGCAGACCAAGAAGGTGCTGCGCGTGCACGCCACCATTTACGTCGAGCGCGAGGGCCAAAAGGGCATCATCATCGGCAAGGGCGGCGAGATGATCAAACATATCGGCATCGACGCCCGTCGCGACCTTGAGCGCATCTTTGGCACCCAGGTCTTTTTGGAGCTGGACGTGAAGGTCAAGGCCGGCTGGCGTGACGACGAGGCCCAGATTCGCCGCTTTGGCTACAATGCCGAGGATTAGGGACACGCGGCGCGAATGGCAGGTTCTCGTACATATCGCACGAAAGTGCTCGTGCTCGATAAGACGAAGCTCAAAGAGACGGACCTGATCCTGACGATGCTTGACGAGCGGGGTCGGCAGGTTCGTGCTGTGGCAAAGGGCGCCCGCAAACCCGGCGGACGCCTGGCTGCGCGCTGCGAGATGTTCTGTACCGTTGATCTGCTGCTTGCGCATGGACGGTCGCTCGACGTGGTTTCCCAGGCCGAGCTTATGGAGGCGCCGCTCGGCGCTGCTCCCGATTACGAGATGACATGCGCCGCAAGCGCGATCGCCGAGGTCGCGCGCGTGTGCTCGTTCGAGGACGCCGAGGACCCGTTTACCTTTGCCATAACGCAGCGAGCGCTTGCCCTGGTGGGCAGCGGGCTCGACGCGGCGCATATGGATCTACTTGTGGCGGCATATGTCTTTAAGCTGCTGTCGCACGTTGGCTATCGACCCGATTTTTCGGCCTGCGTGCTGTGCGGAGACCCCATGCTGTCGTATTTTTCGCCCCAGGCGGGCGGTCTCATGTGCGGGTCGTGCGCGTCGAGCGTTCCGGGTGCCGAGCTGGTGTCGACCGGTGAGGTCGCGTGGCTGCGCGCCCTCATGTCCATGACCTTCGATGCGCTTATGGTCGAGAGGATCGACACGCATAAGGCGGCGTTCTTGCTCGGGCTTTCGCATGTGTGGGCTGCGACGCACACCGATCAGCGCCTCCGTGCGATGGAATTCATGTTGGGTCGGTGATGATGCGCAGGCACGGGCTGCTTGTGGTAACATACCGACCTGTTGGTACCTCGACCTTGGTTGCTCGCTCCACCGGCGGCTTCCCAGTCCGAGGCGAATCGAGTCGCCCGTGGGCGACGCAAAACGAAAGGTGAAACAATGACTGTTTCCAAAGAGCGCAAGGCGGAGCTGACTGCCCAGTTCGGTAACACCCCGGTCGATACCGGCAACCCCAAGGTTCAGGTCGCCATCCTGACCGAGCGCATCAAGGAGCTGACCGAGCACATGAAGTCCCACCAGAAGGACTTCCACACCCGTCGTGGCCTGCTCATGCTCGTCGGCCGTCGTCGTCGTCTTCTCTCCTACATCAAGAAGAACGACATCGTCGAGTATCGAGAGCTCATCAAGGCTCTGGGCATCCGCGACAACATCCAGTAGGATTTGTACATGCAAGGAGCGTCCTGCGCAGCGGGGCGCTCTTTTTGTGTAAGGGCGTGAACAATCACGCTCTGAAGCGTGGCGGGGGCAGGGGGCCCGCGTCACATGAGGAGCCTGCAGGCAAGGGGCCTGCGGGGTAAAGGAGAACAATGACACTCGTATCCAAGACCTTTGAGCTGTACGGCAAGACCTACACCTTTGAGTCGGGCGAGCTTGCCAAGCAGGCCACCGGCGCCTGCCTGGTCAAGCAGGGCGACACCACGATGCTCGACACCGTGGTTGTCTCCAAGGAGCGCAAGAACTACGACTTTTTCCCGCTGACCGTCGACTTCAACGAGAAGATGTACGCAGCCGGCCGCATCCCGGGTGGCTACCTCAAGCGTGAGGGCCGTCCCAGCGAGAAGGCCACGCTCACCGCGCGCATGATCGACCGTCCGATTCGCCCGAGCTTCCCGGACGGCTTCCGCAACGAGGTGCACATCGTCGCTACCTCGCTCGTCGCCGACCAGGTCAACCCCTTTGACGTCATCAACGTCATGGGTGCTTCCCTGGCCATGACGCTCGGCGGCGTGCCCTTCGAGGGCCCGCTTGCCTGCGTGCGCATCGGCCGCAACGTGGAGACCGGCGAGTTTATCGTTAACCCCACCTATGAGGAGCGCGAGAACTCCGATCTGGACCTGGAGCTGGGCGGCTCTGCCGACTTCATCTCGATGGTCGAGGCCGGCGCCGAGGAGATCTCCGAGGACGACATGCTCGCCGCCATGAAGTTTGGCCAGGAGGCCCTTGCTGCCTTCTGCCAGGCTCAGGACGAGTTTGTCGCCGAGTGGGAGCAGGTCAACGGCGCTATCGTCAAGAAGGAGTACCCGCTCGACCAGCCCGTCGAGGAGGTCCAGGAGCGCATCTTCGCCCACTACGACGAGATGGCAGCCGCCCTTCGCGACGCCGACAAGCTCTCCCGTATCGGCAAGGTCGAGGCTCTGAAGGAGTCCATCCGTGCCGAGTTCACCGAGGAGGAGCAGGCCGCTTGGGAGCGCGAGATTCCCGTGGCGCTCAAGAAGCTCGAGAAGAAGGCTATGCGTACCATGGTCGTCGAGACCGGCGAGCGCGTCGACGGCCGTGCCGCCGATGAGATTCGCCCCATCATGGTGAAGGATAACTACCTGCCGCTCGTTCACGGCTCCGGTCTGTTCCAGCGTGGCCAGACCCAGGTGCTTTCCGTCCTGTCGCTCGGTATGCTCAACGAGGGCCAGCGTCTGGATACCATCGAGCCCACCGAGGGCAAGCGCTATATGCACCACTACAACTTCCCGCCGTTCTGCACCGGCGAGACCGGTCGCATGGGCAGCCCCAAGCGCCGCGAGATCGGCCACGGCAACCTGGCCGAGCGCGCTCTGCTTCCGGTGCTTCCCGACGAGAACGAGTTCCCCTACGCCATCCGCGTGGTCTCCGAGGTCATGGAGTCCAACGGCTCCTCTTCGATGGCTTCGACCTGCGGCTCCACGCTCGCCCTTATGGACGGCGGCGTGCCCATTAAACGCCCGGTCTCCGGTATCGCCATGGGCCTGATCCAGGAGGAGGGCAAGACCGTGGTCCTGTCCGACATCCAGGGTCTCGAGGACTTCCTTGGCGACATGGACTTTAAGGTCACCGGCACCACCGAGGGCATTACCGCTCTGCAGATGGACAACAAGGCCACCGGCCTTACCTTCGACATCCTGGCCCGCGCCCTGCAGCAGGCCAAGGAGGGCCGCGCCTTCATCCTGCAGAAGATGCTCGATGTGATCCCCGAGCCGCGCCACACCACGCGCAGCACCGCTCCGCGTATCGTCTCCATCCAGGTTCCGACCGATAAGATCCGTGACGTCATCGGTTCCGGCGGCAAGGTCATCCGCGGCATCCAGGACGAGACCGGTGCTTCGGTCGACATCCAGGAGGACGGCACCGTCTTTGTCGGCGGCACTGGCGAGTCTGTTGACCAGGCCGTCGAGCGCATCAAGCTCATCATCAAGGTTCCCGAGCCGGGCGAGGAGTACACCGGTCGCGTGGTCTCCATCCAGCCCTTCGGCGCCTTCGTCAACCTGCTGCCCGGCAAGGACGGCCTGCTGCACATCTCCCGCGTCGCCAAGGGCCGCGTGGAGAAGGTCGAGGATGTCCTTAACGTGGGCGACGAGGTCAAGGTCGTCGTCATCGAGGTCGACGATCGCGGCAAGATCTCGCTCGATCGTCTTGACAAGCCTGAGGCTCCGGCTCGCGCCGAGGGTTCCTCCGAGGGCGACGGCGAGCACTTCCAGCGCCGTGAGCGTCCGCGTCGCGAGCGCTCCGAGCGCAGCGACCGTCCGCGCCGTCCCGGTGACAACGGAGGCCGCAAGCCCCGCCGCCACCACGACGCCGAGTAACAGCAACACATAAGCAGCTCAATAAAGGGCGACTCCACCATGGAGTCGCCCTTTTGCTATTCCCGGCGGGGTCCGCGGGTAAAGTTTCCTGCTCTACAGTCCTGCTCACGACGGAGGCCACATTAAGTGGCCTCCTGTTCGTGCGGAACTCGCGATAAACTTTACCCGCGGCCCCCGCCGGGAATAGCAAAAGGTCTGGTTGCTGCGGGTTGCGATTTTGTCAGACAGTCTATTCAGTTATTTGAATTCAGATCTTTTGACAATCGCATGCGCGTCATTGCCCCAGATAAAACCGACCAAAATAAAGCTGTCCTATTTTGGCAGGTCTGGTCTCAGCGGGCCCGGCACGGGCTAAGTTTATCGCGAGTTCCGCACGCAAAGGAAAGCACTTAATGTGCTTTCCGTCTTGCGCAGGACTGTAGAGCAGGAAACTTAGCCCGTGCCGGGCCCGCTGAGACCAGACCGGCGGGATAGACCGGTTCAGATGGGGCTTTGATGCATGGGTGGTCTGTTGTTGTGCAAATGGGTATCATACTGTGGTTATTGCATCGACTCTGCGATGCATATTTGTACGTTCCCGGCGGTCGGTTTGCCAGAAGCGCCCCGTCGGTTGTTCCAGACCCGTTTCGAAGAAAGGAAACCACACTAACCTATGGCAGCTAAAAAATCATCTCCCTTGAAGATCATCCCGCTCGGCGGTCTTGACGGCATCGGCAAGAACATGACGGTCTTCGAGTGCGGCGACGACATGGTGCTCGTCGACGCCGGTCTTATGTTCCCGGATGACTCCCAGCCTGGTATCGACCTGGTGCTTCCCGACTACACCTATGTTCTGGAGAACGAGGAGAAGCTCCGCGGTATCGTCGTCACTCACGGCCACGAGGACCACACCGGTTCGCTTCCGTATCTGCTGCAGGACCTCAACAATAAGGTGCCCATCTTCTCGAGCAAGCTGACGCTTGGCTTTATCGAGGGCAAGCTTTCTGAGTTCCGCATCCGCGCACCCAAGTTCCGCGAGGTCAAGGGCGGCAGCCATGTCAACCTCGGCGGCATCTCGCTCGACTTCTTCTCGATGACGCACTCCATCCCCGGCGCTCTGGGCGTGTTCATCCGCACCAATCAGGGCACCGTTATGCACACCGGCGACTTTAAGCTCGACCAGACGCCCATCGATGGCGTTACGCCCGACTATGCCGCTATCAGCCGCTTTGCCAAGCAGGGTATCGACCTGCTTCTCTCCGACTCCACTAATGCCACGGTTCCCGGCTTTACCAAGTCCGAGGCCGAGGTTGGTCCCAACCTGCTGCACGCCATCAAGAACGCCCCGGGTCGCGTGTTCGTCGCATCGTTCTCGAGCCACATCCATCGTTTGCAGCAGATCTGCGATGCCGCCCGCAAGTGCGGCCGTAAGGTCGTTGTGACCGGTCGCTCCATGCTCACGAACACCCGCGTGGCGCGCGAGCTCGGTTATCTCAACATCGATGATGCCGATATCATCGATGCCTTCGATATCGATAACCTGCCTGACGACAAGATCGTCGTCATGTGCACTGGTTCGCAGGGCGAGCCGCTGTCGGCCCTGTCCCGCATGGCCAATGGCGAGCACAAGACGCTCTCCATCCACGAGGGCGATACCGTTATCCTCTCGGCAACTCCCGTTCCCGGCAATGAGAAAGCCGTCCAGCAGGTCGTCAACAGCCTGGCCAAGCTCGGCTGCGACGTGTGGGATAAGAACCGCGCTCTCGTCCACGTCTCGGGTCACGGTAGCCAGGAGGAGCTCAAGCTCCTGATGGCCATGGCCAAGCCCACGTATTTTATGCCGGTTCACGGTGAGGCCGTGCATCTGCGCGCCCATGCCCAGCTGGCGCGCAAGATGGGCATCAAGGACGATCATATCTTTATCCTCGATAACGGCGACACGCTCGAGATGCGCGGTGGTATCGTCAAGCGCGGTACGCCCGTCGAGTCCGGTGTCGTTTACGTCGACGGCCTGCGTATCGGCGATACCGACCCCATCGTCCTGCGCGATCGCCAGAAGCTCGCCAACGACGGTATGGTCACGGCCGTTGCCATCGTCTCCCTCAAACACAAGAAGATCGAGGCCATCGAGTTCTCGGGCCGCGGCGTCTCGTTTGCCATCGACGACCAGTTCTCCGAGGATGCCTCCGCGTCCATTATGAAGACGATCGAGAAGGGTAAGTTTAGCTTTACCAGCAGCGGTTCCGATGCCATTCGCAAGGCCGTGCGCGATTCGCTCTCTAACTTTATCTGGAGCCGTACGCGCACCCGTCCGATGATCATCCCGGTCGTCATGGAGGTTTAGTTTGGCGCGCGGATCTGCACAAAACGCCAAAGGCAATAAGGCCAATAACCAACCGGCATCTGCTAAGGGTGCCGGTTCCCATCTGCGTGCCAATAAGGGCCACGAGTCCGAGTTCGATGAGTTTGAGCCCTTGGTCGAGCCTTCGGCCAATCGCGATATCGCCGGTGTGGTCATCGCCGTTTTGGCGATCGCGTCCTTCATTGCCGTGATCTCTCCGGCAACAGCGCCCGTGACGGCTGCGGTTGCCGGTTTCTACCACCTGGGCTTTGGCCTGGGCGCCTACGTGCTGCCGATCGTCATCTTGCTGTTTGCCGCCACGCTCTTTTTGGGTGAGGACTCGCCGCTCAACGTGCGCTCTGTCGCGGGCGGCGCCGTGGTCTTTATCGCCGTCGTCTCCATTCTTTCGCTGATGGTGCCGGGCACGAGCGATTCGTGCGACCTTATGTTTACGCCGCAGAACCTTTCCGTGTCGGGCGGCTACATTGGCGCCTTTATCGCAAGTGCCTTGCAAAACGCCCTGGGTAAACCTATCGCCATGGTTGTCTTGCTGGGGCTTGTCGTCGTTGGTTTGGTCATTATCGGCTTTTCGGTGGGTGGCGTTTTGCGCTCCGCCCGTGACCGTGCGGCAGATTTTGCCGAACGCCGTCGTGCCGATGTCAACGCCAGCCCGTGGGGCGATGAAGAGGCCCTGTCTGTTCCCGGCGTCGCTCGTCCGCACCTGAGCATTCTGCGCCAGAAGGGGACTGACGCAGCGGTGACCACGGTCATGGGTGGCGATGTCGACCCGGTTTTGGATGACGACGAGGACGATGACCCGTTTGTCGACGTATCCGAGTCGGTTGAAGCCGAGCGGGCCAAGACCACGCTGCTGCCGCGTCGCCATGTCAAGAAGGGCAAGGCTGCGCCTAAGCTCAATACGAGTGAGCCCGACCCGTCTTGGTCCGATAGCGAGATTGAGCTCACCGAGGGTGACGACGAGGACGACGAGGCTCCGCTCGAGACCGCCAAGACAACCTTGCTGCCGCGTCGCCACGCCAAGCGCGGGCAGGTCACTGGACAGCTTTCGATGGAGGACGATCCGGACAAGATCGACGAGTCCGAGCCGCCGTTTGCCGTGAATCCCGTCTCGGCCGCACCTCAGATTCCCGACTTCCTGAAGCATCCCAAGGTTGCCGATGCGCCTGCCACGAGTGCTATCGAATCGGCTGCGGCTCGTGATGGGGGAGTGGACGACGGCGCCGCAGATAACGAGGGCGAAGAGGAGGACGGCCTCAAGCTTCCGCCGCTCGAAATCCTGCATGCCAACCCGCAGTCGGCTTCCGCCGCGTCTTCGGACAAGGAGCTGGAGCAGACCGCTGAGTCACTGCAATCCACCTTGCTTGAGTTTGGCCGCAGTGCCCGCGTGGTCGGTTGGATCGCCGGCCCCACGGTGACGACCTTTAAGCTGCAGCCCGGTGAGGGCGAGCGTGTGAGCAAAATCTCGAGCCTCGAGGACGATATCGCGCTTTCGCTCGCTGCCCAGTCGGTGCGTATCTTTGCCCCGATCCCCGGCACCTCGCTCGTGGGCATCGAGATTCCCAACCGCAAGCGCCAGAACGTCAATCTGGGCGACGTGCTGCCCTATGTGAAGGGCGGTCCGCTCGAGCTCGCCATCGGCCGCGACGCCGAGGGCACGCCGGTTGTCGCCGACCTCGCCAAGATGCCTCACCTGTTGATTGCCGGTACGACCGGTTCTGGTAAGTCGGTGATGATCAACTCCATCATCACGACCTTGCTCATGCGCGCCCTTCCCGAGGACGTTCGCCTGATTATGGTCGACCCCAAGCGCGTCGAGCTTGCGGGCTATAACGGTCTTCCGCATCTCTATGTGCCCGTGGTGACCGAGCCTAAGCAGGCCGCGAGCGCTCTGCAATGGGCTGTGTCCGAGATGGAGCGTCGCCTGAAGGTCTTCGAGCGTCTCAACGTGCGTAAGATCTCGACCTACAACGAAAAGCAGGCTGCTGGCGAGTTTGAGCATTACGACAACCCGCCGCAAAAGATGCCCTACCTGGTCATTATCATTGACGAGCTCTCTGACCTGATGATGGTCGCCGGTAAGGATGTCGAGGCCTCGATCGTGCGTATTGCACAGCTGGGCCGCGCCGCCGGTATTCACCTTATCGTTGCCACGCAGCGCCCCAGCTCCAACGTGGTGACGGGCCTTATCAAGGCCAACATCACCAACCGCATCGCCTTTAACGTCGCCACGGGCATCGACTCGCGCGTCATCATCGACCAGATGGGTGCCGAGAAGCTCACCGGTTTGGGCGACATGCTGTTCTCCAAGGTCGACTGGGGCAAGCCCCGCCGTATCCAGGGCTGCTTTGTCTCGGACGACGAAATCAACGAGATTGTCGAGTTCGTCAAGTCGCAGAGCGAGCCCGACTACCACGAGGAGATTCTGTCCGCCGTGGCGCCCGCTTCCATGTCCATGGCTGGTGGCGGCGGCATTGTCCGCACCGGAGTCGCCGAGCCGCAAGACGATGATCCGCTCATTTGGGAAGCCGCCCATATTGTGGTGGAATCGCAGCTGGGCTCCACATCTGGCCTGCAACGCCGCCTGAAGGTTGGCTATGCGCGTGCCGGGCGTATTATGGACATGCTGGAAGAAAAGGGTGTCGTCGGCCCGCCCGACGGTTCCAAGCCGCGCGAGGTCCTGTTGGACGAGGAGGGGCTTGCCGCGCTGGAATCTGTCGACGCCGAGATGGCACGTGAAGATCGTGAGTTTGGAGGATTCTGATGGCTGCACGCTTTGGTGACATGCTGCTCGAGCAGCGTCGCCGAATGGGCCTTTCCATTCAGCAGGTCGCCAACACCATCAAAATCAGGCCGCAGATCATCGAGTTTTTCGAGACCGGTAACTTTGCTTCGATGCCGCCGCGCGGCTATGCGCAGGGCATGATTTCGAGCTATGCTCGTTTTTTGGGCCTCAATCCGCGCGAGGTCGTCAATGCCTACTTTGACGAACTGATGGCATACGAACGCGAGACGTCGCAGCAGGGCGGTCGTTTCCAGGACGCCGCCGGCTACGTCAATTCGCGTTCCTCTGTCGATAACGGGCGCTTTCTGATGGTTCAGGGCGGTCGTTCGACTCGCTATGGACAGCGTCCTCAGCAGGCCGGTTATATTACCGAGACGGGTTCGGGCGAGGAGATTCGCTCGCAGCGTGACCGGTTCCGCAGTACGCCGATGCCCGAGGACCGTGCACTTCCCGCTGCCCGCGGCGTGGCGCGTGACCCTCGTGCCGGCTACGGCGACGGCGGCTATTCCGATCGCGGTCACCGTGGTATCTCCACCGGACGCTCTCGCAGTGGCTATGCGGACGCCGATACCACGCAGGTGACGCCGCGTCTTCGCTCTCAACCACAGCCGTATGGCCAGCGCTCTTCGGCTCCGCGTGCGGGCCAGCGTGGCTATCAAGGCCGCGGTGAACTTGCGCCCCGCTCGGGTCAGCGCAGCCTTCAGGGCCAGGGTGGCTATTGCGGCCGTTCCGATAGCAATCGTGGCCGTATGCCTCAGGGAGGCGGCCGCAGCAGTTCCAGTCGTGGACGCGGCGGTTCCCGTACTCCTCAAAACAACGGTCTCGATCCGCGTATCGTCTACGCCGGCATCGGTGCCGTGGCGTTGCTGCTGATCGTGCTCATCGTGGTACTTCTGCGCGGCTGCGCATCTTCGACGCCCGAGACCACGCCCGAGACGCCCGCTGTTACCAAGACGACGACCAAGAAGTCTTCTAAGAAGACCGAAACGGTCGACGAGGATGAGGACACCGATGAGGCGACGGATGAGTCGACCGATTCGGACGCCACCAAGACGACGGCTAAAAAGGAAGAAAACGAGGTAACGAAGGTCAAGGTCTCCGTTGCCAAGGGAAAGACCGCCTGGATTGAGGTCAAGGTCGATGGCAAGTCGGTCTATGGCGCCCAGGCGACTGGCCCCTTTGAGCAGGAGTACACGCCTGAGTCCTCGATCGAGATCACCACGTCCAAGCCTTCCGATGTCACCGTTACCAAGAACGGCGAAAAGGTCCGTTACGATACCAAGACCTCGGGCGTGGCGCGTGTGACGATCACCGTTCCCAAGAAGGAGACGACTGGTTCCGAGAATGGTGAAAGTTCTGATGGTACCGACACCACCGATGGTACCGACACCACCGACGGCACCGATGCCCAGTCCACGGATGGCGCCGATACCGCAACTGACGGCCAGACGCCCACCGATTCTACCGACTATTCGTACGATAGCTACTAAGCCGCTCGTACGCGAAAGGAAACATCATGGCTAAAGATTCCAGCTTCGACGTCGTGTCCGAGGTCAACATGCAAGAGGTCGACAACGCCTTCCAGCAAACCACGCGCGAGATTTCCCAGCGCTATGACCTGAAGGATTCCGGCGCCACGATCGAGCTTTCGAAGGGCGACAAGCTCTTTACGATCAACGCCCCGGCCGACTTTGTCTCCAAGCAGATTATCGAGGTGCTGAGCTCCAAGCTCATCAAGCGCGGCATCGACCTCAAGGCTGTCTCGTGGGATGCCCCGCAGGCGGCATCGGGCGGCACCGTGCGCGTGCTCGGCCATATCGTCGAGGGTATCGACCAGGCGACCGCCAAGAAGATCAACAAGGACATCAAGGACCAAAAGCTCAAGGTCAAGGTGACTATCGAGGCCGACAAGCTGCGTGTTTCCTCTGCTTCGAAGGACGCGTTGCAGACCGTGATCCAGTTCCTGCGCGACCAGGACTACGGCCAGCCGCTGCAGTTCACCAACTACCGCTAATATCATTCGAAAGGACTGCTCTTCAACATGGATACACCGTTGGGCTCCGTGCTCTACATCACCCTCGGGTGCGCTAAGAACGAGGTTGACACCGACCGCATGCGTTCTCTTTTGACCGCCGCGGGCTACGAGGAGGCATTCGACCCACAGGATGCCGATATCGCCATCGTCAATACATGCTCGTTCCTCGCCTCCGCAACGTCCGAGAGCATCGAGACCACGCTCGAGCTCGCCAACGAGGTTCAGGACGGCGTTCGTTCTTGCCCCATCGTCATGTGCGGCTGTGTGCCGTCGCGCTATGGCGACGATCTGCCCGATGAGCTGCCCGAGGTCGCTGCCTTTGTGAAGGCCGACGAGGAGGATGGCATCGTGGCGGTCATCGATGGCGTGCTGGGCGTCGAGCGCGAGATTGCCGCCTATATTCCGCAGGTCAAGCGCACCGTCGAGGGCGCTGTCGCCTACGTCAAGATCTCCGATGGCTGCAACCGCTTCTGTAGCTTCTGCATGATCCCGTATATCCGCGGTCGTTATCACTCGCGCAATGCCGAGAGCATTATTTCCGAGGTGCGCGACTTGGTTGCCGGTGGCGTGCGAGAGATCGTGCTGATCGGCCAGGACACGGGCATCTGGGGCACCGACTTTGCGGATGGTGACGTCGCCGAGGGCTCGCCGCGCAATCTGGCGCAGCTGCTGCGCGCCGTAGCCGAGGCCGTGCGCCCGCACAACGTCTGGGTCCGTGTTCTCTACCTGCAGCCTGAGGGCATGTCCGACGAGCTTATCGAGACGATTCGCGATACCCCCGAGGTGCTGCCCTATATCGATATCCCCGTGCAGCACTGCGACGCGCGCATCCTCAAGGCTATGCGCCGTTCTGGTTCGCGCCAGGAGCTCGAGGACCTGTTCCGCGATCTGCGTGAGCGCATCCCCGGCATCGTGATCCGTTCCACGGCCATGGTCGGCTTCCCGACCGAGACCGACGACGAGTTCCGCGACCTTATCGACTTTATGGACACCGTCGGCTTCGACTACACGAGCGTCTTTGCCTACTCGCAGGAGGAGGGCAGCCTGGCCGCTAAGATGGAGGCTCAGGTCGACGAAGAGGTCAAGCTCGAGCGCGCCCAGGAGGCCATGGACCTGGCCGAGTCGCTCGGTTTTGCTGCAACTGCCGCACATGTGGGCGAGCGCGCCCAGGTGATTGTCGACGGTATCGAAGAGACCGAGGACGGCGCCGAGCTGATCGGACATGCCTGGTTCCAGGCGCCTGATTCCGATGGCGCGGTGCATCTGGATGCCAGCGAGGCATCTGTGGGCGATATTCTGACGGTCGAGTTTACCGATAGCTTCTGCTATGAGCTTATCGGCCATGTTGTGGAGTAGGAGAGCGTCGTGGCAAACGAGAGCAATAAGGAACTGACGAGTGTTTGGACGCCCGCCAACATCGTGACGTGCGTTCGCATCGTCTTTATCCCGGTGTTCATGATTGTGTCGGCGCTTTCTCACACGAGTGTTGCCGGTACAGATTGGAGCACCTTCGACGGCCCGCTCGCCGCCGCTGCCTTCATTCTGTACGTCATCCTGTCGTGCACCGATAAGGTTGACGGCTACCTGGCGCGCTCGCGCAACGAGATTACCGACTTCGGTAAATTCTTGGACCCCATCGCCGACAAGCTGCTCGTATTCTCGGCCCTGCTGCTATTCTTGGACTTTGGTGCCGTGTCGGTTTGGTCCGTGTTCATCATCTTGTTCCGCGAGCTGTTGGTAAGCGCCCTGCGCATGGTTGCGAGTGCCGCCGGCGTGGTCGTTGCCGCCGATAAGCTTGGCAAGTACAAGACGGCGACCACGATGGTCTCCATCTGCGGTTACCTGTGCGTCTTTGCGATGGCCGGCTTGCACCTTGGCCCGCTGGCGCTGACGCTCGGCATCTACTCGGTGTCGCGCTTCCTGTACGCCGTTGCCGTTGTCCTGACCGTTATCTCGGGCGCCCAGTACTTCTGGAACTGCCGCAAGATCGTCTTTTCGGTCTAGGTTCTGGTGGGTATGACGGACTCTTTTGAGCAGATTTCCGCACATAACGAGGAGCTGGCGCGTCATATTGTCGAGCGCGCGAGCGCTCGGGGCGTGACGGTTTCGACGGCTGAGTCGCTGACAGCAGGTATGATCGCCTCGACGATTGCCGATATCCCGGGCGCCTCGGCGGTGCTGCGTGGCGGTGCGGTGACCTACTGCGATGAGATCAAGCATCGTGTTCTGGGTGTTGAGCAGGAGACGCTCGACCGCTATACCGCGGTGTCGCGTCAGACCGCGCGCGAGATGGCGGCGGGTTCGCTGGAGCTGTACCAGAGCGATATTGCAGTGAGCGCAACGGGTTATGCCGGCCCCGGCGGCGGCACTGAGGACGATCCGGCTGGCACTTTCTATATTGGCTGGGCGTATCGCGCGGCTGATGGGGAAGTGCCGGTCGTGGACTCTGTGCGCTGCCACTATGAGGGCGACCGTTCGCGTGTTCGTGCCCATGCGGTCGCGGAGGCATTGGGACGCATTGCCCTTGTGCTTAACTCTATGGAATAGACGTGTTTTAAGGGGCCTTCGGGCCCCTTAATTGTGGAGATAGGGACCTTAGGCTCATTTGGCGTTTGTGCTGGTTGTAGACGTAATTTTGCCTGCCTTGTTCATATTTGGTCCTTTGTGGTCAAGCATTTGGTCAGTGTTTGGTCGGCGTTTGGTTGGGTTTTGGAAAGGTCGGCTGCATATGATTTATCTGAACGGTTGACCACGAACAGCCGTTCGTTTATTATCGATGCAGGTTGTTAAGAGGAGGGCTTTTCATGGCCAAGAATTCAGGTCCCGTACGTACCGTTCATGCTCGCACGACGGGTAAAGAGCGCGATGAGATGATCGCCACCACCAAGGCCGAGATCGAGAAGAAATTCGGCCAGGGTTCCATCATGAGGTACGGCGACGGTGGCCCCGAGCTCGAGGTCGAGGCCATCCCCACGGGCGCTCTGGCACTCGATGCCGCTCTGGGTATCGGCGGTGTGCCGCGCGGCCGAATCGTCGAGATCTACGGTCCCGAGTCCTCCGGTAAGACGACGCTTTCGCTCGAGATCCTGGCCGAGGCCCAGGCAATGGGTGGCGTGGTGGCATTTATCGATGCCGAGCACGCGCTCGATCCCACGTATGCCGCGCGCATTGGCGTGGATATCGACGAGGTACTGATTTCCCAGCCTGATACGGGTGAGCAGGCGCTCGAGATTGTTGACATGCTCGTGCGTTCCGGCGCCATCGATGCCATCGTCGTCGACTCCGTCGCCGCGCTGACCCCGCGTGCCGAGATCGAGGGAGAGATCGGCGATACCACGGTCGGTTTGCAAGCTCGCCTGATGAGTCAGGCGCTCCGCAAGCTCGCCGGCTCGCTGTCCAAGTCCAACACGACATGCATCTTC
Source organism: uncultured Collinsella sp. (assembly GCA_958445895.1). Taxonomy (GTDB): domain Bacteria; phylum Actinomycetota; class Coriobacteriia; order Coriobacteriales; family Coriobacteriaceae; genus Collinsella. The sequence goes on from CAUCTV010000010.1 coordinate 23,883, forward strand.
ATTAACCAGCTGCGAGAGAAGATCGGCGTCATGTTCGGCAACCCCGAGACCACGACGGGCGGCCGCGCCCTTAAGTTCTTCTCTTCGGTGCGTATCGACATTCGCCGCATCGATAGCATTAAGCTCAAGGATGAGGTTATCGGTAACCGCGTGCGTGCCAAGGTTGTTAAGAACAAGGTGGCAGCTCCGTTCCGTTCTGCTGAGTTCGACATCATGTACGGTACGGGCATCTCTAAGGAGGGCTCGATTCTGGACATGGCTGTCGAGTGCGGCATTTGCAAGAAAATGGGCTCCTGGTTTGCCTATGGCGAGGACAAGCTCGGCAACGGTCGCGAGGCCGCCAAGGCGTTCCTGCGCGAACACCCCGATTGCGCCGACGAGATTGAGCATAAGGTCCGCCTTGCCTGCGGGCTTGAGTTTGATGACGATGCTCCGTCCGAGGTCGAGCTGACCGATCAGCCTGCGCCTGAGGAGTTTGACGAGCTTTACGCCATCGATGGTTCCGCCATGCTCGATGATGACGACGAGTAGCGGTTACGCTCATGTCGTATACGGTGACCGAGGCCACGGTCGTCTTTCCCGATAAGAAGGCGGCCTCCTCGTTCTCGAGCGGGTATGCGTCCAAAAAGCCTTGCGCACATATCGATTGTGAGCTTGAGGGCGGTTTTGAGCGGTCCATTTGGATTCCCGTGCGGGTCGCGCGCCTGTATGTCAAAAATCGCCCCGATCTTCCCTGTGATTGGGATAACTTTCGTGAAGCGGTGCAGCTCATCGAGCGTAAATGTGCACTTACCATGGTGACCGAGATGCTATCGCGACGCGACCATGCGACGGGTGAGGTCTGTGACAAGTTGGCACGCTACGGCTTTCGCCAGCCCGCGATCGATTTCGCCGTCGAGCGCGCCACCGAGTATCGCTTTTTAGACGAGAACCGCTTTTGCTCGTACTTTATCGAGGAACGCAAGCGGCGCGGTTGGGGACAGCGTAAAATCGAGACCGAGCTCAAGCGCCGTCATGTCGTGCTCGATGACATTCCCGGTTATCCGGAGGATTATTTTGCCGTCGAAGACGATTTGGCGCGTGCGTCAGCCCTGCTCGCCAAGCGGCGTGTTCCAGAGACGCGCGGATTCGAAAAACTGGTTCGGTTTTTGATGGGCAAGGGCTTCTCGTATCACATCGCCGCCGATGCCGTTAAGGCACGTCTCGATGCCGAACGTGAGGAATGTGCGGTTTAGGCGTATGCGTTTTGTGGCCCTGCCGTTCACCGCGTTTTAGCCGCCGTGCTGGGGCCATTTATTTGACAGTTGTTGTGGTTCAACGTACGATAAACACTGTCATTTGCTTTGTGATATGTGCTCATCTGTGATGAGTTTGTTTATATGTTTATCTGTATCCGACCCGCATAAGCTGCGCCCATATTACTCAAATGTCGCGAGCCGTTCGTAAGGACGGTTCGCTTTGTTGTGTAACGAATCCATAAAAAGGAGTGAGCATGCCTATCATCGCAGCGCTCGTTGGCATCGTTTTGGGTGCCATCGCCGCCATTGCCTACATGCGCACCGCCAAGCAGGGTAGTCTTCACGAGGCCGACGAAAAAATCCAGTCGGCACACGCACAGGCTGAGTCCCTGATCGGTGATGCCAAGCGTCAGGCCGAGACCCTCAAAAAAGAGGCTCTGCTCGAGGCTAAAGAGGAGATCATCAAGAACAAGCAGGCCGCCGAGGCCGAGGACAAGCAGCGTAAGAACGAGATTCGTACGCTCGAGAACCGCGTGATGCAGCGCGAGGAATCCCTCGATCGCCGCAACGACGCTCTCGACAAGCGCGAGCATCAGCTGTCCAGCCAGGCCGGTCAGGTCGAGAAGCGCTCCCGTGAGCTCGAGGAGCTCTGCGCAAAGCAGACCTCCGAGCTCGAGCGTATCGCCGACCTTACCCGCGAGGACGCCCACAAGGAGCTCCTCGATAAGGTTCGCGGCGAGGTCACCCACGAGGCCGCCACGATCATTCGCGAGTCCGAGCAGCAGGTTCGCGCCGAGTGCCACAAGACCGCCCAGGAGATTCTGTCTCTGGCGATTCAGCGCTGCGCTGCCGATCACACTGCCGAGGTCACCGTTACCTCCGTGCACATTCCCTCTGATGACCTCAAGGGCCGTATCATCGGTCGCGAGGGTCGCAACATCCGGACCTTCGAGCAGGTTTCCGGCGTCAACCTCGTGATCGACGACACGCCCGAGACCGTCGTTCTTTCGAGCTTCGACCCGGTCCGTCGTGAGACCGCCCGTGTCGCCCTCGAGAACCTCATCGCCGACGGCCGCATTCACCCTGCCCGTATCGAGGAGATGTATCACAAGGCCGCCGACCTAGTTCAGCAGCGCGTGCGCGAGGCTGGCGAGCAGGCTGCCTTCGATACCGGCATCCACGATCTGCACCCCGAGATCGTCAAGACCCTTGGTGCCCTGCGCTACCGTACCTCGTTTGGTCAGAACGTGCTTCAGCATTCCCTCGAGGTCTCTGATCTGTGCGGCGTGATGGCTTCCGAGCTTGGCCTGGACGTTGTGACCGCCAAGCGCGCCGGCCTGCTGCACGACCTGGGCAAGGCAATCGACCACGACGTCGAGGGCCCGCATGCCGTCATCGGCGCCGAGCTTGCCCGCCGTTATGGCGAGAAGCCCGTTATCGTCCACGCTATCGAGGCTCACCATGCCGATGTCGACCCCAATACGGTGCTCGATGTCCTGGTACAGGCCGCCGATGCTGTCTCTGCCTCTCGCCCCGGTGCCCGTCGCGAGTCTGCCGAGAACTACATCAAGCGTCTTGAGAAGCTCGAGGAGATCGCCAACTCTCATGACGGCGTCGAACGTACCTATGCCATGCAGGCCGGTCGCGAGGTCCACGTCATGGTCCAGCCGGACAAGATTTCCGATGCCCAGTCCACGGTCCTGGCTCACGATATCGCCCATCAGATCGAGGAAGAGATGGAGTATCCCGGTCAGGTGCGCGTCGTCGTGATTCGCGAGAGCCGCGCTGTCGATATCGCTAAATAACATGAGCGACGCGAACGAGCTCATCTCATTTATCGCGTCGATGTCGGGGGAGGGCAACCTTCGCGTCGAGGAGAACCTTGGCGAGGGGTATGTCCGCCTCCGCGTTTCGGAGGCCGAGCGGCGCCAGGCAAAGCACGACATTCAGCATGTCGAGGATATCGTCATCGAAATGCTCCGTAATGCTCGCGATGCCGGCGCCGACAAGGTCTATCTCGCCACGACCAAGGAAGACGGCGTCCGCACGCTTGTCTTTCTGGATAACGGTTCGGGCGTTCCGCAGGATATGCAAGAGCGAATCTTTGATGCCCGCGTTACCTCCAAGCTCGAGAGCATGAAGATGGACCGTTGGGGCGTTCACGGTCGTGGCATGGCATTGTTTTCGATCAAGCAGAACACCGATGAGGCCCGTGTGGTCACGTCCGGCGTCGATCTTGGTTCAGCCTTTAAGGTGAGCGTCGCGGCCGACCGCCTCAGTGAGCGTGCCGATCAGTCCAGCTGGCCCCAGGCCGTCAAGGATGAGGACGGACGTTATGTCTGTGCTCGCGGTCCGCATAATATTATTCGCGCTGCTTGTGAGTTTGCGCTCGAGGAGTTGCGTGGTTGCGATGTCTATCTTGGTTCTCCGTCCGAGATTGCCGCGACCCTTTATGCTCAGGCGTCAAGCCGGCTTGATACGTCTCGTCTCCTGTTCATTGATGACGAGAGCGAGCTTCCGGTTGTCGATCGTTTAGGCCTTGCTTCTGATGCCGAGGACTTTATCCGTATCTGTTCGGGTTTGGGTCTTGAGATGTCCGAGCGCACGGCCCATCGCATTTTGGCAGGGCAGATTAAGCCTGTTCGCGGTGTGACCGCGCGTCTGCTGCGCGAGCGCGACTCGTCCTCGCATGCGCCGGCTCCTGTCGATCTCGCGAAGGATCGTCGCGGGCTACGTATTGCTAAGGATGACATGGCACAGTTTTCGCGTGCTGTGGAGCGCGATTTTAATGACCTTGCTGCCCGGTACTATCTCAACCTTTGCGGCGACCCAAAGATTCGCGTTTCGCGTGATCGAATCACCGTGACCTTTGATCTTGCCAAAGAGGAATAGTGCCTTTACCGAGTCCACTCGGTACGATACAGTTATTGCAGTTAAAACGTACTTTTAAATGCAGGAGTTTCTTCATGGATTGCCTGAAGGTATCAAGCAAATCATCGCCCGCGTCCGTTGCCGGCGCCATCGCCGGCATGGTCAAGGATGGTGTACCCGTCAACATCCAGTGTGTCGGCGCCGGTGCCGTCAACCAGGCCATTAAGGCCGTTGCTATCGCGCGCGGTTTTTTGATTCCAACCGGTTTTGATATTTCCTGCGCGCCCGTGTTCTCCGACATCCTCATTAACGGGGAGTCGCGCACGGCCATCCGCCTTTCTATCTACGTTCACCAGATCAATCGAGCTGCTATGGATAACGTCGTCATTGATGATGTTAAGCCTGTGGCATAGCTTCTGCTTGCCTTGTTTCGCTCCCCATCGTTAGGACTTATGCACATGGACCAGCGTTCCGTACGCGATATTCTTGCCGGTAAAACCTACTTTATCCGCACCTTTGGCTGCCAGATGAATCAGCACGATTCAGAGCGCGTGAGCGGTCTGCTTGATTCGTATGGCTGCCTCATGGCGCTCGATCCCGCGCATGCCGATATCGTTGTCTTCATGACGTGCTGCGTGCGCGAGGCCGCCGATACTCGCCTGTACGGTCAGTGCAATTCCTGCAAAAGCCTGCCGCCTTCGCCTTCTGGCAAGCGCGTGGTTGCCGTTGGTGGCTGCATCGCGCAGCGCGATGGCGAGGGCCTGCTCACCAACGTCGATAACGTCAATGTCATCTTTGGCACGCATTCCATCGCGCATGTGGCCGAGCTCATTGCCGAGGCGTTCCTTGATGGCAAGCGTCATATCCGCACCAATGAGCATGAGGATACGGACGCCATGAGCATGCCGTGGCATCGCGAGACTCAGTATCACGCTTGGGTGCCCATCATGACGGGCTGCAATAATTTTTGCACCTATTGCATCGTGCCGTACGTGCGCGGTCGCGAAAAGAGCCGCCCCTTCGAGGAGATTGTCGACGAGGTGACCGGTTTGGTGCGCCAGGGCGTGCGTGAGATTACGCTGTTGGGCCAAAACGTTAATTCATATGGTCGCGATCTGTTTGGCAAGCCGCATTTTGCCGATCTGCTGCGTGCCGTGGGCGATACGGGCGTGGAGCGTATCTTCTTTACGTCTTCGCATCCCAAGGATCTGCTGCCCGAGACCATCGACGCCATGGCCGAGACATCTGCCGTTATGCCGCAACTGCACCTGGCCGTCCAGTCAGGTTCGACGCGGATCCTCAAAGAGATGAATCGTCGTTATACACGCGAGGACTATCTGGGCCTGGTCGATCGCATTCGCAACCGCATGCCCGATATCGCGCTCTCGACCGACATTATCGTTGGCTTCCCGGGCGAGACTGAAGAAGACTTTGTGCAGACGCTCTCACTTGCCGAGACGGTCCGCTATGCTCAGGCCTATACCTTCATCTATTCCAAGCGCGCCGGTACTCCGGCCGCCGAAATTGACGATCCTACGCCGCATGAGGTTATTCTTGAGCGTTTCAACCGCCTGGTTAAGGTTATCGAGACCACGGCACACGAGTATAACCAGGGCGAGCTTCATACTGTGGTTCCGGCGCTCATTGAGGGAACGAGTAAAAAGAACGACGCGGTCCTGCTGGGCAAGAGTCCCAAGAATCAGACCGTGCATGCTCCTATCCCCGAGGGTTACAGCATCGATCAGCTTGTTGGCAAGATCGTTGATGTTGACGTTGACGTTGCCAAGACCTGGTATTTGTCCGGCTCCGTTGTGGGCGAGCCGCGCTAATGGCTTCTCCTGGGGCAGGTCTTTCCGCCGTTGCGATCGTCGGTCCGACGGCGGTTGGTAAGAGTGATGTTGCCGACCGTTTGGCAGCTCGTCTTTCGTCCGAAGTGCTGTCGTGCGATGCGATGCAAATCTATCGCGGCATGGACATCGGTACCGCAAAGATGGCGCCCGATGAGTGCACGGTGCCGCTGCGTCTCGTCGACATTGTAGAGCCGGGTGTGGCATATTCTGCTGCGCTTTATCAGGCTGACGCTCGCGCGCATGTTGAACGTCTCCTTGGTTCGGGTTGCCTGCCGGTTTTTTGCGGAGGTACGGGGCTGTATCTCAAGGCTGCCCTCGATGAGATGGACTTTCCCTCGGGTGAACTTGAGGACGATCGCCGTGCGGGCTATCAGGAGCTTTTCGAGCGTATTGGCGAGGAAGAGCTGCATGCCCTGCTTGCCGAGCGCGATCCAGAATCGGCTGCTGTTATTCATCCCCATAACGTGCGGCGTGTGATTCGCGCGCTTGAGATGCATGATGATGGCGTCTCCTATGCGCAGCAAAAGTCGCAGTTTAGTGTTCCGCACGAGCATTATCATGCCCTATGGTTTGGTCTGACGCGTAATCGCGAGGTGCTCTACGAGCGCATTAACCTGCGCGTCGATCTGATGTTTGAGCAGGGTCTTGTCGATGAGGTCCGCGGTCTTATGGGCCAGGGGCTGGGTGATGCCCTGACGTCGATGCAGGCAATTGGCTATAAAGAGATCATCGATGCTTTCAATGGCGTGATGAGCATGGATGAGGCTCGCGAACTCATTAAGATGCGTTCGCGTCGTTATGCCAAGCGTCAGCTTTCGTGGTTTAAGCGTGATGACCGTATCGCGTGGTTTGATATGGATGAATGTACGATCGATGAGGTCGTTGAGGATATCCTGCATCGTATTGAGGCTGCCTAATGGCCCGTTTCCCCCTTGTTCCCACGGCACCCGAGCCCGAGCGTGCCATTTTAGTTGGTGTTGAGTGGTGCGACAATACATGGCCGCTCGATCGCTCGCTTGATGAGCTGGAGCGTCTTGCCCACACAGCTGGTGCCCAGTGCGTGGCACGCTTGTCGCAGCGTTTGGTAAAGCCGTATCCTAAATCGTTTATCGGTTCCGGTAAGGTTGAAGAGCTGTGCGGCCTGGTGCATCGCATGGATGCCGATGTCGTTATTTTTGACGACGACCTGACCCCCTCGCAGCAATCCTATTTGGAGAAAGCCGTGGGCGAGCCGGTAAAGATTATCGATCGTACAGCACTGATCCTAGATATCTTTGGCCTGCATGCTCAGACGCGTGAGGGACGCCTGCAGGTACGGCTGGCACAGCTTCAATATTTGTTGCCTCGCCTGCGTGGCATGTGGAGCCATCTCGCCAAGGAGCAGACGCGCGGCGGCATCGGCTCACGTTTTGGTCAGGGCGAAAGTCAGCTCGAGGTCGACCGTCGCCTCATTCGTAATAAGATCGCTGCGCTTCGTCGTGAGCTCAAGCAGGTTGAACAGCGTCGCGATGTTCAATCCAAGAACCGCATTGAGTCACCGGCGTTTCGCGTCGCGTTAGCCGGTTATACCAATGCCGGTAAATCGACGTTGCTCAATCGTCTGACCGGCTCTACGGTACTTTCGCAGGACAAGCTGTTTGCTACGCTCGACCCGACGACGCGTTCGTATCGCCTGCCCGGCGGTCGCGGCATGACGATTACCGATACCGTCGGCTTTATTCAAAAGCTGCCCCATGGTCTGGTCGATGCCTTTAAATCGACGCTGTCCGAGGTTTTGGGTGCCGATCTAATTCTCAAAGTCGTAGATGCGTCTGACGAGGACTATGAGCGGCAGCTGGAGGCTGTCGACCGCGTGCTTGATGAGATCGGCGCCGGAGAGCGTTTAACGCTGACCGTATTCAATAAAATCGATCTTCTCGATAGCGTTGATCGATTGAGTTTCCGTCGTCGCTATCCGGAAGCCGTTCTGTTCTCGGCCCAAACGGGCGAGGGGCTCGACGATCTCGTCGACCGGATTGCTCGCGAGGCAGCTGCCACCGATGTGTTGCTTTCCGCTGATATTCCGTATCGCGAGGGCGCTCTCATCACGCTGGTGCATGAGCAGGGAACCCTTCTGCATGAGGAATATCTCGAGGACGGTGTTCGCATTGTGGCGAAGTTGCCGGCTCGTATTGCACCGCGGCTCGAGCGTTATCGCACCGAGTAGACGAGCTCCAAAATGCCCAGAATGATGGGCTGATGCAGCAGATAAAAGGGGAGTGCGTGACGTCCAAGGCCGGCGAGCACCGGCAGGGGGTTGGCGTAGGCCCAGCTGGGGACGGTCTTATCGATTCCCTGCGCTATGTGTGCGGCGAAGTATCCTGCAAGATACATAAAGATAAACGGGATGATGGGGTAGTAATCACCTGAGACAAACCCAGGGCTCGGAAATCCCAGCCACGCCAGGTAGGGGACAGGGTAGATCGTTTTGGGGATGCTCCAGGTGAGGGCGAACAACACAAGGCATAGGGGCATGCCCCATCTCGCCGTTATCTTCTTAAGGACGGGATCGGTCAACGCCACGATGCCGGTGCATGCGGCCATGCAGTAGATGATGCCAAAATTAACCGAATCGTCGAATGAGACAAGTGTTGTTGCCAACCAGACAACGAGTGCTGCTAAGGCGTATTTGGCGGCACGTTTGATATTGTTGCGCGAAAGAGTGCACATCCAACCCGCGATAAACAAAAATACCCAGCTGATGCTGGCGCGCCAGACGTCTTGAAAGACAGTCTGGGTAAACCAAGGCATATCCCAGCCGTACAGGTAGGCGAGATCATAGCAAGCGTGAAAACCTGCCATAGAAATCATCGTAAACCCGCGGACGGTATCAAAGACGGTTATGCGTTTTTGCATTACGAGAACCGGCGCATCAAGCCGACGACTTTGCCCAGGATAACGGGATTCGTTGCATAGATAGGTTCCATGGTGTCGTTCTCGGGCTGCAAGCGCACACGCCCCTGCTCCTTGTAGAACGTCTTGACGGTCGCCGAACCATCAATCATGGCCACGACAATTTCGCCGTTCATGGCACTCTTTTGTTCACGGACGATGATGTAATCGCCATTGAAGATGCCGACATTGATCATTGAGCTCCCATGCACCTCAAGGATAAAGGAACCCTGATCAGTGGCGATTTCGGTCGGGATAGTAAACGTGTCTTCGATATTCTGCTCGGCCAGAATGGGAATCCCAGCCGCGACGCGACCAACGAGCGGTAGCGAGACCGTTCCGCGAGGTGCGGTGGGCTCGTCAGATTTGGAAATTGAGACAGAGGAACCATCCTCGTTAAAGAGTTCCAGGGCGCGCGGCTTGGTGGCATCGCGCTTGAGTAGCCCGCGCGCCTCCAGGGCAGAGAGATGGGCGTGCACGGTGCTGGGGGAGGAAAGGCCCACGGCAGAAGCCATCTCGCGCACGCTGGGCGGATAACCCTTCTCCTGCTGATATTCCTTGATGAAGTCGTAAATTTGCTGCTGACGCTTGGTAATTTTGCGAGCCATCAAGGCATCCTCTCTACCCATGTCAAACAAATGTTCGAATTTTGCTTGACAGGAACAACTGTTCGAAGATAATAATAACCGAACATTCGTTCTCGCGCTAGACATTTTTGTCCGCGCGGCTTGATAAAACTGTTCTCAGCAAAACACGCGAGAGGAGAACATGATGAACGCAACGAATATGGTCCAGGGAAACCTCGCCCTTAAGCTCGAGACGCCTGCAGAACCCACTTTTACGGTTGTTCAGGGTGGCCGCTCCGGCTTTCAGCCTTTGACCGTAAAGCCTGCGCGCAATCAGCAGGCTGTAGTCGCGCCGGCCCGCGTTGCCCTGAAGGTTCCGACGATTGTCGCCGTCGCCGTTGCGCTTACGCTCTTCTTTGTCCTCGCTACGTCGGTCTTTAGCGCTCGTCATGCCGCGTATGCCGAGTCCGTTTCCAACGTTACATACGAGACCATTCGCGTTCAGCCTGGCGATTCTCTTTGGTCGCTTGCCGAGGAATATCCAATCGAAGGCCTTTCCACGCAAGAGACTTCCGACATGATCCGTAACGTCAATCATCTGGAGCATGGTTCGCTCGCCGCCGGTGCGCATCTTAAGGTTCCTGCTCGTTCGTAATCATTATCGCGCTGCGCATGGTACCCTTGTTATCGTTTAAGAGGAGGTACCATGCGCTGTCCCAAATGCGGCAAGGCACATACCCGCGTCGTTGATTCCCGTATGCAGGAGTCAAATAACACCATTAAGCGCCGCCGCGAATGTTGCTCGTGTAACTATCGTTTTACAACGTTCGAGCGATGCGAAGACCCAATCGAGGTCATTAAGTCAGACGGAACCAAGCAGCGGTTCGATCGCAATAAGCTGCTCGTCGGCTTGATGCGCGCCACCATCAAGCGCGATATCGACACTAAGAAGCTCAATGAGATTATCGATGACATCGAGGTCGAGCTTCGCTCTCGCACGCTGACGGCCGTCACGTCCCATGAGTTGGGTGACATGGTGCTCAAGCGCTTGGCCAAGATCGACAAGGTTGCGTACATCCGTTTTGCCTCGGTCTACCGCGATTTCAAAGACGTCGATGAATTTCTGCAAGAGCTCGACAAGCTAAGGTGATTCCATGTCCAACATTACCGTCAACATAAAGCGTCTCGACCCCACCGTCGAGCTTCCCAAATACGCCCATCCCACCGATGCCGGCTTGGATTTGCGCTCCAACGAGGACTGCGTCCTGAAGCCCTTCGAACGCCGTCTGGTCTCTACGGGGCTGGCCATCGCCCTGCCCGATGGCTACGCCGGCTTCGTCCAGCCCCGCAGCGGCTTGGCCATCAAGCAGGGCCTGTCTATAGTCAACACGCCGGGCCTCATCGACGCCCACTACCGAGGAGAACTCAAGGTTATCCTCATTAACCTAGACCCCACGAACAACATCCAAATCAACAAAGGCGACCGCATAGCCCAACTCGTCATCCAAGAAGTCCCCACGGTCAACCTCATAGAAGTAGAAGAACTAGACGAAACCGACCGAGGCAAAGGAGGCTTCGGCTCCAGCGGCGTCGCCTAGGGGCGCTCGTATCCCTCCCGCCCGCCTCTCACGCATATCATTCCATGCTCAAACATTCTCGCTTCGCTCGCTGCGAAACTGCGCGTGGAACGATATGTGTGAGAGGCAGGCGGGCGGCTACTTGCTTGAAAAAATATTTACATTCTAGTAAGCCAATGCGACAAAGGAACAATCCCTTTGTCGCATTGGCTTACTGTATTTAGATTTTCCGGTTTCGCCTTTGAAGGTTCTAGTGGTGGGGAATCTGGTATAGCTGCTAGTACGTAAACGCAGCTTACCTGCGGGAGGCCCCTATATATCGTCCCGCGCGCAGTTTCGCAGCGAAGCGAGAATGTTTGAGCACGGGATGATATATAGGGGCCTCCCACAGGTAAGCGGACATTAAGACGCTACCTGATATGCGCAGGTTTTTCGCCCCAGTAGAAGCGGCAGAAGGCTCGTTTGCGCTGTTGGGGTTTGCCTACGAGCTCCATGGTTGCGATGGCTATGTCTTCGGCTGCGTGGGGACGGCGCAGCACTTCGCCATTGATGAGCAGTGCCTTGAGCGACTCAGGATGATCGTGGAGATGGCGCAACGTCACGATGAGCTCTCGTGCGGTGGTGACATGCATGCTGGCGCCCATGCCGGTGAGCATGGTGGTGTTGGCCTTTTCCTGGCCATAGGACTTGCCCAGCAGGATCATCGGCAGGTGTGCGCACAGGCATTCGGTGACGGTGAGTCCGCCCGATTTGAGAATTGCCAGGTCGCAGCCGTGCATAAGCGCTGCCATATCATCGACATAGTCCAGAACCGTGACGTTTTCGAGCTTCATGGCGTCGAAGAGCGTTTTGAGGCGGGTGGCATATTCGGTGTCTTTGCCCGGCAAAAAGACAAAGTGCATGTCTTCGAAGCTGCGTAGGAAGGGGAGGGTGCGGTCCATCTCCGCGCGAAAGCGAACGTACGGTTGAGGTAAGCTGGCACCGGCCATTACCAGCACGACGATCTTGTCGGTGGGGAGGTTGAACTTAGCTAGCTCTTCCTCGCGATCGTAATCCGTGTCGAATCCGGCGCGAATAGGAATGCCGGTAATGCGAATCTTTGTCTCGAGCACCTTGCGCGGACGCAGCGTTTCGGCCATAAATTCGTTGGCAACACAGAATAAATCGGTGTCCTTGTGGGGCCACCATCCCTCGACTTCGTAGTCGGTCGGTACGCAGATGACCGGATAATCGATACCCGTAATTACGCGGGCGCCCACGGCAACATTGGCTGCTGTGATGTGCGTTGCAACCACGGCTATGGGCCTGCGGCTACGAATATATTCGTTGAAGGCGGGGAACATAATTCGCGACCATGCCGTTCCGCCACCCCAGAGAAGATGTCCCGTAAGCGTATATCGCCAGGTCAGGTCGTAAATGGGGCGCGTGGCTCCCGTAAAAGAAGCCGCGGTCTTATTGCCGTCGAATTTAATACGTCCAAAATCAAGGATATCGAGCACTTCAATCTCAATATCCTCGGGGATGCCATTGGTGCCGCGGATGAGGTCGAATGCCTGCGCTATCGCATTTGCGGCGGCCTTGTGGCCCGAGCCAACGGAGGCGTGCACGATGGTCACGAGAGGTTTTTGCTGAGCCAGGAGCGTGGTTTGCTCCGATTGGGGAGTGCTGTGCGTGAGCAGGGGAGCGTCGTCACTCGTCTGCGCCTGGTCCATCGATAACTCCCCTTCAGCTTTGTAATACGGATTTATCATTGTAGTGCATGAGTGTCACGTTCACGTAAATTTGGGTACGAGCGCAAAGAACGACAACGTTTCGACGAAAGGACGCTTCATGACTACCGATAAGCCGATCGATGTTGCGATTATCGGTGGCGGCCCCGCGGGCTATGCTGCCGCCATTTATGCTGCGCGTGCCAACCTGACGACGACCGTGATTGAGCAGGGCATGTCGGGAGGGCAGATCGCCACAACCAATGAGGTCGAGAACTATCCGGGTTTCCCGCTCCTGAGTGGCGCCGAACTTGGCGAGCGTTTTCAGCAGCATGCAGAGGGCCTGGGAGCACAGGTTACATGGAGCATGGTTACGGGTATCGATTACGATGCCGATGCAGCGTTGTTTACGGTGCATCACGATATGGGCGATACGCTGGCCTCGAGCGTTATCGCTTGCATGGGTGCCACGCCGCGCCCGGCAGGTTTCGCTGGCGAGGATACGTATCGCGGTCGTGGCGTTTCATATTGCGCAACATGTGACGGCATGTTCTTCCGCGGCAAACAGGTCTTTGTAATCGGTGGTGGCAATTCGGCATGCGAAGAGGCGCTGTTCCTGTCAGACATTGCCACCAGCGTGACCATCGTGCTGCGCCGCGACCAGTTTCGTGCGCCTGATGGTGTTGTTCAGAAAGTACTCGAAAAGGACAATATTACAGTTAGGTACCAAACTAGTATTGTGGAGCTCTCGGGCGAAGCAATGCCAACGACGATCACCTTTAAGGACAATGCATCCGGTGAGACTCATACCGAGTCATTTGAACCTGGCTCGTTTGGCATCTTTGTCTTTACGGGGATGCTGCCGCATACCGAGCTGGTTGAGCATCTAGTCGATCTGGCTCATGACGGCGGCATTGTCACCGACGATTCGATGGCCACCCGTACGCCCGGCTTATTCGCAGCCGGCGATATCCGTTCCAAGCGTTTACGCCAGGTTGTGACCGCCGTTTCGGACGGAGCCATAGCAGCAACGAGCGCATACGCGTTTCTCCGTGAATAAGTACGATAATATATCTTATGTAAGGTTGCTATCTTTAAACAAAGTGGTTGGACGATGCATCAATGTGTTGTCCAACCACTTTTACTTGCCGGCTATGTGGTATGTAAAACTAGATAACCTAGAATACAGTATAGAAAATGAACGGAGGACCTTTATGAACCACGTTAAACACGTTATTCCGATGTCCGATTCGTCGGTCAGCATTAAGCCTGAGGATATTCAGCCCACTGTGCTGCCCGATGCATTTATTCAGTCCGAAATCGTGCGCAAACTCAATACGTTGAGTCTGCCGCGCTATGACCAGTTGCCCAATGTGACGCTCTACCGCGACCAGGTTATTGAGTATGTTGCGCTGTGGATGGAGCCGCTGTTCATTTGCGTTGAGCACCCTGTCATTACGCCATCGATGATCAATAACTACGTGAAGGTCGGCTTGGTGCCTGCTCCGGTCAAAAAGCAATATGGCCGCGAGCAGATTGCCCGCCTGATCGCTATCTGCCTCTTTAAGCAGGTCTTACCTATTGCTGCGGTGCAGGCACTCTTTAACATTCAGCGTTTGAGCTACGATGCCCCGACGGCCTTCGATTATGTGGTCGATCAGCTCGAGGCATCGATTCGTTCGGCGTTTTCCGTCGAGCAGACGCCGGTTCCCGATACGGCGCATCAGGTAACGCGTGAGTCGCTGCTTGTGCGCAGTGCGGTTTCATCCTTCGTTTCGAAAGCGTACCTGATGAGCTATCTAAAGTTTAATGGGTTTAATAGCTAGCCGACGTATAAAACGGGCGGAACAAAGGGCTATCTGCCACTTTGTCCCGCCCGTATTTTTGCTTGGTTGGACGTTATTGGCCCGAAGCCACGCCCATGCCGTAGCCGATAATGAGCCCATGCATTTCGGCATAGTATGAATCTAGCCCGTTACAGGGCATGATGATAGTCTTGGAGCCTGGCCAGCGCTCCACAATTCGGCTGGCAAGTGCTTGGGCGCCTGCCTCATTCTCGACATGGTCGATAACGACCTCGCCGCCGGTAAAGCCTTCGGCCTCCATGGTGTCGACAATCTTGGTGAGCATCTTCTTTTCGCCGCGGGTGTGCCCAACGAGTTCAATTTTGCCCGCTTCGCTCGCCGTGCCCAAAATGCGGATATTGAGCTTGTTAGCAATAACGCCGGCCGCCTTAGGGATACGTCCGGCCTTCGCAAGGTTTTCGTAGTTGCACAAACTAAAGAGGATCTTGCTGTTCTGCTCCAAGCTATCGAAGTAAGCGCAGGCGTCCTCAAAGGAGGCATCCGGGTTGCTCGTAAGATAGCGGTCGAACAGCAAGAAGATCAGATCCATTTTGCCACCTGCGGCTCGCGAGTTAACCAAATGAATCTGACGGTTGGGCTCTTCGGCAAGCACCATGTCACGCGCGGTGGCCGCGGCATTGTAGCTTCCCGAGACGCCCTCGGAGATGGGCATGCAAATCGTCTTGTCAGCGAGCTTAAAGAGCTCAGCCCACTCCCCTACGCTTGGGCAGGCGCTCGATGATGCGCCGGCTTCCGATTGAATGGCAACATTAAGCTCGTGAACATCGAGCGAGAGGTCGTCAACGAATTCACGCTCCCCCACTCGGATCTTAAGGGGTGCAAATGCAAAGGTGGTATGAGGTGCGGTTGGTTGCCAATCGCGAAGATTGCAGCTCGAATCGGAGATAAGTGCCCAGCTCATTGAGGGTCCTTTCTAATTGTTCCCCAACAATTATAGCCATCTTTTTGATTGATTGGATGGCTATCTAGTTTTGAATACTAGATAGCCATCCTGATTTTATGGCAAACGGTAGGGGTAAAAAGAATGGGCCTCGTGACTCAAGATCGCGAGGCCCATGTTCGTTCGCTGTAGTAATAAATTAGTAGCGTACGAAGATGTAGTTGTTGTTCATACCGGCTGCGACGGAGCTGATGATAACGCCCGTTTTGTAGTCGGAAGCATGGATCATCTGGCCATTACCGATATAGATGCCGGTATGGTAGGAGTTAACCACAACATCGCCGGGTTGCGGATCGGACACACGGGTCCAACCCATGAAGTCGACCGTGGTGCCCAGACGGCAGTAGCGTCCCGTGAGGCAATAGCTTACAAAACCGGAGCAGTCAAAGCTGTTCGGTCCAATGCCGCCCCAAGAATACGCATAGCCGAGCTTGCTGTAGGCGCGCGAAACAACGGAGCCACCATCAACAGACTGACTCGGTGCTGAAGGCGTGGGAGCCGGAGCGGGCGTGGGGGCAGGCTGCGGTGCGGGAGCCGGCGTGTTGCCGCCCTGGTTGTTGTTATTGTTGGTCTGGCCGCCATTGTTGGTGTTCTCGGTCGTACCGGCGGTGTCGTTGCTCACCGTGGCCTTTTCGGCGGTGCTAGCATTAATGCCAGCCTGCAGCGCAGCGTTGGCCTCGGCCTCGGCAGCGAGCTCGGCCTGCAGCTGCGAATCCAGGGAGTTTACGACGTTCTGGGCTTCAGCCTGCTGGGCATTAAGCTCGTCGACCTTCTTTTGCGTGGTGGCGACGTTCTTCTCCTGCTCGGCCTGCTTATCGGTGAGCTGCTGCTTAAGCTCCTTGACCTCTTGAATGGTCTGAGCTTGCTTATCGGAAACTTTGCCGTAGTAGAACAGACGGTTGA
>CAUCTV010000011.1 GCA_958445895.1 uncultured Collinsella sp.
GAATTGCCAGACCGGGCATGATCATCATCCAGGGAGCAGTCAGAAGATACTGCTGACCGTCCTGAATCATGGAGCCCCACGAAGGCGTAGGCGGGATAACGCCCATGCCGAGGAAGGACAGGGCAGACTCGGTCAGAATAGCGCCGCCAATGTTCATGGTCGCATAGACCACGATAGAAGCAACGGAGTTCGGGAAGATATGGCGCATAACGATACGCGCATCGGATGCACCCATAGCGCGAGCGGCGTCAACATAATCGTTCTCTTTGACCGTTAGGATCGCAGATCGGAAGACACGGGCAATCGAGGGCCAGCCGAGAATGCCGATGGCGATAAAGACATTCTGAAGACCACGACCGATAACGGCAATCATGGCAACAACGAACAGCACGTACGGGAACGCCAGGAAGATATCCGCACAGCGCATGATGATCGTATCCCAGATGCCGCCATAGAAACCGGCAAGGGCGCCCATGACCAGACCGATTACTGTGGAGATGGCAGTGGCCATAATACCGACGGAAAGCGAAACGCGTGCACCGTAGATAACACGGACGAGAATGTCACGACCAAGAGAGTCGGTGCCAAACGGATGCTCGGCACACGGAGCCAGCAGCGACGTCTCGGCCATGGTGGTCGAGTCGGAAGCCGTCGGCGAACCGAGCCAGGGCTTAGCCCACAGATCGGCGGTCAGGGCGACCACAACAACGATGATGATCCAGCAGACACCGATAACGGCGAGCTTGTTCTTACGAAGACGCTTAAAAGCGTCGCCCCACAGCGTGCGGGACTTGGCGGGAGCAGATGCGGCCTTGGTGGCGGTAGCCTGCTCCTGAGACTGAGAATCAGTTTCCTGCATGAGACGTACCTCCCTTAGGCCTTATCCGACGGACCGCCAAGGCGGATGCGCGGGTCGAGGAATGCATAGCTAATGTCGACGAGCAGGTTGATCACCATAACGACGACAACAATGAGCGTAACGCCGCCCATAACGATGGGCCAGTCGCGCATGCTAATGGCGCGGTAGACCTCGAAGCCGATGCCGGGCCAGTTAAAGACCGTCTCGGTCAGGATGGCGCCCGAAAGCATGCCGCCGAAGTCGACACCAATATAGGTAACGACGGGGATGAGTGCATTCTTAAGCGCATGCTTGATAATGATCGCGCGATTGGAGAGACCCTTGGCCTTTGCCGTACGGATGTAATCCTGGTTCATGACGTCAAGCAGCTGCGAGCGCATAATGCGGGCGGCATAAGCGGTCGAAACCGAAGCCAGCGTAATGGTCGGAAGCACATAGTGCATCCAATCCTGATACTGAGAGCTGGAACCGCCGGCACCCGAGATCGGCATGGAGAATGCACCGCCGGTGGCATCCTTAAGGATGACGCCAAAGAACAGCTGCAGCAACATACCGAGCCAGAAGGCCGGGACGGCAACGAGAATCGACGTGGTGAGCGTTACCAAAATATCCCAGAAGGAATAACGCTTAACCGCCGAAATGATACCCGCACCGATACCCATGATCGCCTCGAGCACGATGGCGCACGCGGCAAGTTTGACCGTATACGGATACTTCTGGGCAAAGATTTCCGTAACCGGCAGCTTGCGCTGGTACGAATTGCCCAGATCGCCATGAAGCAGGCCGTTCATGTAATACAAGTAACGGTCCACGAGCGACGTTTGAACGGGATCGCCGTTCTCGTCAAGGATCGCGTTGCCGTCCTCGTCCGCCTGGACCAGGTGATAGCGCACGCGAAGCTGAAGCTCCACCTCGGGGGACAGAGCCTTGTCTCCACCGATCAGCTTGATCGGGTCTCCCGGCACGATATTCTGGAGGGCGAACAGAATCAGCGTAACGCCCAAAAATACCGGGATGAACTGAAGCACACGTTTAACGATGTACTTACCCATACCACTCCCCTATCTAGGGATTAACCTAAATGGGATGCCGATCGCCAGACCGGCATCCCAAAATTACCATCAGCCAGTTTACCCCAGGTTAGGGAGAACTGTATGTTTCCCATGAGGTCTACGTAAATACTTGACCCTCACGGAAGCTGCAAAACCCTTAGGCGAGCTCGGCGGTACCCAGATCGGCGTGCTTCTGCGGATCAACATAGAGATGCTTGACGCGGTCAGAGCCAGCGATGGTGTGCGTGTAGAACATCACCGGGATAACCGGGCAGTCAGCAGCGACCATGGCGTCGGCCTCCCGCATCTTGGCGATGCGCTCCTCGTCATCAACCGTGGTGCGGGCCTCGTCGACCTTGGCATCGAACTCGGGGTTGCTGTAACCGGAGCGGTTGTCGCCACCGAGGGAGTCGGAGTGGAACAGCGGGTACAGGAAGTTGTCCATGATCGGGTAATCGGCGATCCAGCCCAGACGGCCGAACTGATAGTTGAAGTTCTGATACTGCTCGAGCAGGGCAGACCACTCAGGGGTATCGGAGACAGCGGTAACGCCAACCTTGGCGAGGTCGCCGATGATGGACTCCATGATCTCCTTGTGACCACCGTCCTGGTTGTAGGAAAGGGTCACGCTAATGCCACGATCGCCGTTAGCGCCAGCGGGAGCGACCTTGTCGAGGTACTCGTTAGCCTTGTCGACGTCATAGGCGCAGAACTCCCATGCGCCCTCCTTGTAGCCGGCGATTCCCGGAGGAACAATACCGTCGGCGGGGGTACGGGTACCCTTGAAGATGGTCTTGCAGATGGCCTCACGGTTGATGGCCAGGGAGATGCCCTTGCGCAGGTCGGCGTTATTGAACGGCTCGGCCGTGGTGTTGCAGGTCAGATAGTACGTGGAAGGCTCGGCACCGAGCAGCATATGCTCGCCGTCACCCATGGTGTAGCCGTCCTTGGACTCGCCACGGTCCTTCTTGGCGGCGTCGATCTGAGCAACGGGAACGTCGCAGACATCGAGGTTACCGGCCTGGAACTCCTTGTAAGCGGTCTCCATGTCCTTGATGACCTGGAAGTGGATGCCATCGATCTTGGCCTTGTCGCCATAGTAATCATCGAACTTCTTGAGGTTGATCTCCTGGCCATCCTCCCACTTACCGTCCATCATGAACGGGCCGTTACCGACCGGGGCAAGGTAGAAGCTCTTGACATCGGACTCGGCGCACTCGGGAACCGGGGACAGAGCCGGGTGAGAGGCGACGAAGGGGAAGTCGGCGTAAGCGGAAGACAGCTTGACGACGAGGGTCTCATCGTCGGGGCAAGTAACACCGCTGAGCTCGGTAGCGTTGCCGGCAAGCAGATCGTCATAGCCCTCAACCATGGAAAGGTGATAGGAGACCTCGGAAGGACCATACTCGGTGGCGATGGCCGACTTGGTGTTGACTAGACGCTCCCAACCGAGCTTGAAGGACTTGGAGGTAACGTCGTCACCGTTGTGGAACTTAGCCTTCTTGATCTTGAAGGTGAACTCGGTGGCGTCGTCGTTAGCCTCAAAGGACTCGCAAGCCAGCGGAACGATCTCGCCCTTCTCGGGGTCGTACTCCGTCAGAGCGTCGAAGAGCTGGTACTCGACCTGAGTGCCCTGATCCTCCTGGACGTTGTAGGGGTCGATGCAGACCGGGTTGTTGATGTAGAAGTTCAGCGTCGAACCGGACTCAGAACCGGAAGCGTCGCCGCCCTTCTTGCCGCATGCGGCAAGAAAAGCCATGGAGCTCGCAGCGAGGGTGCCGCCAACAAAGGCGCGACGACCCATAACGGGCTGGTGGAACATAGAATCAGCCATGCCATCCTCCTTATGAGATAGGACAAAGTGAATTCGATCGGGCAACGTCGAGACAGCCAGATCGAACCATTCAAACGTGGTCCACCGTTATGGCTGGTTATGCAATGCGGACCAACGTTTCGCAATACAGTAGCGCATTTTATGCACAATTTGGGGCTAATTCCGGTTAACGGTCGAGAATTTCTTTAGTTGGGCGAAGTATGTGGGGATATTTTGACTCTGTTACAAGTCTGTAAACAAAAAGGGCCCCGCACATGCCGGACCCTTTACAAACGTATATACGCCGATGCTTAGTAGCCGACGATGCCCTGCGGGAAGAAGAACATGCACAGAACGACACACACAGCAAAAACGACGGCCATAATTACCGTCAGGCGATCGAGGTTCTGCTCCATGACGCCCGTGGCAGAGCTGGAGTTATACAGCGAGCTAGCGATCATATCCGAAACGCCGGTGCCCTTACCGGAATGCATCAGAACGAGAATCGTCAGCGCCACGGCAGAAACAGCCCAAACGACAAACAGAAGAATCTGGAACGGACCCATAGATAAGCTCCTTAATAGAACAATTCAAACTCCAGTACTGTACCACAACCCACAACACTCCCCCACCTGCCATTTAGGGACGGGTTAGAAATGGCAGAAATACCAAAAGGGGGTCGTCCGGTTGTGGACAACCCCCTTACTAGAAAACGATAGTTGTTTTCTATTAGGCCTCGGTGGCGAGCACGCGACCCGTCATCTCGGCAGAAGGCTCAATACCAGCCATGGTGAGCATGGTCGGAGCGATATCGGAAAGACGGCCATCCTCGATACCGGTGAGCTTGGCCTTATCATCAACGATGATGAACGGCACGCGGTTGGTGGTGTGAGCCGTAAACGGATGCTTGGAACCGTCGGAAGCAACGTCAAACATGTGGTCGGCGTTGCCATGGTCGGCGGTAATCAGCGCAAAGCCACCCTTGGCGAGAATCGCCGGGACAACCTTAGACAGGGCATCGTCAACAGCCTCGACGGCCTTAACGGCGGCGTCGAAGACACCGGTGTGACCAACCATGTCGCAGTTCGCGAAGTTCACGATGTAGAAATCAGCGCGATCCTCGTTGATGGCGGCGACAAGCTTCTCAGTAACCTCGGGAGCGCTCATCTCAGGCTGCAGATCGTAGGTAGCGACCTTGGGGGAAGCGACGAGCACGCGCTCCTCGCCCTCCTTGGGCTCCTCTATGCCGCCGTTGAGGAAGAACGTCACATGGGCGTACTTCTCGGTCTCGGCGGTGTGCAGCTGCTTCAGGCCGTTGGCGGCGATAACGTCGGCCAGGACGTTCTCGGGGAACGTCTTGGGGAAAGCGACCTCGACGTCAAACGTCGGATCGTACTCGGTCATCGTCACAAAGTGCGAAAGCTTGATCTGCTCGCGCTCAAAGCCGTCGAACTCCTTGTCCGTGAACACGCGGGTCATCTGACGAGCGCGGTCGGGACGGAAGTTGAAGAAGATGGCCGCGTCGCCCTCGTGGATGCCCTCGTTGTGGGCAGCGAAGGGCTCGACGAACTCGTCGCCGCGCGGGTCCTTCTCGTAGTAGGCCTTGATACCGGCAACGGGGTCGGTATCGGCATCGGAAGCGTTGACCATGACGTCGTAGGCGCGCTGGATGCGCTCCCAACGATTATCGCGGTCCATGGCCCAATAACGGCCCGAGACGGTGGCAACGCGAGCGTCGCAACCGGTCTCCTCGGAGATCTTGGCCAGGAAGGCGCAGAACTCACTCATGTAACCGGCACCGGACTGCGGGTCAACGTCGCGGCCATCCATGAAGGCGTGGACGCGAACGGTCTTGACACCGTGCTCGGCAGCCATCTTGACCAGGGCCTCGACGTGGTTCATGTGAGAATGAACACCGCCAGGGCTCATAAGGCCCATAAGGTGAAGGGTCTTGCCGTCAGCCGTGACGTCGTCCATAGCCTTGACGAAGACCTCGTTCTTGGCGATGGAGCCGTCCTTGATAGCATTGTTGATGCGCGAAAGCTCCTGGAACACGATGCGGCCGGCACCGATGTTGAGGTGACCCACCTCGGAGTTGCCCATCTGGCCATCGGGAAGACCCACGTCCTCGCCCGAAGCGCCGAGCGTGGTGTGGGGGTACTGAGCGTACAGGCTATCAAGGAAGGGCGTCTTAGCAGCGGCGACGGCGTTCTCGCCATCGGCCGGAGCAAGGCCGCAACCATCCATGATGATCAGGAGTGCAGGAAGATGACGCTGTGCCATATGTCCTACTCGCCTGCCTTGACGACCATAGAGGCGAAGTCGGCAGCCTTGAGCGAAGCGCCGCCCACGAGGGCGCCGTCAACGTCGGGCTTAGCGACGAGCTCGGCAATGTTGCCGGGCTTAGCGGAACCACCGTAAAGGACACGGATGCCGTCGGCGAGCTCCTCGCCAAACATCTCCTTGAGGGTCTCACGGATAGCGCCGCAGACCTCCTGAGCGTCCTCGGCGGTAGCGGTCTTGCCGGTGCCGATGGCCCAGATGGGCTCGTAGGCGACGACGACCTGCTTGGGGCAGGTGATCTCAAGACCAGCAAGGCCAGCCTTGACCTGGTTCACGACGTGCTCGACATAGGTGCCAGCCTCGCGGACCTCGAGGGACTCGCCGCAGCAGAAGACAGGAACAAGACCGGCGGCAACGAGAGCCTTGGCCTTCTTGTTCTGATCCTCGTCGGTCTCGTGGAAGTAGTCGCGACGCTCGGAGTGGCCGATGATGCAGTAGGTGCAGCCAGCAGACTTGAGCATGTCGCAAGAAGACTCACCGGTGAAGGCACCCTTGGCCTCCCAGTACACATTCTGTGCGCCGAGGGCGATGGGGGCAGCCTGAATACGGTCATGAACCGTGGTGATGTCGATGGTCGGAGGGCAGACGAGCACCTCGACGCCAGCCGGAACCTCAGGCAGAGCCTGAGCCAGCTCGTCGGCGAGCTTGGCAGCCTCGGCGACGTCGTTGTTCATCTTCCAGTTACCAGCGATAAGAAGGGTGCGATTAGGCATCGAGAAGCGCCTCCACTCCGGGCAGGGCCTTACCCTCGACGAGCTCCATGGAAGCGCCACCACCGGTGGAGATCCAGCTCATCTTGTCGGCCAGGTTGAACTTGTTGACAGCTGCGACAGAGTCGCCACCGCCGATGATCGAGGTGCAGTCGGCCTCGGCAACAGCCTCGGCGATAGCCTGGGTGCCGTGAGCGAAGTTATCGAACTCGAAGACGCCCATGGGGCCGTTCCAGAACACGGTCTTGGCGCCCTTGACAGCCTCGGCGTAGAGCTCCTCGGTCTTGGGGCCGATGTCCATGCCCTCACGATCGTCGGGGATAGCGTCGGAAGCGACAACCTCGGGGACAGCGTCCTCGCCAAAGTGATCGGCAACGCGGTTGTCGATGGGGAGCAGGATCTTAACGCCCTTCTCCTCGGCCTTCTTGAGCATCTCGCCAGCGCGCTCGACCCAGTCCTCTTCCTTGAGGGACTGACCGACGGTCAAGCCCTGAGCCAGGAAGAAGGTGTAGGCCATGCCGCCACCGATGATCAGGGTGTCAGCGGAGTCGATGAGGTGATCGAGAACGCCGATCTTGGAGGAAACCTTGGAACCGCCGACGATAGCGACGAAGGGACGCTCGGGCTCGGCGAAGATGCCGGTCAGCGTGTCGACCTCCTTCTCGAGCAGGAAGCCGGCGACGGCAGGCAGGTAAGCGGCGGGGCCCACGACGGAACCCTGGGCGCGGTGAGCGGTGCCGAAGGCATCGAGAACGAAGACGTCACCATAGGAAGCGAGCTTCTTGGCGATCTCGGGATCGTTCTTCTTCTCACGCTTGTCGAAACGGACGTTCTCGAGAACGAGAACCTTGCCCGGCTCGACGGCGGCGACAGCCTCGGCAGCCTTCTCGCCGTAGGTGTCGGCGACAAAGGCAACGTCGAGACCAGAGAGCTCGGCGAGCTTCTTGGCGACGGGCTCGAGGGACAGCTCGGGCTGGAAGCCGGTGCCATCGGGACGGCCGAGGTGGCTCATGAGGATGACGCGAGCGTTGTGCTCAACGAGGTAGTTGATGGTGGGCAGGGCAGCCTTGATGCGGGTGGTGTCGCCAACGACGCCATCCTTGATAGGCACGTTGAAGTCAACGCGGACGAGAACGCGCTTGCCGTCGACATCGATGTCGCGGACGGTCTTCTTGGTAAAGGCCATGTTTGCTTCTACCTTTCGTACGTGTCTGCCTCCCATTACGGCAGACGATTTCCTATAAAAAGGGCGCGACCCTAGGGTGTAAGCCCTATAAGGCCGCGCCCTTCTTTAGACGCTCAACGAGCTATTCGCTAAAAGCTAAATTAAGCAACGAACTTCTCGAAGTACTTGATGGTGCGGACCATCTGAGAGGTGTAAGAGTTCTCGTTGTCGTACCAAGAGGTGACCTGAACGAGGGTCTGGCCGTTGCCGAGGTCAGAGCACATGGTCTGAGTGGCGTCGAAGATGGAGCCATGGGTCTCGCCGATGATGTCGGTGGAGACGATGTCGTCCTCGTTGTAACCGAAGGTCTCGGAGATGGTGGCAGCGTAGGCCTTCATAGCAGCGTTGACCTCGTCGACGGTGACCTTCTTGTCAACGACAGCGTAGAGGTTGGTGATGGAGCCGGTCGGCGTCGGGACGCGCTGGGCGGCACCGATGAGCTTGCCGTTGAGCTCGGGGAGAACCAGGCCGATAGCCTTGGCAGCACCGGTGGTGTTGGGGACAATGTTGACGGCGCAGGCGCGGCTACGACGCTTGTTGCCCTTGCGCTGCGGGCCGTCGAGCGGCATCTGGTCGCCAGTCCAGGCGTGAATGGTGGTCATGATGCCGGACACGATGGGAGCGAAGTCGTTCAGACCCTTGGCCATCGGGGCGAGGCAGTTGGTGGTGCAGGAAGCGGCGGAGATGATGTTGTCCTCAGCGGTCAGCGTCTCGTGGTTGACGTTGTACACGATGGTGGGCAGATCGCTGCCGGCCGGAGCGGAGATGACGACCTTCTTGGCGCCAGCGTTGATGTGGGCCTGAGCCTTAGCCTTGCTGGTGTAGAAGCCGGTGCACTCGAGAACGACGTCGACGTCGAGGTCGCCCCAAGGCAGGTTATTGGCGTCGGCCTCCTTGTAGATCTTGATCTCCTTGCCGTCAACGGTGATGGAATCCTCGCCAGCAACGACCTCGTGATCGCGAGCGTAGTTGCCCTGCGTGGAGTCGTACTTCAGCAGGTAAGCGAGCATATCGGGAGAGGTGAGGTCGTTGATAGCGACGATCTCGGAGCCCTCATGACCGAACATCTGACGGAAAGCCAGACGACCGATGCGACCGAAGCCGTTAATAGCAACCTTTACTGCCATTGTGTCTCCTTTCGTAAGGCCCCCGCAAGCTACAGCGCCTGCCGTTGAGGCCCACAAACTAACCACTCGCCTAATATACCTTTTTTTGGACTTGAATTTCACGAGAATGCTCGAAATTGAAAATCAAATTTACGTTAAAACGTTTTAAAGAATAAAACAGCAGTTAAATCCGTATATACGCCGATACTTTAAACTACCTGTTTGCTTCAATGAGCTTTTCAAGCCTCAAAACTCGATGGTAGAGGGCCGACTTTGACAAGGGAGGGTCAGCCATCTCCCCCAAATCACGCAGCGACAGATCGGGATAGCGCTCGCGCAGGTCGCAAAAGACCGCCAAGGCATCCGGAAGCGCATCGCGAAGGCCGCGCTGCTCGAGCTCATCGATAAGCGCAAGCTGATGTTGGGCAGCACCGGCGCTTCTGGTCTGGTTGGCGAGCTCGGCGTTCACGCGACGGTTCACATCGTTCTTAACCAACTTGACCGCGCGCGCCTCCTCAATCTCGGCAACGCTGCGCTTGGCACCAATCAGCTTTAATAGATGCTCGATTTCCTCGGCGCTCTTAATGTACACGGCATAAGACCCCCGCCGTGCATTAACACGCGCATGGACCCCAATCTGCTCCAAAAGATCGCAAAGCCCCTTGGCATATTGCTCACCCTGTACCGCAATCTCCAAATGAAAATCGCCGCGTGGATCGGCCACGAAGCCGCCCGCGATGAGCGCGCCGCGGATATAGGCAAGTCTGCAGCAAGGACGGGCAACGATATGCCGGGGCACGCCGGCGACAAGTCCTCCCCTCCGGTCGAGGATACCCAGCAGCACCAGAGCCTTATCCAAATCGGGCTGATCGGGCAAGGTGATGAGATAATTTCGAACCTTATGCAATACAGATTTGCGGACGGTGAACTCCGTTTTGAGTTTAAGGATGCGATGCGTCAGCGTGATCATCGTGCGCGCGACGGCTCCCGTCTCAGTCGCAACCGTCAAACGATACCGCCCAGAGCCGGTAAGCGAGAGCGTACCACTCACGCGCGTGAGGGCGGCAAGCGTCGACAAGTCGCAGTATTCACATTCGGGTTCGCAGCGCGCAAGCTCGTCACGCACCTCGGCGGTAAACGACATGCAGGCCTAGGCTTTCGTGTTGGCGCGCGACAAGTCGCGATGGGAAATGCTCACGTGATACTGGGCGCCTTCCAAATAACGTGCCGTGGCCTCGGCGATGGCAACGCTGCGGTGCTGACCGCCCGTGCAGCCGATGGCGATAGAAAGCTGCGGCTTGCCCTCCGCGATATAGCCCGGCATCACCGTATCGAGCAGCTGCGTCCAGGCCTTCCAGAACTCCTGGGTCTTGGGATGGTCCAGAACAAAGTCGGAGACTTTCTTATCGAGACCGGTCATGGTACGCATCTCGGGATCGTAGAACGGATTGGGCAGGAAGCGAACGTCGATCATAATGTCCGCCTCGACGGGCATACCGTGCTTAAAGCCAAACGAGAACACGTGAACGTCCATGAGCTGCTGGTCGGACAACTCGGAGAACGCCATGCGCAATTTGTTGCGCAGGGCAGAGGTGCGCAGGCGGCTCGTGTCGATAATCATATCGGCTCGATCGCGCACGCCCTGCAGCTGCAGGCGCTCGCGCTGAATGGCATCGGCCGTAGTCTCCCCCGGCTTGGCAATGGGATGACGGCGGCGATTTTCGCTGTAGCGACGAATCAGCACCTCGTCAGAAGCCTCCAGGAACACGATGTCGCAGCTCATCTCGCGCTCTTCGAGCGCGACGACCGCATCGAGCAACTCGTCAAACAGTCCCTGGCTACGCAAATCGCAGGTGACGGCGAGATGCCTGCCCACGCCCGTATTGATGCCGACGAGCTCGGCAAGCTGGGCGATGAGACGCGGAGGTAGGTTATCGATGCAAAAATAGCCCATGTCCTCGAACACGTGCATGGCCTGTGTGCGGCCCGATCCGGACATTCCGGTGATGATGACGATATCGGGGATGCGCTCCGAGCGCTCCGCCGCATCCATGGCATCTCCCTTTTGCATGTGCTGCCTCCCAAAAACAAGCGCGGGACCCAGCAACCCGGATCCCGCGCGGTCAATTGCCTATATTGAGTATACCGCCCCGAGCGGATACGAGGCCTGTCTTACGCCTCAAGCGCAGCCTTGAACCAACTCGTAATACTCGTGGGGTGCGTGATGGCGGTGCCGACGACAACGGCCCAGGCGCCAGCATCGATCGCAGCGCGAGCCTCCTCGGGCGTGTGCACGCGGCCCTCGCAGATGATGGGAAGACCGGGGAATTCCTCGGTCGCCTGACGCAGGAGTGGCAGGTCGGGGCCATCGGCCATGGTGCAGTCGATGGCGGCGACGCCGTGAGAAAGCGTGGTGGATACCAGGTCGAAGCCCATATCAACCGCACGGCGAATGTCCTCGATGGTGGCACAATCCGCCATCAGGAGCACGCCCTCCTCGTGCAGCGGGCGGAAGGTATCCTCGACGGTCTTGCCATCGGGACGCGGACGATCGGTGGCGTCGATCGCCACGATATCGGCACCCGCGGCAACGCAGGCGCGAGCGTGACGCAGCGTCGGCGTGATGTAAACGCCCTCGTGTCCATCCTTCCACAGGCCGATGACGGGAACCTCACAGCGACCCTTAATAGCGGCAATGTCGGCAAGGCCCTGACAGCGAATGGCGGCGGCGCCGCCAAGCTCGCAAGCGCGAGACATTTGAGCCATGGTCTCGGGCGTACGAAGCGGCTCGCCCATATACGCCTGAACGCTCACGACGAGCTTGCCCTTCAGGGATTGAATCAAAGGATCAACGGTCATGTGCGACTCAACCTTTCTCAAAACAGCCTTCTGAGACACCGCACCTTGACGTTCAAACCGTCGCTCGCGTACCGAAGTACGCTTCGCTCCTCTTTCACGTCAATCTGCGGCACCTCAGAAGGCGCACTTGGTAGTTATGTTTACTTCAACGACGCAAGAAGGTGTTCGGCGGCACCGATGAGCGGAGCATCGCCCTCCAGAGAACCGATGAGGATCGGCGTGTCCTGAAGCGGATCGAGCGCCTGGCTGGCATAGCCCTCGTGCACCGAATCCTTCCACGTCTGCGAACGCCAATCGGGACCTTGGTGAATCACGCCGCCCGAAAGCACGATGACCTCAGGGTCCAGGATGTTAGCGAGCGAGCCCAAGCTGGCACCCAGCGCAAAGCCGGCATCATGGATGACCTCGGTCGCCTTTGCGTCGCCTGCACGGCACAGGTCGTTCACATCGCGACCGACCGAAGGACGGCTGGGGTCGACGCGGCCAAAGCGCTCATCGTACATACGACCAATGGAAGTGCCCGAAGCAACCGACTCCAGATGGCCGGAACGCCCGCAGGCGCAGGGAATGCCGGCGGCAGCCGAGCACTCGATGTGGCCCATATGGCCAGCAGCACCATGGAAGCCCTGCATCACGCGGCCGTTCTCGACATATGCGCCGCCGATACCCGTACCGATGCCAAGACACAAGACGGAGAACTTGCCCTTGCCGACACCCCAGTGGGCCTCGCCCAGAGCATGAGCCTGCACGTCGCCCACAACGGCAACGGGAAGACCAAGGTCCTCGCGCAGACGCGGCCCCAACTGAACGCCGGACCAGCCGGGCATGATCTCATTGGCATACGCAATGGCGCCCGTCTTGGGATCGACGACGCCTGCGGCACCGATACCGACACCGAGAACCTCGACATCGGGATTCGCCTCAAGAGCGGCCTTGATAGACGCCTCGATACGCTGGAAGACGGCCTCGCCGCCCTCTTGGGCCTCTGTGGGAACCTCGGCCTCAAAAACGGGATGGGGCACACTACCGTCAGCCGGGTACTCCATGATGGCAGTCGCAATTTTAGTTCCGCCGATATCGACAGAGCAGACGTACTTGTTCTCCATGTCGCTCTCCTTCGGAGATAAAAACAACTACAGGAAATGCGCCGTCAGGCTAGCCGTCACAGCGCAGTAAAGGTTTTCCTGGTGCCCAAGATCGCCGAGAAACCGTGTGGCCATTGACCTAATAGTCATGGCCACACGGTTGAACGGCGAGGTCGGGTGCCTGGGAAAGCTTTACAGGAGGCCGTTGTCCTGGAGGACCTTCCTAATAGCCTCGACGTTCTCGCCGGTCATGGCCTTCACCGGGCGCGGCATGGTCGGGCTGTCGAAGATACCCATGAGGTTCATAGCGGTCTTGAAGGCGCCGACGCCACCGGCATAGCCCTGGACGCCCGAGGTGACATCCCAGATGTGCGAAATCTCATTGAGGCGATCCTGCTCGGCCTTGACGGTAGCCCAGTCACCAGCCTGAGCGGCCTTCCACTGACGAACGTAGCCCTCGGGCTCAACGTTGGCGAGACCCGGGACAGAGCCGTCGGCGCCACCGAGGTAAGCGCCGTCGACAACAACCTCGTGGCCGGTGAGGATGCTCATCGGATGGCCGTTCTTCTCGTTCTCCTGAACGAGGTAGCGGAACGAGATGTCATCACCCGAGGAATCCTTGACGCCGGCCAGAACGCCCTCGGCGCCGAGCTTGGCAAGGAGCTTCCAGGGGAGCTTGGTGTGAACGCAGACGGGAATGTCATAGGCAAAGATGGGCAGGTCGAGCTCCTCATGCAGGATGCGGAAGTGCTCCTCAACCTCGGTCATGCCCTGCAGGGCATAGAACGGGCAGGTGGCGACGAGGGCATCGGCGCCCAGCTCCTGAGCGACCTTGCCGTGCTCGATCATGCGCTCGGTCTCGGTATCGATGATGCCGACCAGAACGGGCACACGGTGGTCGACGATACGAACGGCCTCGGCGATAATCTGGCGACGACGCTCGTCGGTGGAGAAGACGACCTCGCCCGAGGAGCCCAGGAAGAACAGGCCATCGACGCCGGCATCGATCATGCGGTTAATGCTGCGCTCAAAGGAGGCAACGTCGAGCTGGTGATCTTCGGTATCGGGAACAACGACGGGAGGGATAACGCCGGTGAATTTCTGAGTTGCCACAAGAATCTCCTTAGTTGTCTGGCGGGCGACCCTGTGCCACCCACTCTTGTTGGCAGTGTTCAGGCCGTCTAGGCCAAAGAACACGAGTAGAACGTTTGGTTAAAGAAGTCGACGACTTCGTTTTCGAACGCATTGATGCGCTCGTGAGCGTATTTGGCATAGATGATATGCCTCCGGTCACACTCAAGACCGTTGAATACGGCAAACTGACCCTTGGGGTCGCTCACGGTATCCATGAGCGATGTGCCCATGAGCACCGATCCGCGCACCCGAGACGACAGCGCCTCGAGGCCGCCAGGAAGCGGATTGGCAACCGCCGTGCAGGCGAGACCCCGCTCGTCCAGAGCAGAAACCGCCAGCGCGACTCCGCCGCCTAGACCCTCGCCCCATGCAAAGATGCGGTCGGGGTCCATGCCATCAAGATTGCGCGCCACCTTCGCCAGCGCGCAACCCCAACGGACGCGCTCGACAAAAGCGGGCGAAGAAATCCCCCGCTGCAGGTCGTCCGCACCAGCAACATCGTCATCCAGCGCGAGGACGGCATACCCCATGGCGGCAAATCTCGTCATGTGATGCCAGCCGCGCACAGGCCGATCGATGTCGTGGAACATCAGGCACAGCGGCACGCGCTCAGATACTCGGGCACGACCGACAGGCTCGATCAAACGAGCGTGAATCGCATCGTCACCGAGCTCAAAGGAGACCTCCGAGTAACGGGCGCAGGGGTTAACAAAGTCAATCGCCGTAATGGCCAGGCCTTGAATCTCAAGATTCGAAGCGCATGTCTCTAAATCAGAAACATCTGCTTGGACATCACCGCGCCAGTCCCGATATTCTGCGAGCCTTGACGAAACCGTTCCAGGAATTCCCACGAGCTCGGGGACAATCAGCCCATTGACATTGCTCTCGCACTTAGACATGAGCCTCCCCTCCCTTGCAGAAAAACGGAATGATCAAATCGTCAAAATCCTGAATCTCCTCGTGGCCAAAGCCTTCAAAGAACTCATGACGCTTTTCGCAGGTCAGGTTGTTATAGACCGCAAACTGCGTCGCTGGCGGACAGACGATATCGGCTGTGCCAGTGCCAAACAGCACGGGGCATTTGACCATAGGGGCAAAGTTCTTGGAATCGAAGTACGCCAGCTTGGCATAGGCTTCGTCAATACGACTCGAGTCCTCGTCAAACCAGCGAGACCAATAGCGCAGGCCCTCGTAGGCAATGTCGTCGGCACCCAAATCCCAGACCAGGCGGAAATCTGACAGGAAGGGATAGAGGATGGCGGCGCGATTGATAAGCTCTCTGTTAAGCGCACAGGTCGCAATGCCCAAACCGCCGCCCTGCGACGCGCCGTTCACAAACACACGTGCAAGATCGATGCCCTCGAGCTCGCGAACGATGCGGCACAGGATGCGAATATCTTGGTGCAAGCGGACATAGTAGAGGTTGGCCGGGTCGCCGTCGATGCCGGCGACGATATGCCCGGCAACCGTTGTGCCCTCAAATCCACCAATGTCCTCGGAGGGACCTCCTTGGCCGGGGCAGTCGAGGGCGATGAGTGCCATGCCCATGCCCGCAAACGACGCCTGCTCAAACCAGCTCCGGCTTGCACCCGGATACCCATGGAACTGAAGCACCAATGGCACGGGCTCGTCCGAGACGGGTTTAAGGTACTTGGCATGCAGGCGAGCGCCACACATGCCGGTATACCAGAGGTCGAAAAGTTGACAGGTCGCGGCATCGGTGACCGATGCCGTGTCGATCGCATAGTCAAGCCCGACGGCGTCGGCCTCGGCCATGCGATCCTTCCAAAAGAGATCGAAATCTGATGGACGGGGCATGGCGCCTCGATATTCACCAAATTGATGTTGTAGCTCCTGAGCACTTGGCATGGCTCGTGAACCCAACCTTTCGAAATCGCAACGGAGGTGCGCCCGGCAAGGGAACCGGGCGCACGGGAGGGAAAGCGAGGCTACTCGCCGAGCTTGGGATGCAGCAGCGACGGCGCAGCGCCGAGCAGCATCTTGGTGTAGGGGTCCTGGGGGTGCTGGAAGACCTGCTTGGCCTCGCCCTGCTCGACGATCCTGCCGCCATTCATAACGATGATGTCGTCAGAGATATAGCGGACCGTCTGGATGTCATGGCTGATGAACACCATGGCCAGGCCGAGCTCCTTCTTAAGGTCGGTCAACAGGTTCAGAATCTGTGCGCGGACCGAAACGTCCAGAGCCGAGGTGGGCTCGTCGGCGATGATGGCATCGGGGTTCAGCGACAGGGCACGGGCAATTGCGACGCGCTGACGCTGGCCGCCCGAAAGCTGACCGGGAAGAACCTCGGCGGCGGAGCTGGGCAGACCGGTGAGCTCCAGGAGCTCCTTGACGCGCTTCTCCTGCTCGGCCTCGGTACCCAGGTTGTGGACGCGCATGGGGTCGAGCAGCTGCTCGCGAACGACCATGCGGGGATTGAGCGCCGTGGCCGGGTTCTGGAACACGACCGAGATGACGCGACCCATGTGGCGACGGTCCTCGGCGGTACGTTTGGTAACGTCCTTGCCCTTAAAGTAGACCTTGCCGCTCGTGGGGGCCTGCAGGCCGCACATGACGTTGGCGGTGGTGGACTTACCGCAACCGGACTCGCCGACGATGCCGATCGTCTGACCGGGCATGAGCTTAATCGTTACACCCTGGACGGCGTGAACCAGGTTGGGGTGCAGAATCGAGCCGGTACGGGTCCTAAAGGTGACGTGGACGTCATCAAGGAAGATGATCGGCTCGACGCCGTTGACTGCGGTCTCGCTCATCTACATCACCTCCGCGTGAGGGGTCAAACCATTTGCCTTGAGCACCTCATCGGGGAGCTCGGAATAGAAGTGCTCGGTGCCGGGCACGCGCTTGAAAACCGGACGGGTGTCCAGGCCAATGCGCGGATGACTCGAGCGGGGCGCGAAGCGATCGCCCTTGGGGAAATCGCGCGGGCTCGGAACGGCGCCGGGCACCTGGTGCAGGCGGCCCGAACCGCTCTCGATGGACAGGACGGAACCCAGAAGACCGCGAGTGTACTCGTGGATCGGGTTGGTGAGCAGCTCCTTGGTGGGCGCCTGCTCGATAACCTGACCGGCGTACATAACCGTGATGTTATGAGCGACCTCGGCGACCAGTGCCAGGTCGTGCGAAACGAAGATCATGGCAAAGCCGAGCTTGGCCTGAAGGTCGTTAAGCAGCTTGATGACCTGCTTCTGGACGGTAACGTCCAGAGCGGTCGTGGGCTCGTCGCAGATGACCAGCTTGGGGTCGCGGGTAAGGGCCATAGCGATCAGAACGCGCTGACGCTGACCACCGGAAAGCTCATGCGGATAGCTCTCGAGCGTACGCTTGGGGTCGAGGCCCACGAGCTCCAGGAGCTCCTCGGCGCTACGGGTGCCGCCGCGCTTGGTGAGCTGCTTCATCTGGGCGGAAATGAGCATGGAGGGGTTGAGCGAGGACAGGGCGTCCTGATAGACCATGGCGATATCGGTACCGCGCAGGCCGAACCACTCCTTCTTGCTCATCTTGAGCAGATCGCGGCCCTCCCAGAGAACCTCACCGGAAAGATGCTCGTCATCGTCGGTCAGGCCCATGATGGCCAGCGTGGTGATGGACTTACCGCAGCCGGACTCACCGACCAGGCCCATGGTCTGGCCGGGACGGACATCAAAGTTGACGTGGTCGACGACGTTGATATCACCGTGGTGCTCAAACTGGATGCAGAAATCACGGACCGAAAGGATCGGCTCAACGGACTCATCGGGCACATGGCGGTCGTTACGCTTGAGCTCGACATCGCGCAGGGCGCCAAGACGGGCGGACAGGGACTGAGCCTGCTCCTTGTAAGCGCGAACGGGGTCGGAGACCAGCAGGTCGGCCTCGCGGCGCTTGGAGGAGTCGGTCGGATCCAGGGCGGCGGAGGGAGCAGCGGCCATGGCGTCGGTAATGCCCTCGGAGAGGATGTTGAGCGCCAGGCAGGTGATCATGATGGCCAGACCCGGGAACAGCGCCTGCCACCAACGGCCAGCGAGCACGCCGCCGCGGGCGTCGGCGAGGATGTTGCCCCAGGTAGCGGTGGGCTCCTGGATACCAGCGCCGATAAAGGTCAGCGAGGCCTCGAAGATGATGGCGTCGGCGACCAGAGTAACGGTGAAGACCATGATCGGGGCGATGCAGTTACGCAGAACATGCTTGATCAAAATCCACGGAGCCTTGGCGCCGGAAACGATGACCGCGCGGACATAGTCCTCGCCGTACTCGGACACGATGTTGGCGCGCACGATACGGGCAATCTGCGGAGTGTACATAAAGCCGATGGCGAAGATGATCGACGGCACGGAGTTGCCCAGGATGGAGACGAAGACGGCAGCGAGGGCGATGCCCGGGATGGACATGATGATGTCCAGGATGCGCATGATCGCCTCGGAAACGGACTTGCGCGAAACCGCCGCGAGGGCGCCCACGACCGAGCCGCAGACCAGAGCCATGGCAGTAGCACCGAAGCCGATGATCAGCGAGTAACGGCCACCGTAAAGCATACGCGACAGGATGTCGCGGCCCTTATCGTCGGTACCGAAGATAAATCCATTGCCGGGAGCCTGGCGAGCAGTGAAAATCTCGACCGGGCTATAGGGGGCAAGAAGGGGCGCCAGAATCGCGGTCAGGGCGACCAGTGCCAGCACGACGGCGGCAATCTTAGAAGACAGCGTCATCTTCTTCCAGCCACCGAGCTTGAGCCCCTTGGAGGCAGCTTTCTCGAGCTGCTCGGTTTGCTTCTCTCGAATCTTTACCATAATCTACACCGTCCTGATGCGCGGGTTGATGAGCAGGTAGAGCATGTCAACCACGATGTTGATGATGATGAAGGCAAGAGCAACGACGATGACGACGCCCTGAACCAGGTTCGCCTCGTTGCCCTGAACGCCCTGCAGAATCGCAGTACCCATGCCGGGGAGGTTGAAGATGACCTCGATGACGACAGCACCGCCCATGAGGTAGCCGATCTTAAGACCGAGGGTGGTGACCGGGGTGATCAGCGCGTTGCGAAGAACGTTGATGCCGACGACGACCTTCTCGGGAACGCCGGCGCCACGGGCCATGCGGACATAATCCTTGTCGAGCTCCTCGACCATGGCGGTACGCACGATACGAGTCATCTGGCCCGTCAGCGGGAATGCCAGGGCGATAGCGGGCATGATCATACGTCCCAGATAGCCAGCCGGGTTGGTGGTGAAGTGAGGCAGAGCACCGGACGCCGGGAGCACCTTAAGGTAGGAAGAGAACAGCAGGATCAACAGGACGGCAAGCCAGAACGACGGGGTTGCCAAGCCGGCGATGGAGAAGACGCGGATCACTTGGTCCGGCCATTTATCGCGATACAGTGCCGCGATGACGCCGAGCAAAAACGAGACGACCGCGCCGATGGCAAGACCGATGAAGGTCAGCTGCATCGTGACGGGCAGGGCCGTGGAGATGCGCTTGGCAACGGAGTTGCGAGCAGCACCATAGGTGCCCATGTCACCATGGATCAAATCGCCCATATAGCGCACGTAGCGCACGGGCCAGGGGTCGTCCAGACCATACTTCTCATGGTACTCGGCAACCGCCTCGGGCGAGGCACCGTCACCCAACGCCGTATAGGCGGGGTCGGTCTTGGAGAACGACATAAGGAAGAACACCAGGACGGTAACGCCCAATGCCATGATCGGCAGCGCCACGAGACGCCTTCCAATCAAACGTAGAAAGTTGTTCACGTTCTCTCCCCTTTCTTTTGTCGGTAGGACCAACTGGTATATGAGTATGGATACTCATTACAAGACCCGAGCGACATCGAGGCCGCCCGGGTCTTTGTTTTAACTATGAGGACGTTGCCTTACGACCGACGCCCCACATATGACTCAAGCGAGTCTTAGGCCTTGACGGTCGCGACGCCCCTGAAGGACATGCTCGTCGTGCCGATGCCCTTGAAGCCATCGAGGGCCTCGCCGTTGGGCGCGGTGGACGGATCGTCCCAGGAAGCGGAAACGGTCTTGACGTGGACAACGGGATACAGAACAGCGTTGTCGGCAATGATGTCGAAGCACTCGTTCCACTTCTTCTGCTGCTCGTCGCCCTCGGCGGCAAGAGCCTCGTCCATGAGACCGTGGAGCTTCGCCCACTCAGCGGAATCCTTCCACGGGCAACGGGTCTGCATCCAGACGTTGTCGCCATACCACCAGTTGAGCAGCAGGTCGGGGTCGGCGCCGAAGCAGGACGGATCGCCAGGAGCGAGAAGGATATCGTAGGCCTCGCCGCCGTCGATGGCAGCGTAAGTGGCCGGCGAGGTATCGGTCTGGATGGTCACATCGAAGCCGAGAGCGTCGAGGTCGTTCTTGACCTGAGCGGCCATGCCCTTAATCTGCTCGTTGTCGGTGGTGCGCAGGGTGATGGCGCCCGGGGTGATGCCAGACTCTTCGATGAGCTTCTTGGCCTTCTTGGCGTCAGTCTTGTACACCGTGGAAGCCTCATGATAGTTGGTGAAGCTCTTGGGCAGGTAGCAGCTGGCAGCGGTAGCAAGGCCGGCGAAGGTGTTGGTAATCATCTTCTCGGTGTCGAGCGCGTACATGACGGCCTGACGGACCTTGACGTTGTTCCAAGGCTCCTTGGCGACGTTGAACATGATGAAGCGGGTGCCGAAACCCTGAACGTTATCGATCTTGCAGCCAGCGCTCTCGAGCTGGTCGACGGCGTCAGCGGTGACGAGCTCCATAACGAGCGTGGAGCCCTCCTGCTGAGCGGTAACGCGAGCGGTGGGGTCGGTCAGGATGCTGTACTGGATCTTCTTATCCTCGGCAGCATACTCACCGTTGTACTCGGGGTTGGGAACCAGGGTGATCTCGGTATCGGAGATAGAGTCGTACATCCAGGGGCCGGAACCGATCGGCTGCTTGGCGCGATCCTCCTCGGCCTGGGTAGCCGGGGTAACGCGGATGATGGCCAGACGATCCTTGAGCAGGGAGAAGTTGGGGACCTTGGTCTTGACCGTTACGGTGCTGGCGTCCTTGGCCTCGATGGACTCGAAGGGCTGGAAGAACGGAGCATAGGTAGCGGAAGCAGCGCAAGCGGTGTAGGAGGCAACGACGTCGTCAGCAGTGACCTCGGTACCATCGGAGAACTTGGCACCCTTACGGATGGTGACCTCGAAGGTGGTGTCGTCTACGGACTTGGGATCGTCGGTGGCGAGCTCGTTGAAGGTGCTGTAGTCGTGGTAATCGATGCCGTAAAGACCCTCGATGACGTGCCAGTTAGCGCCCAGGCCCACAGCGGAGCCGGTGCTGGCGGGGTCGAAGCTGGACGGAGCGTAAGCGGAACCAGCGGTG
The DNA here is from genome assembly GCA_958445895.1 of uncultured Collinsella sp. Taxonomy (GTDB): domain Bacteria; phylum Actinomycetota; class Coriobacteriia; order Coriobacteriales; family Coriobacteriaceae; genus Collinsella. The sequence goes on from CAUCTV010000011.1 coordinate 21,545, forward strand.
ATCACGCCGCCGCCACGGTTGGCGGAATCGGTGGAACCGGAAGCGGAACCTTCGTCGCTAGAGCTGCCACCGCAGCCGGTGAGACCAAGCCCTGCGACAGCAGCGACGCTGCCGGTGAGGCCGAGGAACGAACGCCTGGACATACCCTTGTTGATGATGGCCATGTCTTCTCCTATCAATAGAGAATCTTACCCGGGAGCACCTAGACTTGCCCCCGCGCAACTTGCGGACGATATATACCTTACCTACCGACGAACCCAACTGAGGTGCCGCGCTCGGCGACCGATACATACATACGCTTGAACGGTATTTACTACCGTTCACCGAATTCATTGACAAATGATTCGACAGACAGTATGTATCGGCGAGGTGAGATATCAGTCTTCGTCAACCCGCAGGATAGCAGGGTTTTCGCTTGGGTTAGTCAAACGTTTTAGCGTTAATAAAACCCGAAACCAGCAGGCAATCATGGCGAAATAAATGGTTGAAAATCGCGCAATCATGTATATCAGTTGTTTAGGCTCGTGTTTAGCTATCGGAATGGCCAGCCGCCGCCTCGGCGCGCTCGGCATTCCATGCAACGAGCGCCTCGTGGACCGCCTTGGCAACATCGGCAGGTATGCCGCGAACTTCCGCGATCTCTTGCTCGCTCGCCGCGCGCAAACGCTTCATCGAGCCAAAATGGCGCATAAGGGCACGTTTTCTGGTGGGTCCCACGCCCGGAACGTCATCGAGTACCGAAACCGTCATGGCTTTATCGCGCAACTCACGGTGGAACGTGATGGCAAATCGGTGGGACTCATCGCGTACCTGTTTAATTAGATAGAGCGAAGCAGACCCGGTCGGCAGCACGACAGGAGTCTCGTCCCAAGGCACAAAAACTTCCTCGTCGGCCTTCGCCAAGCCACAAACTGGTATATCGAGCCCAAGAGCCTCAAGTTGCTTGATCGCAGCGGTCAATTGCGGCTTACCGCCATCGACAACGAGCAAATCGGGGCGCGAGCCAAAGCGCTCGTCGGCCATGCGCTCGGGAGCATAGCGTCGTCCCAAAACCTCGGACATCGACACGAAGTCGTTTGCCTCGTCCAATTCGGCCTGAATTTTAAAACGACGGTACTGGCTCTTGTCGGCGCGCCCGTTGGTAAACACCACCATCGAGGCGACCGTAAAGGTGCCATGCAGTGTAGAGATATCGAAGCACTCGATACGCAACGGCGGCGATGGCAGCGCCAACGCACTTTCGAGCTCCAGGAGCGCTTGATTGGTGCGGTCGTCAGCGTACCCCGTTCGCATCATGTAGCGCATGAGGGCATGGCGCGCATTTTTGGATGCCATATCGAGCAGACGGTGCTTTTCGCCACGCTGCGGCCTATGGAGATGGCAGGAACGCTCACGCTTGCCCGCAAGCCACTCCCCCAGCGCCTCCGCATCCTCAAGCTCGACGGAAAGGTTGACCTCAGCTGGAATATCAGCCGTCTCGTCGTAATAGCGCTTAAGAAAGCCCGACTGGAGCTCTTCCTCGTCAACATCAAGACCCTTGTCGAGAATGAACTCGCAGGTGCGAACTGTTCGGCCCTCGCGAACGACGAAGACGCAAGCGGCGGAGATGGTCTCCTCGCGATAGAACCCGATGACATCGATATCGACACTGGAGGGAAAAACGACTTGCTGACGATCGTCCAGACCCCTGATGACCTCCAAACGACGTTTGACGCGTGCCGCGCGCTCAAAGTCGAGCGCCTCGGCGGCATCCGTCATCTCGGAGGTCAGCTCATCGACGACATCCTTGCGATGGCCCGACAAAAAGCGCTCGACACGCTTGACGTTCTTGGCATAGTCTGCCGGGGAAATCGCGCCGATACACGCACCCGGGCCGCGCCCGACATGGTAGTCAAAGCAGGGACGCCCGTTTTGTGCGCAAATCATATTGACGATGTCTTCCTCGCCCTTGTGGGACTCGATGGTACGGCGACAACGACGCCACTCCGCACAGGATGCAGAGCAGATGGGGATAACCTTGCGCAGCGTATCTATCGTCTCACGTGCCGCACGGCTATCGGTATAGGGTCCAAAATAGCGCGTTCCCGGCTTATGACGCTCACGCGTGTATTTGATCGCGGGATACAGGTCGCCCTTTGTAATGGCAATAAAGGGGTAGCTCTTGTCATCCTTGAGGTCGACGTTAAAGTACGGATGGTACTGGCCGATCAGGTTGCGCTCGAGTACAAGCGCCTCATGCTCGGTTTCGACAACGATGTAGTCAAAGCTCGCCACCAGCTGCATCATCAGCGGGATCTTTTGACGCTCATCCTGCAGTGTCACGTATTGACGCATGCGGGCGCGCAGGTTTTTCGCCTTGCCCACGTAGATGACATCGCCCTTGGCATCCTTCCAAAGGTAGCATCCGGGCTGTGTGGGAACGCGCGAAACCTGCTCGGCAAGCGTTGGTATGTTGTCGTGACCGGCCACGCGCACCTACTTGCGACGAAGCAGCGCCGAGACCTCGGGCATCTTAAGGACGACGGCAAGGCCAAAGGTAACAACAAGCGAGGCGACACCCGCAACGCAAACGTAGCCAAGAGTAATCAGAATCGAGCCGCCAAGTGCCCCGACAAAGTGTTCAAGCGCCCACATGACGCCGGCGCCTGCGGCAGCACCTAGGCCACCGAGCAAAAGGCCAAAGAAACCGCCATGTAGGATAGATTTGACCTGAAGGCCACGCAGGCGACGACGCAGCCACCACAGCGAACAGCCGACCAAGATCACGTAGTCGACGACATACGAAAGCGCGATTGCCGGCATACCGAAGCCCAGCACAACGCCAAACAGCAGAACCGAGCCGGCCTGGCCGATGGCGGAATACAGGCAATAGCGGCTATAGGGCTTCATGTCGAGCAAGGCAGAGAAGCTCTTCTGCATCAACACGACCACGCCGTAGAGCGGCAGCGAGAGCGCCAGGTAGACAAGGTACTCGGATACCAGCGCCACGCCGGATTCATCGAACTTGCCAGCACAGTAGATCATATTGAGCGGACGTGCGAAGACAATCAGGTACAGTGCGAACGGAATCAGGAAGAACAGCATCTGGGCGACGCCACGCGAAATGCCCGTGCGAACGCTGTCGTAATCCTTCTCCTGTGCGTCATGAGAGAGCTCGGTATAGAGCGCCGTCGAAAGCGAGGCGGCAATCAGCGCGTAGGGCAGCGTGTACCACAGGCGCGCATAGGCGATGACGGAAGGACCCGTCTCGGGCTGGACCACCAGCGCGGCAGCGTTGGTGATAGAAGTCGAGACAAACATGCACACCGTGGCGAGCAGCGTCGGGATACCGAGCGCAATCGTCTGGCGCAGCGCGGGGTCCTTAAAGTCGATATGGATATGGGGATGCACGCCGTGCTTGCCAAGCGCGGGAATCTGACATGCCATCTGAACAAAGACACCGAGGGTCGTACCGGCCGCAATCAAGATGATGCCGGCACGTTCGCCAAACTGTGCGGACACGGGCGCAAAACCCATAAAGCTCGCAATGACGATCACATTGTTGAGGACCGGGGCAAACGTCGACCAAAAGTAGTCGCGGTGTGCGTTGAGAACGCCCGAGAACACCGAGCCCAAACCATAAAACAGAATCTGGATGGCAAAGAAACGGAACATGAACGCAGCGGTATCCATGCTGCCACCGTCACCCGAAAGGAACGATTGCGTCCAGATAAAGCCCGGGGCGAACACGGTCCCCAGCAACGAAATGCCACCCAGCACTAAAAGCAGAATGCCGAGCAGGTTGCCCACGTACTCGTTCGAGGCCTCGCGACCCTGCTCACGCCTCACGCCCATGTACACGGGCAAAAACGCCGTCACGAGCATGCCACCCATCACGAGTTCGTAGAGCATATTGGGCAGGTTGTTGGCGACCTGATAGGAGGACGAGAGTAGCGACATGCCGATAGCGGCCGCCATTGCCCACGTGCGGATAAAACCGGTGACGCGAGACACGATAGTCAGGATGGTCATAAGCCCGGCGGAACGACCAACCGTGGAGTAGTCCGACGAGCCCATGTCGTCAGTGTCATCTCGCGACGAAGAAGCTTCGGATGAGGGTGTCTGAGGCGCAGATTCTTTTGCAAAATGAGCTCCGCGCTTCAATTCTTCCTGCGGCATCGCTCAGTCCTCTCTCGTAATCGCGGCAACCGTCGCCCCGCAAAATGCAATTAAATCATCGGGTGCAAGCTCGAGCTGATAACCACGCTTGCCTCCCGAAATAAAAATGGTATCCCAAAGGACACACGTCTCATCAATGAGCGTCCGGTAGCGTTTTTTCATACCGACCGGGCTGCAGCCGCCGCGAACGTAGCCAGTCGCCGCAAGCAAATCCTTCACATGCATCATAACCAAGGACTTCTCCCCCGCGGCACGCGCGGCGGACTTTAGATCGAGCTCATCGGCAACAGGGATGCAGCACACGACATGGTCGTTGGACGGCGTCACGCAGACCAAGGTCTTAAATCCTTGACCGGGCTCCTCGCCAAGCTGCTCCGAAATCGCGACCCCCAGGCCCACCGACTCATCGCCATCGTCTTCGTACGTATGTAGAACATAGGAAATGCCGGCGCTTTCCAGCTCGCGCATCGCATTGGTTTTTGGCGTCTTTACAGCCTTTGCCATGACATATCCTTTCCCTCGCATTCGGACGCAACGATTAAGTATATGTCCAATTCGGCTGCATACGTCACTTCGGCACAGCAAGCGCCATCGAATCACAAGGAGTCGATGGCGCCCATAAACTGAATCGCCTATTTATTGAGCATCAAGTTGAGCCTGACGCTCCCGGTCACGCCTGAGCAACGGTGCCAAAAACTTGCCCGTATAACTCTGCGGACAGTCCGCAACCTGCTCCGGTGTGCCCGAAACCACGACGGTTCCGCCGCCGTTACCGCCCTCGGGACCCATATCGATCAGGCGGTCGGCAACCTTGATGACATCAAGGTTGTGCTCAATCACCAGCACCGTGTTGCCCGCATCGACCAAGCGCTGCAGCACATCGAGCAGCTGGCGGACGTCCTCAAAATGAAGACCGGTCGTCGGCTCGTCCAAAATATAGAACGTCTTGCCCGTCTGGCGTCGATGAAGCTCCTTGGCGAGCTTCACACGCTGCGCCTCGCCGCCCGAGAGCGTCGTGGCGGGCTGGCCCAGGCTCACGTAGCCCAAGCCTACATCGTACAGCGTCTGGAGCTTTCGCTTGATCTGCGGGATATTCCCAAAGAAGGCCAGCGCCTCGGTGACGCTCATGTCGAGCACGTCCGAGATGGTCTTGCCACGGTAGGTGACCTCGAGTGTCTCGCGGTTGTAGCGTTTACCGCCGCAAACTTCGCAGGGAACGTAGATATCGGGAAGGAAGTGCATCTCGATCTTAATCTGCCCATCGCCCTTGCACGCCTCACAGCGCCCGCCACTCACATTAAAGGAGAAACGACCCGGCGAGTAGCCGCGCGCCTTCGACTCCGGCGTACTCGCAAACAGCGCGCGAAGATCATCCCACAGGCCGATATAGGTAGCAGGGTTGGAGCGCGGCGTGCGGCCAATCGGCGACTGGTCGATATCGATAACCTTATCGATACACTCGATGCCCTCGATTTTCTTATACGGACCCACAGGGCGCGTCGAACGGTGAATGACATTCGTAAGGGCAGGCGCAATGGTGTCGGTAACCAGGGAGCTCTTGCCCGATCCCGACACGCCGGTAACAACCGTAAGCGTACCAAACTCGATTTTGGCGGTAACGTTTTTGAGGTTGTTGGCTCGAGCGCCCGTAATTTTAAGGCAGCCGCGACCGGGCTTGCGCCGTTCATCAGGCACCCGGATCATTCGTTTGCCGGTCAGATAAGCGCCCGTCATCGACTCAGGACACGCCATGATATCGGCAGGCGTTCCCGCCGCGACTACGTGTCCGCCGTTGACGCCGGCGCCGGGCCCCATGTCGATCACGTAATCGGCGGCACGGATTGTATCCTCGTCGTGTTCGACGACGATAACGGTATTGCCGATATCGCGCAGGCGCTCGAGCGTCTTGATCAAGCGCTCGTTGTCACGCTGATGAAGACCGATCGAGGGCTCGTCCAGAATATAGAGCACGCCCATGAGACCCGCGCCGATCTGCGTTGCCAGACGAATACGCTGCGCCTCGCCACCGGAAAGCGTCGCCGAGGCACGATCGAGCGTCAGATAGTCGAGTCCAACATCGACCAGAAAACGCAAGCGCTCCAGGATTTCCTTGACGATACGGCCGCCGATAAACTGTTGGCGCTCGGTGAGCTCCAGGCCCTCAAAAAACTCGAGCGATTCACGGCACGACAGGCAACAAACCTCGTAAATGGACTTGCCGCCCACGGTGACGGCGAGCATCTCGGAGCGCAAACGAGCGCCGTGGCAGGTCGAGCACGGCTCCTCGCGAATGTACTTCTCCAGGCGCGCCTTGGTGTTCTCGTTCGTCGTCTCGGTATAGCGTTCGTACAGGATGTTGCGAACGCCCGAAAACTTGGTATCCCACTGGCTGCGACGTCCGTCGAGCTTTTGGTAGTCGACCGAGATCTTCGTATCGCCCAGGCCATCCAAGAATGCACGACGCACGCGAGGGGGCAAGTCCTCCCACGGCGTATCGGCGCTCACCTTAAAGTGTTTGCAGACCGCAGCAAAAATCTGCGGATAGTAGTTCGAATTGCCAAACAGGCTACCAAAGACTCCGTCGGCAATGGACTTCGAGGGGTCCTCGATCAGCGCCTCGGCATCAACGGTTTTCTTAAAGCCCAGGCCGTCGCACTCAGGACATGCGCCATAGGGAGCGTTAAACGAAAAATCACGCGGCTGAAGATCGTCAATGGAGTGTCCATGCTCCGGGCACGCCAAGGCCAACGAATACTCCAGCAGCTCGCCCTCGGTCCCCTCGGGAGCATCACGATCGGGCAGCATGTACACGTTTACATTGCCGTGAGCCAGCGCGGTCGCCTGCTCAACAGACTCGGCGATACGGCCCAGAGAATTCTCACGGATCACGATGCGATCGACCACGACCTCGATATCGTGCTTGAATTTCTTATCCAAATCGATCGGATCGTCGAGCGAGCGCACTTCACCGTCGACACGCACGCGGCTAAAGCCCTCGGCGCGAAGGTCCTCAAACAGTTTGGTGTACTCGCCTTTTCGCCCGCGCACCACCGGTGCCAGCACAAACGCGCGGCGGCCCTCCCCCGCCGCCAAGACCTTGTCGGCAACCTGGTCGGTCGTCTGGCGCTCAATGACGCGGCCGCATTCGGGACAGTGCGGGGTGCCCACACGGGCGAACAGCAGGCGCAGATAGTCATAAATCTCGGTTACGGTGCCAACCGTCGAGCGAGGGTTTTTAGACGTCGTCTTTTGGTCGATCGACACCGCCGGCGAAAGGCCGTCGATTGAATCCAAGTCGGGTTTGTCCATCTGGCCCAAGAACTGGCGCGCATAGCTCGAAAGACTCTCGACGTATCGACGCTGGCCCTCGGCATAGATAGTGTCAAATGCCAGCGAACTCTTGCCCGAGCCAGAAAGACCGGTAATGACCACGAGTTGGTCACGCGGAATGGAAACATCGATATCACGGAGGTTGTGCTCACGAGCGCCGCGAATAACGATAGAAGAATCAGACATGGAAGCTCCTTGCCTCCTATTGCATCGAATCATACTGTCGATGAGTTTAGCGCACTCGACGCGCACAGATGTTCGTAATACAAGATTCGCAGACCTTTAGCTTTGCGTATCGGGTGCTTTGTTTCTCGAAATGCCGTGGAAAGGTTACAGTAATCTACTACTGAACTTAATTTGCTGTAACAGAGGAACGTCCATGACCGAAGATATCCCCCTTGAAATCACTTCGAGCGACATGGCCAATCTGCCCATATTCATCGCCGTCCTTATCGTGGCCACCGTCGTCGTGCGCGTGTATTTTTCAATCAAACACAATGAAAAGCCGCCCATTGCCCGCGTCTTTTGGTGCGCGACGCTCCTCATCCCGCTCGGCGTGGTAGCTGCACGGATTACGAATCAATTGCTCGTAAATGAGGACAGTTCCCTATGGGTCCTTTCTTATTCGGCGCTCGGTGCTGCCGCCGTCATACTTCTTGTCGAGCCCTTGGTTTCGGGACTTATTGACCAAACCGATCTTGAGACGGGAACGGTTGCCTGTATTTGCCGTGACATCCTTGTCATCGCCGCTGTTTCAGCGCTCTCGTTCGTTTCACTCGAAATTGCCTGCAACGAAACGTTCTATCACATTCCCGCCAACTCATTCGGGTTTTCCGTCGGGCTGCTCGCGACGGTTCTGCTCTCCCTTTATCTGCTGGGACAGCGTCATGGGGGCGTCATGGCCCTCGTGCCCGTCGTCTGTTGCATCCTTGGCATTGCCGAGCACTTCGTCATAACGTTTAAAGGCGAAGCCATCCTGCCAAGCGATATCTTGGCCCTTGGCACTGCAATGGAAGTGAGCGAGGGATACGAGTTTACCTTTACCGCCGGAATCGTAACCTCTCTCGCCCTGCTGGAGATTTCCCTGGGGCTTCTTTCGCTTATCCGACCGCGAAAGCTCCGTACGCCCACCCATGTCTTCCCCGCAATCGCCGCTAACCTCTGCGCTTTTCTGCTAGTGACCGTTGTGGGGCTCTCGGGCTTTTCCAGCATCGACTTGGAGCAGGCGCTGAATTTTGGATTTGACCGTTGGCAGCCCATCACCACGTATGCGTCTCAGGGTTTTATCACTTCGTTCACCGAAATGGTCAACGAGTTGCCTATTGAGAGGCCCGAAGACTATACGCCCGATGAGGCGCAGAGCATCGAGCAGGAGCTCGCCGCCACCTACGACAGCACGTATGGCTCGAGCGAGCAGCGCGCGGCGGCCGTTGCCCAGTTCAATGAAATCAAGCCGACGATTGTTGCCGTCATGAACGAGAGTTTTAGCGACCTTTCGTGCTTTGAGCAGCTCCAGGCGGCCGGGTACACCGGCCCCGCATTCTACAACTCGCTTCCCGACACACTTGTTCGCGGCACCATGCTCGCTTCGGTCGCCGGTGGCGGAACGGCGAACTCCGAATTCGAATTTTTGACCGGAGCGACAACGGCCTTTGTCGGATTAGGCAAAATCCCCTATCAGCTATATCAGATGAATGGTGTCAACAGCCTGGCAAAGGACCTTAAGGAGCTTGGGTATACCGCTACCGCTATGCACCCGCAAAACCCCGTCAACTACCATCGAGATAAAATCTATCAGCAGCTGGGCTTTGGAGACTTTCTTTCGATCGGCGATTTCGAAGGTGCGCCCTGTTACCATGCCGGCGTATGCGACTACGCCACCTACGACAAGATACTCGACCTGCTTAGAACCGACGAAGCCCCACAGTTCATCTTTGACGTCACGATGCAAAATCACGGCGGCTACGACTATGGCACCGTTCCCGCCGAGGAGCTGACAAACTATTGGGTCGAGGGAGCCAGCGAGGGCGCCAATAGCGCGCTCAACACCTATCTTACCTGCATCAACGCATCCGACCGGGACCTCGAGTACTTTATCAACGAGCTCCGCAATATCGGCAGACCGGTTGTCCTTGTCTTTTTTGGCGACCATCAGCCGAGCGCCGCAACGACTCTCAACGACGAGCTGTACCCTCAGGAAGATACGGCAAGCCACGCTTTCCGTATCTATCAGTCGACATATTTCGTCTGGGCTAACTATGAAATCGCCGGCAATACCGAGCTCAACGTCTACGACACCGTCGGGGCAAACGAGATTGCAGCCATTACCCTTAATAAGATCGGCGCCCCGCTCACCGACTATCAAAAGGCTCTGCTTGCAACAAGGTCAGATGTGCCCACCATCAATGTCGCCGGCTACCTTGGTGCCGACGGGCTGCGCTACGACTTGGAATCTGAAGACAGCCCATACGCCTCAACGATCGACAAGCTGCAGCGCATGCAATACCTCGAGTTCGCCAGCAAAGTTCAGTAAGCCCGCCCATTCGCTTGGACCCATCGTATTGCAAGCACGCTCGGCCCAAATGCATCGCAAATGACTCCCGCTCGCAAACGAGGGTACAATGACGCTCGTGTCACATCACGGGGCTCCGGCCCCAACATATACAAAGGAGTCATACATGGGTTGCGAGCACGCACAGGCCGCCGGCGGACAAACGTCGCCGTCGCAATTTGAGGAGAACACACTGTCCGAGGTCAAACGCGTCATCGCCGTGCTTTCCGGCAAGGGCGGTGTCGGCAAGTCGTTTGTCACCGGTGCCATCGCCACCGAGCTTGCCCGTCACGGCCACAAGGTCGGCGTCCTCGATGCCGACATCACCGGTCCCTCTATCCCCAAAATGTTCGGTATGAGCGGACGCCACGTCCATGCCCTTGGCAACCTCATGCTGCCCGAAATCTCCGAGCACGGCGTCAAGGTCATGAGCTCCAACCTTCTGCTCCAAAACGAGACCGACCCCGTCCTTTGGCGCGGTCCGGTCATCGCAGGCGCCATTAGGCAGTTCTGGAGCGAGACCTCGTGGGGCCCCATCGACTACCTGCTGGTCGACATGCCTCCGGGAACAGGCGACGTCGCGCTCACCGTCTTCCAGTCGCTGCCCGTCGACGGCATCGTCATCGTCACGAGCCCGCAGGATCTGGTCTCGATGATCGTCGCCAAGGCGGTCAACATGGCCGAGAAGATGAACGTCCCCATTCTGGGCATTGTCGAGAACATGAGCTATATTGAGTGTCCCGACTGCGGCAAGAAGATCGAGGTCTTTGGCAAGAGCAAGCTCCCCGAGGTCGCAGAGCGCTATAACCTCGACATCTTGGGCCAGCTTCCCATTAATCCGGCACTCGCCGAGGCCTGCGATAAGGGCGAGGTCGAGACCGCACTGCCCGATGGCATGTTGCCCAAGGCAGTCTCTGCCGTCGAGGCCATTACCCCGCACGAGACCGACGAGGCCTAAGTGAACACGAGCGCCTTCTATGACGTCCTGGTAATCGGCGGCGGGGCTTCAGGCCTCGCCGCCGCCATTACGGCCGCACGCGCTGGCAAAAGCGTCTGCATCGTTGAGCGCGATGTCGCCTGCGGCCTTAAGCTCCTTGCGACCGGCAACGGCCGCTGCAACCTCTCCAACGAATCGATTGATCCACAGCGGTATAACCACCCCGCATTCGTTGAATCCGTTATGGGCCCCCGGCCCGAACAAGAGCTTATGGGTTTCTTCTCCTCGCTGGGCATCATGACAACCTCCGAGGAAGGCCGGCTGTACCCGCGCTCCCTTCGCGCCGAATCGGTGCGCGACGCGCTTCTCAATGTTTGCGACCGCCTGGGTATCACCTTAATCTGCGGAGCCAACGTTGCCTCGGCACACAAAACTTCCGAAGGCTGGGCACTCCAAATAGACCGTCCGGCGCGGGCGCTCAAGGCAAAAAAGCACGACGACCGAAAATCGGAGCTCCGCTCGCTTCGGAAAGCGCTCGCCGATGTCCCTCGCAAGAACGAGGCCCTGCAGGCACATGCCGTAATTATCGCCACGGGCGGCAACCCCACCGGTATCGCCGATACGTTTCGCCTCCCCCTCACTTCGCTGCACCCCATCCTCTGCCCCGTATCGGCAACGGTCGTCGGCGATCGGGCGGCACTCAAGACGTTGGATGGCCTGCGCGTCCGCGCCCGCTTGACGCTCGCCCGCAATCATAATGAGCTCTGGCACGAAGACGGTGAAGTCCTGTTTCGAGCCTTCGGTATCTCGGGCGTCGCTGTCTTCAACCTCTCCCGTCGTATCCAGCGCGGCGATACGATCCTGCTCGACGTTTTCCCCGACCTCTCCAAAGACGAGCTGCTCGATATGCTCAACCGGCGCGTTGAGCTGCTCGGCGGCTTTTCGCCCCGCAATCCCCGTTGGCTCGACGGCATGCTCGCCCCGCAACTCTCCCGCGTCGTCTGCACGACGTTCGAGCAGTGCCATCCAGGCTCCAACGATGTCATCCACCTGGTCTCAATCCTCAAACACTTTAAGTTGCTCGTCGAGGGAACAGCCGAGGAGCGCTCGGCGCAGGTCACGCGTGGTGGCGTATCTGTCGAGAGCATCTCAATACCCAGTCTACGCGCGCGCAGCGCTGTCGACGCCCCGCTTTACGTCTGCGGCGAAGCGCTCGACATCGACGCCGATTGCGGAGGCTTTAACCTTGCGTGGGCCTGGCTCTCGGGCATTCGCGCTGCAAGCAGCCTGTAGCCGCGCAGTCTATAATCAAAAACGCATTCGGGCCGTCTGGGATACCGGACGGCCTCTTTCTTGCCTCTAAGGAGACCTCGATGATCGAAATCACCCAAGTCAACGCGTCGCTCGATGAAGCCGGCGATGAAAATGCCTGCCTCATTGTTGGTAAGCGAGTCGCCAAGCGCGTCCTACGTTGCAAGGACTCCGAGATCAAGTCCATCGAGCTCCACCGCAAGTCAATCGACGCTCGCAAAAAACGAGACGTCCATTTTATCCTGAGCTTTCGTGTTGAGCTGACTAGTCCCCACCTCGAGCGAGAAGCGGTCGACAGCGTCGCCGAGCGTGACCGCTCACGCGTACGCGCGATAGAAGACGATGGGTCTTCATTCCCCACCCCCGTCTCCGACGCACCTCAAGAACGCCCTGTCGTTGTCGGCGCCGGATGCGCCGGCCTTTTCGCTGCGCTTACGCTCGCCGAAGCAGGTCTTAAGCCCTTGCTCATCGAGCGCGGCGACCCGGCATTTCGCCGCTCGCATGCGATCGACCTCTTTCTAAAGGAGCGCATCCTCGACCCCGAGAGCAATATCCAGTTTGGTCTGGGCGGCGCGGGGACCTTCTCGGACGGCAAGCTCAATACGGGAACCAAAAATCCCGCCCATCGCCTTATCCTCGAAACCTTCGTCGAGGCGGGTGCGCCCCGCGATATTCTGTGGGATGCCAAGCCGCACATTGGCTCCGACATCCTTCCCACGGTTGTCACCGCTATATCCCAGCGCATCGAGCAGCTCGGAGGTGTCGTCCGTTATCGAACAAAGCTCGTCGACATTCGCATCGACGCGTCTGGCGCCATCACCGGTATTGATGTCCAATCGTCCCAAGACGCCGCTTACGAGTCAATCGAGACAAAGCACCTCATCCTCGCCTGCGGGCATTCTGCTCGCGATATTTTTGAGCTCCTTAAGGACCACAACGTGACCCTCGCACAAAAGACCTTTGCCATGGGCGTTCGCATCGAGCATCCGCAGCGCGACATCGATCGAGCCCAATATGGAGCCTCGGCGGGACATCCAGCGATCGGGGCGGCCCCTTACAAACTTGTTGCCCATCTTCCCAACGGCCGCAGCGTGTTCTCGTTTTGCATGTGCCCCGGCGGACAGGTTGTCGCCGCCTCTTCCGAGCAGGGCCACCTGTGCGTCAACGGCGCTAGCCTCAATGCCCGCGACGGACGCAACGCAAATGCCGCCTTGCTCGTTAACGTCACGCCTGAGGACCTTCCCAACGATGACCCGCTCGCCGGCATCGAGCTCCAGCGTGCCTGCGAGGCGGCCGCCTATCGCCTGGGCGGTTCCAACTGGAACGCACCGGCACAACTCGTCGGAGATTTCCTCGCAGGACGCGCCAGCAAGGCGCCCGGAAAGGTAAAGCCCACCTATCCGCTCGGTGTGACCTGGACGGCAATTGACGAAGCCCTGCCGCAGCATATCGTCGAGTCGCTCCGCCTGGGACTTCCCCTACTCGGAAAAAAGCTACGAGGCTACGACCGTCCCGATGCCGTTCTTACCGGCGTGGAGACTCGTTCGAGCTCACCTGTCACTGTCACCCGAGACCGAACGTGCCATGCCGTGTCGACCCCGGGCCTCTACCCTTGTGGTGAGGGAGCTGGATATGCTGGCGGCATCATGAGCGCGGCCACCGACGGCATCCGTTGCGCCGAAGCCCTGATCGCAGACCTCTAGCGCACGAATTCCAGCGCGCAAAAGACACAGGCCCCGAGCTCCACAGGGAACTCGGGGCCTGTTCGCTATTTCTTAAACCGTGCACCCTGGCGTTTTCTGCCCGATGCGAACGTGGAACCCTTGCGGGCCTGCGAACGTAAGCGCTCGATCGTCTCGTCCTCAGACGCACCCTCGAGCATCGCCCGAATCTGAACGACAGCATCGCGCAGGCGCGCCGCCTCCTCAAAGTCCATGGCGGCAGAAGCGTTGCGCATATCCTCTTCCATGGTTTCGACGATCCGCACAAGCTCGTCATGCGGCAGTTCTTCCAACTGCTCCGCAAGTGTCTGCTCGGGCGCCACCGTTTCCGGCACGCCGCCCTCGCCCGACTCATCGGGCGTATAGAATGCGCCATGACCAAGAGAATCGCCCTTCGAGCGCCCCTTGGAACCCACGGTTTTTTCGGCCTCGGCAATAAAACTTGAGATGTCGTTGATGGCCTTGCGCACTGTCTTGGGCACAATGCCATGCTCTTCGTTATATGCCATCTGAATCTCGCGACGGCGCTGCGTCTCCTCGATGGCCTCTTTCATCGAATCGGTCACAACGTCCGCATACATGATGACTTCGCCATCGGCGTTACGGGCCGCGCGGCCAATCGTCTGAATCAGCGAACGGCGGTTGCGCAAGAAGCCTTCCTTATCGGCATCGAGAATTGCCACCAGTGAGACCTCGGGAAGATCCAAGCCCTCGCGAAGCAGGTTGATGCCAACGAGAACATCGATCTTGCCCTCGCGCAGCGTTCGCAGGATCTCGACACGGTCCATTGTCGCCGTATCAGAGTGCATGTAATTGACCTTAATGCCCGCATCAAGTAGATGGTCGGTCAGGTCCTCGGCCATGCGCTTGGTCAACGTGGTCACCAGCACGCGCTCCTTGCGGGCAACGCGCTCGCGAATCTCGTCTTCAAGATCGTCAATCTGACCGCGAACCGGACGCACATCGATCTTGGGATCGAGCAGACCGGTCGGACGAATAATCTGCTCCACGTCGTTTTGGCTCACCCGCAGCTCGTAATCGCCCGGCGTGGCCGAAACATAGATAAACTGGGGGATCCTTGCCTCAAACTCATCGAAACGAAGCGGGCGGTTATCGAGCGCCGAGGGCAGGCGAAAACCGTGTTCCACCAGCGTCACCTTACGCGAGCGGTCACCTTCGTGCATGCCGCGAATCTGCGGCACCGTCACATGGCTCTCATCGATGATGCAGAGCATATCCTTGGGAAAGTAATCGATTAGGGTAAACGGCGGCTCACCCGGCTTGCGACCGTCCAGATGACGCGAGTAGTTCTCGATGCCGTTGCAAAAGCCCATCGTCTCGAGCATCTCAAGATCATAATCGGTGCGCTGCTGCAGACGCTGCGCCTCGAGCAACTTGTCGGTCGCCTTGAGCTCCGCCACGCGCTTCTCGCACTCTTCGCTGATCGATTTCAGAGCCGCCTTGACCTTCGGCTTCTCGGTCACGTAGTGCGATGCCGGCCATACGGGGATGGCCTCGTACTCACGAAGCATCTCACCGGTGACCTCATCGATCTCGGCAATCAGCTCGACCTCGTCGCCAAAGAACTCAAACCGCAACGGATGCTCGGCATAAGGCGGATACACGTCGACAACATCGCCGCGCACGCGGAACGTGCCGCGTGCCAGGTCATAGTCATTGCGATCATATTGAATGTCGATAAGTGCATGGATAAAGTCATCGCGCTCGAGCGGCACCTTCTTGTCGACGTTTGGAGCCAGACCCGCATAGTCCTCAGGAGAGCCAATGCCATAGATACACGAGACCGATGCGACAACGATCACATCACGTCGAGAGAGTAGCGATGCGGTCGCCTGATGTCGCAGCATCTCAACCTCTTCGTTAATCGAGGAGTCTTTCTCGATATATGTATCGCTTTGCGGCACATACGCCTCGGGCTGATAGTAGTCGTAGTACGAGACGAAGTAGACCACAGCGTTGTTGGGAAAGAACTCTTTGAGCTCGCTCGCAAGCTGAGCGGCGAGCGTTTTATTCGGAGCCATGACCAGCGTCGGCTTTCCCAGGGCCTCAATAGTCTTTGCCATCGTGAAGGTCTTGCCCGAACCAGTCACGCCCAGCAAAACCTGATAGCGGTCTCCGTCCCTCACGCCCTGCACAAGCGACTCAATGGCCTTAGGCTGGGAACCGGCAGGCTCATAGGGAGACACGACCTTAAACGGCACGTCAGAGCCTTCAACGCCAAAGCGCTTAAGTTCACCACCAACGCGTTCTACTTCAAATTCCGCCATGGATACTCCTAACTCATATATCTGCAGTATACGCAGGCGGCAGGCATAGTCCTATACGAACCGATCGGGATAGAGGGTCTTGTAGCGAACCCAGGCATTATTGACACGAATCAGATACGCCTGCGTCTCGGGAAAGGTGATTGCATTATGAAGCGACGTACTCTGCTGCGCCCATCCGTCGACATTGCCCATGCCGGCGTTATAGGCGGCAATGGCACTGTCAGTCGACCCGTTAAAATACGCTAGAAGATACGAGAGATACGCACAGCCAAACTCGATATTCGTAGCCGGATCGTTAAGGTTGTCGGCCGAATACTCGCCACCGTCGACAAGGCCCTTGGCGATCATATCCTGGGCAGTCTCGGGCATCAGCTGCATCAATCCCTGAGCACCCTGATTCGACTCGGCCTCGGGATCCCAATTCGATTCAGACTTAATGACAGCGCACACCAGATACGGATCCAGATTATGCGAAATACTGGATTGCTTTACATACGCCTCGTAGTCAATCGGATACAGCGGCTTAAAGAAAGCGGCAGGAGCATACGAGTAAACGAATGAGATAAGGCCGAAGGCAAAAACGGCAGCCAGCGGTATAAGGCGATACCACGTAAGGAAACGTGTCTTAGGCATCGGCCTCCTCCTTATCCACTACATCCCCGAACCCATGGCGCGAAAGCCATGCGTCCAGTTGTTCAAAGAGCGAGTTATCGTCTGCCGCATTGTCAATCACAGTTGTAGCGAGATTGCACAGCACAGACTCTTCGGGCTGGCAAGCAGAACGGGCATCGAAATCAGATGGCTCCATGCCACGTTGAATAGCGCGCTCGCGACGAACTGACAAAGGGGCGCTGATGACCAAAATTTCATCAGCCAAGCCAAATGCATCCTCAAAACCAGTCGGAGCAGAAACCTCGACCACCGCAAAAGGATAACGGGGAGATGAAACAGTACAACAAACCGGATCGAGAATCCTAAGCGAAAGCTGTTCAATCAGAATGGGATGCACGATGTCATTGAGCCGTGCGACCGAATCAGGAGAAGCGAAAGCTCGAGAAGCGAGGATGCCGCGGCGAATGCCGCCTTCCTCATCCAAAATGTCCCAACCGAATTCATCCGCAAGTGTATTGACGATATCAGAGCCCGGCACATACAGCGATTTTGCAAGCTCATCCAGATCGATAAGCATAGCGCCACGAGATTCGAAATAGCGGCAGGCAGTCGACTTACCCGAAGCAATATTGCCCAAGACAAATACGGTAAACATCAAGCCCTCCCTAACGCCAATGCGAGTAATTATCGCTCAAATACACTAGATGGACTCAAAATACAGCCAAACAGTAAGAGCACATACGGGGGAGCTAGGTCCCAAAGTACAACGTGTATACAACGCAAAAAGGGGGAGGCCGCGAGGCCTCCCCCTTCTCAGTTCAAGCGTACGGCTCGGTGCCGTCCACCGGTCAGCGGCGCCCTGGCCTCCCACGGGCTGGCCCCGCAGTACTCTCGGCGCGATGGGGCTTAGCTTCCGGGTTCGGAACGGGACCGGGCGTGCCCCCCATGCTCTGGCCGCTGACCGGTGGGCGGCGCCCACCGTTACGGTGTCCTGGGTCTCATCTACGTGCCCTGGGGGCCGCATGGCGCATAGGAAAGGTGACTCGGGGGCATCCTCGTGCCCGGACCGCGCTTCTGAGCGCATGTCCCGCGGGCCGCGAGGTGCGGTTCCGGAAGAGCTCGGGCGATTAG
>CAUCTV010000012.1 GCA_958445895.1 uncultured Collinsella sp.
TCTTCGCCTTCCTGTCCGAGACCTTTGGCTTTTGCGGTTCCTTTTTGCTCCTGTGCCTCTACGTGCTGCTGATCTTTTCGACGATTCGCGTCGCCTTTAAGTGCGAGTCGCTGTTTTTGCGTCTTTCGTGTGTGGGCATCGTTGGCATGTGGGCGTTCCAGACTTTCGAAAACATCGGCATGTGCATCGGCATGATGCCGATTACCGGTATTCCGCTACCGTTTATTAGCTTCGGTTCGTCTTCGATGATGATTCAGCTGCTGACGGTGGGTATCGTACAATCCATATGGCGGCATCGTTCGGGCGCCGCGTAACCGCTGGAGGGGTTTGCTATGAAAATTCCCGTAGATAAGCTGACCCGCGCTTTTAAGATGGGCGCGTCCGTTAAGAAGGATTCCGATACGCCGGTGCGCGTCTCGGTCTATCTGGATTCGTCCGCCTCGCGCTTTCTGGCCGAGACGGTGCGTGACGCCTTTGTGCCGCAGACGACCTCGGGCATTGTGCGCGTCGAGCGTCTGCGGGAGGAGCGAATTGCTCCAAAGACCGATACCGATGTGGTGCTGGTGCTCTCGTGTGGTTCCGACCGCTTGGAGAGTGCCGTGCAGGAGCTCGTGATCGCCGGCGCGCCCGTGTGCGTGCTTGCCGAGTCTGCTGTGGAGGTGCCGTTTATCGAGGAGTCCACGCCCATGCTCGGCGTGGTAGCGGCAATCGATAAGACGTATCTGCTCGAGACGCTTGCCCGCTGGATTCTCGATCGCACCGACAAGGAAACGGCTTTTGCGGCGAACTTTGCCTTCATGCGCATCGCGGCGGCCAACCGTATCATCACCTCGTGCGCGCTCACCAATATGGCGACCGGTGCGCTGGTGTTTTTGCCGGGCGCCGATTATCCCGTTATGGCGCTGGCGCAGGTGGGCATGCTCTTTGAGCTCGCTGCCGTCTTTGGACGCGGCATTAAGCCCGAGCGCGGCTACGAGGTCGCGGGCGTGCTTGCCGGCGGTCTTGTGATCCGCGCGGTCACCCGCGCGCTCGTCAAGCAGACGCCGCATATTGGGTTTGCCGTCAAGGCGCTCACTGCTGCCGCGGGCACCTATGGCATGGGCCGTGCGCTCGTTTCGCTCTACGAGCGCGATGTCGACTACAGCCGTGCCAACGAGGTGGTCACTGCCACGTTCTCCCGCGTTCGCGATCTGGTGACCACGGTCGTGGGCGCTACCCGTCCTATGGCGTCCTATCAGGACGCATCAGATCTCGCTGCTTAGGGGTTTTCCGTTGCGCGTTGCATACCAAGACTGTTTTCATTTAATTGAGCCGTTGCTCGCCAAGGTCGAGAAGCCGAGTCGCTATATCGATCACGAGTGGGGCACGCTTTTCAAGGCCGATGCCGATTACCGTTGTTGTCTGATCTATCCGGACGTATACGAGGTCGGTCTGCCCAACCAGGGTATCGCCATCCTCTACAACATCCTTAACCAGGCCGAGGGCATCTCCTGCGAGCGCGGCTATGTGCCGTGGCCCGATATGGGCGACGCCATGCGCGAGGCGGGTATTCCGCTGCTATCGCTCGAGGGTGCAGCGCCGGTCGCTTCGTTTGATATCGTCGGTCTGCATGTGCCGCACGAGATGGCGGTGACGAACTTCCTCGAGGCTTTGGACCTCGCTGGCATTCCGCTGTTAGCGGCCGACCGAGGTGAAGACGACCCAATCATCATCGCCGGCGGTCCCTCGGTGTACAACCCCGAGCCGTACGCGGCCTTCTTCGATGCCATCCTCATCGGTGAGGGCGAGGAATCGCTGCTCGAGACCTGCCAGCTGCATCGCCGCCTGCGTGACGAAGGGGTCCCGCGCGCGCAGATTGTCGAGCAGCTTGCATCCATTGCCGGCAACTACGTGCCGTCGCTCTATGAGGTTCGTCACGACGAGCCCTGCTCGCCGCATGGCTACACCGTGCCGCGTGAGGGCAAGGATGCGCCGACCGTGGTCTACAAGCGCGTCGTCGAGGATTTCGGCGCCACGAATCCGCTGTCGCAGTCGTGCGTGCCCTATGCACAGCTGGTTCACGACCGCCTGTCTATCGAGATCCTGCGCGGCTGCGCCCGCGGCTGTCGTTTTTGCCAGGCCGGCATGACGTATCGCCCGGTGCGCGAGCGCTCGGCCGACCAGATCGTCTCGTCGGTGATTCAGGGTCTGGAAAAGACCGGCTATGACGAGGTGTCGCTGACCTCGCTTTCCACGACCGACCACTCCTGCATTCGCGACGTGCTCGGCAGGCTCAACCGTCGCCTGGAGGATACGGGTATACGCGTGTCTATTCCGTCGCAGCGCCTGGATTCGTTTGGCGTGGATATGGCCGAGTCGGTCGCCGGCGAAAAGAAGGGCGGCCTGACGTTCGCGCCCGAGGCCGGCAGCCAGCGCATGCGCGACATCATTAACAAGAACGTGACCGAGGAGGACCTGGACCGTGCGGCCAAGGCGGCCTTCGAGGCCGGCTGGAACCGCATGAAGCTCTACTTTATGATGGGCCTTCCCGGCGAGCGCGATGAGGACATCGTGGCCATCGCCAATCTGGCCGATCACGTGCTGGAGCTCGGTCGTTCCGTGGTGCCCAAGGCTCGTCGCGGCTCGATCTCGGTGTCCATCTCGGTTTCGGTCTTTATCCCCAAGGCTGCCACGCCGTTCCAGTGGTGCCCGCAGCTCGACTACGACGACGTCAAGCGTCGCCAGAAGTTGCTTATCACGAGCGTTCGCAACCGTGCCGTCCGCGTGCATTACCACGATGCCGAGACCTCGCTCATCGAGGCCGCGCTTTCCCGCGCCGGTCGTGACATGACGCCCGTCATCATCGATGCTTGGCGCTCGGGCTCTCGCTTTGACGCCTGGGTAGAGCATTTCTCGCTCGATAACTGGAAGGAAGCTGCTGCCAAAAACGGCATCGACCTCAATGAGCTCGTGCACCTGCCCTACGAGTTGGACTGGCGCCTGCCGTGGGAGCACGTGAGCCCCGGCTGCACGCGCGGCTTCCTCGAGCGCGAGTACCGTCGCTCGCTCGAGGGCGTCACGACTCCCGACTGTACCCGCACGTCGTGCACCGGCTGCGGGATCTGCCCCACGCTCCACGCCAAGAATGTATTGATGGGTGATCGCGCATGAGTGAGCGCCTGACCGACAACCCCTCGCTCTTTAGGCTTCGTGTTCGCTATGGCAAGCGCGATCGCCTTAAGTACCTGGGCCATCTCGAAGTAATCCATACCATTGAGCGCATCGTGCGCCGTGCGGGACTTCCCTATGCCGTCACGCAGGGCTTCTCTCCGCACATGCGCGTGGGCTTCTCTTCGGCGCTGCCGGTGGGTACGTCGTCGACCTGCGAGTGGTATGACCTGTTTATGACCGAGTTCGTGGCGCACGACGAGGCATTTGGGCGCCTGGCTGCGGCGTCTCCGGCCGATCTGGCGCCCATCGAGGCGGCGTACATCGACGTGCGCACGCCGGCGTTGACGGCGCAGCTCACGCGCCTGTCGTATCGCATCGACCTGCACTTGGATCCCGAGGCGCCCGTAAGCGCCGACGAGGTGCGTCGTGCGATCGACACGCTGCGCGCGGGCCACGGCATCGACTACGCGCGCGGCAAAAAGAGCAAGCGCTTGGATTTGGATCACACGCTCGTGGGCTATGAGCTCACGGCGGGGGAGCGCCCGGACCATTTGGTGCTCATGCTCGACACCCATGCCGACAACGAGGGCTCCATGCGTCCGGAAATTTTGCTTTCTGCTGCTGATGTTTTGTTGCAGGGCTTGACCCCGGGCGTGGATGCACCTATTGTTTCCACCGGTATGCAAGACCTCGTGACCATCTGCTCCTACGATGTCGAGCGTCAGAATCAAGCATGCGAGGACGACGAGGGCCGACTCGTCAGCCCCATACCTGTGCGAACTTGTGGATTTGCTCCACATACTCGTTGACGGGGGTATTTTCGCCTGCTACTATATTCGGCTGTTGCACTAACTGATGCATGAAGGGCAAGTAAACATGTACGCAATCGTTAACACGGGCGGCAAGCAGTACAAGGTCGCCACCGACGATGTCATCACCGTCGAGAAGATCGAGGGCAATGAGGGCGACAAGGTCACCCTGCCGGTTATCTTCCTCAACGATGGTAAGAAGATCGTCACCGATCCCGACAAGCTGGCCAAGGCCAAGGTTACCGCTCAGATCGTTGAGCAGTTCAAGGGCGAGAAGCAGCTGGTCTTCAAGTTCCACAAGCGCAAGCGCTATCGTCGTCTGAAGGGTCACCGTCAGCAGCTCACCAAGCTGAAGATCGTGAAGGTTCAGGCTACCTCCCGCGCCAAGAAGGCTGTCAAGGCAGAGGCTGAGGCTGTTGCCGAGGCTCCCGTCGCCGAGTAGATTACACTCGTAACGAAAGAGTAGGTATACACAATGGCACACAAAAAAGGACTCGGTTCCTCCCGTAATGGCCGTGACTCCCGCGGTCAGCGCCTTGGCACGAAGCGCTATGCCGGCCAGACGGTAACCACGGGCACGATTCTCGTCCGTCAGCACGGCACGCACATCCACCCGGGTGAGAACGTTGGCCGTGGTAAGGACGACACGCTGTTCGCGCTGGTCGACGGTACCGTTGAGTTCCACAAGGGTATCAAGCACAGGGTCAGCGTACGCCCGCTCGCGAACGCGTAATTCACCCTTCATAGAGCACATATGTGGGAGGCACTTGAGTTTTAGGATTCAAGGGTCTCCCTCTTTTTTGTAGGAGGCGATTCTGTTGTCACAGTTCACCGATATCAGCCGCATTAACGTGTGCGGCGGCGACGGCGGAGCCGGATGCATGTCGTTTAGGCGCGAGGCATTTGTCCCCAAGGGCGGCCCCGATGGCGGCGACGGCGGTCGTGGCGGCAATGTCGTCATCCAGGCCGATGCTCAGCTGTCTTCGCTGATCGATTACCGCTTTAAGCATCACTTTCGCGCCGAGCGCGGCACGCACGGGCAGGGTGCCCGTCGTAACGGCAAGAGCGGCGAGGACCTGATTCTCAAGGTCCCTATGGGTACCGTGGTGCGCGAGCTCGATCCCGAGACGCAGACCCCGATGTTCGAGATTGCCGACCTGGTGCACGACGGCGAGCGCGTCGTCGTGGCGCCCGGCGGTGCCGGCGGTCTGGGCAACACGCACTTTGTGACGTCGGTGCGTCGCGCTCCGGCCTTTGCCCAGTTGGGCGAACCGGCCGAGGAGCACTGGATCGAGCTCGAGATGAAGCTTATGGCCGATGCCGCGCTCGTGGGCTTTCCCTCCGTGGGTAAGTCATCGCTCATCGCGCGCATGAGTGCCGCCCGTCCCAAGATTGCCGACTACCCGTTTACCACGCTCGTGCCGAACCTCGGCATGGTGCGTGCCGGTGAATATTCTTACGTCGTTGCCGACGTCCCCGGTCTTATCGAAGGCGCGAGCGAGGGTAAGGGCCTGGGTCACCAGTTCCTGCGCCACATTGAGCGTACGGCCCTGATCATGCACGTCGTCGACATGACGGGTGGTTTTGAGGATCGCGATCCGGTCGAGGATTACCACATCATCAACCGCGAGCTCGAGCAGTATGGCGCCGAGCTTTCGGAGCGTCCGCAGATCGTCGTTGCCAACAAGTGCGATGCGCCGGGCACGGCCGACAAGATTGCCGACCTCAAGCGCGCAGCGCTCGACGATGGACATATGTTCTTTGCCGTGTCTGCCGTGACGGGCGCCGGCCTCAACACGCTGATGCTTGCCGTGGGCGAGCAGGTGGCTAAGCTGCGCGCCGAGTTGGCTGTCTCGGATGAGCCGGTCGTTCTGCGCGACGATGAGTGGGAGCGCCGTCGCCTGCAGCGTGAGAAGCGTTTCCGCATTGTTCAGGAAGAGCCCGGTGCCTTCCGCGTGGTCGGTCGTGCCATCGAGCGCATGGTCATCCAGACCGACTGGGAAAACGAGGAAGCCGTCATTTACCTGCAGCATAAGTTTGCGCGTATGGGTGTTGACGACGCGCTCGAGAAGGCCGGTTGCCGTGCGGGCGACGAGGTCCGCATTTGCCAGCGCGCCTTTGACTTTGAGGGCGCCGAGGACTTCTCGGAGTACGAGGAGCTCGAGGATGCTGGCGAGGACGTTGCCGTTGAAGCCATTGACGTGGCCGATGCTGCGGATGAGGGAGTCGAGGTTGTCGATGCGGCGGATGCCGCGGGCGATGCCGAGACCTCGGAGGGCGAGTAAGCCATGTCGCTGCGCGGTGGAATCGGTCTGCCCGAGCTTCCTCTAGAGGACGGGCAGGAGTTTAGGCTCGGCATTATGGGTGGCACCTTTGATCCCATCCATTACGGGCACCTGGTGACCGCCGAGCAGGCGCGCGAGTCGCTCGACTTGGACGCTGTGCTCTTTATGCCGGCGGGCTCTCCTGCCTTTAAGCTTGACAAGCCGGTGACGCCTGCCGAGGACCGTTATGCCATGACGGTCCTCGCCACCGCCGCGAACCCGGCCTTTTTGGCGAGCCGGTTCGAGATCGACCGTCCGGGTGTAACCTATACGGCCGATACGCTTCATGCCCTTCGCGACTTTTACCCGTCGCAGGTAAAGCTCTACTTTATTACGGGCGCCGACGCGATTATCGATATTGTGACTTGGCATGATGCCGAACGAATCGCTGAGCTTGCTACCTTTATTGCGGCGACGCGACCGGGCTTTGATATCGATACGGCGCGTGCCCGAATCAAAGAGTCGGGGCTGCCGTTCGACGTGCGCTATATTCAGATTCCGGCGCTGGCGATCAGCTCGACGAACATTCGCAAGCGTGTTGCCCGCGGTATGAGCGTGCGCTATCTTACGAGCGAGTCCGTGCTCGGCTACATTCGCAAACGCAGGCTATATGCCGATTTGGGCCAAGAAGATTTTGAGTGATGGGGGTCTACGTTGTCGGTAGAGGATCAGTTTGAGGGCGATGAGCGCGCGCTGCTCAAGCGCATTCAAGAGCTGCTCGATGTTCGCATGAAGGATAAGCGCAAGCGCTATGTGCATTCGCTGGGTGTTGCCGAGACCGCACTTCATCTGGCCGAGGTCTACGGCGTTGACCGCTTTGATGCCGCTGCCGCCGGCCTGATCCATGACTGGGACAAAGTGCTCTCCGACGACGAGCTGGTCACGCGCGCTCTGCATTACGGCATTAAGATTGCCGGCTCTCCTTCCGCCGCGACGCCGCTTTTGCATGGCCCTGTTGCCGCCTATGAACTTCCGCAGCTTTTTCCCGAACTGTCGCCGGCCGTTTTCCAGGCTGTCGACCGTCACACCGTGGGTGACTGCGACATGACGCCGCTCGATATGGTGGTCTTTGTGGCCGATGCCATCGAACCCAACCGCCACGGCGATTATGCCCATGCGCTGCGCAAGATGGTGGGGAAGTCCTCACTCGACGAGTTGTTCTTCTCCTGTTTTGCGCAGGGTCTGGTCTATGTGATCCAGTCCGGGCGCTATCTTTATCCCACGGCTATTTCGATTTACAACCATTACGCCCAGCTGCGCTAGCTCGGGCTGACTAGAAAGAGGTATTCCATGGCCGACGAGACCATGACCGACGAGCAGATTCTTGAAGGTGTGGAGCACAAGAGCTTCGCCGCCACGTCTGACCGCACTGCCGCCTCGCTGTCCGCGAGCGGTGTCGCCGCCGAGGATGTCGCCCGCGCCGCCGCGCAGGCCGCCTACGACAAGAAGGGCGAGGACGTTCAGGTGCTCGACCTGACCGAGCTTTCCGATGTGTGCGACTACTTTGTGCTCGCCACCGGTACCAACAACCGCCAGGTCGATTCGATCGTCGACGAGATCGAGGAGAAGGTCGCCGAGGCTTGCGGCGAGCATCCGTTCTCCATCGAGGGCCGCGAGCAGAAGACCTGGATGCTCATGGACTACGGTTCGGTTGTCGTCCACGTCTTCACTCCCGAGGCGCGCGACTTCTACCGTCTCGAAAAGCTCTGGGGTGACGCCCCCCAGCTCCCCCTCAACCTCCTCTAGTAGCTCATTTGAGACGGGGTTTAGCTACCCTCACGCATATCGCCGGGCAGGTGCGGTTTCCGCACCTGCCCGGCTTTCTTTTTGCCCAAAGGCGGTTAATCGTTGAAGCGGGATTGGCGGCCGAAGGAAAGGGCGGTGTCGCCGAATTTGTCTCGGACGGCGTCGATGGCGACGGAGAGGTCGCGGCGGTCGCTGGATTGGGCTCCGCGGTCATCGATCTCGCAGAACAGGTCAGTCTGGATGCCGCCTTGGTGGTCGAAGTCGCTCATGCCGATGCCCGCTAAGCGAACATGCATGCCATCCTGCCAGATGTTGTCGAGCAGTTCGAGTGCAACCGCCACGAAGATGTTCTCATCGTCGGTCGGATGAGGCAGCCGGCGCTGTGCCGTACGCCCGCTGCCATACGAATACTTAAGCTTGAGCGTTACCGTGGCACCCGTCAGCCCCTGACGGCGCAGGCGGCGTCCCACTGACTCTCCCAACAGCGCAATCGCCGCCTCAATATCCCCACGCTCAGTCAAATCTTTCGCAAAGGTGCGTTCATTGCTGACCGATTTGACCTCGCGCTCTTCATCGAGACTCGTGACTTCGGAGATTTCGAGTCCTTGCGCACGCTGGCGCATGCGTTCGCCGTTGACGCCAAAAATAGAGGCCAAGGTGGATTCCGGTGCACGTGATAGCTCGCCGAGGGTGTAGATGCGCATGCGGCGCAGTCGCTCCTCGGCCGAGCGCCCGATGCCGCTCATGGCAGATACTGGCAGCGCGGCCAAAAAGCGCTGCTCGGTTCCGGGGCGCACGATGGTCAGCCCAAACGGCTTATCCCGCTCGCTTGCGATTTTTGCGACCGTCTTGTTGCAGCCCACGCCAATGGAGCACGTCACTCCCAGCTCTGCCACGCGACCGCTTATACGCCGCGCAACCAGCAGCGGGTCTTCGGGCGCAAAGCGACCCGGTGTGATATCGATGAAGGCTTCGTCGATGGATACGCGCTCAACGCGCGGGGTCTCGTCGGCGAGAATTGCCATAACGTGCGCGCTCACCTCGCGGTAGCGATCAAAGTGCCCGTGCGTCCAAATGGCTTGCGGGCACAAGCGCCGCGCCTCGGCTGAGGGCATGGCGGAGTGCACGCCAAAGCGACGTGCCTCATACGAACACGTGGACACGACGCCACGCGAATCGGCGTCTCCGCCCACGATGAGCGGCTTTCCGCGCCATTCGGGATGATCGAGCATCTCCACGCTCGCAAAAAACGCATCAAGGTCCATCAGACCCACCGCCGGACCCGTCCAGGGAGGCGGCGTGACGCCCATGGCATCCTCATAACCGTATGTATGTTCGCGTCTTTCCATGTCATGAGTATACCGCGCAGCTCATGTGGGGTGCGTGTATGTGCTTGCAAATCCCGAATTCTTGTCTAAGATATGGATTTGCCCTCGACTACACCGAAGAAGTTGGTCTCACGGACTTCACCTGCCCGCGTCGATGGCGTATTATGTTCAACTGTTTGTTTGTAGTTGCAGCCTAAAGCTGCTTGGTTGGAGGAGTTTCCTTTGGCAGTCAAGATTCGCCTTGCTCGTCACGGCGCTAAGAAGCGTCCGTACTACCGTGTCGTCGTCGCCGATTCCCGCGCCCCGCGTGACGGTCGTATCATCGAGGAGGTTGGCCGCTACAACCCGATGACCGCCCCCAAGACCATCAACCTTGACCTCGAGAAGATCGCCGACTGGCAGTCCAAGGGCGCTCAGCTCACCGACGCCGTCGCCGCTCTGGTCAAGGCCGCCAACGAGGGCGAGAAGACCGAGACCGTCGTCAAGAAGTCCAAGAAGCAGCTCGCCAAAGAGGCCGAGGCCGCTAAGGCTGCCGCTGAGGCCGCTGAGGGCGCCGAGGAGTAAATCGTGCCTGAGGTTGACGCTGCACAGCTCGAGGGTGAGGCAATGCTCTCAGATCGCATCGCCGATCTCGTCGAATATCTCGTTGTTCAGATCGTCGACGACCCGGATTCCGTGAGCCTTGAGGTCATCGATGGTGATGACGCCTCTACGATTGAGGTTTCGGTCGCCGAGGATGACGTCGCTAAGGTCATCGGCCGTCGTGGCCGTACCATCAAGGCCATTCGCACGCTCGCCCGTGCACTGGCTGCTCGCCTCGACACTGCTGTCGAGGTAGAGGTTCTGGGCTAGGACCTTGAGGTCCCAGTACAAAAACATCGCCCGTGTGGTCAAGCCGCACGGAAGGAAGGGGGAGGTCCTCGCGCAGCCGCTGCGG
Organism: uncultured Collinsella sp.; assembly: GCA_958445895.1. GTDB lineage: Bacteria > Actinomycetota > Coriobacteriia > Coriobacteriales > Coriobacteriaceae > Collinsella. The sequence goes on from CAUCTV010000012.1 coordinate 10,295, forward strand.
GGGCTTCCTTCTGTATTAGAGCCGGGTATGCGCGTCGCCCTGACGCCGCCGGCGCTCAAGCGCGACCGCTTTTGCACGGTCGTGTCCGTCACCGATACGGGCGATGGCGATCTGGTCTCGTTTGAGGGCATTGACGACTTGACGGCCGCCGAGGGCATCACGGGATGCTACGTGCTGGCAAATCGTGACGACTTTGAGCTCGATTCGCTCGACGCTGCCTATACCGACCTGATGGGTCGCGAGGTGGTCGACGAGCGCTTCGGTTCGCTCGGCACGATCGTCGAGATCATGTCGACGCCCGCTAACGATGTTTGGGTTGTCGAGGGCGATCGGTACGGCGAGGTACTGATTCCCGTGATCGAGCAGGTCGTGCTCGATCTTCCCGACACAGGAACAATTTCCGTCCATGTTATGGACGGCCTGATCGATATGGACAAGTAGGGAGGACAACATGCTGATCGAGACCCTTTCGGTCTTTCCCGAGATGTTTGAGCCCGTCATGTCCACATCGATTTTGGGCCGCGCCCGCAAGGCCGGCCTTTTTGATTTTAAGGCGTATAACCTGCGCGACTGGACGCACGACCGCCATCGTACCGTCGATGACGAGCCGTACGGCGGCGGGCAGGGCATGCTCATGAAGGTCGAGCCTATCGCAGAGGCCATCGAGGCCATTAGCGCAGAGGGTCCCAAGCCCACGGTTGTGTTCTTCACCCCCTGTGGCGAGCCCTTTACGCAGCATGTGGCCGAGCGCCTGCTCAAAAGTGAGCGCCTGCTGTTTGTGTGCAGTCGCTACGAGGGCGTCGACGAGCGCGCGTATGCGTATGCCGATGAGCGTCTGTCGATCGGCGACTACGTGCTTACGGGCGGCGAGCTTCCCGCTATGGTCGTTGCCGATGCCGTCGTACGCCTGATTCCCGGCGCCCTGGGCGACGAGATGAGCAACGTGGACGAGTCGTTCTCGACCGCCGAGGATGGAGGCCTGCTCGAGTACGCGCAGTACACCCGTCCTGCCGAGTTCAACGGCGAGGGCGTGCCTCCGGTGCTTGTGAGCGGCGATCATGCTAAGGTCGATGCGTGGCGTCGTAAGAACGCCATCGAGCGCACCTGTCGTTGGCGTCCCGATCTGATTGAGACGGCGCGGCTCACGCCCGAGGAGCGCGCTTACGCGCAGGAGATTCTGGACGCTTCGTATTCGCAGAGCGAGGAGTGAGGATGGTTCCATCGCAGCATTCCGTGCTAAAGGGTGCGTTTGAGTGGATCGTGGTCGTCGCGATCGCACTGGTCGCTACCTTCTTGATTCGCTCGTTTGTGGTCGAACCCTTTGTGGTACCCACCGGTTCCATGGAGTCCACGATCGAGATTGGCGACCAGATCCTGGCACAAAAGGTGAGCCTCGAGCTCGGTCAGCCCGTCAAGCAGGGCGATATCGTGGTGTTTCACAACCCCGATGGCACCTCCGAGCATGATGTTCTTGTCAAGCGTGTTATTGCCACGGCCGGGCAGACGGTCGACCTGCAGGATGGCAAGGTGGTCGTTGACGGCCAAGCGCTCGACGAGGACTATACGACGGGCATGAGCTGGCCACTTTCGGTCCAAGCGCCCGGCGCTCAGGTAAGCTATCCCTACACCGTTCCCGACGGGTGCGTGTGGGTGATGGGCGACAACCGCGAGAACTCTGCTGACTCCCGCTACTTTGGCCCGGTCGACCGCTCCGAATTGATCGCCGTGGCGCTCGTGCGTTACTGGCCGCTCAACCGTCTGGGCGCTATCGACTAAAAACCGCTATAGTACAGTACCTAACCGTGTAATCGTTTCGACGAGGGGATATTAGAGGCATGAACGCTTCATCGCTTTCCTTCCAAGACATCATCCTGCGCCTCCAGCAGTACTGGGGCGAGCAGGGCTGCGTCATCATGCAGCCCTATGACTCCGAGGTCGGTGCCGGTACCTTCCATACCGCGACCACGCTGCGCTCGCTCGGTCCCGCCGAGTGGCACACCTGCTATGCGCAGCCTTGCCGCCGTCCCGCCGACGGCCGCTACGGCGAGAACCCCAACCGCATGCAGCACTACTATCAGTTCCAGGTGCTCATCAAGCCCTCACCGGTCAACGCCCAGGAGCTTTACCTGGGGTCTCTTGCCGCTATCGGTCTGGACCCCAACGACCATGACGTCCGCTTTGTCGAGGACGACTGGGAGAGCCCGACGCTCGGCGCCTGGGGCCTTGGCTGGGAGGTCTGGCTCAACGGCATGGAGGTCACGCAGTTTACGTACTTCCAGCAGGTAGGCGGCATCGAGGTCGACCCCGTGCCCGTCGAGATCACCTATGGCCTAGAGCGCATTGCCATGTATGCGCAGGGCGTTAACTCGGTCTACGACTTGGTGTGGAGCTACCTGCCCGACGGCACGCCCATGACCTATGGCGACGTGTTCCTCGAGAACGAGCGCGAGTTCAGTGCCTATAACTTTGAGGTCGCAAACGTCGAGATGATGCGTCAGAAGTTTGACGACTACGAGGCCGAGTGCCATTCCTGCCTGGAGCGCAAGCTGCCGCTGCCGGCATATGACTGCGTCATGAAGTGCAGCCACGCTTTCAACCTGCTCGATGCTCGCGGCGCCCTGTCCGCGGTCGAGCGTGCCAACTACATCCTGCGCGTCCGCGCCGTCGCCAAGGCGTGCTGCGAGGCCTACATGGCCGAGGTCGCCGGAGTCAACGAGAATGCCGATCAGGAAGGCGAGGTGGCGTAAGCCATGGCAGACGCTAAGGATTTCCTGTTTGAGATCGGTACGGAAGAAATGCCCTCCGCACCGCTGAACAATGCCGTCAAGCAGCTTGGCACCATGATCGCCAAGGGTCTCGACGAGGCCGGTCTGGCCCACGGCGAGGTCCGTGTGATCTCGAGCCCGCGCCGCCTGGCTGCGCTCGTTGCCGACGTCGCCACCGCGACCGACGAGGTTCACGAGGTCAAGCGCGGCCCCGCGGCCAACATCGCCTTCGATGCCGATGGTAACGCCACCAAGGCCGCCCAGGGCTTCGCCCGCAAGTGCGGTGTGGCTGCCGAGGATCTGGTTCGTCGCGAGGACACCGACGGTCGCGAGTATGTCTTTGCCGAGAAGAACATCCCTTCCGCCCCGGCCACCCCGATCCTGACGGCCCTGTGCGAGAAGACTATCGCTGGCCTGCAGTGGCCCAACTACCGCTCTCAGCGCTGGGGTCACGAGCATGCGACCTTTGTTCGTCCGGTCCGCTGGATCTGCTGCCTTCTGGGCGAGGACGTTGTGCCCGTGTCGTTTGCCGACGTGACGAGTGGCAACACCACGCGTGGTCATCGCGTGCTTGGCCCCGGTGACCATGTGGTCGCCAGCCCCGCCGTCTACGAGCAGGTGCTCGAGGACGCCGGCGTGCTTTCTGCCGAGCGCCGTCGCGAGGCCATCCTTGCCGGTATCGCCGAGGTCGAGGCTGCCCGTCCCGGCTGCCATGTCGATACGCCCAAGAAGGTCTTTGAGGAGGTCATCAACCTCTGCGAGTGGCCGACGGTGCTCGTCGGGACCTTCGATGAGGAGTTCCTCAAGGTCCCGCACGAGATCATCTGCGAGTCCATGCTCACCAACCAGCGCTACTTCCCGATCTATGACGGCGAGGGCAAGCTCACGCGTGAGTTCGTGGTCGTCTCCAACAGCAAGCCCGAGAACGCCGAGCGCGTGATCGACGGCAACGAGCGCGTTGTGCGTGCCCGTCTGGACGATGCAAAGTTCTTCTACGAGGAGGACCTGAAGATCTCCCTCGACGAGTTCCGCGAGCGTCTGGCCAAGGTCGCCTTCCAGGAGAAGCTCGGTAGCGTGCTCGCCAAGTCCGAGCGCATCGAGCAGCTCGCGCTCGCTATTGCCCGTGAGGCACACCTGGGTGCTCACCTGGCAGCCGATGCCGCTCGCGCCGCGCACCTGTGCAAGGCCGACTTGGTATCCAACGCCGTCGTCGAGTTCACGAGCCAGCAGGGCGTGATGGGCGGTTGCTACGCCACCGCGATGGGGGAGAACGATGAGGTCGCCCACGCCATTCGCGATCATTATCGTCCCCGCTTTGCCGGTGACGAGCTGCCCGAGGGCACCGCTGGCTGCATCGTGGCCTGCGCCGACAAGCTCGATACCATCGCCGGTATCTTTGCCATTGGCGAGCCCCCGACCGGCTCCTCCGATCCCTACGCGCTGCGTCGTGCCGCTATCGGCATCATCAACATCCTGCGCGACCGTCTGCCGATCGATCCCACGTCGCTTATCGACTTTGCCCTTGAGCTCTATAGCGAGCAGGGTATCGAGTTCGACGCCGCCGAGGTCGCTCAGCAGGTTCGCGACTTCTTCCACGGCCGTCTGGTGAGCATGACCCGCGACGAAAAGATCCCGGCCGATACCGTTGCCGCCGTCTCCGCGGTGCACATCATCGCCCCGTCCGTCTTCTTCGCCCGCTGCGCCGCCCTCGACGAGGCCCGCAAGAACGACGCTGAGACGTTCGATAACCTGGCGACCGCCTATGCCCGCGCCGCGCACATCTCCAAGCCCGAGCTGGGCGCGGAGTACGACCGCGCCCTGATGGGCGAGGTCGAGCTCGCGCTTGCCGATGCCTCCGAGGCTGCTCAGACCGCTGTCGACGCCGCCCTTGCTGCCGAGGATTATCCGGCCGCATTTGCTGCCCTCGCCGCCCTGCGCGCGCCCATCGACCGTTTCTTCGACGAGGTCATGGTCATGGACAAGGACGAGCAGCTCCGCGATAATCGCCTTAAGCTGCTCAACCGCTTCGAGGCCGTTTTCTCCGGCATCGCCAACATCGGTGAGCTTGCTCGTAAAAAGTAAGCCAGCCTGCGTGTAAGCGCAAAAGGAGCCCCGCATGGATTGCCCGGTCACCGCTCGTCCCACCGTTATCGTTATCTCCGACTCGCTCGGTGATACCGCTTGTGAGGTGGTGCTTGCGGCGTCCGGGCAATTTGATGAAGGGGCTTTTCGTCTCTTGCGCCTGCCCAAGGTGAACTCGGTGGAGCAGGTCAAGTCGTTTGTGGGTCCGCGCGTCGATGCCGATCATCGCGATATTGCCGTGTTCCACACCATTGTCGATCCGGCGCTTCGCGCCCGTGTGCTCGATTACCTGGGCATGCTGCATATCCGTTCGGTCGACCTGATCGGCCCGACGCTCGCTGTGCTGTCGTCGCTCATCGGTGTGCCGCCCAAGGGCGTTGCGGGCGTGATTCACAAGACCGATGACCGCTATTTCCATCGTATCGAGGCCATGGAGTATTTCGTTGAGCACGATGACGGGCGCGGCTGCGACGATCTGTCGGGTGCCGATATCGTGCTGCTGGGCGTATCGCGTACGTCCAAGACGCCGCTGTCGATGTATTTGGCCTATCAGGGCTACAAGGTCGCCAATGTCCCACTGGCGCATGGCATGGAGCCGCCCAAGTCGATTTACGAGGTCGACCCGATGCGCCTGTTCGGCCTGATTTCGACCGTCGATGTGATTTCCGAAATTCGCGATAGCCGCTTGGGCGATGACTACGCTCGTGCCGTTGCCGGCTCCTATGCCGAGCCTGAGAGCGTGCACAGCGAGCTCGAGGAAGCCCGTGCGCTCATGAAGCGCCTAGGCTGCTTTGTGGTGCGTACCGACGGCAAGGCCATCGAGGAAAGCGCAGCCGAGATCATTAGCCACTTGGAGGAAATCCAAGAAGCCCGTGCCCGCCGCGCCGCCCGTCGAGCCTAATAGTAGCAGCATTTTGATAAAGCGATTTAGCAAAAATATCGCATCTGACCTGCACTTTCTTACAGTTGTATATTCATAAGGTAACCACCTTTACCTACCGTTTACCGCCAGTTTTAGCACGTTTACCAAACCGCGCATCCTCTGCTTAAGCCCGCTCAAAACCCGCCGTATAGTTCCCTCACGGCCCGCATTTGGCGGGTCGATTCGTTACCACGGTCGTGCGCGTAAGTGCATGAAAGGGGAAGTATCGTGAGCGATTGCAAGAGGGTTTACCGTTTTGGAACCGACGCCCAGGGCACCTGTGTCACTGAGGGCGACAAGTCCATGAACTTCGTGCTTGGCGGCAAGGGCGCAAACCTTGCCGAGATGAGCCGCATCGGCCTGCCGGTTCCCGGTGGCTTTACCATTACCTGCCAGACTTGCGTCGAGTACTCCGGTGCCGGCAACGTGTGGCCCGAGGGCGCACTCGATGAGATCGTTGCTGCCGAGGCGGACCTCGAGGCCCGCTGCGGCAAGAAGCTCGGCGACGCCTCCGATCCGCTGCTCGTGTCGGTTCGTTCGGGCGCTCCGTTCTCCATGCCCGGCATGATGGACACGGTCCTCAACTTAGGCCTCAACGACGACTCCGTTCAGGGGCTCATCGCCCAGACGCAAAATCCGCGTTTTGCTTGGGATAGCTACCGCCGCTTTATTCAGATGTTCTCCAACGTCGTTATGGGCGTTGACGCCGACCTGTTCGAGAACGCCCTGACCCAGGCCCGTCTGGTCGCCGGCGTTCGCGTCGATTCCGAGCTTTCGGCTGAGGACCTGCAGGAACTCGTCGAGACCTTTAAGGGCATCTTCTCCGAGAACGTCGATGCCTCCCTGTATCCCGAGCTCGAGGTCGCTGACGGCAAGCCCGTCTTCCCGCACGACCCGGAGCTTCAGCTACGCCTTGCCATCCAGGCCGTCTTTGGCAGCTGGATGAACGAGCGTGCCTGCATCTACCGCAAGCAGCATGGTATCTCCGACGAACTCGGCACCGCCGTCAACGTTCAGGCTATGGCCTTTGGCAACAAGGGCGAGACCTCTGCGACCGGCGTCGCCTTTACGCGCAACCCGGCCGACGGCACCAAGGAGTTCTATGGCGACTTTTTGGTGAATGCCCAGGGCGAGGACGTCGTCGCCGGCATCCGAAACACCGAGCCCATCGCCGACCTCAAGACCACCTCGGGCCTCGAGTCCGCAGGCGAGGAGCTCGAGCGCGTGTTCCTGACGCTCGAGGATCATTACCGCGATATGTGCGATATCGAGTTTACCATCGAGCAGGGCAAGCTCTGGATGCTCCAGACCCGCGTGGGCAAGCGCACCGCCACTGCCGCCCTGCGCATTGCTATCGAAATGGTCGAGGAGGGCCTCATCACCCGCGAGGAGGCTGTGAGCCGCATCGATCCCGCGCAGCTCGACCAGCTCCTGCACCCGCAGTTCGACGCCTCCAAGAAGTACGAGGCCCTGGCCAGCGGCCTTAACGCCAGCCCTGGTGCCGCCGTGGGCGAGGTCGTGTTCTCGAGTGATGACGCCGTCGCGCGCGCCAACGAGGGCCACAAGGTCATTCTGGTCCGCTGGGAGACCAACCCCGACGACCTGAAGGGCATGGTCGCCGCCGAGGGCATCCTGACCAGCCACGGTGGCAAGACGAGCCATGCCGCCGTTATCGCCCGCGGCATGGGTACGCCCTGCGTTTGCGGCGTTGAGCGCTTCCACATTGACGCGGCAGAGAAGGTCGTGCGCATCGAGGGCAGCGACCGCGTGCTGCGCGAGGGCGATGTCATCTCCATCGACGGCACCCAGGGTATCGTCGTCGACGGCGCGGTTGACCTGGTCTCTGCAGAGCTCACCGGCGACCTGGACACCATCCTGTCTTGGGCCGATGAGATCCGTTTGGACGAGACCGACGGTCACGCCAACCACGTGCGCGTCAACGCCGACAACCCCGAGGATGCCGAGCTCGCGCTCGAGTTTGGCGCCGAGGCCATCGGTCTATGCCGCACCGAGCACATGTTCCTGGGCGATCGCAAGAACATCATCCAGAGCTTTATCCTGTCTGACGATGAGGCCGTGAAGCAGCAGGCCCTGGCCGACTTGCTCAAGGTTCAGACCGAGGACTTCCTGGCGATGTTCAAGACCATGTCCGGTCGCGATGTGGTCGTCCGCCTGCTCGATCCGCCGCTTCATGAGTTCCTGGATAATCCTCGCGAGCTCGAGGTCGCCATCACCAAGAAGGAGGCCGCCGGCGCTCCCGAGGAGGAGCTCACTGCCCTGCGCGCCCGCCTGCGTCGCATCGACGGCATGGTCGAGTCCAACCCCATGCTGGGCTTGCGCGGCGTGCGCCTGTCCGTCGTCTTTGGCGATCTGCCGCTCATGCAGGTTCGCGCCGTCGCCACGGCCGCTGCCCGCCTTATAAAGGAGGGTGTCGACCCGCGCCCCGAGATCATGGTTCCGCTCGTTTCCATCACGGCCGAGCATGTCCAGACCCGCGAGGTCATTGAGCGCGTAATCGCCGAGGTTTCCGCCGAAGAGGGCGTCGGGCTCAATATTCCCGTGGGCACGATGCTCGAGCTGCCGCGTGCCTGCATGGTCGCTGACGAGATCGCCCATCATGCCGACTTCTTCTGCTTTGGCACCAACGACCTCACCCAGACGACCTTTGGCTTCTCGCGCGATGACGCCGAGGCCAAGTTCATCCCGCTGTACATGCATAAAAAGATCCTGAAAGACAACCCCTTCGAGACCATCGACGCGGCGGTGCTGGAGCTCGTGCGCCTGGCCGTCGAGAAGGGCCGCGCCACCAATCCCGACATGCACTTTGGCGTGTGCGGCGAGCACGGCGGCGACCCCAAGTCCATCAAGGGCCTGTTTAACGTGGCCGACGTGGACTACGTGTCCTGCTCGCCCTATCGCGTGCCCCTCGCGCGCCTGGCTGCCGCTCAGGCCAAGCTCGAGGCCAAGCGCAACGCCTAGCCCCCTGCGCATCGACGCCTAGCGTAGCGCCCCTTCATACCGCCCGTCTCATTCGTGAGGCGGGCGGTTATCATGTGCGGGTTTTGTCTTTTTGTCTGTGTAAAAAATTGTTCTTGCAGCAGAAACCCGCGCGTGTATACTCGAATACGTTTGTTCAACTACGTGCCGGCCAAGGTGGTACGGCACCTCTAGAAGAGTAAGGAATTGCACATGGATTACATCCGCGCAATCGAGCGTCAGCAGATCCGCGAGGACATTCCTCAGGTTCGCGTCGCCGACAACGTCAAGGTTCACTACCGCATTAAGGAAGGCGACCGCGAGCGCATCCAGGTCTTCCAGGGTGACGTCATCCGCATGGCCGGCGCCGGTGCCCGCGAGACCTTCACCGTCCGCAAGATGTCCTTCGGTGTCGGTGTTGAGCGTACCTTCCCGCTTCACAGCCCCAAGATCGCCAAGCTCGAGGTCGTTCGTCATGGTCGCGTCCGTCGCGCCAAGCTGTACTACCTCCGCGACAAGGTGGGCAAGGCTGCTCGCATCCCCGAGAAGCGCTAAGAAGATCGCAGCGTCTGTCCACTCGTTTGGACACAAGGGTCACCTTCGGGTGGCCCTTCTTTTTATCTGATTTGCATGCAAGGAGGGCCTGGTATGGCCAACATGACGAGCTCGGTTTCGGCATCGCAGGTTGCCGGTGAGTTGGCGAGCGCTACGTTTGAGGAGATTCCCGCCCTCGTGGAGCATTATCGCGAGGATCCGCGCCAGCAGGTGATCAAGGCTTGCGAGCGTGCCCTTAAGCGTCATGCCAAGGAGCTTGCCGAGCGCGAGCGCGTCAACGGCATGTATCAGCTTATGCATGAGCTCGGCGGTGATGGTTTGGTCGTGGGCGTCGACGAGGTGGGTCGCGGATCGGTGGCCGGTCCTTTGACGGTATGCGCCGTCTGCCTTCCTATGGAGCCGCGCGTCTGGGGCATCAACGATTCCAAAAAGCTCACGCCGGCGCGCCGCGAGTTGCTCTCAGTGAAGATTGCCGAGGTGGCGACGGCAATTGGTTTTTGCCATATCGCGCCTAAGGATATCGATGAGATGGGCATGGCCCGCGCCATTCGAGCCGCTGTCGCGGGCGCCGTGGCCGATACGGGGCTCGAGCCCGATTGCGTGCTTATGGACGGTAACCCCTTGGGCGCCGTTCCCAACGAGCGCGACGTGGTGAAGGGCGATGCCAAGATCGCCTGTATCGCCGCGGCGTCCATCATGGCCAAGGTCACGCGTGACGAGATGATGGTCGAGTACGATGCCGAGTATCCCGAGTACCATTTGGCCGAATCGAAAGGCTACGCAAGCCCCGAGCACATCGAGGCCATTCGCAAACATGGACTTTGTCCACTACACCGCGTGAGCTTTTGCGGAAACTTTCTGCAGACTGAGCGCCTTTTCTAGGTCAATTGTGGAGACAGGGACCTCAGGGGTTTTATAAACCTGCTGGTAGCGGGCCGTATGCAACACCATTGCTGCGTACGGCCCGTTTTTTGACGGCATTTGGTCAGCTTTTGGTTTGCTTCCGGTACTTACCCGCATGAAAGGTGCCCTCATTATCGGGGCAATGCAGCGTGCGGGAAAGGAGACCCCATGAGTGCCGCAAGCAAAAAGAGCAAGACGCAGCAGCTCAAGGAGCGTTGGGAAAACGGCGAGCTCGACTGCGGGGCGATGACGCCCGAGTTTATCAAGGGACTCAGTCCCCGCGAGCTGGGCATGCTGGGCGAGCTGATCACCATCGACTACTTTAACGAGCGCGGCTACACCTTGCTGGAGCAGGGTTATCGTTGCACCGAGGGCGAGGCCGATCTGGTGCTGCTCGATGAGCTCGACGATGTCGTGGTGATGGCCGAGGTCAAGACCAGACGCGTCGCACTGGATTGCAGCACGCGGGTCTTTCCCGAGGAGGCCGTGGACGCCCAAAAGCAACGCCGCTACCGCCGCATCGCAAGTTGCTATCTCATGGAGCATTATCCGCTCAAGGCGATTCGCTTCGATGCCGTGGGCGTCACCATTCGTGGCGGGCATATCGCTGAGATCGAGCATCAGTACAACGCGTTCGATTGGCAGGTGTCGTGATGGCGTTCGAGACGTTTGCCGTTCACGCGGCCTGCATCCGTGGCGTCGAGGCGATTCACGTCACGGTCGAGGTCTCGCTTGCCGGTGGTGTTCCGGGCATCCAAATGCTCGGCATTCCGAGTATGGAGGTGATGGAGTCACGCGGTCGTATTCGCTGCGCGATGCGCTCCGCCGGGTTCGAGATCCCACGCTCGGGCATTACGGTCAACCTAGCGCCCGGCGATATTCGCAAGACCGGTAGCGGCTTTGATCTGCCCATCGCCATCGCGGTTCTGGCGGCCGATGGGCAGATTCCCCGTGACAACCTCGATCGCTGCCTTATCGCCGGCGAGCTCGGCTTGGACGGTACGGTGCTTCCCGTCAAGGGCGAGGTGGCGTTTCAGCTATTGGCGCGTGATATGGGGCTGTCCTTTATCGCCGGCAGGTCCGATCAGCATGTGCCGCTTGCGGGCGTGGATTGCGGATTTATCGATCATCTGTCTCAGCTTGCTCGCGGCATGGGCGATGCCGTGCGTCATTATCTGGATTCCGAGGGTGTTGAGGCGACCTTTGAGCCCGAACTCGACTATGCCGATGTGCTGGGGCAGGAAGTCGCCAAGCGCGGCATGGCGCTTGCGGCCGCCGGCGAGCTCGGTTTGCTTATGATCGGGTCCCCGGGATCGGGCAAGACGATGCTCGCCCGTCGTATGACCAGCATCCTGCCCGAGCTTTCCGTTGAGGATCAACAGGAGGCGCTGTGCATCCATTCGGTTTTGGGTGAGAACATCGATGGCTTATTGGCAGGTCATCGGCCGTTTCGAAGTCCCCATCACAGCATATCAACGGCTGGCCTCATTGGCGGAGGGCGCCCGGTGCATCCGGGTGAGATCAGCCTGGCTCATGGCGGCGTGCTCTTTTTGGACGAGCTTGCTGAGTTTCCCACGGGTGTGCTGCAGACGCTGCGTCAGCCCATCGAACGCGGCTACGTCAGGATCGTACGCGTCGACGGGGCCTTTACCTTCCCGTCGCGCTTTCAGCTGCTGGCTGCGAGTAACCCTTGCCCCTGCGGCTTCTTGGGTGATCGCGAGGTGCCGTGTCGCTGCTCGGCGGCGATGGTCGAGCGCTATCGGTCTAAACTGCGCGGTCCTTTGGCCGACCGTATCGACATGATGATCGATGTGACCCGTCCCGACCCCCAAGTGATTATCGAGGGTGCGGAGGGTATGTCGTCTGCCGAGTTACGTGACTACGTTGTGCGCGGTCGCGCTTTTCGCGCTTGGCGCGAATCCCGTATGGACGATGCGGATGCCGAGGCCGAGGATGACGAGACACGGTCCATTGACGGCGTCGTTTCGACCTTTGAGCTCGATGATGCGGCGGAGAAGTGTGTGCTCGGCCTGTCGAAGCGCACACATCTCACGGGTCGCGGCATTGTGCGACTGGTGCGTATCGCGCGTACAATCGCCGACGTCGCCGAGAGCGAGCAAGTGACGCAGGACCACGTGCTCGAGGCAGCGATGTACCAGGGAAGGAGGGACCAATGATGGCCGAGGGGACCTACGAGCTGCATCCAGGTGATGCGTTGTATCCCGAGACCGTTTTGGAGCTTTCTGATGTACCCCAGACGCTCTATGTGCGCGGCAACCCCGAGGTGCTTTCGACGCCCGCGCTCTCCATCATCGGCGCGCGCAAGGCCTCGCCGTATGGTCTTGCCGTGGCAGAGCTTGCGGCAAAGGTGGCGGTCGAGGCGGGAGTGACGGTAGTTTCGGGCGGCGCGGTCGGTTGTGACCAGGCCTCGGGTTGGGCTGCGGTCAACGCCGGCGGCAAACACGTCGTGGTGCTGGGGACGGGCGCCGACGTGGTCTACCCGCGTTCGAGCGCGGGGCTTATTATGCGCACGCTCGATACGGGTGGCGCGGTCGTGTCGATCTCTCCGTGGGGCATGGGTCCGCGCAAGTTTGCCTTTCCGCGCCGCAATCGCGTGATCGCGGCCCTGTCGCAAGCCCTCTTTGTTTCCGAGGCGGGTATGCCTTCCGGGACGTTTTCTACAGCCGAGGCTGCTATGGATTTGGGGCGCGAACTTCTTGTCGTGCCGGGGTCGATCCTATCGCCCGAGTCGCGTGGCACGAATTACCTCATTGCGAACGGTGCCTGCTGCATCATCGACGAGGAATCTATCGAGATGGCTATCTCACGCATCTACGGCACCCTGCGCTACTCGCGCCCCGATGCTCCCGGCATTGCCGACCTGGATCCAACACAGCAGACCGTGATGCATGCGCTCATCGCCTCTCCGCTCAAGGTCGACGACATCGCGGCGCTCGTCGCGCTCGATGCTGTCGGCGTACTCAAACTCTTGGGTTCGCTTGAACTCGAGGGCCTTATCGAGCGCATGATGGATGGAAGGTATGCGCCCTCCAAGTTTGCCCTTCACGCCCAGACGCCCTTCGGTCACAATGGAAAACGTGTCAATTAGAAAGGTGTTTGCAGATGCAGTTCGATCAGGTGACGGTTATCGGTGGCGGTCTGGCGGGTTCGGAATGCGCGATCCAGCTGGCAGACCGCGGTTTTGCCGTAAAGCTGTGCGAGATGCGCCCCCAGGTTAGCTCCCCGGCTCACCATACCGATCACTTGGCAGAGCTCGTCTGCTCCAATTCGTTTAAGTCGACCCGTCCGGATTCCGCGGCTGGTTTGCTGAAGGCCGAGCTTGAGCGCATGGGTTCAGTCCTGCTCGATTGCGCCCATCGCGCGGCTGTTCCCGCCGGCGGTGCCCTGGCGGTCGACCGCGTCAAGTTTTCCGAGCTTGTCGAGGCCGAGGTTGCCGCCCGTCCCAATATCGAGGTCGTGCACGGCGAGGTCACGCAGATTCCCGAGGGTCACGTGGTCATTGCCGCGGGCCCGCTGTGTTCACCGGCGCTGAGCGAAGAGGTCATGAAGCTCGTCGGTGGCGACGCCCTTGCGTTCTTCGATGCCGCGGCGCCGATCGTCGATGCCTCCACGCTCGATATGGACGTGCTGTTTTCGCAGTCGCGCTACGAGGAGCAGGGGAGCGGCGACTATCTCAACGCTCCGCTCAACAAGGAGGAGTACGAGGCCTTTATCGAGGCACTTACCACGGCCGACCGCGTGGTGCTCAAAGACTTTGAGGGCGGCGATCTGTTCCAGGCCTGCCAGCCTGCCGAGGAAGTTGCGCGCACCGGCAAGGACGCCATTCGCTTTGGCGCCATGAAGCCCGTCGGCCTCACCGACCCGCGAACCGGTCGTCGTCCCTGGGCGGCGATTCAGCTGCGTGCCGAGAACAAGGAGAAGACCGCCTATAACCTGGTGGGCTTCCAGACCAACCTGACCTTTGGCGAGCAGAAGCGCGTCTTCCATATGGTGCCGGGTCTGGAGAACGCCGAGTTCTTCCGCTACGGTGTCATGCACCGCAATACCTTTGTCGATGCGCCGCACGTGCTCGATGGCACCTTTGCCGTGCCTGGTACCGGCGTGCGCCTGGCCGGTCAGATCACCGGCACCGAGGGGTACATGGAAGCCGTGGCGACAGGTCTGCTCGCGGCACTCAACACCTATGCCGAGGCTGTCGGGGCCGCTCCCGTCGAGCTGCCGCGCGTGGGTGCTTTGGGCGCGCTCGTGGGCTATGCTACCGATCCGGCCACGGTGGGCTATCAGCCTATGCATGTCAACTTTGGCCTGGTGCCGCCACTCGAGGATGGTAAGCGCCGCAGCAAGCGCGACCGCTACCAGGCCTATGCGGACCGTGCGCTCGAGGCCCTTGATGCCTATCTGGCCACTCGCCCCGATCTGTTTGGAGGCGACCGGTCATAGCCTTTGACCTGTACGACACCGTCGACTCGTTTATTGCCTATATCTCACGCGTCGAGGGACTTTCTCCCAACACGGTGACGGCCTATGGCTCGAGGCTGGAGCGCTTTGCTGCCTGGTGCGAGCGTGAGAATATAGATTCTTTCGCTGCCGACGTGCGCACCATTCGTCGCTATCTTGCCGAGCTTTCGCGTGAGCAGGTGACTCCCCGAACGCTTGCGGCACACCTGTCTGCCATTCGCTCGCTCTATCGGTGGATGGCTGCCGAGGGGGTCGTGGAGGGCGATGTGGTCTCGGCAATTTCCTCGCCCAAGCTCCCGCGCGATCTACCCGGTGTGCTGACGACCCATCAGGTGGAGGCGCTGCTCAAGACGCCTGATACCTCAACACCCGCGGGACTGCGCGATGCGGCGATGCTCGAGCTGCTCTATGCCTCGGGCGCCCGTATCTCTGAGCTCGCAGCACTCAATGTGGAGTCCATTGCGTGGTCCGAACGCACGCTGCGCCTGTGGGGCAAGGGGAGCAAAGAACGTATCGTCCCTCTGTATCGTCGTGCGCTCGAGGCGACGCGTCTCTATATTGAGGAGGGGAGGCCGGAGTTGCTCGCTCAGGCAAAGCGTCGTGACCCCGCTACCGGGCCGCATCCGCTGCTTATATCGGCGCGCGGTAATCGCATGAGTGCCGCCATGCTCAGGCGGCGGTTTCATATGCTGGCGACGCTCGCCGGCATTCCGGCCGACATCGCCCCGCATGCGATGCGCCATACCTTTGCGACCGACTTGCTCGAGGGCGGCGCGGACCTGCGCTCGGTTCAAGAGCTGCTGGGTCATGCGAGCCTGTCCACGACGCAGATCTACACGCATCTCACGCCCGATCGGCTCAAACGTGCCGTGGCTCAAGCCCATCCCCGAGGCGAATAGTGGCTGGGACGTCCCGCGCCGCACTCAGGTGTGTGGTTTTGATTGCGGGTTGGCAGGAAGAAGCATTCCTGCTATCATTCATCGGGTTGCTTCACGGCAACATGTTTTTATCACGCACGCGCGGCTACTTCATACCGTGGTGCCCGGGCTTTGGTAGCACATGTCCGGGTTGGTTTTGGAGGATGACCCCGCGCGGAGGCAAACCACAGGAGGTTTAACATGGCTACCAAGATTAATATCCGCACCCTGCTCGAGGCCGGCTGCCACTTCGGTCACCAGACCCGTCGCTGGAACCCCAAGATGAAGCCGTTCATCTTCGGTGAGCGCAACGGCATCTACATCCTCGACCTCAAGCAGACCATCCTCGACGCCGATCAGGCCTACACCTTCGTCAAGAACGTCGCCAAGGGTGGCAACGTGCTGTTCGTCGGCACCAAGAAGCAGGCTCAGGAGGCCGTCAAGAACGCTGCTGAGCGCGCCAACATGCCCTACATCAACCAGCGTTGGCTCGGCGGCATGCTGACCAACTTCGTCACCATCCGCTCTCGCATCAACCGCATGGAGGAGCTCGAGGCCATGGTCGAGGACGGCCGCATGGCTGTTCTGCCCAAGAAGGAGCAGGCTGTTCTCGGTAAGGAGCTCACCAAGCTCCAGACCAACCTCGGTGGCGCCCGCGACATGAAGGGCCTGCCTCAGGCTCTCTTCGTCATCGACACCAAGCGCGAGGAGAACGCCATCAAGGAGGCCCAGCGCCTGAACATCCCCGTCGTCGCTCTGATCGACACCAACTCCGATCCCGACGAGGTCGAGTACGGCATCCCCTGCAACGATGACGCTATCTCCGCTGTCACCCTTATGTGCGAGCTCATGGCTGACGCCTGCCTCGCTGGCTCCGGCAAGGAGCAGGTCTCCGAGGCCGAGATGGCCGCTGAGCCCAAGGCCGAGTAAATCAGTCTTAGTTAATTCTTTTTCATCTCTTTGAAAGGAACCACAATGGCCCAGATTACCGCCGCTATGGTCAAGCAGCTCCGCGAGATGACCGACTCCCCGATGATGGAGTGCAAGAAGGCTCTCGTCGAGGCAGACGGCGACATGGACGCTGCTGTCGACGTTCTGCGTAAGAACGGCCTTGCCAAGGCTGCCAAGAAGGCTGGCCGTGAGACCAACGAGGGCGCTGTCGCCGCGTTCGTCTCCGAGGATGGCAAGACCGGCGCTCTGCTCGAGCTTTCCTGCGAGACCGACTTCGTTGGCTCCAACGCCAAGTTCACCGGCTTTGCTTCCAAGGTCGCCGAGGTTGTCGCTACCACCGAGCCTGCTGACGTCGACGCCCTGCTCGAGAAGCCGATGGGCGAGGAGACCGTTTCCTCCGAGCTCACCGAGATGATTCACATCATGGGCGAGAACATGAAGATTTCCCGTTTCGCCGCCCGCAAGGCCGAGAACGGCGCGCTCGCTTCTTACATCCACATGGGTGGTAAGATCGGCGTCCTCGTCGAGTTCGCCTTCGAGAAGGCCGAGACCGCTCAGGCTGAGTCCTTCAAGACCTTCGCTCACGACGTTGCCCTTCAGGTTGCCGCCGTCGCCCCGATCTGCGCCACCCGCGATCAGGTTCCGGCCGAGACCGTCGAGCACGAGAAGCAGATCTACATGGCTCAGGCTGCCGAGTCCGGCAAGCCCGAGGCTATCCAGGAGAAGATGGCTGTCGGCCGTCTGGAGAAGTTCTACAAGCAGTCCGTGCTCACCGAGCAGGAGTTCATCAAGGACAGCTCCCTCACCATCAAGAAGTACGCTGAGCAGGTCTCCAAGGAGCTCGGCGACACCATTACCGTCGTTGCCTTTGACCGTCTGGTCCGTGGCGAGTAAATAAGCTCTTGTAGCTGGTAATGAGCAGGCTGTGGGTTTTACTCACAGCCTGCTTTTTCATGGCTCTTCTTAGAGCCTTTGATAGAATGTTGAGAGTTCAATCTAAAGGAGGATCGCTTTGTCCGACATCCGATATAAACGTGTGCTTCTGAAGCTTTCTGGCGAAGCACTGATGGGCGACGGCCACTATGGCATCGACCCCAAGGTTACCGACCATCTTGCCAAACAGGTCAAGGAGCTGCTCGCCGTTGGCCATGAGGTCGGCGTCGTTGTCGGCGGCGGCAATATTTTCCGCGGCATGGCCGGCGCTGCCGGTGGCATGGAGCGTGCTCAGGCCGACTACATGGGCATGCTGGCAACCGTTATGAACGCGCTTGCCCTGCAGGATGCCTTCGAGCATAACGATGTTCCCTGCCGCGTGATGAGCGCTATCCAGATGAACGAGATCTGCGAGCCCTATATTCGTCGCCGCGCTATCAACCATCTGTCCAAGGGCAACGTCGTCATCTTCGCTGCCGGTTCGGGCAATCCGTACTTTACGACTGACACCGCCGCGGCCCTTCGTGCCTGTGAGATCGGTGCCGAGATTCTGATTAAAGCCACCAAGGTTGATGGCATCTACGACAAGGATCCCGTCAAGTGCTCCGACGCCGTCCGCTTTGACAAGATCACCTATCACGAGGTGCTCGTTCGCGGCCTGCAGGTTATGGATTCCACGGCTACGGCTCTTTGCCAGGACAACCGTATGCCCATTTTGGTCCTCAACATCGATGGCGAGGACACCGTCAAGCGCGCGCTCGCGGGTGAGCCCGTCGGCACGCTCGTCTATCAGGAGGATTAAGCATGGCAGAGAACATCACCGCCCACATGGACAAGTCACTCGAGTCCCTCAAGCACAACTTCTCTAAGGTCCGCACTGGCCGCGCCAACGCCAACATCCTGTCTGACATCACCGTCGACTACTACGGTGTTCCCACGCCCGTCACGCAGGTTGCCGCCGTTAAGACCCCCGAGGCCCACATGCTGCTTATCGAGCCGTGGGATAAGGCGCTCATTAATGCCATCGTCAAGGCCATCAGTGCCTCCGACCTGGGCATTACCCCCAACTCCGATGGTACCGTCGTACGTCTGCCGTTCCCGGCTCCCACCGAGGAGCGTCGTCGCGAGCTCGTTAAGGAGTGCCGCGAGTACGCCGAGCAGGCCAAGGTCTCCATCCGCAACATCCGCCGCGACTTTAACAACAAGCTCGAGCGCGACGAGGAGCTCACCGAGGACGATGTCCGTCGCGAGCAGGCCAAGGTCCAGAAGCATACCGACGAGTATGTTGCCAAGGTTGAGGAGCTTCTGAAGGAAAAAGAAGCCGAGGTCATGGAGATCTAAGGTGCAATACGACGAGCATAAACTGGTCGAGTACTTTGCCGACGCCCCTGCGGGCGTCGGTTTTTCCGACCTTGACCTCAATAACATTCCGCACCATATTTCGTGCATCATGGACGGCAACGGCCGTTGGGCCACGGCGCGCGGTCTTGCCCGCACCGAAGGCCACAAGGCCGGCATCGTCTCGCTGCGCGAGATCATTACCGCCTGCGTGCGCCTGGGCGTCGACGTGCTTTCGGCCTATGCATTTTCGACCGAAAACTGGAATCGCCCGCAGCACGAAGTCAACGTTCTGATGCACCTGTTTGCCAAGACGTTTATCGATGAGTTACCGCTGCTTAAGCGCGAGAATGTTCGCGTTGTCTTTTTGGGCGATATTTCCGTGCTGCCCAAGAAGACCCGCGACGTCTTTGAGCGCGGCCTTGCCGAGTGCGCCGACCATACCGGTATGACGCTGGCGCTGGCCGTTAACTACGGTGCCCGTGCTGAGATCACCCGCGCTGTCCGCCAGATCGCGCTTGATGCGGCTGCCGGCAAGATTGATCCCGCCGCTATCGACGATGATATGGTTGCTTCGCACCTGTACACCGCCGGTCTTCCCGATCCGGAGCTCGTGATTCGCACTTCTGGCGAGTTGCGTCTTTCGAACTACCTGCTGTGGCAGGTTGCCTATTCCGAGTTCTATGTCACCGATACCTATTGGCCCGACTTTGATCGTTGGGGCCTTGTCGACGCCATTTTGGCCTACCAGGGTCGCGACCGTAGGTTTGGTGGACTGAGTAAGACCGAGGAGGCTTAATCGTGTCCGAACGTCCAAAGGCATCCGCTCCCAAGGCGCCTACTTCCGCGAGGCCAGCGCGTAAGGCTGCCACTGCAGGAGCGCCTACAGCGAAGGGCGGCTCCGGTTCGTGGCTGGCGGGCTTTATCACCCGCGCCGCCGCCGGTATCGTCTATGCCGTTGTCTTTATCCTGTGCCTGGTTTTGGGTATTGTTCCCACGGCCATCTTCGTGTCCGTCATGAGCGGTCTGTGCTGCTATGAGTTCTTCCGTATGACGAGGCTCGATGGCAAGGTTGCCAACGAGCGCCTTGGTATCGCTGCCGCCGTGCTCTTTCCGCTCTCGGCACTGGGCGATTCGCTGCTGTTGAACGCCCTGCTGTTCGCTTTGATGCTTGCGGTTGGTATCTGGTATGTCTGGTCTCCGCGCACTCGCATCTCTGATGTTGCCGTGACGCTCATGGGTCCTATCTACACTGGCTTTATGCTGTCGGCCATCGTGCTGTTGCGCGATGCCGTGCCCGGTTTTGCCGGCGCCCTGCTTTCGGTGGGCGTTTGCGCGTCCCTTTGGGTCTCCGACTCGTTTGCCTACATCGTGGGCAGCCGCATCGGTAAGCATAAGATGGTTCCCAAGATCTCTCCCAAAAAGAGCTGGGAAGGCTTTGTCGGCGGCATTTTGGGCTCTGTCTTGATCTGGCTCATCCTGTGGGCAACGCACTTCTACAAGCTGAGCCTGCCCTATGCACTGCTGTGCGGCGTGGTCGTCTCCATCCTGGGCGTTATCGGCGACCTCATCGAGTCGCGCATCAAGCGCGGTGTCGGCGTCAAAGATTCCGGCAATCTCATCCCGGGCCACGGCGGCATGCTCGACCGCAGCGATTCGCTCATTTTTGGCTGCATTACCGCGCAGCTGCTGCTGATGATCGGAGGCGTGCTGTAATGGCGTATCAGACCACCTACGGTCCCGACGGGCGTCTTCGTGTTGCCATTCTGGGCTGTACGGGTTCTATCGGCGCTCAGGCGCTCGACGTGTGCCGCCAGCATGCCGATCGCCTGCAGGTGACGGCGCTGTCCGTTAACTCCAGCACCTCCGAGCTCTTTGCCGCTGCCCGTGAGTTCTCGGTTCCGGCTGTTGCCGTGGCGGACGCCTCTCATGGCGCCGACGCGGTGCTGCAGGAACTGCCCGAGGGCACGGAGCTCGGCGTTGGCGCACAGGCCGTGTGCGAGCTCGCATACCGCGATGATGTCGACTGCGTGCTCGTGGCCATCGTGGGCGCTGCCGGTCTCGAGGCGAGCCATGCTGCCTTGACCTCGAACAAGCGTCTTGCCCTGGCCAACAAGGAGTCGCTCGTCGTCGGTGGCGACCTGCTTATGCCGTTGGCGCAGCCGGGTCAGCTTATCCCGGTCGACTCCGAGCATTCTGCCATCTACCAGTGCTATCTGGGCGAGAATCCGCACGAGGCTCACTGCATTTGGCTTACCTGCTCGGGCGGCCCGTTCTTTGGCCGCACGCGTGACGAGCTCGATCGCGTGACGCGCGCCGATGCTCTGGCGCATCCCACGTGGGCTATGGGTGCCAAGATCACGATTGACTCTGCCACCCTCATGAACAAAGGTATGGAGCGTATCGAGGCTATGCATCTGTTTGGCTGCGATCTCGATTTCATTAACGTGGTCGTGCAGCGCCAGTCTAAGATTCACTCCATGGTCGAGTTTGCCGATGGCTCCGTGATGGCGCATCTCGGCGCCTCCGACATGCGCATTCCCATCCAGTTTGCCTTCTCGTATCCCGAGCGTTGGGATACGCCGGCTCCGCGTATCGATTTCCGTGAGTTGGGGCAGCTTACCTTTGACGCGGCCGATATAGATACCTTCCGCTGCCTTGCGCTGGCCGAGCGTGCCGGCAAGACGGGCGGCACCATGCCGTGCGTGCTCAATGCCGCCAACGAGGTCGCCGTCGATGCCTTCCTGCATGATGGCTGCAGCTTTACCGATATCGACCGCATTGTGGAATCCTGCATGGATGCTCACGATGCGCAGACGGTCGATTCGTTTGAACAGCTTCGCGACATCGATGCGTGGGCGCGTGAAAAGGCCGCGCAGGTGCTTGCCGCAACCCGTTCTTAACCCATAAGGATTGCTTTTTCGTTTTATGGATACTGTTCTGAGCGTTCTCTCATCGGTCTTTTGGGGCCTGCTGATGCTTTCCGTCCTCGTGTTTTTGCACGAGGGCGGCCACTTTTTGGCGGCGCGTGCCTGCGGTGTCCGCGTGACTGAGTTCTTTTTGGGCCTGCCGTGCCGCTTTGATATCCATCACACGTCGCGTCGCATCGGCACTAAGTTTGGCGTGACACCGCTGCTGCTGGGTGGCTATGCCGCCATCTGCGGTATGGATCCGACCGATGTCTCGTGTGCTGATCGCGTGCTCGCTGCCATTTATCACCACGGCCGGGTGACGGTGGCCGATCTTGCCGTCGAGCTCGAGCTGTCCGAGGAGGATGTGCTCGAGGCCTGTGCTTTGCTGTTGGGCTGGGGCTCCATCGCTCCCTGGTATGAAGAAGGGGAAAAGCCATCGCCCAGTTACTATCCCACCAAGTACCAGACCCTGCCGCGTGACGCGGCGGGGTATACCACCTTTGACGGCCGTCGGTTCGATCGCGAGCATGCGACTGCCGAGGGCGATGTATGGGAGTTGCCGTGCGGCGAGGCCGAATTCCTTTCACGCGAGCGCTCGCACACCTATTTGGGCCAGGGCTTTGTCAAGCGGGCCTTTATGCTGCTTGCGGGCATTATCGTCAATATCCTGACGGGCTTTTTGCTCCTTATGAGCATCTATTCCATCGCAGGTGTCACCGTGCCGGTGGATACCAATGTGATCGGCCAGGTTGACGAAGGCTCGATTGCCGCCGCGGCGGGAATCGAGGGCGGCGACGCGATCCTTTCTGTCGACGGAGTATCGTGCTCTACCTGGATGGACGTTTACGATGCCATCGGCAAGGCTGCCGGTATGGACGATATCGCCATTGAGTACGAGCGTGACGGCAAGCAGCATTCGACCACGGTTTCGCTCAAAGAGGACGAGCGCCTAGGTGTGTATGCCTCTACGCAGGTGGTCCGTTTAGACCCCATCACGTCGGCTCGCCTGTCGTTCTCCTATGTCGTGCAGACTGCGGAGGGCGTGATGCGCCTGCTCCAGCCGCAGCATACGATGGAGATTCTCGATCAGTCCTCTTCGATCGTGGGTATTAGCGTTATGTCCTCACAGGCCGCTGCTGCCGGCCCTGCCACGTTCCTTTCGTTTGCCGCCCTCATTTCGTTCTCGCTTGGCTTTATGAACCTGCTGCCCATCCCACCACTCGATGGCGGCAAGCTGGTCATCGAGATTATTCAGAAGATTGCGGGCCGCGAGCTTCCGCTCAAGGTCCAGACGATTGTGAGCTATGTGGGCATCGCGCTCTTTGCGCTGCTGTTTGTCTATATGCTTCGTTCCGACATCCTTCGATTTATTCTGTAGGGGAGTGTTTGGATTGTCTTTATCCCATCCTTTGCCTCGCGAGCTGACGCGCCCCGTGCATGTGGGCGGCGTGCAGATCGGTGGCGGCGCGCCGGTGGTGGTCCAATCTATGACCTGCACCGATACCGCTGATGCCCAGGCAACGCTTGCGCAAGTGTGCGCGTTGGCGCAGGCTGGCTGCGATATCGTGCGCGTGAGCGTGCCCTCCGAGGCCGCGCTTGAGGGTTTCCGCACCATCTGTGCCGAGTCTCCGGTGCCGATTGTCGCCGATATCCACTTTAACCATAAGCTCGCCATTGGTGCCGTTGAGGCCGGTGCTGCCAAGCTGCGCATCAATCCCGGCAATATCGGCGATTGGGCCAAGGTTGACGCGGTGATCGATGCTGCGGGTGCCGCGGGCTGTGCGATTCGTATCGGCGTCAATGCCGGTTCGCTTGAGCAGGATATCGCCGAGCGCGACGACCTCACGCAGCCCGAAAAGCTCGTGATGTCGAGCGAGCGTTTCGTCAAGCATTTTGAAGACCGCGGCTTTACGAACATTGTGCTTTCGGCCAAGGCCCATAGCGTGCAGACGACGCTCGATACCTATCGAGCCCTGTCGCGTGAGATTCCCCACGTTCCGCTTCACCTGGGCGTAACTGAGGCAGGTACCAAGCTGCAGGGCACCATCAAGAGCTCAGTGGGTCTTGGTATCCTGCTGTCTGAGGGTATCGGTGACACCATGCGCGTCTCGCTCACGGCCGATCCGGTTGAGGAGCCGCCGGTCGCCTGGGGAATTTTGCAGTCGTTGGGCCTGCGTCGCCGCGGTCCCGAGATTGTCTCGTGCCCCACGTGCGCCCGCTGTCAGGTTAACCTGATTCCTATCGCCGAGGAAGTAACCGAGCGGCTTAAGAACTATACCGCGCCGCTTTCGATTGCCGTCATGGGATGTGCCGTTAATGGCCCCGGTGAGGCTTCCGATGCCGACCTGGGCGTTGCTTGCGGACGTGGTCAGGCCCTGCTCTTTTCGCATGGCCAGATCATTGGTAAAGTAGCTGAGGATCAAATTGTCGACGCGCTTATGGCCGAGGTCGACAAGCTTATTGAGGAGAAATAAATGACTCGAGCAATGTATATGTCTAAGCTCTATGCGCCGACGCTTAAAGAGGATCCGGCGGACGCTGAGCTCGCCAGCCACCGCCTGCTGCTCCGTGCCGGCATGATCCGCAAGGAGGCCGCCGGTCTGTATTCCTATCTGCCGCTCGCTTGGCGCTCGATTCGTAAGATCGAGAACATCGTGCGCGACGAGATGGA
>CAUCTV010000013.1 GCA_958445895.1 uncultured Collinsella sp.
ATGAAGTAGTCCTTATGGCCGATGAGGGACCGTAGGTCGAGATAGGGCTGCGAGGTCGGCTCGCGCAGCATGAAGTCGATGTATCGCGCATAGTATGCCCATCGCTGCTCGAGGCTGGGGTAGAGGTGGTAGAAGCCGTCGAAAAGGCTCTTGAAGCCAAAGGCTTGCTGCCAGTCCGTCATTCCGGCGCGCGCCATGCCTGCGCGGTTGTAATGGTTGAACCCGGCGGCGCTTGACATGCCCGAGCCGATGCCGACGATGATGGCGTCGGCATCGTCGATAAGGCTTCGAAGCCTATACGCTTCCCTCTCTAGAGACGGCATTGGGCAATCTCCTCGAAAGCCGGGGCCATATCGCCGTCAACGAGAATCGTCTCGCACGATGCATCGGGCGCCATAGCCTGGCTGTAGTTGAACACGATGTAGGTGGCGTGCTCGCAGACGTTCGCGATCTGGGCGAGCATGTGCTTTATGATGCCGTTGCGCAGTCCCACGCCAAGTTCGAGGATGGCGACCCTGCCGTTGCGATGGGCTTGCACAAGGCGCTCGAGCTCCTCGAGCTGGGTCATGGCGAGGGCGTCTGGATGGGCGAGGCGCCGCTCGTCAACCGACGTGCGCGTGCTCCCCTCAGTCTCGAGCACGCGCTCCTCGTCGAACCCGGCGCGCGCGAAGTGCCCGTCGATGTTGCATGTGACCACGAAGGTGTCGGCGTGCTCCGTAAGACGCCGCAGCCCGTTCATGAGCGAGCCGGGCTCATATTCGAGATACTCCTTTTGATGGAACCGCTCGGCCCATCGGCGTCGCACGCTGGCATCCGGGGAAGCGAGCCCCTGCAGTATGCAGCCGATGCCGTCTGCCTGAGCGAGGTCGCCGTACGCCTCTTGGAAATGAGCATCGGCGCAGAAAAGGTTGAGCCCCTCCGCCATGTCGAGTCCGTTGCTAGCGCCGATGATGACAAGATCCGCTTCGGCTAGCGCCCTGCCTATGCGAACTGCTTTCGCCGTCTCCATGCGCTACCTCCCCAGCGTCTTGCGCACGTCGGCAAGCACGTCGGCGATGTCGGCGCGAACGGCGAGCCCCCGATCCTCGATCGCGCGGGGGAGAAACTGCGTCTTGTTGTTTACGGCGATGTAGCTGGCCTGCGGTAACTGCGCCGTGAGGGCCCAGAACGGCTCCTGGATAAACGCGGGCGTCATGCGGCCCACACCCAGCTCGAGGAAGAGGATCCTCTGCCGTGCGTGCGCGTCGAGCCAGTCGGACACCTTGCGGTACTGCTCCTCGTAGAGTTCGCCCTGCAGGAAGTTGCCGTAGCCGCGAACCCAGGGGAACGCCTCTGCCCCGCAGTGCGGGCAGCGCGGCACGAGCTCTGTCGGAACCTCAAGGCCGTCTCCCATGGCCTCTACCATGCGGGAGACCGGCTCGACCGCATCCCACACCGCGTCGGTGCAACAGTGGGAGCACTGAAAGAAGCGGTGGTCGCCTTGGATCTCTGCCACTTTCTCCCAGGGATAGAGCTTCACAAACTGCGTGTCCTGGTTGGTGGTGAGCACGAAGAAATCCTTCTCGGCGATAATGGTGTCGAGGTCCCTGTAGGGCTTGCGCAGCGGGGCGTTGAGCGTGGTGTCGAGGAAGGTGGCGAGGTATCCCCAGCGCGCCTCGGCGGTGGGCCAGCGGTAGAACGACCCCTCGAAAGCGCCCTTGAAACCGTAGCGCTCGGCGAATTTGCCGAAATGCCTGCGATAGGTTGCGTTGTCCTCGTAATAGAAGTCGCCGCCGCCCGCCGCGGAGAGCCCAGAGGCCCCGCCCACCAGCACGCAATCGGCTTCCTCGATCATGCGGGCGAAGTCCCTGATTTGCTGGTCGTAGGGCTCGGGCTCGCGGTCACTCAGCTCATAGGGCGTGCCGCCGCTGCGGTAGGCGGCCTGAAGGGAAAACGATTGGTTGGTGAGCTCGATAACGAGCTGCTCGTACAGGGTCACTGGATACCTTCTTTCAGCTATTATAAACAGATGTCTATAAAAAGTATCCATGTCGATTTGCTTAAGAGCAATGAACAGCTTCGGCCTGCTGTCGATAAACGAGCGTTTGCCGGGCATTGTCGAGCGTTGCAATTGGAGGGGTAATGGAAGCGGGGAAGATCGATCGTCGCCGACGCTATACACTCTCGGTCATACGGGAGGCGTTCTTCGCGCTGCTGGCCGAGGTCGGCTTCGCGAAGATGACGGTAGCGGATATTTGCCGCCGCGCCGATATCAACCGTGGCACGTTCTATCTGCACTACGAGGACAAGTTCGCCCTGCTCGACGCGCTTATCGACGAGGCCTTGGCGGCGGTGCCGCCGCTCGAGGGAACGGAGGCGGGTGCCCTCTGCCAGCGTCCGCCGGCAAACGATGACTATTATCTGCTCTACTCGGATGACGACGCGTACGCCCGGGTGGCACAGCGCGTCGTCGAGCGCGGCGCCGAGCAGATGGTTCCCTCGATCATGGAGGAGACTGGGCTTTCGCGCGAGGACGCCTAT
Source organism: uncultured Collinsella sp. (assembly GCA_958445895.1). Classification (GTDB taxonomy): domain Bacteria; phylum Actinomycetota; class Coriobacteriia; order Coriobacteriales; family Coriobacteriaceae; genus Collinsella. Next base: position 2,521 of record CAUCTV010000013.1, read on the forward strand.
CTGCTCTTCGTCCACAACGTCCAGGGAAATCTCGCGGTCAACCGCCTGCTCGGTTGGAGGCGAGGGCCCGAGTTTGCCCACGCTCAGGAGCTGCTCAGCGCCTATTCCGAAGGGGGCATGCGGGCGGTATCGGCTCGTCACGATCCTCGTAGCTCGTCTTGACCGCATGTCATTTCAGGTAGGTGGCGTTGCTATGGGCCCTCTTTGATTTTCGACGTTGTATAAGGCAATCGCAATCGTCTTGAGCTTCTTTAGGGAACTTGAACAAGAGATATGGCCTGCTGGCGATTGATTAACACCATTCGTTTTGGTTACAAGAAAGCATGCTGCGCGCCTGCAGCATGAGGGAGAGGGAATCCTATGAATATCGTTGTATTGAGCGGCAGCCCGCGTAAGGGCGCCAATACCGATACCATGGTCGAGGCGTTTGCCGAGACCGCGCGTGAGGGCGGCCATACGGTCGAGGTCATCCGCGTTGCCAGCAAGAAGATCGCCGGCTGCTTGGGATGCCAGTACTGCTTCGCCCATGAGGGCGTCTGCGTGCAGAAGGATGACATGGCCAACGTGATTGAGTCGCTGAAAGACACCGACATGGTTGTCTTCGCTTCGCCTATCTACTGGTTTGACATCACTGCGCAGGAAAAGACCGCCATCGACCGCCTGTACGCCTTCGGTGCCACGGGTTTCCCGTTCACCAAGACGGCCCTTTTGCTCGATAGCCACAGCGAGGGTGTCTATGATGCGGCGATCGCTATGTACAAGTCAACCTGCGCGTACTGCAAGTGGGAGGACCAGGGCATTGTCACGATTGGTGGCATGACCGAGCGCGACAGCATGGCATCGTCGCCCAAGTTGAAAGAGGTGCGAGAGCTCGCTCGCAAGCTCGCCTAAGGACAAGAAGAACGCATGGCAATCAGCGTTGGTGGAAATGCTTGCTGTCCTTACCGAGAGATAGGGGCGAATTCCCTCAAGTGCCGTATAGAACAATTTTTAAACGCAGAAAAATAACTGAAAACAAATTAATCCGCGTTAAAATATTGTCAAATAGAAGTTCATGAGGGAAGGTTACGTATGCGTCGCAAGGCAGACGAGCTCCTTAGGGAATGGCGAGACAGAGCTGATAGAAAACCTTTGCTGGTCAAAGGCGTGCGCCAGTGTGGCAAGACCTATTTGCTCAGAACGCACGCCCAGGATCTTTTCGAATCGGTTGTCTACGTTAATCTTGAGAACGACCGGTCGGCGCGAGCGGATTTTTCGGGCGGTCTTGATCCTCATTCGATCGTACGTGCGATCGAGGCTCGTACGGGACAGCGTATCGTGCCTGGCAAAACCTTACTGTTCATTGACGAGATCCAGGCATGCGAGGAAGCGCTCACTTCCCTTAAATACTTTTGCGAAGATGCTCCCGAGTATTACGTTGCGGCTGCCGGGTCGCTTCTTGGGGTTGCCATTAACCATCAGTCGTATTCGTTCCCCGTCGGAAAGACCGACTTGATTGAGATGACTCCACTCGATTTCGAGGAGTTTCTCTGGGCGATGGGGCACGATCAGCTGGTCGACGAGATACGCTCATCATTCGAGATAATGGGTCCTCTTGCGCCAAGCCTTCATGAAAAGGCGCTTGGGCTCTATCGACAGTATCTTGTTGTTGGCGGAATGCCCGAGGCGGTCCAAACGTACATCGATGATCAGTCAATCATTGATGTGGCCGAAAAGCATCGGATTATTCTCGACGGATATTCCGCCGACACCAATAAATATGCTGATGAACGCTTGAGCGCAAAGACGCGTGCGTGCTTCGATTCCATTCCACAGCAGCTTGCCAAAGAGAATCGTAAATTTCAATACAAGGTAGTGCGAGCGGGGGGCAATGCGTCTCTCTTTGGAGATGCTCTCGATTGGCTTGTATTGTCGGGTACGGTGGCGCGCTGCAGCCTAGTCGGGCAGATCGAAAGCCCTTTAGAGGCCTTCGTTAACCCTTCTGCTTTTAAAATCTATCAGGCGGATACAGGGCTGCTGGTCTCCAAGGCCGGTGCTCAACGCGCCGATATTCTTGCCGGTATCGGCGGCACATTCATGGGTGCACTTACCGAAAACTACGTTGCCCAACAGCTTTCAGCCATGGGTTATCCACTGCATTATTGGGCGCGAGATAATCGTGCGGAAATCGACTTTGTAGTAGAGAAGCAGGGATGCTTGTCTGCGATTGAAGTCAAGGCGGGGGAGAACACAAGATCTCGAAGTCTGTCCTCACTTAAAAAGACCCATCCGGGCGTGCGCCTTATCAGGCTATCGACTAAGCCCTTTGGAATGAATGATGGGCTTATGTCTGTTCCGCTTTATGCGGCATTTTGTCTATAGGGATGATGCTGGTGTAATGCATGGGGCCCGGGGCGCAGCGTTTACTGCGCTCCGGGCCCCACTGCTTTGTAAAACCATGACGGTTTAGTCGCCGTTGTTTTAGTCAAACAAACTCGGCATGTCATTTTCCTTCATGAGGGCGCCGGCGGAGGGCAGGCTCTGCGCGGTGAACTTCTCGGCCGAGACGCCGGCGCCAAGGATTTCCTCGGTCGTGCCGACGGTGGTGACCGAGCGGCCCTTCTTGGCCGTAAAGGCCTGGACGCCCTGCGTGTTGGTGGTCGTCTTGGTCTTGAGCAGCGACGTGTTGAAGTTCATCAGACGGTAGTCGCTCGAGACCAGCGCGATGTCGCGATCTTCCTTGAGCACCTGGGCATACAGCAGCTTGCTGCCACCATAGATGGCGTTTTTGAGGCGCTTGCGGTTGGTCTTGGTAACGTATCCGGCAAGCGCGACACGCACCACGCGGCCGTTCTCAAAGACGAACAGCACGTCGGCCTTGTAGTCCTCGGGGTCGATGACCCAGATGACGTTCTCGTCGGGTTCCATCTCAAGATCGGTCGGCAGGTACGAGCCCAGCTGTGCCGACTTGGTGTCCTCAAACGCCGTGACCTTGCACTTGTACACCTGGCTCTTGTTGGTAAAGACCAGCAGCTCGTGGGTGTTGGAGGACGGGAACTCGATAAAGGGTTTGTCGCCGTCCTTGTACTTGAGCGTGGTCGCCTTCTTGAGCACGCGGTCCGTCATCTTCTTGAGGTAGCCATCGCGCGAGAGCATGATCGTAACCGGGTACTCCTCGACCTCGGGCTCCAAGCTTACCTCGATAACCTCATGGGGCTCGATCCTGCCCGTGCGGCGCGGCATCACGTACTTCTTGTTGACCGCGGCCAGCTCGTCGCTGATGACCTTCTTGATGTTCTCTTCGCTCGAAAGGATCTCCTCAAGCTCGGCAATCTCACCCTCGAGCTTAGCGATGTCCTTGGTGCGGTTGAGGATGTACTCCTCGTTGATGTTGCGGAGCTTGAGCTCGGCGACAAACTCGGCCTGGGTCTCGTCGATGTCGAAGCCCTTCATAAGGTTGGGCACGACCTCGGCCTCGAGTTTGGTGCCGCGGATGATGGCGATCGCCTTGTCGATGTCGAGCAGGATCGCCTCAAGGCCGTGCAGCAGGTGCAGGCGCTCGGACTTTTTGCCCAGGTCAAAGTTAATGCGGCGACGCGTGGACTCAATACGCCACTTGACCCACTCGCGCAGGATCTGGCGCACGCCCATAACACGGGGATAGCCGTCGACGAGCACGTTGAAGTTGCACGAGAACGAGTCCTGCAGCGTGGTCGAGCGATAGAGCTTGGCCATGAGCTTGTCGGGGTCGACGCCGCGCTTAAGGTCGATGGCGATGCGCAAGCCCGAGAGGTCGGTCTCGTCGCGGATGTCAGCGATCTCTTTGACCTTGCCCTCCTTGGAGAGCTTGACGATGCGCTCGATGATGACATCGGTCTTGGTGGTGTAGGGGATCTCATACACCTCGATGATGCGCTCTTCGGGAATCCAGCGCCAGCGGGAGCGAATCTGGAAGCTGCCAAGACCAGTCTCGATGATCTTCTCCATCTCCTCGCGGCGGTAGATAATCTCGCCGCCGGTCGAGAAATCGGGCATGGGCATGTACTCGAGCAGATCGCAGTCGGGGTCCTTCAGGTAGTGCATCGTGGCGGTGCAGACCTCGTTGAGGTTGAAGCCGCAGATATCGGACGCCATAGCGACGCCGATGCCCTTGTTGGCCGAGACGAGGATGTTGGGGAACGTGGTGGGCAGCAGACGCGGCTCCTTCATGGCACCGTCGTAGCTGTCGACGAAGTCGACCGGGTCCTTGTCGATGTCCTTGAAGATCTCGGCGCTGATGGGGGAGAGCTTGGCCTCGGTGTAACGCGAGGCGGCGTAGCTCAGGTCGCCCGAATAGTACTTGCCAAAGTTGCCCTTCGACTCCACGAAGGGGGCAAGCAGCGCTTCGTTACCCGTCGCCAGGCGCACCATCGTCTCGTAGATCGCGGCGTCGCCGTGCGGGTTGAGCTTCATGGTCTGACCCACGATGTTGGCGCTCTTCTGGCGCTCGCCCTTGAGCAGACCCATCTTGTACATAGTGTAGAGCAGCTTGCGATGCGAGGGCTTAAAGCCGTCGATCTCGGGGAATGCACGCGAGACGTTGACGCTCATGGCGTAGGGCATGTAGTTGACCTCGAGCGTCTGCGTGATTGGCTGATCGGTGACCTCGGAGTGCAGGCCGATGACGTTCTCGGCGTTGACCTGCTTTTTCTTTGGCTGGTTCTTCGTCTTCTTCTTTGCCACGATTTCCTCTTGAACTTCTTATGGGCCGTCGTTATCGATGTGCTGCTATTGCAGGTCCAGCTGGTCCAGGTATTCCTTGCCGTGCTCGGAGATATGGCGCTTGCGGCCTGCCTCGTCGTTGCCCAGCAACAGGTTGAACATGGTTTCCATCTTGGTGACGTCCTCGGGCTCCACCTTGATCAGGCGACGCGTCTCGGGGTTCATGGTGGTGAGCCACATCATGTCCGGATCGTTCTCACCAAGACCCTTGGAGCGGTTGATCGAGCACTTCTGGTCGCCGATCTCCTTAAGAATGCCGTTCTTCTCGAGTTCGGTGTAGGCAAAGTAGGTCTTCTCTTTGCAGTTGATCTCGTAGAGCGGTGACTCGGCGATATACACGTAGCCCTCGTCGATAAGCGTGGGCACCAGGCGGTAGAGCATGGTGAGCACGAGCGTGCGGATGTGATAACCGTCGACGTCGGCGTCCGTACAGATGATGACCTTGTTCCAGTTGAGGTTGTCCAGGTCGAAGGCACCAAGGTTCTTGATGCGCTTGTCCTTGATCTCCACACCGCAGCCCAGCACGCGCATAAGGTCCATGATGATGTCGGACTTAAAGATGCGCGGGTAGTCCTCTTTCAGACAGTTGAGGATCTTGCCTCGGACGGGCATAACACCCTGGAACTCGGCATCGCGCGAGGTGCGGATGGCGCCTGCTGCCGAGTCGCCCTCTACGATGTAGATCTCGCGACGGCTCTTGTCCTTGGAGCGGCAGTCGATGAACTTCTGCACGCGGTTGGCCATGTCGGTCTTCTGCTGCAGATTGGTCTTGATGCTCTGGCGCGTCTTCTCGGCGTTCTCGCGCGAGCGCTTGTTGATAAGCACCTGCTCCACGATCTTGTTGGCAGCGTCTTTGTTCTCGATCAAGTAGGTCGAGAGGCGCTCCTTAAAGAAGGCGGTCATGGCCTGCTGGATAAAGCGGTTATTGATAGCCTTCTTGGTCTGGTTTTCGTAGGACGTCTGGGTGGAGAAGCAGTTGGTCACCAGTACCAGGCAGTCCTGGACGTCTTGCCACTTAATGCCGGTCTCGTTTTTGTTGTACTTGCCCTGTTGCTTAATATAGGCATCGATGGCGCTGGTCAGAGCGCTGCGCGCGGCCTTCTCGGGCGAGCCGCCGTTCTCGAGCCACGATGAGTTGTGGTAATACTCCTGCATCATGAAGGTGCGCGAGAAGCACATGCACGCGGTGATCTTTACGTTGTAGTCGGGCAGGTCCTCGCGATCGCGACCGCGGCGGTCGGCCTCGATAAAGAAGGGTTCGGTAAGGTAGTCGGTACCGACCTTCTCGAGCACGTAGTCCTCGATACCCTTGGGGTAGCAAAAATCCTCTTCGGAAAACTCGCCGTTGTCGTCCTCGATGCGCAGGCGGAAGGTCACGTTGGCGTTGACCACGGCCTGGCGGCGCATGGTCTCGCGATACCAGTCGTGGGGAATGCTGATCGAGGTAAAGACCTCAAGATCGGGGCGCCACTTGATGGTGGTGCCGGTGCGGTCCTCGTCGCTGGGCTCAATCTCGAGTGCCTTCTTTTTGGCGCCGACGACCTTGCCTTTCTTAAAGTGCAGAGAGTACTTGTTACCGTCGCGCCAAACGGTGACGTCCATGTACTCGGAAGCGTACTGGGTCGCGCACGAGCCCAGGCCGTTGGTGCCGAGCGAGAAGTCGTAGTCGCCGCCCTGGTTGTTGTTGTACTTGCCGCCGGCGTAGAGCTCGCAGAAGACGAGCTCCCAGTTAAAGCGCTTCTCGGAAGGGTTCCAGTCGAGCGGGCAGCCACGGCCGTTGTCCTCTACCTGAATGGAGCCATCGCGAAAGGCGGTAAGGGTGATGAGCTTGCCGTAGCCCTGGCGCGCCTCGTCAACGGCGTTGGACAGGATCTCGAAGGCGGCATGCGCGCAGCCGTCGAGCCCGTCAGAGCCAAAGATGACGGCGGGGCGCAGGCGTACGCGCTCCTCGTCCTTGAGCTGACGAATACTGTCGTTACCATAGTTTGCGGTGTTTTTTGCCATGCTCGCTCTCTCGATGCTCCTTTGCTGCGTTTAAGTCATATAGATAGTCAAGGTAGCATGGCCCGGCCCATAGGCGATTCCAACCAACACGAAATCCATCGAACAATCGTTCGGAGTCGGGCACCTTTGGCTTCTGCGGTCATTCCCTGCGCGGTGTGGTGCTCGTGTTAAAACCGTGGCTTATCGGCTGGTAGAATTGCCGCATCAAGACTGCATGTTGTTTGAGGGGGCGCAATGACCGAGAAAGAGAAGATGGAGCGCGGTGAGTGGCATGATGCCAACTTTGACGAGGAGCTCCTGGCGCAACGCGCGAAGGCGGAGGCGCTCTGCTATGACTTTAATATGGCAAAACCTGGAAGCGACGCACAGCTCGATGCTTTGAATTCCTTGCTCGATACCGATCTTCCCGGGGGGCTGACGGTCCTTTCGCCTGCCTACTTTGACTACGGGAGCAAGACGACCTTTGGTGAGGGCTGTTTTGTAAACCATGGCTGCTACTTTATGGACGGCGGCTCTATCACCTTTGGTGGCAACGTGTTTATCGGGCCGTTTTGCGGCTTCTACACCGCTTCGCACCCCCTAAAGGCAAAGGACCGCAACTTGGGTCTCGAGAAGGCTCTGCCCATCGTTGTCGGCGATAACTGCTGGTTTGGCGCGAACGTGTCAGTGCTGCAGGGAGTTACCATCGGCAGCGGTTGCGTAATTGCCGCGGGCAGCGTCGTGACGGAAGACCTTCCAGACAACGTGGTGGCGGCAGGCGTCCCCGCAGTCGTCAAGAAGACCATCGAACAATAACGAAGCCCTTAAACGATAGTGCCCCACTGTCCTCGGTGGAATGCGGGGCGAGGAAGCCGAGCTCGACTCCGCTGGCGACATCTAATGCGCAATGGGCTGGCTCTGGGTATTCAGAACCAGCCCATTTTGGTGTTCGATGAGCCGGGTCGGCGTCTCTCGCAAAAGTAACTTGGAGCTAGCGAGGCTTATCCGAATTGACCTCATCGGCGGCGTCTTTTTCGAGCGCCGTGCGGCGGGCGCTGTAGGCGATGAGGCCCGCGCCTGCCGCGGCGAGTGCTGCAGCGGCTGCCGTAAGGGCAGCGTTGACATTGCCCGTGCCCGCAAGCGCGCCCGCTTTTCCGGAGCGCTTGTTATTGCCGTGGTCCTTGCCGCTGCCGGAGCTGCTTCCGCCGGAGCCGCCGCCCTCGTCAGTACCGCTGCCACTCGAGCCACCATCGCCGTCTGCCGTCATCGGGGCGTCGTGAAGTCCTGTCGTATCCGCGCTGTCGCATACGCCGACCTGCACTTCTGAGCGTTCGCATGCTGCGTCGGGCACATGAAGCTCGTGCAGAACGGCACTCAGCGCCGAGTTTGCGCCCGGTCGGATCTCCTCGAGCGTTACGGGATCGAGCGCCACCAGATTACGCGCCTTCGCATACAGCGTGACGCGTTTGCCCACTTCGTCGCTCCAACTCTCGGGGATGGCGAAGCTCATGCGGAACTGTGCCGTGCAACCCGGTGCCAGCACGGCGTTGCCGTTGTCGGCTACCAGCGGGTGCGTTGCAAAACGTGCGCCCAGCGTCTCGAGCGCGTACTTTACGTGTGCCATGTCGTTGGCCGAAGCGTCTTCGGCAAGCTCTGGATCGTAGATCGAAGCCATGCGTGCGTTCGCTCCGAATCCGATGGATGCGCTGGAGAACGGCTGGCTGGAGCCCTCTCGGTACAGATCGATTGTGCCGGCAGTCAGCAAAGTGTTGCCGTCGTTTCGCACCGTGACCATGAAGGATTCGCCTGCTGCTCCGGGCACCACCGCGCCCGAGGTGGCGACCGCGCCCGTCGGAGTGGCACACGCCACCAGAGGCACTTCGATGCCGTGCAGCTCTGCCTCGCTCTTCTCCGCGCTCACAATGTGCGTGGCGAGCGCGGAGAGCATGCCTCCCGACGTCAAAAATGTCGTTATCTGATCGACGGGATGGTCCAGCTCGCACATCACGAACGGCTCCGTGAACAGATCGCCTGCCAAGGTGCTGACGAAGATGCGGAAGTGCTTGCCCATTACTGCTACCGGGTTGCCTTCTTCGTCGTAGGTTTGCCCCACCTTGCCATCGGTGTTCTCTACATAGAGCGCGCACCTGCCGTTGTTGCTTACGCTAAACGATGCCGGGCCACAGCCTGCGGCACCCACGGGCTGCGTTGCAAATGCCAATGCGCCTCGCGTCCAAGTAATATGCTGCAGCTGCTCGTTGACGGTGGCCAAAAAGCCCGAATGTTGTGGCCACGGCACCGCATGGGGCACCGTGGCGTCTGGTGGCATAACGCCCCAGCCCGCAATGGACTGGCCGATCACGGCGTACGATGCGCAGCCGCAACCGTCTGCGGTCTCGTACGCAACGGGCACCACCATTTTGCCGTTGATATTCTCGGGCTCGCTCAGCTCGATACTCGACGGTGCCTGCGGAAAGCGAAGAACTTGGCGGAACGTCAGGCTGTCGCCCAAATCATCCGACCACAGGGTAAAGCATTCCAGCGCAACCTCGGCCTCGCTGCCGAGCGCCTTCTCTGCGGTGGTTCCGCGGCGGTGGAGGTAGGCACCCGACAGGCGTCCGTCGACCAGCGTCTTGCCTGCCGTGATGCGCGGGCACTGCAGGCAATGGTAGCCATCCTCTTGCAGGCGGCCGCGCGAGATGCTGCGCCATGACGTATGCGACACCACGCGGATCTCGTCATTACTTATGCGCAGGCGCACAACGGACAGTATGCCGGCTGTGCTTGCCGTATCGAAAAGGGTGTTGTCGCCGGCGGGGCGCTCGCCCGAGACCAGCAGCACGTAGGCGTCCTGGTTTCCTCTTCCGTCCGTATATTCCACCACGTCGAAGTCGTAATCGAATATGCCGTCGCGCTCCACGTCGCCCTCGCCAAACCCAAGGGGAAAGTCCACGGGCGTGGGAGCGGACCACGTGCCGTTTGCCTTTGTGTGCACCACCAGGCGCGAGCGGCCATTGTCGCCGTAGCGCACCGAGGCGATACGGAACAGGCATTCTACGCCGGCAATCATCGTTAGCTTCATGTGGGCTTCGCTGAGCACGCCGGAAAACAGCACGTTGTCGCTCGAGGGTTTTATGCCGCCACGCTCGTCCTCCGACACGCCGGCAGAATTGGCGTTCGGGTCCGCAACGGCGTTCGTTGACTGACCGATGTAGGTGTACTCATACATCGGTGCGGCATTTTCGTCGTTCTCCATCAGCGCATGGACGAAATGTTCGACCTGTCCCGTGTCGTCGCTCTCCGCGTTCGCCTCGAGCTCAATGCGCGTGACCGCTTGATCCCAATCACGTACGGTAGGCGCGTTGTTTATCGCGGCGGCTGCAACCTCGGCGCGTGCGAGCAGCTCGGAATTGGTGACGATGGTGGCCGACGCGATAAACTGCGGCACACCACCTGCCTCGGTGTTGCCGGGCGTGCCGAAGCAGGCATCCAGCGTGTAAGGCGTACCTCCACCCAATGCCAGCTCAGAGCGTTGGAGCACATACTGGTCGCCATTGTTCACCGACATATTCCACGAATCGATGAGTGTGGGCCACGACCCCGACCAAGCCTTGGTGGTCCACTTGAACATTACGAACTGGAGTATCACATCGACATCGACGTCTGCACCTACGCGCAGCCGCGGAAGCTGGTGCCCATCTGCCTTCTCGTACCCAATGAACAGTGTGAGGGATGCGGCGCCACGCACAGCGGACGAAGCGACGCCTGCAATGCCGGCTCCAAAGGTGACGGCAAGTCCGATCTGGATGGTGAACGAGCCCGACGTGTTGGAATAGTCGAGCGAAATGTTCTTGAAAAACGCCGCGCCGCTGCCGTGCGTGTGGGCGCCCACGGCGAGCGCCAGTTTTGCCAGCACCCAGGGGTTGACGTTTAGGAAAAACGGCACCGGTCCTAGGGTAAACTGCTCGGTCCAATTGAGGTCGGTTCTTACCTGGAAGAGGGCCTTAATGTTGCCGTATGCGGGGTCGTTGTTGTCACCCCAGGTTTTGCCCACCCAATCGTAGGCGAGCGAGCCGTACAGCTGTGTGGCGATATCCATCGTGAACAGCGGCGTGCAATGGTGGCGAAGGAGCTTGGTGTTTCTTGGATCGGTGCCCGAACCGGCACTCATACTTTTGTACTGATTCCACTTCCCCTCCATTTCGTCGAGGTAGCGGTTTGCCTGCTTGGCGCCCGACTCGCGCGGCGATTTCTTCCAGTATTCCGGATCAGGGTTGCCCGAATCGTTCATATAGCTGGCTGGTTTGTATCCTCCGCCAAACAGTACGTACCCGGCAAACGAGAAATCGAACAGAATGGGGAACGAGGGCATCCAGCACGTGAACTTATTACCACCGATGCCGGGAAACGATGCGGGGAAATCAAACGGAGTGATCTCTTGGTCCATAGTGGTGGGGACGATAGTGGTCGATCCGGATTCCGCCTTTGCCGCCGGCGCGGTAACAACGGCCATGGGGGAGGAGAGCGTGTAGGTTTTGTCCTGGTAGTCGAGGACAAAGCGCAGCTTGCATCCTTCTTCCAGAAGGCTCGACGCTGCATCGAGGAACTTGTCTTCGAGTGTGAACGTCGCCAGATTATCCGCGCTCGATGCGCTGGCCTTGATCTGACCAATCTGCGTGACGGTTTCGGTTGAGCTGCCCGCAGCGGGCATCACTTTATTGATATGCAATGTTGCCTGCCCGCCCTGCGGCAGATGAGCCTGCACGGTAAATGCGTGCGTATCGGGCTGCTCGTTTGCCGTGTCGTCCTTCGGCAATGCCATGAACGTGGCTTCAGCGTACTGGATGTCCCATTCGTCGAATGTGAGCTGGCGGAAGTACGGCTCGCCGTCGGAAAGCGGACGCGTGGGCGCGGTTATGGCGGTGCCGCCCTGGATACGCGCAAGGGGAATCTCGACATCGCGGTAGCCCGCCATGCTAATGGAGATGCCGCCGTTAAAGTCGTACGCGTCAAGGAGCTTTGCCTCGTCTACGTAGCCTTCCGAAAGCGAGGCAATCTCAAAGATGGCGGTGCCTTCGTCATCGGTCGTGGCGGCGAGCTGCTTGCCTGCGGCGTAGCGCGACGTGAGCGTGACCTGCGCTCCCTTGATGGGCATATTCTTGTTGGCGACGTCGACCACGACCACACCAAACATGGTGCGCGAGAGAACGAGCACCCTGAAGGGGTCTTTTTCGTCGGCATAGGCCGCGGTGGGCGCGAACGGCAGCAGGAAGGCATTTTCGCTTCCCGGCACGCGAGGCAACATGATGCTCGCTAGTGAGGACGCTCCGGCAACAAGTAACGAACGGCGATCAAGCATCTTGGGCTCCCATCCCGCAAATATCGGTGGAAATAATCCAATTTTGCGAGAAGACGCTTCGTGGCGGTAGTGCCGTTCAAGGGTCAAAATGTCCAAATTGATCGAGCGAAGCGCCGGGTTCCGGAACGCGTTCGATGCGCTTGGCAGCCCGGTCGCTAACGCAACATGTGCGCGACCAGCTCGGCGCGTGTGCCGATGCCAAGCTTTGCGTATACGCCGGATAGGCGGTTTTTGACGGTGCCCGGCGATACTCCCATATGGCGTGCGATTTCAGCGTTGGTCCATCCGCGGCAGGCGAGCATGGCCATGGTGAACTCTGTGGTCGTTAAATCGTCGGCAACGTCCTCGCCCGAATCGGGGTTGTGGATGCGCCGCCAGCCGTAGCTGAAGCGGTACGTGATCTCGATGATGCGTGCGAAGTCGTCAGGGTATTGCGTTTTTAGGCATGCCTCGATGAGCCCCTGCAAAAGGCCGTGGTGCTCGCCAATGAGCTCGATAAGGCCGTCGGGGCGCGCAATGTCCCAAGCGGCTCCAAAATGCGCTTTTGCGGCGTCGATGTCCTTGAGGCTCATGCATGCCATGGAAGCTGCCAGGTGCAGGAACAGTTCCGAGATGGGATAGCTTCCCTGTTTCATAATTAGGGCGTTTTCCGCCATGCCCAGGCTGCGGCCGTATTCGCCGCGCAGATACAAGGCGTGCGCCATCACGTAGCTGGCGAACAGTCGCAGGCCTTCGGGTAGGTGCGCCGCAAGTGGATAAAACTCTTCGGCAGAATACGGGGAAGGCAAGTGCAGCAGGACGCTCGCGGCCGAGGCGAACAGGATATGCGTGGCGTGGACGGCGGGCGATTCCTCGTCGGCCGGCGTATCGAGGATGCCCGCAAGGCACCGGCGGGCGTCGGCGATACGGTTGAGCGACAGACTGGCGTATCCGCAGATAAAGCATGCGGAATAGCGCAGCGCGGGATCGGTGACGTCAAGATAGGGGTGCGCCGTCTTGGCGGCGAGTGCGGCCTGTCCGCGAAAGTACAGCGCTTCTGCCGTGGCGATGGCGCGTGAATCGGGGTCGGAAATGCCTGCAACCGCAGCGTCAATCTGCCCCGGCACAAAGGCGGTGCACATCAACGGCATGGGAACGCATGGGTAGCCATCGCAGTCCATCTTCCATCTCCCAACAGCTGGCAACACTAGCAGCAATTGTACTCTTGTTGCTCGGGACTGGAATTTGTGGGTATCGCCTACGATTGTGCCGAACGTATAAAGGAAGAGTCTATTGGCGATGCTCCCAAGGTGGCTACCGAAGTCTAGCTGACCTTGGGATATAGAAAAACTGCCGCCCCTGCAAAAAGCTCTGTCGCAGCGATGGGAAACGTATCTCGTTCTGCATATAATGAGGTCATATGACGGTGCGTCTGCATACGCGCGGCGCATTTCCATCGAACCGAGAAGGAGCTCTGCATGGATCCCAACAAGCGTCCCGACGACATGGTGCGTATCACCACTCCCGAACTTGCCCAGGTGTTCATCGATGAGCAGGTCGCTGCAATCCGCGAGCAGATCGGCGACAAGAAGGTCCTGCTGGCTCTTTCCGGCGGCGTCGACAGTTCGGTTGTCGCGGCCCTGCTCATCAAGGCCATCGGCAAGCAGCTCATTTGCGTGCATGTGAACCACGGCCTGATGCGCAAGGGTGAGAGCGAACAGGTCATCGACGTCTTCAAGAACCAGATGGACGCTAACCTGGTCTATGTGGACGCGACCGATCGCTTCCTGGATAAGCTCGTGGACGTCGAGGAGCCCGAGGCCAAGCGCAAGATCATCGGTGCCGAGTTTATCCGCGTGTTCGAGGAGGAGGCCCGCAAGGTTGGCGACGAGGTCAGTTTCCTCGCCCAGGGCACCATCTATCCCGACATTCTTGAGTCCCAAGACGGCGTGAAGGCTCACCACAACGTGGGCGGTCTGCCCGAGGATCTGCAGTTTGAGCTCTGCGAGCCCGTCAAACTGCTGTACAAGGACGAGGTCCGCGTCGTGGGTCGCGAGCTCGGCCTGCCCGAGAACATGGTCGAGCGCCAGCCGTTCCCCGGTCCCGGCCTGGGCGTCCGCTGCCTTGGTGCCATCACCCGCGACCGTCTTGAGGCGCTGCGCGAAGCCGACGCGATCGTGCGCGAGGAGATCGACAAGGCGGGTCTGACCATCTGGCAGTATTTTGCCGTCGTGCCCGACTTCCGCGCCACCGGCGTGCGCGAGGGCAAGCGCGCCTACGATTGGCCCTGTATCATCCGCTGCATCAACACCGTCGATGTCATGACCGCCGAGGTGCCTGAGCTCGACTGGGCGTTGCTCAAGCGCATTACCGCCCGCGTCACCGCCGAGGTTCCCGGCATCTGCCGCGTGTGCTACGACCTCACGCCGAAGCCCGTCGGCACGGTGGAGTGGGAGTAGGCTTCTACTCTTTTGGGCGAATTGCATTGACAGGGAGGGGGTCCCGCGCAAACGTGTGCGGGACCCCTTTCGTTTTACTGTTCGGTTAATGCTGCGGATCGTTTTGGAAGGCTTGCGAGCATAGTGGTCCCGTTCTCGGAACTTGCTTCGACCTCTACAGCGCCACCGTGAAGCGCTGCAATCTCCCAAACGAGCGCGAGTCCGAGTCCTGCGCCGCCGTATGCCCTGCTGCGGGATTTATCCAGGCGAAAGAACGGTTGGAAGATGCTCTCGTGGTACTGCTTGGGTATTCCCGGGCCCTGGTCCTCGACTCGCAGGAACACGCGGCTGTTGTTGTCGCAGATGGAGACGTTGACAGTCGAGCCGGGGCGGCTGTAACGGATGGCATTTTCGACCAGGTTAAACACCAGCCGATAGAGGAGCGTGTCGCTCCCGATTACTAAAGCGTCTCCAGCACAATTGAGGGCTACGCCCTTATTTTCGGCAAGTGGCGCAAGGTCGGTGAGGACCTCTTCGGACAAGGGACCAAGTTCAACATCGTCCTCGCAAGGAACGCTGCGGAGCTCACTCATCTCGAGCAACACCTTGGTCATCCGCGACATCCGCTCAGTTTGTTCTTGTAGCAGGCCGAGCAGCTCGGCTGTTTCGGGTTGCAAACCGGAGTGCTCGGAGATGAATAGTTCAATCTGTGCTTGCATAAGGGCGAGCGGGGTGCGAAGCTCGTGTGCGGCGTTGCCGGTAAACTGACGCTGTGCAGAGAACCCTTCGCCAAGACGAGCGATCATGTCGTTGAAAGAGGCGCTGCATCGTTGTAGCTCGGTGGGCACATCTTCATTGAGTCTGATTTCGCTTAGGTTGTCAGGCTGCACACGCTCAACCTGAGCTGCAAAAGCCCGTAGCGGTTTGAGTGCACGGCCGCTCACAAAGTATGCCAGCGCGCCGCCAAGGAGTGTGACTCCAGCCGTGATGTACCAGGCTGTCGTGCCAAAAGACTCCTGTGCGTCATTTACGACGATTGTGACCTTGTCATCGAGGGCCGCTTTCGTTGGGTCGAACGCCTGGAGCGAATCTTCGCCGGTTGCGTTAAAGGCCGAGATGTCGCTGCCGATGGCATCCATGTAGCGCATGCCCGTATAGCCGACCAAGCAGTTCGTCAGTACGCATGCCGCACACGTCAGCAGTGCCGTCATAATCGTTATGCGCCATTGCAGCGAAAGCCCTTTCATTCTCCATCCTCCATAACGTAGCCCTCTCCAATCCGATTGCGAATCGGGTCGTATCCCAAAGCGCTGCGTAGCTTTTTGCGGAGCGACGAGATATGAACGCGGGTTGCGTTGCTAAAGCTGTTGACGCTGCTGTCCCATACATGCTCGATAAGCTCTTCCTGGCTCACCGGCCGCCCCTGGTTAAGCATCAGGTATTCCAAGATGCCGGTCTCCTTGCGCGTGAGGGATAGGGTCTCGCCGCCCACGGAGGCGAGGCGCGCCTTGGTGTCAAAGCTCAACAATCCACAGGCTAGAACAACGTCGTTTTGCGTAAAGCGCCTGAGCGTGAGACTGCGTATGCGTGCCGCCAGCTCGTCAAGATGGAACGGCTTGGTGAGGTAGTCGTTGGCGCCCGCATCGAGCCCCGCTACCTTGTCGGAGACCTCGCCACGTGCCGAGAGCACAAGCACCTTGGTCTCACAATCAGTTGTCCTGAGTTGCCTGAGCACGGTCATGCCGTCGACATGGGGGAGATTGAGGTCGAGCACGACAAGATCAAAGGTCTCGACATCGAGCAGATCGAGGGCCTGCTGCCCGTCGTAGCAGCAGTCGACGCTATAGGCTAAGTTGCGCAGGCTGCGTGCGATCGCATCGCACAGCGCCCGCTCGTCCTCGACGACCAAGATGCGCATAACGTTCTCCTTGCATAGTCATTCGCGCTTAACACGGATTTTATAGTCGGTATGGTCCAATGGGTCGCGAAACGAAAGGAGTGGTCAGATTGTTCAAAGCGATTAAGCCTGTGGCGCAGGTGGCTTTGCTGATCGTTGGGGTAGCCATGGTTGGCTTTGGCATTATGCGCGGCGAGGCAGATGCCGTGCTGGCCAAGGCAATCAGGCTGTGCTTGGAGTGTATCGGAATTGGTTAAAAGAAAAAATACCGTATCGCATCTTTTGGCGAGATTTCGCGGATTGATTCAGGCGGCGGCAACGCTTGCGACCAATATTCACCTGCCTAACTTTGCCAAGGGAGGCATCTACCAGGGGGCGGGCAAAGCCGTCTGCGTGCCGGGGCTCAACTGCTACTCGTGTCCGGCGGCCTCGGGTGCGTGCCCCATCGGGTCGTTTCAGTCGGTGGTGGGCTCGTCTAAGTTCAGCTTTTCGTATTACGTCACCGGAACACTCATTCTGATTGGCGTGCTGCTGGGGCGTTTTGTATGCGGCTTTTTATGCCCGTTTGGATGGCTGCAAGAGCTTCTGCATAAGATTCCCGGCAAAAAGCTCTCGACGAAAAAGCTCAAGCCGCTCACGTACATCAAGTACGCCGTGCTGCTGTTTGCCGTGGTGCTGCTGCCCGTTCTGGTAGTCAACGATGTGGGCATGGGCGACCCGTTCTTTTGCAAGTACATCTGTCCGCAAGGCGTGCTCGAGGGCGCGATTCCGCTGTCCATCATGAATACGGGAATCCGTTCCGCGCTGGGAAAGCTCTTTACCTGGAAGCTCGCAATCCTCATTGTGGTTGCGGTGCTGAGCGTGCTGTTCTACCGCCCCTTCTGTAAATGGATTTGCCCCCTCGGTGCGTTTTATGCACTCATGAACAAGGTGTCTTTGCTGGGGATCCAGGTTGACCAGTGCAAATGCGTCTCGTGCGGCAAGTGCGCCAAGGTGTGTCAAATGGACGTGGACGTTACGCGTACGCCCAACCATGCCGAGTGCATTCGTTGCGGCAAATGCGTGGGCGCGTGCCCCGTCGATGCTATTAGCTTTCGCTATGGGCTGGGTGTGACGGGCGACAAACCCGCGCAGTCCACGCAAGCCTGCGAAAACAAATAGGTACCTATATAAGTTTCGATATAAACGGAGGAACCATGAAACTGTCAAAAATTGCGGCTCTGTTGATGCTGCCCGTGCTGGCGCTGACTCTCGCGGCGTGCTCTGCCCCCAAGGGCGACGCGAAGGGTGCTACGAGCGGCGATGCGCAGATTGCCGAGCTTGTGGCACAAAAGCCGTCGAGCGCCGAGGAGGCGGCCGAGCTGTACCAGCAGCTGCTGCAAAAGGAAAACGAGATCTTTGCGAGCGATAACGCCCTATGGGAAAAGGTGTTCCTTGCGGCCAACAAAGACACTCCCATGATTGAGGACGGCAAGAACTACGGTGACTTCTTGCTCGATACCATCGAGGGCGCCAAGGATCAGTTTGCGGCTGACGAGCTTAAGACGCTTAAGGCCGGCGCGCAGCAGGTCAAGGAGATCGAGGACAAGCTCATGGCGCTGGAGAAGGAGTTCCCCGGATGTGGCAGCACGCCCGGCGAGGGGGAGAGTGTTGATGCCTCGACCGCGGGCATGACCAACGGCGAGAGCGGGGAGACGAAGTTCCCCAGCTTTAAGGGCAAGGACTTGGACGGCAACGATGTAAACAGCGACGAGCTGTTCTCCAAGAACAAGGTCACCGTCATGAACTTCTGGTTTACCACCTGCAAGCCGTGCGTGGGAGAGCTGGGCGATCTGGAGAAGCTCAACAAGGAGCTTGCCGAGAAGGGCGGCCAGGTCGTGGGCGTTAATTCCTTTACGCTCGATGGCAACAAAGACGAGGTGGCCGATGCCAAGGACGTGCTTTCCAAGAAGGGCGTAACGTATAAGAACATCTGGTTTAAGTCGGACAGCGAGGCCGGAAAGTTCACCTCCAACCTGTACTCGTTCCCGACCACCTACGTGATCGACCAGAACGGTAACATTGTGGGAGAGCCGATCATGGGCGGCATCAACTCCGCTGAGCAGCGCGAGGCGCTCAACAAACTGATCGATCAGGCACTCGCGAAGAGCGAACAGTAAGTCCGTGGGACAGACAACTGAAGGGGAGTCGCTGGAAACAGCGACTCTTTTTTCTGCTTCGGGGTAGCATCATGGGTATACGTCGAAAGGGCACGCAGCTTTTCGTGCATTGCCTGAGCGGTGCGCGAAGCAACCAAGCTGTGAGTTTTCTTAAGCGTTCTGGGTATGGCAGTGTCAAGAATATCGGCGGCATAAGCGGCTACACGGGAAAGGTGGTGCGTTAGCTATGAAGGTGGTTATCGTTGGAGGCGTCGCGGGCGGCGCATCGGCGGCGGCACGTTTGCGCAGACTCGACGAGCAGGCCCAAATTGTCATCTTTGAGCGCACGGGTTTTGTATCGTATGCCAACTGTGGGCTTCCGTACTACATTGGCGGCGTGATAGAAGAAGAGAGCGCATTGACGCTGCAGTCTCCCAAGGGCTTTTGGGATCGCTTTCGCATTGCGGTCAAGACGAGTCACGAGGTGTTTGCCATCCATCCCGATTCGCATACGGTCGAGGTTCGCAATATGCTGACGGGCGAGGAATTTGTCGAGACGTATGACAAGCTCATCCTGTCGCCGGGTGCAAAGCCGATTCGCCCTGCGTTGCCGGGCATCGACTCGGATAAAATCTTTAGCCTACGCACCGTTGAGGACACGCTGCGTATTCACAGCTATGTTCGAGAGCGGCGACCGAGCAGTGCCGTCGTGATCGGCGGCGGCTTCATTGGCGTCGAGACGGCGGAGAATCTGTGCGAGCTGGGGCTCCAGGTGACCCTTCTGCAGCGTCCCGTCCAGCTTATGAACAACCTGGATTACGACATGGCGACCCTTTTGCATACCGAGGTGCGTGAGCACGGTATCGATCTGCGCCTCAAGGCCGATGTGACAGGTTTTGAGGAAGTTGATGGCCGCGTTGTCACCCATGTTGCGGGCGATGACCCTATCGGAGCCGATATGGTGCTGCTTGCCATTGGCGTGGCACCTGAGAGCCATCTGGCGCAAGAGGCGGGGCTCGAACTGGGCATCAAGGGGGCTATTGTGGTCAACGACCGCATGGAGACCTCTGCTGCCGACGTGTATGCCGTGGGCGATGCCGTGCAGGTCACGCATCAGGTGACCGGCGAGGACGCGGTCATTTCGCTCGCCGGCCCCGCCAACAAGCAGGGGCGTGTCGTCGCCGATGTCATAGCCGGCATGGACAGCTGCTACCTCGGATCGTTGGGCTCATCGGTTATCAAGGTATTCGACTTGACGGCGGCAAGCACGGGACTATCCGAAAAGGCGGCACACGCGGCGGGAGTTGACTGCGACAGCGTGGTCCTGTCGCCCGGTTCGCATGCGGGTTATTATCCGGGTGCAACGCCCATGACCATGAAGGTTGTCTTCGAGAAGCAGGGATTGCGCCTGCTGGGTGCGCAAATCGTGGGCATCGATGGTGTGGACAAGCGTATCGACGTTCTGGCGACTGCCATCCAGGCAGGCATGCGCGGCGATAGGCTTAAGGATTTGGACCTAGCATACGCGCCGCCGTATTCATCGGCGAAGGATCCCGTCAATATGGCGGGCTTTATGATCGAGAACCTCAATCGCGGCATACTGGCGCAGTGGCATTGGGAGGATGAGCCCAACTTGCCACGCGATGGCAGCGTGCAGCTGCTCGATGTTCGTACGGAAGGGGAGTATGAGCGCGGGCATATCGATGGTTTCGTAAACATTCCCGTCGATGATCTGCGCAATCGCCTGGGCGAGCTCGACCGGGCCAAGCCGGTCTACGTGATTTGCCAGAGCGGCATTCGCAGCTACATTGCTTGCCGCATTTTGGCGCAGCATGGCTTTGAGTGCTTTAACTTCTCGGGCGGCTATCGCTTCTTTGCAGCCGTGACTGAGGCTCGCCGCGGCAGCGCTAACGTTATGCCGTGCGGGTTCGAAAAGTAGCGCGCATTGGAATGTGACAAAGTGACAGCCTCTTTGTCGCATCGGGGATGTTATATGCGGGATGGTGCGCCATGCGGCGTGCTGTCCCGTTCGTTTTTTGGCGCGGTTCGTTACATTCCTCACTGGTATCGGCCAAAAATGAGGATAGAGTAGGACAAACGCGCCGAACGTGAACGGCGGGGGAGCGGGCGAGCGCGCCCGCGCGAGAGAGGTTGCCGTCCATGCTGGATCTCAGAGTTATTTGCAAAAGGTACGTTACGCAGTCGTTTACGCAGGTAGCGCTCGACAGCGTAAGCCTGTCTTTTCGCGATAACGAGTTCGTAGCCGTTCTGGGTCCCTCGGGTTCGGGTAAAACTACGATGCTCAACGTCATCGGTGGACTCGACCATTTCGATTCGGGCGATCTGCTGATCGACGGCATCTCGACCAAGGACTTCAACGACCGCGATTGGGATGCCTATCGCAATAATCGTATCGGCTTTGTGTTCCAGAGCTATAACCTCATTCCGCATCAGAGCATTTTGGAAAACGTGGAGTTGGCGCTTACGCTCACGGGCGTGGGGCATGCCGAGCGCCGCCAACGTGCGCGCAAGGCGCTCGAGGCAGTCGGTCTGGGCGAGCACGTTGACAAGCGCCCGAGCCAGCTTTCGGGCGGGCAGATGCAGCGCGTGGCCATTGCCCGCGCCCTGATCAATGACCCCGAGATTGTGCTGGCTGACGAGCCGACCGGCGCCTTGGACTCAACGACATCCGTACAGGTCATGGATTTGCTCAAGGATGTTGCGCGCGATCGTTTGGTCATCATGGTCACGCACAATCCCGAGTTGGCATACAGGTACGCCACGCGCATCGTCACCCTGGCGGACGGCAAGATCACCGACGATTCCGACCCCTTTGATGCTGCCGAGGCCGCGCGTCGCGAGGCCAAGCCCACGCGCAAAACCTCGATGAGCTTTGTGACAGCGCTGGGGCTTTCGGCGCGAAACCTTTTGACCAAGAAGGGCCGTACGGCTATGACGGCCTTTGCTGGTTCGATCGGCATTATCGGCATTGCGGCGATTCTGGCGCTCTCCAACGGCGTAAACGGCTACATCAAAAAGGTCGAGGAGGATACGCTCTCGAGCTACCCGCTCACCATTTCCAAACAAGATTATGACCTGTCGTCCATGATGGGCGGGCATGGAGCTACGGATGAGGAGGCGTCCGAGGACAAGGACGCGTCCGACGGCGCCACCGGCGGCAAGGCTCAGGGGACCGATAAGATCCCTGTGGTCACGGCCGTAAAGGATATGTTCGCAAGCGTTAAGTCCAACGACATGACGAGCTTTAAGGCATGGCTCGATGCCGGTGGCGACGGCATCGATAAAGAGGTCAACGCCATTCAGTACGGCTACGGTGTATCGCCGGTTGTCTATCGTGCCGGCAAGGGCGATGAGAAGCCTGTCCGGCTGGTGCCCAACGCTATGACTGAGGCCATGAGCGGAGGTGCGAGCTCGGCGGCAACGGTGAGCATGGAATCCATGGGAACGTCGGTCTTCAACGAGATGATTGACGACCAGAGCCTGCTCGACAGCCAGTACGATGTCGTTGCCGGCCATTGGCCTACGTCCGCCAACGAGGCCGTGATGGTGCTTTCGAGCCGCGGCACGGTGGGTGACTACACGCTCTACAGCATCGGTGCGCTGGATATCGATGAACTCAACGACCTGGTTAACAGCGCCATGACGGCCGACGGCAAGGTCGAGACGCCCAAGGCCGGCACCGACTTTACCTACGACGATGCGCTGTCCACGACGTTTAAGGTGCTGTCGCCGTCCGATGCCTATCGCAAAAACGAAGAGACCGGCATGTGGACTGACATGTCTGGCGATGCCGACTTTATGGCGGCCAAGGTTGCCGACGGTATTGACGTGCGCATTGTGGGCGTGGTGCGACCCAACGAGGCGGCAAACGCGAGCGCATTGTCCCCGGGCATTGCCTATACGCATGCGCTGACTCGCCAGCTTATGGAGCGTGCTGCCGATTCGCAAATCGTGCAGGAGCAGCTTGCCCACCCCGAGACGGATGTCTTTACGGGCAAGTCTTTCGATGAACTGCAAGGCGAGGCCAAACAGAGCGTGGAACTGGGCAGCATGTTCAGTGTGGACGAAGCGGCGCTGAAGAGTGCGTTCTCTCTCGATTCGTCGGCGCTCTCGGGTGCGGCCGGCGGTATAGACCTTTCTGGTATCGACTTGTCCGGGCTGGACCTTGACCTTTCGGGCGTTGGGAAGGGCATTGACTTCAGCGACATCATGGCCAAAGCGCCGGCCCCAGATTTCTCGGGCATCTTTGACGGTCTGGAACTCACGCCCGAGCAGATGCAGCAGGTAGGAACGCTTGCCAACCAGCTGTTTGAGGGCTTTCTGCAGTCTGATCAGTTTAAGGCGCTGTCGCCCGAAGATCTTAAGGACGCGTCAAAGCTTGCTGCCGCATTCTCGGCGTATCTTGAGAATGATGCCGCAGCCCAGCAATGCCTGGCTCAGCTCAAGGCGTTGGGCGGCGATGCCTTGGCCGAGCGCCTGCAGCGGGCGATGGGCGACTATGTGCAAAAGCAGCTGGCTCCGTATTTACAGCAGGCTATGGACCAGGTGACAAAGACGATCAGCGAGCAGATTGCCACGACGGTATCAGCTCAGCTCAAGGCGAGCGCGGCAGGGCTTATGGACCAGATGGCGACGCAGATGTCTTCGAGTTTTGCCAACCTGGCGAGCGCCATGCGCGTGGATGCGGGCGCCTTTGCTCGTGCCATCCACTTCAACATGGACGCCGAGGACCTGAGTTCGCTCATGATGAGCTATGCCAAGGCATCGAAGCTCACCTACGACAACAATCTGACCACGTTGGGCTATGCGGACGAGGCGGACCCCATTTCGGTCAAGATTTTCCCGCGCGACTTTGAGGCCAAGGAGCGCGTGCTCGATTACATCGATGCGTACAACAAGCAGGTCAAAGCCGCTGGTCACGATGAGCAGGCAATCTTGTATACCGACTACATGGGCATCATCATGGGCTCGGTGACCGACATCGTGAATACTATCAGCTTGGTGCTCATCGCATTCGTGAGTATCAGTTTGGTGGTGAGCTCCATCATGATCGGCATCATCACCTACATCAGCGTGCTGGAGCGCAAAAAGGAGATTGGCATCCTGCGCGCGATCGGCGCGTCAAAGCGCAACGTGGCCAACGTATTTAATGCCGAGACCTTTATCGAAGGCCTCATTGCCGGCGTCTTTGCCATTGTCGTTGTGGTGCTCGTGAGCTTCCCGGTTAATGCCTGGGCGCTTGCTGCCAAACAGGTCCCCAATCTGATGAGCCTGCCCGTGCAGGATGCGCTGGCGCTCATTGCGATATCGGTGCTGTTGACGGTCGTCGCCGGCCTGCTGCCGGCTCGCAGCGCATCCAAAAAAGACCCCGTAGAAGCCTTACGCTCCGAATAATGTGACCAAGGGACAGCCCCTTTGTCACATTGGGTGGCTAGCTCGTTTTGCCCATCAACGTGATACGGATGCTTGGATGGGTGTACTCGTCAAACTCGTCCTCGGGATCCGTATCAAACGAGTAATACGTTTTGATGGGGTTGTCACTCGTCCTGATGGAGATTCTCTCGTAGAGCGAACCGTTCAAAAAAGCCTGCCTAAACTCTTCGGGGAGCTTTTGCGGTGCTAGGAGCTCGGGACTCATGGTCTTGACGTCTACGGTTTGGACGACAGAGGAAAGTTCGTCCAAGTCGAGCTCGATGCGGGCGAGGTTGTCCTCAAGGCTCGCGTCGGGGTCGATCTCTGCTATGTAACTCACTTCCTTGAGCGTTCCCTTGTTGTCGAAATCCAGGTACGTATAGGTCTTCTGGGTATCGGAGTCGCCATCGTGAAGGTAGCCGCGGACGTGATAGCCGTAATCTTGATATCGCTCGTAAGGGTCATCGGCGGACACGTACTCGCATGCGGGTTCTAGCGTCTTGCGGGCGATGGCAATCTGCTCGGCCGCGGCCGCTGCGTTCTTCTGCATCTCGATGTTTCCCTGCGCCAGCTGCGGGATATAGGCACCGCACACGATTGCAAGGGGCAGTGCCACAAGCGCGACGATCCACTTTTTTGCACGGGGGATAGGCACGCCACAGGCCTCTGCCATGGCCTTTGCGTTGGCAAAGCTTTCGGCAAGCACGTCTGCCGCGGTGGCGACGGCGCCTACGGCAGCGGCGACTTCTGCCGCGCCGCCCAGGTTGCGTGCGGTCTCGTTGTCGCTGTTCTTGAGCAGGCGCGCGGCGGCCTGCGTACCGATAACACCTGCGATTTGTGCCGAGTGGTCTTTCTCAGCCTGCTCGACGGCGAGTCGGCGCTGCATTTCTTTCCACTGCTTGCCGCGCATGCCAAAGCGCGGCGCGAGCGCGCAATAGCAGAAGATGACGAGCTCGACGGCGGTGAGCACCAGGGCGGCTATCATGCCCGTTTCTTGGAAGCCTTCGTGATGGAAGACGATATCGTCAATCATTTCGAAGGGAATGATCAAAAATGGCAGCACAAACGCCATGGCAAGCGCCGTACCGGCAACCTTGGGGCAGATGCAATATCGCTGGATACGCTTGCGTTCTTGTTCGGAAAGTGTTGCCATGGCTGGTCCTTGGTGTCGTGGCGGTCGTTGCGGCGCGCAGGGCGCGGGGCGCATCAGTTTGAGCTAGCGCTGGATAAGAAAAAAGAGCAAGATGCCCGTTGCGATGAGCAGAAAGCCTGCGATGTTAAACATCAGCGTGGCAAAGTTGCCCACGATGGGGCGTTCGACATAGCTTTTGCCTGGGTTGCTGGGGTTGTAGTACACGGTCATTTGGCTACCGAGGGGCCAAAGCTGCTCCGCGAGGGTGTCTAGGCGGGCGATGGGCCCCGTCTGTACGTGCAGCCAGCCCTTGGGGTCTTCGTAGGCGGCGGCTTGCGCGCGGATGGGGAGCCCCGACAAGCTTTTGGTCTTTATGCCGCGGAATTGTTTTGTCGCGCGGTATTGCGTGCCGTTGACGGTGTATTCCAAAACGGGATACATCCTGCCTTCGCCCATAAAGCGATGGTCGATGACCGTTCCCATGGTCACGGCGGTACAGGCCTTGGCTTTCTTGCGAGCGGCGGCTTTCATGAGCGCGCTCACTCCGATAAGCAGGATGCCGATGCCCCCAACCAAGATGAGCGCGAGCAGGGATATCTGCGACGTGGTCACGGCGTTCTCCTTTGGCGCGATACCGTCATATGTGACTCAGTATAGAGAACCCCCGCCCTCGGTGGGCGTATTATGTGACAAAGGGACAGTCCCTTTGTCACATTGATTTGAGAATGGATGTTGATGTATTTATCGCTGGCTCCTATGGAGGGGATTACCGGGCATGTGTTCCGTCGCGTGCATGCGGAGTGCTTCGGCGCGCTCGATTGTTATTACACGCCGTTTTTGCCGCCGCCGCGGGTGGGCAATCGCTTTGGCGGCAAGGCGTTTAAAGAGGTCGATCCTGCCAACAACCAGGGACTTAACGTGGTGCCCCAGCTGATGTCCAAGAATGCGGACGAGTTTGTGTGGGCGGCGCAGGTGCTTGCCGATATGGGTTACCGCGAGGTCAACCTCAACCTTGGCTGCCCTTCGGGTACGGTGGTCGCGAAGGGCAAGGGTTCGGGCTTTCTGCGCAATTTGGATGAGCTCGAGGTGTTCTTGAGCGACGTGTGCGAACGCTCGCCCTTGCCGGTGTCGGTCAAGACCAGACTGGGGCTCGAATGCGATGACGAGTACGAGCGCGTGCTCGACCTCTATTGCCGAATGCCGCTGGCGGAGTTGATCGTGCATCCGCGCGTGCAAAAGGACCGTTATACGGGCTCACCGCGCAAAGAGTTTTACGGCGAGACGCTGGAACGGGCGCCGTTCCCCGTGGCCTATAACGGCGACATCTTTGATCTTGAGGACATGGATGCGCTGGTGAAGGCCTATCCCGGAACACGCCACGTAATGTTGGGGCGCGGCTTGCTTGCGAATCCCGCGCTGGCTCGCATGGTTAAGGGCGACCCTGCCGCTACCGCCGCTGAGCTGCAACGCTTCCATGACATGCTGTTTGCGGCCTATGCGGACGAGATTGGGGGCAACGCGGTCTTTCGCATGAAGGAGTGGTGGTTCTACGCCAAATGCGCCTTCGCCGATCCCGCGACCGTTCACAAACTCGTACGCAAGACCAAAAAGGTCGATGAATACCGTGCCGCTGTCGACCGTGTCTTTCGCGAGCAGCAGCTTGCGCCCATCGCCCGCTTTTGTGGCTAAATGATCCCTTGGGGACGGAGAAGAACGGATCGCCTGTGCCGGACCCATGCAAAAAACTGTACGCCAGCATCCAAGGATGTCGAAAAATATCGTTTTTGGATGCTGACGTACATGTTTGGTTCGGCAGGGGACTAGGCAATCATTGCATCGAGTGTAATGAGTTCCCTGAGTCGCTCCGTGCGCGTTTGCCCATGGCGCTTTGCCTTTGCGTCAAATGCTTCAAGAACCGATTCGCCCACACGTGCCGATAAAACAACGCTTGGTTCATCGGAAATCGGCGGCCTTCCCAACTTGACGGTGTGGCCCTTCGGCCACTCATCTTTTTCGTATGCCGCTGCGGCTTTTTCTAGCTCACCGGGAGCAAACCCCATCATCTTTTCGAGCTGTTTAGCGTCCATAGCGCCTCCTATCGATCGATTCCGATTTCCCTGAGCACCTTGCGCGTAGGAGGGACAAGGGCGTGGTAAATGATGTAACCATCCCGATCGGGGCAACATCGAGCGATGAGCTCCATGAGGCGGCTTCTCTTTTTGTATACAATTTTGTAGACAAAAATACAAGTAACTAGTCATTTAAGAACGTCCCCAACGACTGCCCACAAATAGCTGTACGTCAGCATCCAAAGATGTCGAAAAATATCGACTTTGGATGCTGACGTACATGTTTGTGCCGTATGGGTTTGTGCGTTGGGGCCGGCCGACCGCAATAGAACGCTAGAGCAGGTTCTTCTGTATCCACGCGATGATGTCGCCCGACTCGTAGAGTGGCGTGCCGTCAATGAACAGGCAGGGAACTTGGCGCTTTCCGCCGACGGCGATGAGCGTCTGCTCGGCATCGGAATCGGTCGAGATATTACGCTCGGGGATGGTCACGCCGTTATCGGCCAGGAAGCGCTTGACCTTTATGCAATACGGGCAGCCGGTCATAACGTAGAGCGCGAGCTCGTGATCAGTAGCCATAGGTCTCCAATCGGTTGAGGTTTCGATTGAAATACCCAAAGCCGCCGCGGTCTATGCACGCGTCAACGACGACTCGATTGCCTGTACCAGAAACGCCGTGGCGCCGGTGCCGCAGGGCTTGTCGTAGTAGTCAACAAAGCGCTGGTCGGCAAGATAGCCGTGGGCGAGGCCCAAGTACGCCTCGTCTTGGGGCTCGCATCCCCAGTTGAGAGCAATCCAGCGACGATGCATCGCGACAAGCTTGCGAGCCTCGCTTCCATCCGGTTCGCCGTCGCTCATGGCAATCGAGAGCTGGCCCAGAATAGCGCGTTCAAGTTCCTTCATGTCGTTCCATGTCTGAGGATCCATATCCAGTAACGTTTCGTTTGCTGCATCGATAGCCTCATCGCCATAGCGCGCCCGCGCTTCGGCGCCGTAGCGCTCCTCGTTTTCTTGCACGGCGCGCCAGCGTTCCAGTTGCGGCAGCACGGCGCCCATGAGCGAGACAGCTTCGTCGAGCGACATACCGGTGTTTTGTGCCAGGCGCGGGGCACAATCCTCGATCATTGCCTCCATCGTAGTGTCGTAGGTGTACTTGCCGTGGTCGTAGCACCACTTGCAGTAATGATCGGTCGCGGTGCCCGCAGCATCGGTGCCGCAGTCGTCGGGTGTGAGCACCATGCCGCAGCTCTGGCAATAGTGCTCGGGCATTTCGAGCAGGTGGGACAGCGGTTCTCCGGTTACGGCGGCAATGAGCTTCATCATGTCGATGCCCGGGGTGACTTCGCCGCGCTCCCAGCGGCTGACGGCTTGGCGCGTGACATAGAGCTTGGCGGCAAGCTGCTCTTGGGTAAGGTTGTTGGCGCGACGGACGGCGATGAGTTTTTCTGCAAAGGCCATAACGGCTCCTTTCTGCTGCTTGTTGGCTTAAGCATACGCGGCGGCCGACGCCCTTCCAAGCAACCGTTGGTTGCAAAAGGGGCGGTCGCGGTGAGGGATTACGCGCATCGCGCATGCCCTCATGCCGTACAATGACCGGCATGAAACCTATTGCACACATACATACCGACCTGCCGCAAAAGTTCGGCATCCCGCGCAACAGCTTTTTGGCGCCCCATCTTGAGGGACGCATCGTCTTTGAGCCGGAATTTGCCTCCAGCGCGGCAGTTGAGGGTCTGGACTCCTTCTCTCACCTGTGGCTGCTCTGGCGCTTTGAAAACGGAACACCCGGCGGCGCGGCCGAAGACATCGCCGCCGATGCCAAGACACAGGATAGGTCCGGCACCAACGCCAAGTGGTCGAAGACCGTGCGTCCGCCGCGCTTGGGTGGAGCCGAGCGCGTGGGCGTATTTGCCACGCGCAGCCCGTTTCGACCTAATCCCATTGGGCTTACCTGCGTCAAACTCGATCATGTCGGGCTTACCGACGATGGCCCCATCATCCATGTGCTAGGGGCCGATCTGCGTGACGGCACGCCCATCTACGACATTAAGCCCTACATTCCGTTTGCGGACTGCCACTCGGATGCGACCGGCGGCTGGATTGAG
>CAUCTV010000014.1 GCA_958445895.1 uncultured Collinsella sp.
GGAGCGGGCAACGGGACGTCCGCGTATTTGCTTCGCAAATCCGCACCGGCTGCGGTGGCATACCGAGACCCGGGGAAGTGCGGGGGCAAAGCGGGCTGAATCTACCGTTCCCGAAATCTTCCTTCCTCCGCGGAGCGGGCAACGGGACGTCCGCGTATTTGCTTCGCAAATCCGCACCGGCTTCAGGCGCCTGCCGGCGCCTTCGCCTGCTCGCTACAAACGCTTCGCGTTTGCTTTACGCTCGCACCCTGTCGGGTTCGAGTCCCGGCACTTTATTGAAAAAAGCACGGCACCGGAACGGTGCCGTGCTTTTACGTTTTCTGGAGCGGGCAACGGGACTCGAACCCGCGAGTGTCAGCTTGGGAAGCTGATGCCTTACCACTTGGCGATGCCCGCTTGTGTGTTGGCTAGTATAACGCGGTTGTCTTGTTCGATACAAGGGTGGTGATGCTTGTTTTAGCTGTGGAGATTCGTTTGAAAATCGCGTCAATTGTGGAGATGAGGACCTTTGATCTCCTGTTCTCACTATCTTCTACCTGCGCTTTTGCTTGATTGTTGTATTTGAGCTCAATTTGTCAGGAATTGGGCAAGCTTTTGGTCAGGCTCCGGTACTTACCTGCATGAACCTCGGGGGTAGCCTCATCCTACGCGTCGCAGCCTCCCCGTGCGGCGCACGAGGGATAAGGAGCAGCCATGTCCAACGCACCCACGCACTCTGTCCACAGCGCAATCACAACAGGTCCGCTGCTCCTGCTCCTCTTCCTGCTTTTCGTCTGCCTGGCACCGGGAGCCGCATTTGCCGTCGATGGCTACGACCAGCTCGGCTTCCGCACTATTAGCGATGATTGTGGGCCCTTCTTCATCGGCAAGTATGAAGCTCAAGACGCCTCGATTGCCTACTGCATGAACCAGGAACGCCCCGGGCCCACCAAGCCGGGCGGCCCATGGCTCAACTTTGATCAAGGCTGGGTGTGGCTCGACGACGAGTTCGCGGCAATCGTTTGTCACGGATATCCTACCGCCACGTCGTTTGGCGGTTACCATCTTTCACCAGATCGCGCCCGCGCCGCCACCCAGCTTGCCGTATGGATGCTCAACGGCACTACCCATGTCGACGGCACCTACTCCTACACGACCGCTCAGGGCAAAACCAAGAGTGGACACTTTACCGCCGACAATGAAGTCGTGGCGGCTGCGCGATGGCTCCACGACAGCGCAAAATCAGGAAGCATCAAAGCCGCTCCGCACCGCGCGCGGCGCTATCTAGGAGCCGTATCGGGCGGCAGCAAACGTCAAGACATGCTCTATGTACTGCCGGCGGTCTCTGTTTCCTTCCAAAAGCAGTCTGCAAACGCTGCCATTACCAGCGGAAACAATACTTATCAGTTTGACGGGGCAACATTCGATATTTTTGAGAGCGCCAGCGGCGCGCGTGTCGGCACCATCCAGATGGACAGCAACGGTCGAGCGCAGGCAGCACTTCTGCCCAACACAGCATACTACCTAGTTGAAACAAAGGAGCCGGCCGGCTATGTCCCCCGTCGTGATCGCATCGCCTTTACCACGGGGAATGACGGTGGACAGGTCGCCGTTGATGAACAACCCGGCACCATTACCTTGCGCATTGTAAAGCTCGACGCCGCAACGAATGCAGGCCCCCAAGTTGGAGCTTCGCTCGCAGGAGCAGAATTCGTGTGCGTATCGCAATCAACCCCTGGATGGACACAAACTCTCAGGACCGATGAAAGCGGTCGAGCTACCCTCACCGATGTCCCCCTGGGAACCTTTACCATCTATGAATCGAAGGCGCCCGAGGGCTATTTGCCCTCCGGTGACAGTTGGTCTTACACCGTTGGAGCCGACCAACTCGGCGATTCAGGCGTGGTCGAGATCGAATCTCGCGTTTCCAATATCCCCATTGCGTTTGACCTTGAGATTTCCAAATTCAAGGACTACGGCAATAGCGATCAATCCGGCCTGGAGCAGCCGGCAGGAGGTGTTGTCTTTGAGGTTGTCAGCAACAGCTCTCAGCAGGTTGTTGGCACACTGACCACAAACATCTATGGCTTTGCCTCCACCAAAGATCAGTCAGAAGCATGGTTCGGCGCAGGCAAGCGACCCGCCGGTGTCCACGGAGCCATCCCATACGACCGCGCCGGCTACACCGTTCGCGAGGTTCCGGAAACCGTCCCCGAGGGTTTTAAACGTGCAGGGGAATGGACCGTCGGGGCCAATCAGATTTCCGACGGCGCCGAGCTTCAATATATCGTGGACAACCACGCTCTGTCGACGCATCTCCAGATTGTAAAACGCGATGCCCAAACAGGCGCCTCTGTTCCCCTAGCCGGATTCACCTTCCAACTCCTCGACAGCAATCACAAACCTGTCTCACAAACATGCTGGTATCCAGCACATAACGTAATGGACACCTTTACGACTGACGCGACCGGCACCGTCACACTGCCCGAATCGCTCGTGCCGGGCACCTATTATGTACGCGAAACCTCGGCCAAAGAGCCCTATCTTGTCGGCGGAGAGATCGAGGTAAACATACTCGCCGATATAAACCTAACGCCCGTTGCAATCGTCTCGTATTATGACCACGCCGCGACCGGAAACATCAGGATCGTTAAAACCGATGCCGCAGACGGCAGCAGCCTCGCGGGCGCCATCTTTGAGATCCGTGCCTCAGGTGATATCGTGCGCCCCGACGGTAGCATTGCCGCGCTCGACGGCGAGGCTGTCGCTACCGTCACGACGGATGAAACTGGAGAAGCACGCGCGGACGACCTCCCGCTGGGATCTGGCACCGCACGCTACGAGGTTGTCGAGACTCAAGCGCCGACCGGCTTCTTGCTCGACCGGACGCATCATATCGTCGACCTTACCTATGCCGACCAGAAAACACCCGTTGTGGAAGCACGGCTTAACGTATCCGACGATTACACCAAGGTTGATATCTCCAAGGTCGATGCAAGCGGAGAGCAGGAAGTGAAAGGCGCACAGCTCACCTTATATGGTCCCGATAAAACCGAAATAGACTCCTGGACCTCATCCGACAAGCCGCACCGCATCGAACATCTTGCACCCGGCACCTACTCGTTGCGCGAAACGATGTCTCCGCGGACCTATGACCTTGCCGAGGAGATAACGTTTGAAATAAAGGATACGGGAGAAGTCCAATCCGTCGCGATGAAGGATGCGCCCATCGAGATCAAAGGACAGGTCGACAAGCGTCAGGAACTTGTCCAACCTATCGGGAAGGGTCTGTTGGCTAACGGCGATGGAAAAAACCGCGCCGCGATGCAAACCAATACGGATGGGCTTTTCTCCTATACCATCGATGCTCGAAACGATTCCGCTACTTGGGTTGATGAGTTTACGATTACCGATGATCTTGAGTGCGCCAAAGACGGCACGGCGAGATTCGTCTCAATCGAAACCCCCGTCGCCATCGGCGACCTCAACGGTCTGTGCAACGTGTGGTATCGCACGACGCCGTTGGACTCGACAGACGTCGATGAGCCGGCAAACGCGACGCTTGACGATGGGCACGAAAATCCTTGGCTTGAGTCCGACGAAGTAAAAGAGAGTCTGGGTGAAGATTGCCGCCTCGTCGATTACGACGGCTGGCACCTCTGGAAGGCGGATGTCTCGACCACGGAATCCGCCACACTCGAGGCGAAAGAACTCGACCTTGCATCCAATACCGTCGTGACGGGCATTCGCATTGAATACGGTGCGGTAGCCGCCGACTTTACGACTCGAAGCGATACGAATTCTTGGACCCGTGATGATCTCAAAGATGAGCACGACGACCTTGACGATGCCAAAGCAATCCTTGGCACAGATGCTCGGGGCGCAGTCGTGCACATGCAGGCAACGTCGGCTTACACACCCCAAACTGCACTCACCAACAGCGCACGCGTCGATCTTTGCCGCAACGGCGGCGGCGATAAACTTGAGTCACATGACGAGGACAGTGTCATTCAACGCTGTACCCTACCGCAGGACCTACCGGCAACAGGATCAGCTCCCATCGCCGCTTGCATCACCGCGCTCCTGACCTCGGGTGCCGCAGCCCTATGGTTCGCTCGCCTTAGGTCAATCCCAAAGAAGCGCTAGCGCGATGAAAAAGCGGGCGAGCCAGTCCCCCGGCTCGCCCGCTTTCAATCATTTAAATCGCCGCATCTACTCTGCAGACGAAGATCCACCATCAACGATTGCTTGCTCGGACTCAGGAATCCCATCGGCACCCGTGCTCTGTTCTTGCTCCACCTCTTCGCTGATTGCGGAGGCGGGGGTCGAGCCCTTCGCGCCCACGATGTAGGCAGCTCCAAACCCTAACGCAATGGCAATCAAGGTCAAAATCACGTAGACAGGCCAATGGCGCTTAATATACGAAAACACGTTGACTCCTTAGAGCTCCGTCTACGAACGGCGGATAACCTCGGTCACGACCTCGGATACCGTGGCAATGTTCGTCGGGTTGACATTGTGGGGCAGGTCGTCCTCGGTACGAGCGCAAGCCAGACGCGTGCCGTCCACGCCGGCGATGGTGAGGGCTCGGCGGCTCGCCTCGAGCGCGGCGTAGGCATCGGTCTTGGCATAGGGCATCTCGAGCGCGCCACAATCGACATGGAACGACTTGCACACCTTGCTGACCAGGTTCATGATGCGGCGATCGCCCTTGAGCAGCTGCTGTTCGCCCTCAACCGTCACCACCGAAAGCCTACCGGCGCCGACGGATTCAAGATTGATGAAGAAGACGCCGCGGAGCTTATCGCGATGCGAAGCCAAGAAGGCCTTCATACCGGCGCCATCACAATCCGAGGCGCCCGTTGCCACAAACCAGATATCGTGACCGAGCAGCTCATCGTCGCCCATAGAGGCGACAGCCGAGAGCATATCTTCGGAAGAAGCACCGTCGGAAGACGTAGCGCCGCCCTTCCAGCCATCGTTATCGTCCTCGAAATTATCCCACGAACCGATGCCGCGACCGGACTTCTTGGCATCGTAATCGTCTTCGACGCCCAGCCAGTCACTCATGCTGTCCTGTTCGTTTTTCTTTTTACGACCGAACAGGCCGCCCAGGCCGCGCTTGCGAGACTTAGGTGCCGCAGGAGCGGGAGCCGAAATGGTCTCGATCGGCTGTGCGCCCGACGCAACGGGCATAGGAGGCGCAACGGGTGCCGATGTGGGTTCGGGACCCTGAGCGGTAGCAAAGGGGTCGTTGACCTGTGCGGAGGGATCGGGAAGGTCGAACAGCGACGTGCGAGACGCAACGTTTGTCTGCTTCATCGACGGCAGCGACGGATCGGGGACCGAAGCCAGCGGAGACGAGGAGGGTGCAGGCGACGGTGCCGACGCCGGATCGGGAACATTCATCTGCGGACGCGGCGATGCCTGGGAGGAAATCTGGGCCATAAGGGAATCGACCGTTTCGTCCTGGGTGGGAGCAACATCGGCAACCGTGGCACCGGAACCACTCGGGGTCGGCATGGTGAAAATCTGCGTGGAGTAAGGCCTCGACTCATCTGTCTCGGGAGCCTCGGAAACCGCAGGCACTTCCTCCTGCTCGACCTCGGTCGAATCACCTTGATCGGCTGCCGCGTATTGCTCTTCGTCACAGTTGACCTCGACGGGCTCGTGCCCGGCGGCATCTTGGATTTCGGCAGCATCAATAGGCTCGTCATCGTCTGCCGCGTCGCCCTGCTCATCGGAAACAGGAAGGGGCTCGGCAATCGCGGTGCCTTGCTTTTCAAACGTTATCGTGGAATCGAACTGCGCGGCATCAAACGACATGGTGCTATCGACGTGCTGCTGAGCCTCAAAGGACGTTGTAGCTTCGGCGGCGTCGACAGGCACGGACTGCATAGCCTCGTTCTGCTCGAACTCTTGCGCCGCGCGCTCACGTGCCGCCTCGGCTGCCTGCTGCTGAGCGATAGCCTCCTGCTCGGCAGCCTCGCGTGCGGCAACGCGCTTCCCCTCGAAATCGTCGACAAATTTCCTGCCCTTTGCAAGCGCACCCTTAAAGAAGTTGGAAGCGCTGGCGCCAATCGAAGAGAACGCGGATGCAATATCGGCATGGGGCGTTGCCGCGGGAATCTCGGCCGAGAAATCAGTATCGCTCTCGTAAGACACGCGCCTCGGCTGTTCAGCGTAATCGTCGTCAGGCTCGTCCCTAACGTCTTGCGCCGGCGCGGCGGGAGCCAAAATGTCCAGTCCTGCCGCGGGATCGATCGCGGACACCGCCTCGGGCTCGGCAACGGCAGCGGCAACCGCGGCAGACTCATCATCCACGGCGACAACGGGCGCAGATGCAGTCACGACGGGGGCAGGCTCGGGCTCAAACGTCGGCTCCTCGCCTTCCTCGTAATCGAGCGTGCAGGACTCGGGAAGCATTCCGAGTGCACGGATGGCATCCGAACCAAAGCGGATGTTGCCGGCGGCATTGCGATAGAGCCTGGGCTCGGGCTCGGCCGCGACAGGCTCCTCCGCCGGCTCGGCAGTGGGAACCTCGTCATTGAACTCTTCGGCCTGGACAGCCTGATTCTGATCCTCGGGCACAATGGCGCCAATCAGCGTCTCGTCGGCAGACGCACCCTCAAAGCCCTCGATCTGCTCGTCGAAATCCTCACCCTGTTCGGGCTCGGCCTGAGCGTCGGGAGCAATCGGCTGACCGAACTCATCCTCGGCGTAGGTAGGCTCTTCATACTCGATGGTGTTGCCGTAGTCGTTTTGCTGTTGGGCCGCGGCATACTCCGCTGCTGCGCGCGCCATCTCCTCGGCGCGACGCTTCTGCTCGCCAAAATAGGTATCGAATGGAATGTCATCGGGGAACTCGTTTTCGCCCTTATAGGGGGCAACGTTGTCCATGACACCGAGCATGGCGGCAACAGAGGACTTGTTGCACACCGCGCCAGACGTGTAGGGAAGCACAAAACGGTTGGAGATGATATTGGCGGCGTTGGCCAGTGCCACAAGGGAGGCCAGAATCGCGACAACCCACAGCAGCACCTTGAGCACGCCGGGAAGCGGCAGGATACGCAGGATGGCGACAGCCGCGGGCGCGATCGTGGCAACAGGCAGGAGCTTGGCGATGAGCGCGCGATACGGAGCGTAGGGCTCGCGAGCAAGGAGCTCGGCACGGGGGGAATCATAGTGCGCCACCACGACGACCGGGCGGTTGCGCGGAGACGCAAGCGGGCCCGAGGCCTTGTGATAGGCGATGACATTTTGGCTCACACCGGTCTTTCCCAGGCGCGAAACCACGGGATGCCCCGTGCGCTCGAGCACGTAGAGCACGGCACCGACAATGGCCAGCAAGGTGCCGACCAAGCCGATACCGCCGCCGATGCCCATCAGCAGGGCGCCGGCAAACGCCAGAATACCGGTAACGGCAAACGCCAACCTGCTGGGCGCGGGAGCATTAAATTCCTGCACCTCGGGGTCAAAGCCGTGGTTGCGGAAAATCTGAGCGATATCCTCGGCAGCCAGGCGCTCTTCTTCACTGCACGCCGGCGTAATGCCGGTGTTCTGCAGCAGGTGGTTAATATAGTTCTGGGTGTTCGCCATGTGCGCTCCACATCCATAATCCGACAAATAGGCCCAATGCATGCACATTAGAACCGTATATAGTCGAAAGTATACCCCGAGCGAGCGCAAACGACCGAATTCGGGCCATCTTAACGCCGCGAGCGGACAAGGATATAGCCTAATCTCCATATCGGACTAAAATCATGGCATCAAACGACCTTCTCATGCGAGGATTCTATGACGGCAAGCGACACGACCGCGACAATTAAAAAGGGGGCGCCCGAGCCCGGTTTCGATAAAACGGCTCAGCGCATCCTCAACCTTTTCTTTGTACTCAACAGTTCTCCCGAACCGCTGACGACCGAGCAAATCGTCCTGGATTCTGATTTGGGATACGGCTCGGGCAATATCGACTCAGACAAGCGCAAGTTCCGCCGCGATCGCGACAAGCTGCTCGAACGCGGCATCATTATCAGAGAGGTTCGTGCTGCCGGAGCACAGGAAACCGAGGAGAGCGCGTGGACGATCGACCGCGAGCACACGTTTGCCGCTGGCGGTCTCATCACCGCAGACGATGCCGACATCCTGCTCAATGCCATCGACCAGACACTCGCGGCAGGCTCATCCGCCTTTGCCGCGCCGCTTGCCGACATTCGCTCCAAGATTGCCTACCTCACCGGCATGTCGACGACAGGAGAGGCACCGATTCGCCGCTCTCCCGCCGTCGATGCGGTATGGAGCGCCTTTGCCGAGCGTTGCGCGCTGCGCTTTTTGTACCAAAACGGACGCGGTGAGCAACGCGAGCGGACCGTTTGCGTCTACGGCATGTTCGAGCGCGAGGGTACGGCATACTTCTGCGGCCTCGACAATGCCACAGGCAATATCAGAACATTCCGCTGCGACCGCATCATTCGCGCCTGGAGACCTTCGAAAGCCTACGCCATTCCTGCGGATTTTAACCTCAACGATTACTTATTCTTTGAGTTCGATTTTGCCGACCGCCCACCCGTTGCGGCTACGTTCTCGTTCGCGCGTGAAGCGCAGGCCGATATGATCAGCGGTCTCACACGCGGACGAGGCGAACTCATGCGCACCGAAACGGAGTGGACCTGGACCGTTGACGTGCGCGACTTTGAAGCCGCAGCCTCGTTTTGCATGGCCCATGCCATGGATGGCATGAGGCCCGTCGCCCCCGATTCTCTCAAGCAGGCGTGGAATCACCTCATAGAAAGGACGGTGCACGAGCATGCCCGTGCGTAAACTCACCAGCGAGCAAAGACTCTCGCGCGCCATCGACATCATGGAGGCCCTCTACGCTGCCGGCGAGAATGGCATGACACGAGACGAGCTTTGCAGCCGCTTTGATATCACGGGGGCATCGCTCGACGAGATTCTCGAGATCGTCTCGACGCTTGCGGACCGAGAATCGGGCGCACGTATTATCTGCGAGCACCGTGGCGAGTGCGTGGTCCTCACCGGTGATGCGGGGCGCGTGCTGCCGCTGCGTCTGAGTGCCGCCGAGGGCGCTGTGCTCAACCATGAACTTGAATCATTGGGGATCGAACCTCAAGCGGCGGCTCGAATACGGCGGGCCCTTCTTCCCAAAGAGCTCGGATACAACCAGCGCGTCTTTGACACCGTCGCCCACGGATCGCACTGGCAGCAGCTGAGCTGCGCCATTCGGGACGGCGTTCGCTGCCGCATCTCGTATCGCTCGATGGATGACACACAGGCGCGCGAGCGTTTGGTTGACCCCTTGCGCATCACAACAAACGGCGACCAAACGTATCTGATTGCCTGGGATGTCGCGGTCGATGAACAGCGTACCTATCGTATGGATAAAATCGAGGGCCTGGTCTTGACCGACGACTCCGTCGTGCGCCACGCACCGGAGCCCGCGACCCTCCACGACTCCCTCGCCCAGGCGGAGCGGAGCACGAAGCTTCTCATGCCGCGCGCCTTGGCAGAGCGCCTAGACTGGCCCGGCATCATGTCGATTGAACCCAATGGGGCGGACAGCTCAACAGTGAATGTACGCTACGGCTCCGAGCGCTGGCTGTTAAGCCAGGTAATCGCAGCGGGCGGGGCCATCCGCATCTTGGATGACCCCGCCCTGTCAGAGCGTCTGTGCGATATGGCAAAATCCCTCGTCTGTCCGCTTTAGTGGCGCCGCTCGTGGCGCGCGCGCCACAGCTGTAGATAGTGCCCGATTTGTGCCGATTCGATGCGCTGATAGGAGCTCGTGGGCAGCGACGTTAAGAATTTCTTGCCGTAGCCCTTCGTCACCAGGCGCGGGTCGGCCAAGATGAGTACGCCACAATCGGTCGACGAGCGAATGAGGCGACCGGCCGCCTGCTTGACCTCGAGCACGGCCTCGGGCAGCGAATAGCGCGCCCAGGCGCGGTCTTCGCGCAGATTGCGCTCGCATGAGAGCGGGTCTGTGGGGCTCGAGAACGGCAGCTTGGGGATGATGACACAGCGCAGCGTCTCGCCGCTGGCGTCAAACCCTTCCCAAAAGGCCTTAAGCGCAAAGAGCGACGAGGCCGGTTCGTTGATAAAGCGATCGCGCAGGCGGCGAGGAGACGAGTTGCGCTGCTGGCAGTTGAGTTCCAGGCCCGCACGAGCCATCTTGGGCTCGACGCGATTGTACAGCTCCTCCATGTCACGCCTGTTGGTGAACAGCGTGAGCACCGAGCCACCCATGGCAAGATGAGCGTCGACCAGCACACGCTCGAGCGCCGAAAGATAGCCTTCGCGGTCGCGCGGATCGGGAATATCCCCAGCCACGACCACGGCCATATTCGAATCGAAGTCGTAGCTCGAATCCAAGTGCAGCGACGATGATGTCGAGGCACCGATGCGATCGAGGCCGACGGCGTGGTTAAAGTGCTCAAAGCTCTTGGAAACCGTCATAGTCGCCGATGCGAAGATAGCCGTGTGGACCTCGGGCAGCCACTCGGTTGCCAAGGCCTCGCCAATATCGATGCGCTCCGCGGTCATCGACTCGCCGCCGGCACGCAGCCTGCGATTGACTTGCAATGAGTACACGTAGTGTTCGTCGGTACCGTCAATGATGAGCTTGAGGTTCTCGGCCAGCTCGTGCAGGCGGCGCGAGATATCACCCAGGTCGACAACGACCTCGGGCTTGTCGGCGGCAACGGACTGCACGAGCGCGTCGACACTCTTGTCAGCTTGTTCCAATGCGTCGATGGCAGCGTAGGCCGACTGTAAGAAATCATGCCAGTCGTCAGATTCGCGCAGCTCGGGGCCAATCCATAGGTTCGCATTGTCATAGCCCCCGCGAGCACGGCGGCCAAGCTCGCGAACGCCGTCAAACACATCGGCAATCGCCATGCTCGCACGCGCAACCGTCGACGTCGCCTTGGCGGTAAGACCCAGGTAGAGCGTAGAGCCCTCCGAGGTTGCCAAATCGCGGGAAACCTGGCTCAGCGCACCGGCGCTCGAGCCACCCAGGCGCTCAAACAGAACGCGCGATTCATCCGCCGACACCACGCGCGCCCATTGACGGCGTGCCTCGCGCTCGATGGAGTGGGCCTCATCGATCACCCAGTGACGAATCGGAGGCAAGATTCTGCCCTCGGCCGCAACATTGCGGAACAGCAGGGAATGGTTGGTGACCACCACATCGGCATGCGCTGCACGACGGCGAGCGCCGTGGACCAGGCATTTATCGGGGAAGAACGGGCATAGGCGACGGGCGCACTCGCGCGACGCCGTCGTAAAGTCGGGACGGTTGACACTGCGCCAGCGAATGCCGAGCGAGTCGAGGTCGCCATCGGCCGACTGACACACGTACGCCATGATGACCGCGACTGCCGTAAGCGTGTCGGCGGGATCACGCTTAGTCGTAATTTCGACTTGGCCGCGGCTCATGCGCTCAAGCTTGCGCAAGCATGGATAGTGGTCATAGCCCTTAAGGGCGCAAAACGATAGGCCGCCGTCCAGCTGCTCGGCAAGTTTGGGCAGCTCGTGATACATGAGCTGGTCGGCAAGATTATTCGATTTGGTCGCAATACCAACCGTGATGTTGTTGCGGCGCGCGGCCTCGGCAAAAGGCACTAGGTAAGCCATCGATTTGCCGACGCCCGTCCCCGCCTCAATCACGCGATGCGTTCCCGTAACGAGTGCGTCACGGACCTCGAGCGCCATCGCGATTTGCTCATCGCGCGGCTCGTACGTGGGATACATGCGATTAACCAGGCCGCCCGGCGCATAGTCCGCCTCGATTTCCTCGCGGCTCGGCATCTTAAGGACCGGCAGCTCGTCCGCATCAACGCGATCATCGGCCCGATCGGCCTTGAGTACGTCGGCGCGGGCGGCGCTGAGAGAGAAGATGGAACCGGGGTTCTGTCCCGCCAAGAAGGAGAAGATGGGACGATAGGACCAGGGTACGTCGGGGTGCATGTCGGCCAGGCGCGCCATTAAGCCCTGAGGCAAGTCGGTGAGCGCCACGAGTAACACGCGCCACACACCACACAGGGCGTCGACATCGGCGTTGGCGCGGTGCGACACCGAGTCGCAGCCAAACAGGTCGGCCATGAAAGACAGCTTATGCGAGGCCAGGCGCGGAAGCGCGATGCGCGACAGTGCCAGCGAATCGATCCAGATGTCGCTGACGTTGACACCGCCCTTGACCGACTCGATAAACGAACGGTCGAAGGTGGCGTTATGCGCAATCACCGGGCAGCCGCCGACAAAATCGGCGAGAGCGGCCACGGCCTCGACGGCCGATGGGGCATCCACCACATCGGCGTTTGTAATGCTCGTGAGTTCGGTAATCTCGGCGGGAATCAGCTGCTTGGGATGCACGAAGGTATCGAACCGATCGACAACCTCGCGGCCCGAAAGGCGGGCCGCTGATATCTCGATAAGCTCGTTGTCCTGCACCGAAAGACCCGTGGTCTCGGTATCGAGGACGATAACATCTTCCTCGATGAGACCAAACGATTGGGTTTTGGCGCGGTCGGCAAGCGTGGCATAGGAGTCGATGACAAACTGCGGCGTTCCTGACGAAACCGCGTCCTTGATTAGCATGCAATGCCCGCTCGACGAAGGCCCATACGGATCAGGCTGTCACAGACCTGCGGGAACGTCATGTCGTCGGTGTGGCGGATCTCATCCGGATACAGCGACGTATCGGTCATGCCGGGAATGGTATTGGTCTCGAGGATAACGGGGCCGTCCTCGCTCACAATAAAGTCGCTGCGCGAGATACCCAGGCAACCGAGGGCCTTGTGAGCGGCACAGGCAAGTTCCTGA
This sequence comes from uncultured Collinsella sp., assembly GCA_958445895.1. Taxonomy (GTDB): domain Bacteria; phylum Actinomycetota; class Coriobacteriia; order Coriobacteriales; family Coriobacteriaceae; genus Collinsella. The sequence goes on from CAUCTV010000014.1 coordinate 12,820, forward strand.
GCGCGAGCGTAATTCTCGGGTGAAATCTGCGCCGGAATGCGATGGATATCCGTAGGGTCGACATACTTCACGTCCAGATCATAGAACTCGCAGTCCTCGGGCTTACGAATCTCGACAATCGGCAGGGCGCGCACGTCATCTTCGCCGTATACGCCGACGGTGATCTCGGTACCCTCGATGCACTTCTCAACCAGCACTTTGTCGCCGTACTCAAACGCCTTGGCGATTGCCGCGGGCAGCTCGGAGGGCTCATGGACCAGGGAAATGCCATAGCTGGAACCGTTGACGGCCGGCTTCACAAAGCAGCGCTCGCCACAAACCTCGACGATATGATCGATATCGACTTCATCGCCCACCTCGAGCGCGAGGCCGAGGGCAATGGGAATGCCTGCCTTGGCGTACAGGAGCTTAGAGACCTCCTTGTCGGCACCGCAGGCGCTGGCAAGCACGCCCGAGGCTGTGTAGGGGATACCCAGGGTCTCCATGGCACCCTGCATGGCGCCATCCTCACCGCCGGCGCCGTGCATGGCGATAAATGCCACATCGAATCCGCCGGTCGCCATGGTTACCATAAAGTCATCAGCGGCCGTGTCAAGCAGCTCCACCGAGGTGTAGCCGGCTTCCTTCAGCGCCACCACAACGTTCTTTCCCGAATCGAGCGAGATCTCGCGCTCGGCGGAATGACCGCCCGCCAAGACCGCTACGTGCATGTTCTCTAGGCTTTTACCCGGCATGGGCAGACTCCTCCTCTATAATTTCTGCAGCTGATACCATATTGTAGCGATACCCTCTACGTTTCCCCAAAATCGAAAGGCTTCCATGAATCCCAGGACTAAATCTCAGGACATTCGCGACTTGAGCCAAAACGATATTCGCGAGCTCGTGGCCGAACTTGGCCAGCCCGCCTTCCGCGCGAAGCAGCTCATCGAATGGGTCTTTGAGAAGAACGTTTGTTCGTTTGACGATATGACCAACCTTCCCAAGGCTTTCCGCGAGCAGCTTAAAGAGGCGTTTGCCTTTGATACGCCGACTGAACTCACCAAGCAGGTTTCTAAAGATGGCTCTCGCAAGTATCTGCTCGAGTACCACGACGGCATTTCCGTTGAAACTGTCGGTATGCCCCGTCGTAACAAGCTTTCCGTCTGCGTTTCCACCCAGGCAGGCTGCGGCATGGGCTGTGCCTTTTGCGCTACCGGTCTCAACGGCCTCAAGCGCTCTCTGACTGCTCAAGAGATCGTCGACCAGGTGCTTCATGTATCCAACGACTTTGGCGAGCGTGCCACAAGCGTTGTCTTCATGGGCCAGGGCGAGCCGTTTGCCAACTACGACGAGGTTCTCAAGGCATTGCGTATCCTCAACGACCCCGATGGCATCGGTATCGGCGCTCGTCACCTCACCGTCTCTACCAGCGGCGTTATTCCCGGTATTCGCAAATTTGCCGATATTCCCGAGCAGTTCACGCTTGCCGTTTCCCTGCATTCCGCCATCCAATCGACGCGCAATAAGCTCATGCCCGGTGTTAAGAAGTACACGCTGCTTCGCCTTCACGAGGCGCTTCAGCTCTACACCGAGAAGACTGGCCGTCGCCCGACCTATGAGTATGCCATGATCGAAGGCATCAACGATACGAATCCCGAGATGCAGGCACTCTGCGACTTCTGCGAGGGAACGCTGTGCCACGTTAACCTGATTCAACTTAACGACATCGAGGGCAGCCCGCTCAAGCCGTCGCCGATTCATAAGGTTGAGGATCTTCAGCGTCGTCTTGAGTCCCGTGGCATCGAGACCACGATTCGTAACTCCCGTGGTAACGATATTGACGCCGCTTGCGGACAGCTGAAACAGCGCTTTAAAGTTCAGAAGAACGCATAGGGGAGTCGCACTCCAAAACGTTTCATGTGAAACATCGAACGGCCCCGGTTGCAGGATATGCAACCGGGGCCGTTTCATTTATTGACCTCAATTTTGGAGCAGCTGCTACCTTTCCCATTTTTTACGGACAAAATAAGCGGCCCTTGTCTCATGAATCAGACAAGGGCCCCTCAAAATATGCAGGGTAATTGTTAGGTACCTAATAGCCTACATTTTCCCATTGGTTGCTAACCCAACATTGATTAATCCTTGGATTTTTCGTTACCTGAGCAGTGCGCATGGCAACATCTTCTGTCATAACATCCATTTTCTTCTTGGAAGTATCGACAATATCTTGCGCGCCACGAAGCAAACGACCTCGAAGTTCATCGTCTGTCGCGATCTTATAGCCAGCAAAGGCACCAGCCGCGACAGTCGTCACCAATGCAATCGCAGTTAAAATCTTATTCCTCATCTTGGCCTCCTTGATCAAACTGAATCATTTCACCAAGAATACGAGAGAGCTCTTCCTCGTCTTTAAACTCAATCTCAATCTTATTCTTTCCACGCGAGCTCTTCACGCGCACGTTGGTATTAAATACCTGACGAAGTACACGCGCAGCCTTTTTAAAAGACTGAGGCGTAGCAGGCCTCGGCGTCTTAGGTGTCTCTCCGGCAGAAAACAATGGAGCAAGATTTTCTGTCGCTCTTACGGAAAGGCCCTCTGCAACAACCTTCTCTGCAAGTCGAATTCGCGCATCCTCATAGGGAACTGCAAGAATCGCACGTGCGTGACCAGCAGTAAGTTTACCCTCAAAAATCATCTGCTGAACTACTTCGGGGAGATCGAGAAGGCGCAGCGAGTTTGTAATTGCAGAGCGTGACTTGCTTACGGCCTTCGACAACGCCTCCTGGGTCATACCGCTAGCATCGATGAGCTGGCGATAGCCCTTAGCCTCTTCGACGGGATTCAGATCAGAACGCTGAAGATTTTCGATAAGAGCAAGAGCCAGCATCTCTTCATCATTAACATCTTTAATGATGACAGGCAGTTCCTCAAGACCAGCAAGCTTTGACGCCTGATAACGACGCTCACCAGCGATGATCTCATAGCCGTTTCCATGCTTGCGAACCAAGAGCGGCTGCAAAACGCCATGTTCTTGGATTGACTCGCTCAACTCGCGAAGTTCAGTTTCATTAAAGTGAACTCGCGGTTGATTAGGGTTGGGAACGATATCCTCAATAGGTAGTTTTGTTTCAGATGCGGCATTTGAAGCAGATGCAGCAGAACCACCGGTCTCATACTCAGCCTCTGAGACCAAAGCATTGAGTCCGCGTCCCAATCCACCACGTTTCTTTGCACTAGGCACGCTTGATCACCTCTTTTGCAAGGTTCATATACGCTTTTGCACCCTTATTTTGAGGTGCATAGGTAATTACCGGTTCTCCAAAAGACGGAGCTTCAGAGATTTTAACCGTACGGGGAATCAGCGTCTTAAACGCCTTATCACCAAAGTACGATTGAACTTCCTCAACAACCTGATTCGACAAAGAAGTACGTGAGTCATACATGGTCATAAGCACGCCATAGGTGTCTAAGCCCTTGTTCAGACGTGATTTGACCATCTTCATTGACTCAAGCAGCTTCGTAACGCCCTCGAGTGCGTAATACTCACACTGGATCGGAATCAAAACGCTATCTGCTGCGGTCAAGGCATTGATAGTAAGCAGGCCGAGCGAAGGAGGACAGTCAATGAAAATAAAATCGAACTCGTCCTGAATCGGCTCAAGCAAATCTTTGAGGCGGGTTTCACGAGCAATTGCGCTTACGAGCTCAATTTCGGCACCTGCAAGCTGAATGGTAGCCGGAATTACGAATACCTTTTTGCAATTTGTATCAAGAACAAGCGATTCTGCCGGCACATCATTCAGCAATGCATCATAGATGCAGTGATCAAGGTCTTCTTTTTCTATTCCAAATCCACTGGTGCTGTTTCCCTGCGGATCAAAATCGACAATCAGAGTCTTACGACCCTGCTCGCCCAGTGCTGCTGCTAGGTTTACAGCCGTCGTTGACTTACCGACGCCGCCTTTTTGATTGATGATTGCAATGATACGCGTGTCTTTTGCGCTCTTAGAACGCTTAACGTCGCGAAATCCCACGGTCCCTCCTGGTGTGTATTAAAGCTGTCAAACGGAGGATGTTTCACGTGAAACATTCCGATTCGATATCAACCGCCATGTTTCACGTGAAACACTGCAAGTTGTTAGTATCTCTATTATGTTTCACGTGAAACATCTAGGCAAGCGGATTCTTCTTTGCCATGCCATTTGCACGAGGCAATGAAACGGATGCCGGATGACTCTTCTTAAGAACAATGAACTCCCTGTGACCCAGACCCTCAGGCAAATCGATTCCGTCATTCAGAAGCGAAGTGAAGCCGCAGATCTTAGCTGCTGACATACCAGAAGCAAGCTCCTCATCCGATGGATTGCCCTTAGTGATAACAAATAGCCCTCCATCCTTGAGATACGGAGCCGCATACTCAACAAGAATCGGTAGAGGAGCCAGTGCGCGGGCGGTTACGACAGAGAACTGCTTCTTATGGCTTCGAGCATATTCTTCAAGACGATCATGAACCGCATGAGCATGTTTCAACCCAAGATCATGAACAAAAGAATTAACTGCATCAACCTTCTTGCCAACAGAGTCAATATAAGTAGCTTTACGATGCGTGGTTATGGTTAAAGGAATACCAGGGAAGCCCGCACCTGTTCCCATATCGAGCAAAGCTCCCTCAGGAGCCTTATTGATATAGGGGAGCAAAACAAGTGAGTCGAGGATATGAAGTATCGCAGCATCTTCTACGTTAAGGATACGGGTAAGATTGGTTGTCTCATTTGTTTTCAGAACCAAATCCAAATGCTGAATACATTTTCTCAGCTCAACATCAGTTACGCTCAAGGAATACTCTCTGCAATAAGAAGTTAGACGACTCAACATCTCTTCAGCCTGCAGATCGGAAAGTACTAACAACGAAAGCTCCTTTCTGACAAAAAACAGTGTATCGAGAACTTTTGACAAAAAAGGGGACGTGGAAACCACGTCCCCCTAGCATAAGCTCGAGTAGATTATCGAGCAACAATCACCACATGCCGATCAGGGTCAGAACCCTCAGAATGAGTATCGACGGCATCATTGCCACGAAGTGCAATGTGAACCAGTCGGCGCTCATAGGCATTCATGGGCGGAAGCGAAACACTCTTATGAGTGCGGATGGCACGCTCGGCAGCAGACTGAGCCATGGAGGCAACCTTATCATGACGGCGGCTCTTGTATCCCTCAACGTCCACTACAACCGGATACCTAAAGCCGAGCTTGCGGCTCACCAGCAAAGAGAACATAACCTGAAGGGCATCAAGAGTGCGACCATGACGGCCAATGAGAACAGCAAGGTCGGGAGCCGTTACATCCAAAATCAGCTCGCCCTCGTCGCCCTCATACTCATCGATAGGAGAGCTGGCAGCATCGAAGTGCGAAAGGATGGAACGCAGGATGGAAATCGCGACATCGGCAATGGTGTCGAGCTCCTCGTCGGTCAGCTCTTCACCGGCCTTGTAGCGCTGTGCAATCTCGGGATAATCGCCCGCGACCTGCGGGGCAACCTCCTCAAGCATATCCTCGATGATCTCTTCAGACATAACGTACTCCAAAAGTTAGGTACCTAAATTAGATTGATATCCCGCTACTTCTTCTTGTGCGGGCGCGGCTTCTTCTCGCGACGAGTGACCTCGACCTGCAGCGGGGCGTTCTTAAGACGCTCCTCCTCATCGGCCTTCGCCTTGTCGATAACCTTCTGCGTCACGAAGATCTGCTGGATAACCTGCCAGGCAGAGGACACATCGTAGTACAGCAGAACGCCGACGGGCAGGCTCCAGCCCATCCAAAGCATCATGACGGTCATAACAACAGCCATCATGCGCATGCTCTGCGCCTGCTGGCCGGTCTGATTGCGCGACATATAGAGCTGCGGAATCAAGGTCAGGACGGCAAAGAGGATCAGGCAGATCAACGCAGGGAGTGCGACCATAAAGCCATCGGCAAAAGAGGCGCTCGGCGTGGTGGTCAGGTCGGGCAGAATGTTAAAGAACGAGAAGGTGCCCTCGTTAAAGTACTGCGGCAGGTTGCGCAGAAGCGTGAACAGGGCGATGAGGATGGGCATCTGAATCAGTAGCGGCAAGCAGCCGGACAGCGGATTGAACTTGTTCTCGCTGTAGAACTTCTGCATCTCCTCGGCCTGACGCTGGGGATCGTCGGCATAGCGCTCCTGGATCTCGAGCATCTTGGGCTGCAGCACCTGCATGCGAGCCGTCGACTTGGTCGACTTGAGCATAAGCGGCGTCAACAGCAGACGGATGATGACCACCAGGATGATGATGGACAGGCCCCAGTCGACCGCAAAGGTCTGGATGAGCTTGAGCAGCTCGAAAAGGATGTTAACGATCCAATCCCACATGTAAGTTTTCCTCCGATAGCGAGTGCCCGCTAGGGCACAGGGTCATAACCGCCGGCGTGCAGGGGATTACAGCGAGCAATGCGCCTCACGGCAAGCCAGCAGCCTCTCAAAACACCGTACCGCCCAATCGCCTGAATGGCGTATTGCGAGCACGTTGGGTAATAAATGCAAGCGTCAGGTAATAAGGGCGAAATAACCTGTTGATATATGCGAATAGGAGCGATGGCAACACGTCGCAAAACGTGATTGCTCATCGCTCCTCCCCGGCAACGCCGGCGCGTTTCATAAGCGAACGCAATGCATTGTCCATCTCCTGAGGCGAAGAAACCCTCGTCTTGGGAGTTGCGAACAAGATGATGTCATAACCCGCAACGGGAAATCCACAGCTGCGGGCGGCCTCGCGCATCACACGCTTAGAACGGTTGCGCACGACAGCACAACCGAGCCGTTTAGCACCAACGAAGGCGACCCTTCCGGAGTCGCCTTCGCCAACCGATTCACATATGGTCATTCGAATCAGAGGGTGATTGAAACGACGCCCCTGACTGAACACATGCTCGAAATCTTGCCGAGACTTAATAGTCTTCATGCGAGATGTGTGTATCGCTGCTAGACAGTGAGACGCTTGCGGCCCTTGGCGCGACGACGGGCGAGCACGGCACGACCACCCTTAGTGGCCATACGGGCACGGAAGCCATGGGTCTTGGCACGCTTACGCTTATTAGGCTGATACGTACGCTTCATCTTAAGTTCCTCCTGCTGCATTTCGAGTGTCCGCGGGGGCGCGGACGCAGATATAGACACGTGAGCTTGAAGATTGTAGGGAAATCAATGTTCAAATGTCAAGAAATCAAAGGTAAAAGGTTGCGCAGTTCACACGGTTCCCCCATAAGCACAACCGAAATTTGCGCCTCATGGCAACCTTTCACGATATTTCATCGAGTTTTCAACAGGTCATGTTGGCAATGTTGAGAACTTTTCGCCCGTTTTCCAAAGTTTTCAACAAGTTTTGAAAAGTTGTCGAAAGATGAGAAACGTTGCACGGTGAGCTACTATTTGTTCGAAACCTTTTGAAAGATTGCGAGCGGCATGTCTGACGACTTTTACACCATGGTCGATTCCGGAGACCCGGCACCCGACAACGAGCACATCACCGGCGTGCGCGAAGAGCGTGCGGAAGGCGAGCAGACGACCACGCAGGCGCCAAAAGCCATGTACGCCGCGCGCATCGCCGTCTATGACGACATGCTGTCGACACCGCGGGTGATCGTCATTGATCCGCAAGATGTCCGCACGTATTTGGAAGAGACGACCAACACCGTCTACCAGTGCATGAAAGAACAAGGTGGCCATATCTCGCTCATGGTCATCCGCGAGATTGTCGAAAACTTTATCCACGCACACTTTGCCGAGCCCATCATCTCGATTCTGGACGGCGGAGACACCATCCGCTTTGCTGACCAAGGACCCGGCATCGACGACAAGGAACGTGCTTTCGACTTTGGCGTTACCAGCGCAAACAGCAAGATGAAGCGCTATATCCGTGGAACCGGAGCAGGGTTTCCCATGGTGCAGGAGTATTTGGAAAACGCCGGCGGTGCCGTATCCATCGAGGACAACATGGGCAACGGCACCGTGGTTACGGTAAGCCTGAACCCTAAACGCGTGCAGGAAATCGAGCGTGCCGGCGGACGCGGTGCTGCCGTGCGGCCCGAGACGGAGCATCCCACATATCCCCTGCCGGGAGCTTTTGCGCAGCAGCCCATGGCAACGCAGCAGATGCAGCCCCCCGTGGGACAGATGCAGCAGCCCGGAATGCTTCCTACACAAGAGCCCCAGGCGACATCGATGTCGATGCCGCCAAACATGCCAGAGACCATGCCGCTGGCGGATCAGGATGCAGCAGCAATGCAGCAGGCGACGGGGGCACCGGGTGGCCAGCAAATGGGCTATCAGCCGTACCAACAGGGATATCCATATCAGCAGATGCCGCCACTGGGGTATGGCCAGCAGTTCCCGCAACAGTACCAGCAGGGATATCAGCAGCCGTACCAGCAGATGCCGCAGCAGCAGTACAACCCTTGGGCCCAGCAGATGCCTCCGCAGCCTTACCAACAGTGGCCTCAAAGTTTTCAACAGCAAATGCCGCCGATGCAGAGTTCTCAACAACCAGCAGCTCAAATGATGTATCCTAATGCAGCAAATCAGTATGCGCAGCCACAGCCGGACGTGTTCGTAAGCGATCGCGGCAACGCCGCGCTGGGCTATCTGGCGCAAAATCAAGCGTGCGGCGCAACCGACCTGGCGAGGGCGTTTGGAAACTCGGCCCCCACTTGGTCACGCACGCTCAATGACTTGGCGCAGGCCGGCTTGGTCATCAAGCATGGCCAGAAATACCATCTGACAGAACTCGGCGCCGCTCGCGTGCGAGCTCAGAGCTAAAGAACGGGAGAGACAGTGGACGAGGAAGCAAGCATCATCCTGGGGGATGCCATCGCCTTTTGCCAGCGCGACGGCCAAGATGCACGCCTCATCAACATGCTGGGGCAATCGCGCGCCATAAGCCTGACCGAAGACACGCTCACGATCGAGGCGCCCTCGCGCTTTGCCATCGCGCAGCTCAAAAAGCATCAGCCGACTATTGAGGCTTATCTGGAAGAAATCGCCTTTGCACCGATTGCGCTCGACATCGTGGCACCGCAAGGCGCAACGGCCGAATCCTCTGCCGCGACGGCGGCCGCCGCGCCTCCCGCTGCTTCCCCGGCGGTGCCGGCCTCCGCAGGCGACGTGCCGACAATCGAGCACCAGCACAGCGATGTTTCCCGTGAAACCATGGCACCGTTGCCGACCGCGGCGGCGACGTCAACGAACGCGCCCGTCACGCACATGCCCATCGCTCACGACGCAGCGGCGGGCGCGGATTCGGGCATTGCAATCAAGAACACGCTCTCGGCCGATGATTTTCGTCGCATGATGAACCAGATGAAGGGCGGAGCGCCGACTAAATCCACGCAGGCTGCGACCCCCGCTTCACCCATGCCAGCACCGACCGCGCCGGCCGAGCAGAATACGGATGGAGCCCCACTCGCCGCGAACTCAAAATTTACCTTTGAGAACTTTGTCTACGGCCCCGAGAACAGCCATGCCTATCGCTCGGCACTCAAGTTTGCCGCCCTCGCGGACGAACGCGGCACGTGCACATCACTGTTCATCTACGGCAAATCGGGCCTGGGCAAGACGCACCTGCTGCTTGCGATCAAAAACGAGCTCGCCGAGAAGTCGCCCGAGATCAAGGTCAAGTATGCCAACTCCCAGGCATATCTGGACGACCTGATGACCGAGTTCGACCGCCAAAAGAAGAGCAACGCCCCCATCATGCAGGCGTACCACGGCGTGGACGTGCTCATCATCGATGACATCCAAAACATCATCGGCAAACGCGCGAGCGTGGACTACTTCTTCCAGCTCATGGACGAGTTCATCCGCAACAACAAGAAGGTCGTCATCGCGGCAGACCGCGCCCCCAAGGACCTGAGCATGGACGAGCGTCTGACCAGCCGCTTCAACGCCGGCATGCTCTGCCTGGTCGCAGAGCCCAGCTACGAGATGAAATACAAGATCTTGCAGCGCTATTACGAGAACACCATCGTCGCCGCTCCCGAGGCAGGCGACGACTCGCTGCTGGCGGCCTATGGGGGCGACGGCGGGCACCTGACCGACGAGCACTTTAAACACATGGCAGAGGTGTCGGGCACCAACATCCGCGAACTCGAGAGCTTTTGCGAGCGCTGCGCCGGCGAGGCGGGCGACCGCGAGCGCGAGGGCGGGGAGCTCACCTTTGACGATATCGACGCCATCGCCAGCCAGTACTTCGACACATCGGCCAAAAAGATCAACGTCCAGACGGTTCAGTCCGTCATCGAAGAGCAGTACGGCGTGACGCACGAGGAGCTCATCGGCCCGCGTCGCAACGCCAATATCGCCAAAGCACGCCACATTGCCATCTATCTGGCCATCGAGATGTGCGAGATGACGACCACGGCGGTGGGCGCCGAATTTGGCAATCGCAACCACTCGACCGTCAGCACGAGTTACAAAAAGGTCCAGAAGATGATCCAGGAAGACCGCACCGTCACCGAAGACCTCAAGTCGCTGCGCGATAAAATTACACTGCGCTCGTAGGGAAATAGAGACACCTGTTGAAAACTTGTCGAAACCACGGGCATAAGGTGTCTAAAACCCAACCCGCGGTGATGAAAAGTTTTGCGCAGGTTTTGAACGTGGAAAACCACCCCTGTTGCACACAGGTTGCTGTCGATTCTCTTTCTTGGTCTGACCTGCGTCTTTGGGAGTAATCAACAGTTTCGTCAGTGCTATTACTATTATTAAGATATTTATATCTATAGAAAGGTATTAAAAGATGAAGTTCACCGTCAGCCAGAGCTCGCTTACACAAGCCATCGGCGTCGTTATGAAGGGTGTCGCTTCGGCATCCACCCTTCCCATCCTGTCGGGCGTGCTCGTTAAGGCCCAAGACGGCATCTTGGAATTCCAAACCTCTAACTACACCATCTCGATCCGTCATCGCATCGCGGCGCATGTCGAAGAAGAGGGCGAGATGGTTATCCCCTGTAAGATGCTCTCCAATATCACCAAGACCCTCCCCGATGCCCCGGTCACCTTTGAGCTGTCCGAGCGCCAGGTGCTGATTGGTTGCGAGAAGAGCTCTTTCCGCCTGAATACGCTCGATGCCAATGACTTCCCCGAGTTTCCGGCCTATGCCATCGAGAGTGCCGTGGAGCTGCCGACCGATATCTTGTCCGAAATGGTCGGCCGCGTGTGGCGCGTCACCTCGACCGACAAGGCCCGCCCCATCCTGGGTGGTGTGCACATGAAGGTCGAGAACAACACCGTGCGCCTGGTGGCGACCGATTCCTTCCGCTTGGCCGTGTGCGATACGCAGGTCGAGACCTCGACCCTCGAGGGCTCCTTTGAGCTCAACGTTCCAGCCGACGCCTTTAACGACGCGCTGAACATCATGGCCAGCCAGGCGACCATTATGATCGGGGCTACCGACACCCAGGTCGTCTTCGAGGCCGGCAACACTACCTACGTGTCGCGCCGCATCGAGGGCGTGTACCCCAACTACAAGCAGCTCATCCCCGATTCGTGCGTGACGAGCGTCAAGATCGACGTCGCCGCCTTTAACGCCGCCCTCAAGCGCGTGGCCGTTATCGCGAGCGCCAACCCCGCCGTCAAGTTCGAGATCGATGTCGAGAACGGGCAGATGGGCCTGTCCTCCATTTCCAATGACCAGGACCTTGCGCAGGAGACGATCGATGTCGAGGCCGAGGGCGAGTCGGGTACCATCGCCTTCAACTACCACTACATCTTCGGCTGCCTCAATGCCCTGTCCAAGGAGAAGGAGATCACGCTGGAGCTCAAGAGCTACTCGCAGGCGGGCATCTTCAAGTCCTACGATAAGATCAACTACCTGTACCTGGTCATGCCGGTCCGCATCTAGCGCTGCGCTATGACCATGTTCGCCCGCGATCTTTCCGTCGCGCACTACCGCAGCTTCGATAGCTATCGCCTTGCCCTGGACGAGGGCGTGACGATACTTGCAGGACCCAACGCGGCGGGAAAGACCAATCTCATAGAGGCCCTGCAGCTGCTGACGAGCGGCGCCTCGTTTAGGCATCCGACCGCAGCGGAGCTCGTCCATGACGGCGTGGGCTCGTGCAAGATCGAGCTGAGGCTCGAGGGCGACGGCCGCGTGCTTGATATGGGATTGAGCGCGGAGGACGGTAAGCGCTCGTTTAGCCGCAACGGCAAGAGATGCTCTGCCGCTGGTGTGCGCGGGGTTCTGCCGAGTGTGCTGTTTTGCCCCGACCATCTGGACATGGTTAAGCGAGGCGCCAGTGTGCGCCGCGCCGCCCTCGATGACTTTGGCATGCAGCTGAGCGCACGCTATGCCGATCTTGCGAGCACCTATGGGCGCTGCGTGACCCAGCGTAACGCCTTGCTCAAGGAGACCTGGTGCTGCCGCGAGATGCTCGGCGCGTGGAACGATTCGATTGCCCGCGCGGGCTCGGCCCTGCTCGTGCACCGGTTGGCCCTGCTCGACCGGCTGGCGGGCCATGTGCACACTGCCTACGGGCAAGTGGCGTCAGGTGAGGCCGCCAACGTGACCTATGCGTCCACGCTGGGGGATTTGCCCCAGGTCGAGGATCGCGAAGAGCTGAAGGGTTGGGCGTACGAGCGCATGCTGGCTGCCCTTGACGAGCATGCCGACGAGGAAATTCGCCGCGGCGTGACGTTGGTGGGACCGCATCGCGACGAGATTGAGTTCACCGTGGCGGGTCGCTCCGCCCGTTCATTTGCCAGCCAAGGACAGCAGCGCACGCTGGTGCTGTCCTGGAAGGTGGCCGAGGTCGCCGTGGCTCGCGATGTCCTGGGCACCGCCCCGCTGCTGCTTCTGGACGACGTGATGAGCGAGCTCGACGGCGAGCGTCGCGGCGCTTTCCTGCGGCTGATCGGCGATGATATCCAGACGGTCATAACCACGACCAACCTGGGGTACTTTACCGATGACCTGCTTGATCGAGCCAAGGTGGTGAGCATGGGTGAGACGTGCTAATTACGAGCGCGAGAGCGAAACGGTCGCCTTCAGCGGGTTTTTGAACGCAGAGCGCCAGCGCATCCTGGCGTCCGCGACCCCCGAGCGCCGTGCGCAGATGGAGGCCGCCGAGGAGTCGCGCGCGGTCTATCGCGCATGGAACGCGGTGTGCTCGGGCACGCGCGAGGGACGGCATGTGACGGGGCTGCGCTACCTGCCCGAGTCCAATGAGCTGCTGGTATATCTCGACTCGCCCTCGTGGACGCAGGAAATGACGCTGTTGCGCGAGATCATCCGCGCGCGCATGGAGCGCGCCGGTGCGCATGTGGACGGCCTGGTGTTCAAAACCACCGCGCCCGGTCACACGCCGCCCGCCGCCAAGGAGCGCCTGCGCCCGGCGACGACCGAGCGACCGCCGGCCCCGCATGCCGACCTAAGTGAGGCCGAGCGCACCGAGATTGAGCGCCAAGTGGCGCCCATCGAAGACCAAAAACTGCGCGAGGCCCTCGAGAATGCCATGAGAGCCAGTGCCGAGTGGGCCAAGGGCGTGCAAAGCAAAAAAGAGCCTTAAATCGCATCTGGTGGCCTTGTAGAGCCAAATACCCTCGTTCCCGATGGTATTTTTTTACGATAAACTAGTAAGGCTGTACACATTTTCTTGACTGAAGGAGGACGTGTGGCAAACGAAAACGATTACGATGGCGGCGAGATTAAGATTCTCGAAGGTCTCGAGGCCGTTCGTAAGCGCCCGGGCATGTATATCGGCTCGACGAGCGCCAGCGGTCTGCATCACCTGGTGTGGGAGATCGTTGACAACTCCGTCGACGAGGCCATGGCCGGTTTCTGCACCGAGATCCAGGTGACGGTCCACGCCGACAACTCCATCACGGTCGTCGACAACGGGCGCGGCATCCCCGTCGACGAGCACCCTGTTAAAAAGATCCCGACGCTCGAGGTCGTCATGACGATCTTGCACGCCGGCGGTAAGTTCGATAACTCGGCCTATAAGGTCTCGGGCGGCCTGCACGGCGTGGGCATCTCCGTCGTCAACGCACTGTCCAAGCGCGTGGTCGTTCAGGTTCGCCGCGATGGCAGCACCTACGAGATGGAGTTCTCGCGCGGCAAGACCGTCAAGAAGATGGAGGTCGTGGACACCTCGGATTCAACGGGCACCACCGTCACCTTCTGGCCCGACGACGAGATCTTCGAGACCTGCATCTACGATTTCGATACGCTGCACAACCGTCTGCAGGAGACGGCGTTCCTCAATAAGAACCTTAAGATTGTGCTGACCGACGAGCGCGAGGCGACTCCCCACGTGGAGGAGTTTTGCTACGAGGGCGGCATCATCGACTTCGTCAAGTTCCTCAACGAGGGCAAGGACGTCCCCGAGGCCTTTAAGGAGCCCATCTACATCGAGGGCAAATCGGATCCGGACGCGCCTGTGACCAAGATGGGCGAGGTCGAGGTTTCCCTGCAGTGGAATAGCGGCTACGGCGAGAACGTCATGTCGTTCGCCAACGACATCTACACTCCCGAGGGCGGCATGCACCTTGAGGGCTTCCGCACCGCGCTCACTCGCGTGATCAACGACTACGCGCGCAAGCAGAACCTGCTCAAGGAAAAAGACGCCAATCTGACCGGCGACGATGTACGCGAGGGCCTTTCGGCCGTTATCTCGGTCAAGCTGCCCGATCCGCAGTTTGAGGGCCAGACCAAGGCCAAGCTCGGCAGCTCCTATATGCGCGCGCTGACGCTCAAGATCGTGACCGACGGCCTTGCCGATTACTTGGAGGAGCATCCCAAGCCCGCTCGTGAGATCGTCAAGAAGGCCCAGCAGGCCTGCAAGGCGCGCAACGCCGCCCGCAAGGCGCGCGAGGCGACCCGCCGCAAGAGCCTGCTCGAGACGGCGTCCCTGCCCGGTAAGCTCGCTGACTGCTCGGTGCGCGATGCCGAGCTGACCGAGCTCTTCATCGTAGAGGGCGACTCGGCAGGCGGTTCGGCCAAGGACGGCCGTCGCCGAGACATCCAGGCGATTCTGCCCCTGCGCGGCAAGATTCTGAACGTCGAACGCGTTGGTGACCATCGCGCGTTCTCGAGCGACACCATCCAGTCGCTGATTACCGCGATCGGCTGCGGTGTCACGACGAGTGCCGGCGACGGCGGCGACTTCGATATCACCAAGGCGCGCTATCACAAGATCATCATCATGACCGATGCAGACGTCGACGGTGCGCATATCCGCATCCTGCTGCTGACGTTCTTCTACAAGTACATGCGTCCGCTGATCGATGCCGGCTACGTCTATGTTGCCTGCCCGCCCATCTTTGGCATTAAGGTGCGCAACAAGATCCACTACGTGTATCCCAACGGCCGCCAGCCCGAAGACGAGATCCTGCGCGACACCATCCGGAGTCTGGGCCTGAACCCCGACGACAACGACGAGGACGGCAAGGCCAAGGACGGCAAGATCACCAAGAAGCGCAAGGGCTATACCGTCCAGCGCTACAAGGGCCTGGGCGAGATGGACCCCAAGCAGCTTGCCTCGACGACGATGGATCCCAAGACCCGCATCCTGCAGCGCGTGTCGATCGAGGATGCCGTGGTGGCAGACCGCGCCGTGCGCGAGCTGATGGGTTCCGAGGTCGGCTATCGCCGCGAGTACATTGAAAAACACGCGCACGACGCACGCTTCTTAGACGCCTAGCTTTCCCAGGCACCCCATCTTGCCCTTCAGGATTTCGGGCGCCGCACGCAAGGCGCGCGCCCTCATCCTTCAGGGCAACCTGGGGCACCTGGAAAACCTAGGAGGGTTATCCGGTGTTCCCGGTAATTCGTCTCCGTGGTAGGGAACTAATGGACCACGCAAACCATGAGGAGGTAACGTGGCAGACGATATCAACAATAACGAGGGCATGGGCGAGGCCGGCGACGCCGGCATGCCCGACGATCTGAGGCGCCTGCTTGCCCGTGCTGAGCAGGGCGAGGACGGCGATCCGGACGCCTATAACCCCGATGCCGATGATGACGAGGAAGAGGACGACGGTGAGCTCGAGGAGAGCTTTGGCGAAGTCGACCGTGGCGCCTCGGCCGGCGAGGATATCAATGGCGGCCAGCTCCAGATTTCGGAGTTCGGTCGCGAGATGAAGCAGTCGTTTATCGAGTATTCGATGTCGGTCATCACGGCGCGCGCCCTGCCGGACGTGCGCGACGGCCTAAAGCCGGTGCACCGCCGCATCCTGTACGCGATGAACGAGAGCGGCATCTACCCCAACCGTCCGCACAAGAAGTCGGCCTGGACGGTCGGCGAAGTTATCGGTAAGTACCACCCGCATGGCGACTTCGCGGTCTACGCGGCCATGGTCCGCCTGGCGCAGTGGTTCTCCATGCGCACGCCGCTCATCGACGGTCACGGCAACTTCGGCAACATCGACGGCGACGGCGCGGCAGCCATGCGTTACACCGAGAGCCGCCTGGCAAAGCCCGCCATGGAGCTGCTGCGTGACCTGCAGAAGGATACCGTCGACTGGCAGCCCAACTACGACGAATCACTCGCCGAGCCCGTGGCGCTGCCTGCGCGCTTCCCCAACCTGCTGGTCAACGGCAGCCAGGGCATCGCCGTCGGCATGGCCACCAACATCGCCCCGCACAACCTCACCGAGGCGATCGAGGCCACCTGCTACCTGATCGACAACCCCGAAGCCACCGTCGACGAGCTTATGCAGATCATGCCCGGTCCGGACTTCCCCACCGGCGCCATCATCATGGGCAGCGCCGGCATTAAGCAGAGCTACGAGACCGGCCGCGGCTCCATTACCGTGCGCGCCAAGGCTCACGTGGAGTCCACCAAGACCGGCCGCAGCCGCCTGGTCTTTACCGAGATCCCCTACATGGTCAACAAGGGCACCCTGCAGGAGAAGATCGCCCAGCTCGTCAACGACAAGCGCATCGAGGGCATCTCGGATATGCGCGATGAGTCCAACCAGAAGGGTATCCGTCTGGTCATCGAACTCAAGAAGGGCGTCATCCCGCAGGTCGTGCTCAACAACCTGTACAAGTACACCTCGCTGCAGACGACCTTTGGCGCCAACAACCTGGCGCTTGTCAACGGCGTTCCCAAATGCCTGAGTCTGCGCGAGATGCTGCAGCACTACATCGACCACCAGGTCGACGTCGTCACCCGCCGCACCCGCTTCGACCTTAAGAAGGCCCAGGCCCGCGCGCATATCCTTGAGGGCTACCTGATGGCCCTTGACCATATCGACGAGGTCATCAGCATCATCCGCTCCTCGCAGACCGACTCCGAGGCCAGCAGCCGCCTGATCGAGCGCTTTGGCTTTACGCCCGAGCAGACCACGGCCATCCTCGAGATGAAGCTGCGCCGCCTGACCGGCCTGGAGCGCGACAAGATCCAGGAAGAGCTGGACGGCCTGCGCCGCGCCATCGCCTACTACGAGGACCTGCTGGCGCACGAGGAGAAGATCCTGGGCGTCATTAAGGAAGAGATGCGCGAGATCTCCAAGAAGTTCGGCGATAAGCGCCGCACCGAGATCAGCCATGTCGAGAAGGACCTGGACGTCGAGGACCTCATTGCCGATGAGGACATGGTCGTGACCATCACCCACACCGGCTATGTCAAGCGCATCCCGGTGGCTGCCTACCGCGCCCAGAAGCGCGGCGGCAAGGGCGTGTCGGGCGTCAACCTTAAAGAGGACGACGTCATCGACGAGATGTTTATCGCATCCACGCACGAGTACGTGCTGTTCTTCTCGAGCAAGGGCAAGGTCTACCGCCTGAAGGTGCACGAGCTGCCGGTGGGTACGCGCCAGGCGCGCGGTACCGCGATCGTCAACCTGCTGCCCTTTGAGGAAGGCGAGAAAATCGCGAGCGTCATCAGCTGCCGTGAGTTCCCCGCCGACGAGTACCTGATGTTTGCCACCAAGAGCGGCATGGTCAAGAAGACCGTAATGAGCGCATATGACCGCAGCCGCCGCGACGGCCTGATCGCTATCAACCTGCGTGACGACGACGCGCTGCTGAACGTGCGCCGCGTGCGCGAGGGCGACAAGATTATCCTGGCCACCACCGCGGGCAAGGCGATCATGTTCTCCGAGGAGCAGGTGCGCGCCACCGGCCGCGATACTAGCGGCGTTCGCGGTATCGGTATGAAGGACGGCGTGAGCGTTCTGGGCATGGAAGTCACTAACGGCAACGGCGATCTATTCGTCATTACCGAGCGCGGCTACGGCAAGCGCACGCCGGTCGCGGACTACCCGGAGCAGAATCGCGGCGGCCAGGGCGTCTACACCATCCAAATGACCGAGCGTAAGGGCAACCTTGCGGCCATGAAGACGGTGGGCCCGCAGCATGAGCTGTTCATCGTGACGGAGGGCGCGACGGTCATTCGCGTCAAGACCGACGAGATCAGCCAAACCGGGCGAGCCACCCAGGGCGTCAAGATGATGACCGTCGACGATAACGACCGCGTATGCGCTGTCGCCCGCATGACGGCCGCCAAGGAAAAGCCCGAAGGCGAAGCCACAGAAGACGGCTCTGCCCCCGAAGAAACCCCTGTCGATCTAGGCGACGACAACGACATGCCAGAAGATCTCCTAGACGAGTAAGAGGCCCTAGCTGGTAAAAAAATATCAGACCCCATATATCGGCGGTCGGCGCACTGCGCGCCGACCGCTTTTTTGACAACCTTGGACCCGCGTTCGCCCCGGCCGCGCGGCGGCGTATGAAGTCGATCGCGAGTTCCGCACGAGCCGGAGAGCACTTAATGTGCTCTCCGTGCGAGTCAGGACTGTCCGAGCAGGCGACTTCATACGCCGCCGCGCGGCCGGGGCGAACCCCTCCCAAAGATTTTCAAAAAAGTTGTTGACGCGCGCGTAACGACTCGTCTAATATATCCCTTGCGCGATGGACCTGTAGCTCAGTTGGTTAGAGCGTCCGGCTGATAACCGGGAGGTCACA
>CAUCTV010000015.1 GCA_958445895.1 uncultured Collinsella sp.
TGAACAGCGGCACGTACTCAAAGCTCACGTTGGAGTTCTCCAGGCCGTACCAGCGTGCAGGCGTGCCGGCGGCGCGACGAATGATGTACTTGAGCGTGATGGCCGTACGCTCGCTCGGCTCCACATCGCTTTCGGGCGCCAGAAGCTTACGGATCAGGACGAACTTGAACGTACCGATGTTGCCCGGATCCTTGTAGACCGAGTAGTCATGCGTCTGCGCCGGCAGCTCGCCGGTGGCAGCCAGGTCCTGAACGACCTGACGCAGGTAGGCATTGACGCGCTGGTTAATCTTGTAGCCCAGGTACAGATGCACGCGGAACACGTAGTCGGTGCCGAACGTCTCGACCGAATAGGCAAAGGTATGCGGTTCGTCCATGGTCTCGACATTCACGAACCACCAGGCGCGAGCGCGCTTGGGATGCTTGTCCAAGATCGAGTAGACGATATCACGGTCGATGTAATCGGTATGGGTGTCCTTGGTCAGGTACACGATGTTGTCGCTCAGGCGCTCGTAGCGATCATCATCGCGCAGGCGCTTGAGCTGCGGCAGGTAGCTGCGCAGCGGCAGCAGCGTAAACTGGCGCTGCTCAACAGCCGTACCGTTGTACCAGCACACCATGATGCCCATGATGAGCGCGGCCATGAGGATGGTGAAGTAGCCGCCGTGGAAGAACTTGGTGAGTGAGCTCACGAAGAAGAAGCCTTCGAGCAAAAGGAAGAAAGCCGCGAAGATCCACGGAGCAACCTTGAGCTTGCGCTCCTCGTGCAGGTAGAAGAAGAGCAGCAGCGTGGTGCACATCATAGTCAGCGTAATGGCAAGGCCGTAGGCGGCTTCCATATGCGCCGAGTTCTGGAACAGCAGCACCACGATGACGCAGCCGACAAGCATGACGTTGTTGACCATGGGGATGTAGAGCTGGCCCTTGGTCTCGGCAGGGTAGAAGACCTGCATGTGCGGCATGAGATCCAGACGGCTGGCCTCGGACACCAGCGAGAATGCGCCGGTGATGAGCGCCTGCGAGGCGATGATGGCCGCGACGGTGGAAAGGCCTACGGCAAACGGGCGCAGGCCCGGGGCGAGCATCTGGTAGAACGGGTTGAGATCGGCAATGCCCATGAGCTCGGGGTTGGCAGCGTTGTTCATAAGCCAAGCGCCCTGGCCCATATAGGAAAGCAGCAGGCAGCACTTAACGAACGGCCAGGTAGCGTAGATGTTGCCGCGGCCGACGTGGCCCATGTCGGAGTAGAGCGCCTCGGCACCGGTGGTGGCGAGGAAGCAGCTGCCCAGAATCATGATGCCCGCGTGGTTGTTGGGGCTCAGCAAAAAGGCGATGCCGCGCACCGGGTTGAGGCACAGCAGCACGGCGGGGTGCTGGAAGACAAAGAACAGACCCGTGCCGCCCAGGAACAGGAACCACAGCGTCATGATGGGGCCAAAGGCGTGACCGATCTTGGCCGTACCAATGCGCTGTACCAAGAAGAGCGCGATGATGATGGCGAGCGTAATGGCGACGACGCGGCCCTGATCATCGCCCAGCACGGCATGGACCGCAGGGATGGTGCGCAGGCCCTCGATGGCCGTGGTAACGGTAACAGCCGGCGTCAGGATGCCGTCGGCGAGCAGCGCGGCGCCACCCAGCATGGCGGGGATGATAAGCCACTTGCCGCAACGCTTGACCAGGCTGTACAGGGCAAAGATACCGCCCTCGCCGTGGTTGTCGGCGCGCAGCGAGATCAGCACGTACTTGACGGTCGTCAGCAGCGTGACCGTCCACACGACAAGGGAGAGCGCGCCGAGCACGAACTCCTGCGTGACGCTTCCGATGCCGCCGTTGCCGGCGACGAGCGCCTTAGTTACATACATGGGGCTGGTGCCGATATCGCCATACACCACGCCCAGCGTGACGAGCATCGCCGAGATGCTCACAGGAATCGCAGCGTGCGAGGCTGCCTCCTTGGCCTTTTGTTCCATAAGCCGGTTTCCTCCCAACTTTAATGTTCGAAGGAATTATAGGTAATCGGCCCATGTTTTAATGCACTGTTTTCCCAGCTAGATAAACATTTATACGGCCTTTAGGCCACCATGGCGATATGGAATGCGACAAAGGGACTGTCCCCTTGTCGCATTCGTCATTTTCCGAGCCAGTTTTTGAACCACCACTCCATGGAGCGACTCATCTCGGCCATAAAGGGACTGGTGTGTTTGCGGGTGTAGATATCCACCACGCGCTCGCCCACCTCGCGGGCATGCGGACGGAACATCGCATCCATCTCGGCCACCTGTGCATCCATGGTCGCGGCATCCGCACGGCAGTAGCGTTCCTCGTGCACCAGGTTCACTACGGGATGCGCAATGGCCGGGCGCTCCTTACGGGGCGTGCCGATGATGAGCATCGACAGCGGCATGGTATAGGGCGGCAGATCGAGCAGCTCGGCGACTTCCTCGGCATTCTCGACGATATCACCGATGTAGCAGCTCCCCAGCCCCAGGGCCTCGGCGGCAACCACGGCGTTTTGCGCAGCGATCACGGCATCCTGGGCCGCGATGGCAAAGTCGCCCAGACCCGGCGCGCGGCGGGCTGACTTTCCCGTACGCTCTACAAACTCGGGCTCAAAGCAGCCCGCGTGCTCAAACAGATCGATCCACTTGGCATAGTCGACTACAAATATGAGTGCCCAGGGCGCCTTGGCGATCATGGGCTGGTGATCGCACAGGTCGGCCAGACGATCCAGCGTAGCCTGCTCGCGAATGCTCACGATGGAATACATCATCATGGCGCCTGCCGACGGCGCACGGCTCGCCGCATGCAGAATCGCCGCCCGCTGCTCGTCGGTCACCGCCACGGGCCGGCCGTCGTCATCGCGCGCAAAAGCGCGCGTGGAGGAACGGTGCTCCAACGTGTCCAGCACCGCACTGCCCGTGGTCTCGACCGGATAGCCGCACGTATCGACCGCCGCTCCATCGCCGCCCATGTCCGCCTTGCAAACCTGCTCGTTCATCGCCTCATCCTCGCTAATTCTTTAAGAAGCCTTTACGTTTCCGTGTAATTCCCGTCCATTATCGCGCAGGTCGCCACTACATTGCGCCACACCGCCACACGCGCGCGTTAATATGGCTGGTTGTTGTGCGCAGTCACCAATTGCAGCGCATATCTTGGTAACAATCGGGTAAACCCCCGCTTTCGTAGGTTTTAAGTTTGTGAGGAGTCTCAGCATGTTCGCAGCCGCCATCTCGCTCGTCGGTCTTGCGGCGACCGTCTACCTTGTTTTGCGCGAGGCCAAGGCCATTCGCGCTCAGTCGGGCACCGTTGCCAAAAGCGCTCTTGGGTGGAGCGTCGCCTTCGGCCTGTTCCAGCTCTTTTTGACTATTTGGGGCGCCATTGGCCTCGTGGCACAAAACGAGCCGCTCGCCTTTGTGATGCTCATCCTGACCAACGCCATCCTCACCGGATGCGCCTGGGCCAGCATCGCCCGCGACCGCATCGCCCCGCGCGTCTTTGCGTTCGCCGCTACCGATGCCCCCGCCCCCACCGGCAAGTTCGCCCGCCTGCGCGGCGCCTTTGTGGGTAAACCGCTCGTCGCCGCCGTCTTATGCCTGCTGCTCGCCGGCGTCTTTGCGCTGCTGGGCATGGAGGTCTCGTCCAACCACGACTTTACCTGGGTCTACCCCCTGTGCATCCTGCTCGAGTGGGCCATCATCACCGTGCTCATGACCGGCCTGTTCTTCCTATTCCAGCGCCACGGCGCAGCTCCCGCGGTCCTGGCCTTTGCCCTCTTTGTCCTGGGCATTGCCGAGTTCTTCGTCATCACGTTTAAATCCATGCCCATCCAGCCGGGCGACCTTTCGGCCATCTCCACCGCCGCTGCGGTCGCCGGCACCGGCTACACCTTCTCGATCTCGCTGTTCTGCGTGCTGTCCATGGGCTTTACCGCCATCGCCATGCTGCTATGCGAGTACGCCGGCCTGGTGGCACCGCACCGTCAGAAGGGCGCCGCCAACGCCAAGCGCATGCTGCTCACCAACCTGCTCGTCGCCGTGCTGTGCCTGGGCGGCGTGACCGCGCACGTCACGCTTATCGACTACTACAACACCCTCGGCATCACCGTCTACACCTGGCGCCCGCTCGAGAGCTACTGGCGCGAGGGCTACCTGCCTGCCTTTATTAGTGCGGCGCAGTCCATCAAGCCGCCCAAACCCGCCGACTACTCCGTCGACGATGCCAAGGCCACGCTCAAAAAGTACGCCAAGGCCTACGACAAGTCCGACGCGGCCAAGAGCGACGAGCGCGCCGCCGCAAAGGAGCAGTTCGACAGCGAGAAGCCCACGGTCATCGCCATCATGAACGAGACCTTCTCGGATCTGTCGATCTACCAGAATATGCGCGCCGGCTACGAGGGCCCGCAGTACTTTAAGAGCCTGTCCAACTGCCTCAGCCGCGGCAAGCTCTACGTGAGCGCCTACGGCGGCGGCACCGCCAATACCGAGTTTGAGTTTATGACCGGCAACTCCATGGCCAACCTGGGCTCGGGCGTGTACCCCTACACCATCTACAACATGGAAACGACCGGGAACCTGGCAGAGCAGTTCAAATCGCTCGGCTATTCCACCACGGCCATGCACCCCAACCACGCCACCAACTGGAACCGCGAGAACGTCTATAAGGACTTTGGCTTTGACCAGTTCCTGTCCATCAACGATTTCCAGGGCGCCGACACCCTGCGCGGCATGGTGACCGACCAGGCTACCTACGACAAGATTCTGGAGCTGCTCGACCAGAACGCCGATCCGCAGTTTATCTTCGACGTGACCATGCAGAACCACTCGGGCTACGATACGGGTCTGGTGCCGGTCGACAAGCAAATGCACCTGAACATCGACACGACCGACCTGGACACCAAGACCGTCGAGGACGGCACGCTCTCCGATGTCGACGAGTATGTCTCGTGTATCGAGCAGTCCGACCAGGCGCTGCGCTACTTCCTCAACGCCTTGAGCAAGCTCGACCGCAAGGTGGTCGTGGTGTTCTGGGGCGACCATCAGCCGTTCTTCCCGTCCAAGTTCAACGATAAGTGGTTTACCGACGAGGACGACGCCACCCACCAGGAACGCCTGTGGCAGACCGACTACATCATCTGGGCTAACTACGACGTCGCCGGCTGCGATCAGACGAGCGAGGTCGACGACCTGTCCACCAACTACCTGTCCACCCAGCTCATGCAGCTGATCGGCGCACCGCTGACCGACTACCAGAAGGCGCATATGACGCTGCGCGAGTCGCTGCCCGCCATCAACTCCGTGGGCTACGAGGACGCCAGCCTGCGCTGGGCGCTCTCCTCCAACGTCACCGGTGACGACGCCGCCGCAGCAGCCGCCACCAAGGCGCGCGAGGATTACGCCAAGATGCAGTACTACGAGATGTTCCGCGACGGCAAGAACGTCTACACCGAGCACTTCCAGACCGAGGCCAACGAAACCGACCCCAACCTGGCGCCGGGCACGACCAAGATCAAATAGCGACTAGCTGCGAGTTCATAACTGAAACGTCTGTCCGGGCGGAGGCATATAAGGTTCCCTGCTCAGACAGTCCTGCGCAAGACGGGGGCCACATTAAGTGGCCCCCTTTGCGTGCGGAACTCGCGACAGACCCTTCCCGCGCCTCCGCCTGCCGCCGCCCCTCACCCGTTGCGAGTTGAGTGGGCTGATGAGAAGCTGCGCTCGCCTCGTAGCAGAAGCGTGGCCTGGCATGCGCATCGCGGAAAGCTTGTCCCGGAATTCACGTCCGGAATGGGATGCGGTTTCCGTTTGTGGCCCCGTTGGGAAACCGCATCCCATTCCGATCACAAATTCCGGGTCGCATTTTCCGCCAGAGCCCTCAACCGGAAACTGCATCCCACTCCAAAGGCAAATTCTGGGACGCACTTTCCGAATCCCCATCCATCCGGAAAGTCCGTCCCACTCTGAATACATCCAGCGAACGCATGCGAGCGTGTCGTCCAGGACGGTCTCGTCATCGGGGTGATGGAAAATGTCACCCCCAAACGCTTGCCACGGTTGCGCCCGCGAGTGTCAAGAAAAAAGCCTCGAGGATTTCGAGGCTTTCACTTCTAGTATTATTTCGCACGCACGACAGCGGTAGGTCTACTCGCCCAGCACGGCCTTCTTGGCGGCTGCGACCATGTTGTCCAGATCTTCCTTGGTGGGGTGATCCTTTGCGGCGACCCAGTTATCGAGCAGCATCTTAAAGCGGACATTGTCGGGATCTTGCTCGAGCATGGCCTCGTAGCGCTGCTTGACCGCGGGACCCATCTTGCCCTGGCACATTGCCCAACCCACAAGCTCGGCATCCTCGGCCAAATTGGAGGTCACGCGATTGATAATCTGCTGATAATAGCTCTGGTCGGCGCCAAAACCGCAGGTACCAAAGAGGAAAACGCGCTTGCCGTGCAGAGCGGAGAGCAGCGCGGCAACCGAAGGCGTGCACGCGCCCTTGTCGCACCAAAAACCGACGAGCACCGTGTCGGCCGCGCAGGCGCCCTGCGCCTCGAGCGCAACCTGATCTGCATCCGCATCGTCGCTCAACGCCGCGGCATGGACAAACTCAACACCCGCAGCCTGCAGAGCGCGCTTGATCGCGCCCGAAACCATCCTGGTATTACCGCTCTTGCTGTTAACCACCAAAGAGCATGTCATAGTCACGTTGCCTCGTTTCCCCCGAAACTCGAGCCATTAATGCAGTTTATTAGATGAATATCTTAGTACTAACGACGCAGATGTAAACCATCTGCCGCCAATCGGTGGCCCCTACTGGGCGAACTGGCTGCGGTAGAGTTCGGCGTAGAAGCCGCCTGCCACTAGCAGCTCGTCGTGCGTGCCGCGCTCGATAATCTCGCCGTCGCGCATTACCAGGATGCAATCGGCGTTGCGGATGGTGCTCAGGCGGTGTGCCACGACAAAGCTCGTACGCCCGGCCATGAGCTCGTCGAACGCCGCCTGCACCTGTAGCTCGGTGCGCGTATCGATACTCGAGGTCGCCTCGTCCAGCAGCAAGATCGCCGGGTCGGTGAGCATGACGCGCGCGATGCACAGCAGCTGCTTTTGGCCCTGGCTAAACGTGCCGCCATCCTCGCCGACCACCGTATCGTAGCCACCTGGCAGCTGCACGATAAACTTGTGCGCATGCGCGCGCTTGGCGGCCTCGATGATCTGCTCGCGCGTGGCGTCGGGACAACCGTACGCGATGTTATCCGCCACCGTGCCCTCGAACAGCCAGGTGTCCTGCAGCACCATACCAAAGGCGCGGCGCAGGCTTGCGCGTGTGTAGTCGCGCGACGAGCGACCGTCCACCAAGATGCACCCGGCATCGATATCGTAAAAACGCAGCAGCAGGTTGATGAGCGTCGTCTTGCCGCAGCCCGTAGGACCGACCAGGGCAAAGCGCATGCCGGGTTTGGCGTCAATGCAAATGTCCTGCAGCAGCTTGCGGTCGGGCACATAGCTAAAGTCCACATGCTCAAACGAAACCTCGCCCTGCGGGGCGGCAAGCTCTACGGCGTCCGACGCATCGGGCTCCTGCTCGCGTGCATCGAGCAGCGCGAACATGCGGCGCGCCGAGGCATACGCGGTCTGGATTTGCGTGATGACGTTGGTGACCTCGTTGAACGGCTTGGTGTACTGGTTGGCGTAGGACAGGAAGATCTGTACGCCGCCCACCGTAAGCGCCGCCGGCACGCCCGTGATCACGCCCACGCAGCCGATCACAGCGACCACAGCATAGATGATGTTGTTGATGAAGCGCGTACCGGGGTTAGAAAGCGAACCCATAAACTGCGCGCGCTCGCCCGCCGTATAGAGATCGGCGTTGAGCGCGTCAAAGCGCGCTTGGGCGTTCGGGCCGTAGGCAAACGCATCAACCAGCTTTTGCTCACCCACATACTCCTCGATATGGCCACCGAGCTGGCCTTGGATGCGCTGTTGAGCAGTGAAGCTCTTATTGGAAAGCTTGGCAATGGCGCCGGCCGCAAAGATGGAAAGCGGCGTGACGAGCACCACCACGAGCGTCATGGTCAGGTTAATGGAGAGCATAAACGCAAGCGTGCCCACGATGGTGATGATGCCGGTAAAGAGCTGCGTAAAGCCCTGCAACAGACCGTCGCCCACCTGGTCGACGTCGTTGACCACGCGGCTCATGAGATCGCCGTGGGCATGGCCGTCGATAAAGCTGAGTGGCATGCGGCTGAGCTTGTCGCTCGCCTCCACGCGCATGTCGCGCACCGTCTCGTAGGACAGACGGTTGACGCAGTAGCCCTGCAGCCACTGGAAGGCCGCCGCGCCCACCACGACAATCGCGAGCTTGGTAACGAGCGGCAACAGCTCGTCAAAGTCCACCTGCCCGGCGGCAACGATCAGGTCGATGCCATCGCCGATGAGGATGGGCGTATAGAGTTGCAAGATCACCGAGATGGCGGCGCTCACAAACGACGCCGCAAACGAAATGCGATGCGGACGGACGTAGCCCAGCAGGCGGCGAGTCACCGCGCCCACGGGGTAGCGCTCGGGGTCGCCGGGCTGACGCGGGCCGTCACCCAAGTCGTTGAGGCTATCGTTGCCGGACACGTTAGCCGTCATCGTGGCGACCGAACCGGAAGAAGTATACGGATTCATTTAGCAGCCCTCCTTTGCGCAGACGGATGTGGGGGCAGTCGGGACGACCGGGGTGGGCGCGGGCGCCGCACTCCCCTGCCGGCCCTCGAGCTCCTCGCGACGAAGCTGCGACTGGCAAATCTCGCGATAGAGTTGGCAGCCTGTGTACAGCCCGTCGTGCGTACCCAGACCCGCGACCGAACCGTGGTCGAGCACGCAGATCATGTCGGCGTCGCGCACGGTCGAGACGCGCTGGCTTACGATGACGGTCGTCAGCGGCAGCCCGCCCGCGGCGGCACCGCGTACGCTGCGCTCGCGGATGGCGTGGCGAAGCGCCGCGTCGGTCTTAAAGTCGAGCGCCGAGGCGGAGTCGTCCATAATCAGGATCTGCGGCGAGCCCACCAGAGCACGCGCAATGGTCAGGCGCTGGCGCTGACCGCCGCTGAAGTTCTTGCCGCCCGCCTCGACCGGGGCGTCGAGCCCCTGCGGCTTGTTGCGCACGAACTCGCTCGCCTGTGCCATGTCGAGCGCCGCCCACAGCTCCTCATCGGTTGCCGACTCGTCGCGCCAGGTTAGGTTGCTGCGGATCGTGCCGCTCACGAGCGACGCGCGCTGCGGTACGGTCGCGACCACATGGCGCAGCTGATCGAGCGGCCAGGCGCGCACGTCGGCACCCATTACGCTCACGCTGCCGATGCTCGCATCGTACAGACGCGGGATGAGCGAGACGAGCGTGGACTTACCGCTGCCCGTACCGCCGATAATGCCGAGCGTTTTGCCCAGCGGCAGCTCCAGCGTCACATTGTCGACGGCGTTGGCAGCGCCGGCGCCAAAGGAGAAGCTCGCATGGCTCAAGCTCAGCGCGGGAACTGGAGCGACATTGCCCGGCTTGGGCAGCGCGACCGGCTGGTTGTCCTCGTCGGTAATGCTCGGCACGCAATTGAGCACCTCGTTGATGCGCGACGCACTGGCGCTCGCCTTGGTAAAGACCACGACCAAGTTGGCAACATATACGATGGAGGTGAGGGTCTGCGTCATGTAGTTGACGGACGCCATGACCTGACCCTGCGTGAGCTCGCCCACGTTGACCTGGATGCCGCCCACCCACAGGATGGCGCACACACCCAGGTTCATCACAAAAAAGGTGACGGGGTTAAGGATCGACGAGAGCTTGCCCACCGCGATGGCGGTATGGGCCTGATCATCGGCGGCTTGGACAAAGCGCTCGCGCTCGTGATCTTCGCGCACAAAGGCGCGAACCACGCGGGCGCCCGAAAGCCCCTCGCGGCAGATAAGCGCGATGCGGTCGAGCTTTGCCTGCAGCTGCTTGTAGTACGGGATGCAGCGCGCCATGACAAACCAAAACACCAGGCCGATAGCGGGCGTGCAAATCAAGAAGATCATGCCGAGCTTAAGGTCGATGGCAAGGGCCGCGACCATGGAGCCCACCGCCAGGAAGGGCCAGCGGATGAGCATGCGCACGCCCAACGCCACAGCGAGCTGCACCTGGTTGACGTCGTTGGTGATACGCGTGATGAGCGACGGCGTGCCAAAACGGTCGAGTTCGGCATAGCTCAGCTTGTTGATATGCTGGTAGAGCGCGCCGCGAATGTCGGTGCCCATGCCCTGCGAGGTGAGCGCCGCCATCTTTTGGCAGACGAGCGTAAACGAGATGCCGATCACAGCCATGGCGCCAAGCAGCATACCGTAGTGGACGACGGCGTTGACATCGTGTGCGCCGATACCCTTATCAATCATCTGGGCAATCACCAGCGGCGTCAGCAGGTCAAAGATCACTTCGATCAGCTTGCACGCAGGACCAATCACCATATAGCGGCGAAACTTACCGCCAAAACGCCTGAGCAGCTCAATCATGTATAGGCGCTCCCTATCATCATCCACATTCAATTCGAACCATGATAGTACCGCCACCCCAAAAGAAGCGTAAACAACTCGTCATTTCTAATGGGATTCGGTTTCCAAAGAAGCGGAAAGGCACGCGCACACCCAGCCAGTGTCGGGTCGACCGCCTGATATACTTACGTTAGTGCTACCAAGTTAGTCGCCGACCCTTGAAATGAGGTGCCGAGATGAACGACATTCTCGCAAGAAGAGCAAGACGAGCAACTGTGGGCATCGCCCTTTCCGCGGCACTTGTCGCGGGAATCGCCCCCGCAACGGCGATCGCGGCAGAAATCAGCTCCCCCACCGATGCAGTCGCCTTGCAGACAGCGGCCGCGAACTCGAGCGAAACCGCGGCCACCGAAAAAGACAAAGCGTATGCAGCCATGCAGGAAGCGCTCAAAAACCTCGAGGCCGCAAAAGACGCCGCAAGTCCCGAGAAAATTGCGGAAATCGATACTAAAATTGCCATTTTTCAAAAGAACTACGACACTAATTTGGCGCGAGCTGCCATATATAAGGAATCCCTTCCTACCATGCAAGCGGACATCGATGCAGCCCAATCCGAATGCGATAAGGCCCACAACCGAACAAGAGACCTTGAGGCAGAATTAAATAAAATCCCCCACACGGATTACGAAACTAGATGGCAGTTGGAACTGGCGATCATGGATGCACAAGAGCAAGAATCTCGTTGTGAAGATAAGCTTGAGCACTGCCGAATGCGCCTCGAAAGTCAGAAAAGCCTGATTTATTTCTTAGAAAGCGAAGTAGAGTTTAATAAAACCCACCTCGACGGAGAAACAGCCAAGCGAGATGCGCTCCTCGACAATTTGAAAAAAGCGCAAACGGCCTATGACGACGCCTGCAAGGCATACGAAGAGGCAAAGGCCGCGGCAGACAAGGCCACCTCGCCCGAGATAACGCAACCGACCGAGACGACGCCTCCCTCCAACTCGACGCAACCGACCGAGACGACGCAGCCCACCGGCTCGTCCGCGACCGGTAAAGACACCTCGCCAAGCTCCACCAAGCAGGCGAACGCAAGCAGCGGCAAACAAGCAGATACGACCGTCGACAAACTCGCGAACACGGGCGACGCAGCGCCGAGCGCAATCGCACTCGCAGGAATCGCCGCCATGGGGCTCGGAATAACCGCCACAGCCACACGCCGCCTCAAGAACTCAAAATAGCCGCCAGAGCATACTACCTTCGCCAATCCACAAACCCAGAGACAAAAGAGGCCCGTTTCCCCAACCCATGGAAACGGGCCTCTTTACTTGAAAAAACAGATGGCAATGCCGCCGTCTCTTGTACCACGCAACCATCAATGCCCAGACAACACTAGCAAGCCGCGTTCCTTAAGGGATAGATTTAATGGCTGTTAATCAAGAGGTATACGCGCACGCCCGATCAATGGCGGGCAAACCGCCTGATATACTTACGTTAGTGCTACCAAGTTAGTCGCCGACCCTTGAAATGAGGTGCCGAGATGAACGACATTCTCGCAAGAAGAGCAAGACGAGCAACTGTGGGCATCGCCCTTTCCGCGGCACTTGTCGCGGGAATCGCCCCCGCAACGGCGATCGCGGCAGAAACCAGTTCCCCCACCGGTGCAGTTGCCTTGCAGACGGAAGATGCGACCGCCGCAAAAGAAAAAGCGTATGCAGCCATGCAGGAAGCGCTCAAAAACCTCGAGGCCGCAAAAGACGCCGCAAGTCCCGAGAAAATTGCGAGATTCAATGATGACATTGCCCGTTTTCAAGAGCTCCGCGACAAGATGGCGGCGCAAGCCGCCGAATTGAGGGGATCCCTTCCCACCATGCAAGCGGACATCGATGCAGCCCAAGCCAAATACGACGAGGCCCACAACCGGACAAGCGGCCTTCAGGCAGAATTAGATAAGGTACTCAAGGAGCTCGGCGACGAGGCGCCCAGCGCAGCTGTTAAGGAGCATATTAAGCAGTTGCGCAGTGAGATCATGGCGGCAGAAAGGCGAGAAGAATCTTGTGAAGATGATCTTCACCACTACCAACGCCGGCTCGAAAGCCAGGAAAAACAGGTTCAGTATTTCGAAAGTGAGGCAAAGGAAGCTAAAGCCCACATCGACGAGGACATAGCCAAGCGAAATGCGCTCCTTAGCGATTTGGAAAAGGCGCAAGCGGCCTATGACGACGCCTGCAAGGCATACGAAGAGGCAAAGGCCGCGGCAGACAAGGCCACCTCGCCCGAGATAGCGAAACCGACCGAGACAGTGCCTCCCTCCGGCTCAGCGCAACCCGCCGAGGCGACACCGCCCGTTGGCTCACCTGCAACCGGCAAAGACGCCCTACCAAGCTCCACCAAGCAAGCGAACACAAGCAGCGGCAAGCAAGCAGATACGACCGCCGGCAAGCTCGCAAACACGGGCGACACAGCGCCGAGCGCAATCGCACTCGCAGGAATCGCCGCCGCAGGCCTCGGAATAACCGCCACGGGTGTACGCCGCCTCAAGAACTCAAAATAGCCGCCAGAGCATACCATCTTCGCCAATCCACAAACCCAGAGACAAAAGAGGCCTGTTTCCCCGACCAAAACCAGGGAAACGGGCCTCTTTACTTGTAAAAACAAATGGTAATGCCACCATCTCTTGAACCACGTAGCCATTGATGTCTTGGCGCAGCCAGCGAGCGACATCCAGGGCGAACAAGTTGGCATGAAAAAGGCAAGGCATAGACCTTCTGGTCATGCCTTGCCTTTTGAATGACAAATTGTTCGCCCTGGGTGGCGCGCAGCGTCGAGCATTGCGCGGTTTGGTAAAACCGCGCAAAAAGAAAGCCCGTGCGCTCGATGGATTCGGATGCCCGACAGAGGCTCCTTATGGCTGCTTCCTTCCGGACCTGACCAGATTCGGAACATGTCGTCATCCGAACCCATCGAACGCGCTAGGCGCTCGGTATATCTTACCCGCTCCCGCCCGATGGGGCAAGACAGCTAATTTGGGACGGGGCTTTTTTGACTACTTTTTGACTGGTGGGGCATCAGGGTGGCGAAAGTAGTCAAGGAGGCCCCGTCCTAAATAGACTGATCTGGTGCTGTGCCACGAAAAGGGCCCATCTACTACGTTTAGGTCGCAGGGGTCGACCATAGCCGACTTTTTCGAAAATCGGCAAGCTTTCTACCTGCGGTTTTGTTTTTGCAAATTCCGGGATGGTCGAGGGTGGCCGGCTTAACGTAGTAGATGGTCGCATTTCGTGGCAAACGGTCCGACCCAAGACCCAAGGCAGCCAACCTCGAATGGCCATTCTCAAAGTTGCGGTGGAATACGGACTGAATTGGCCCCTTAAAGGCAAAAACACTCCGTATTCCACCGCAACTTATAGGGAGATAGGCCTTAGAGGCGAGCGAGGTCATAGGCTTGTGCGGCTGACTCGCCGGCGCAGATAAGGTTGGCTGTGGCTTCTTGCGGATCGAGTGCCCGCTCCAGGTCCACGGGCTTGCGACAGATCGGCAGGACAAGGTCGATGCCCTGCTCGTACACCGCATCCAGGTTGTCGGCACGACCGCCCACGACGGCAACAACCGGCTTGCCATATCGCTTGGCACGGCGGGCCACGCCCACCGGCGCCTTGCCGGCGGCGGATTGCTCGTCCATATTGCCCTCGCCCGTTATGACCAGGTCGACATCGCGTACACGCTCGTCAAACCCCACGAGATCGAGCACTGTCTCCACGCCCGAACGCAACTCGGCACCGAGCGCCAGCAGCGCGGCGCCCAGGCCGCCGGCGGCACCGGCACCGGGCACGCCGAGCACCGAGCCGAACGTCCGTGCACCCTCGGGCACGCGCAGCAGCCCCTGGGCCCGAGCCTCGACAATTGCCGTATCGAGCAGACGACCGTAGCCGACCATCCAACTGTCGCACCTGCTCAGCGCCTCGGCGTCACCCGTCGGCAAGCCTTTCTGCCCACCAAACACCGCCAATGCGCCCCGACGCCCCACGAG
Source organism: uncultured Collinsella sp. (assembly GCA_958445895.1). Classification (GTDB taxonomy): domain Bacteria; phylum Actinomycetota; class Coriobacteriia; order Coriobacteriales; family Coriobacteriaceae; genus Collinsella. Next base: position 14,526 of record CAUCTV010000015.1, read on the forward strand.
TGGGTTCTCGACATCAGAAAGCACCACGACACGCGCGCCGTTCAGCGCCCGAAGCGCTGGCGCCAAATCAACGCTCGCCACCTGCTCAAGGCCAGCAAGACCGGGGGCGACATCGCAGCCCTGATCATCGACCACACGCGCGCCCAGCGCCTGCAGCATGCCGGCGCCACCGTCGTTGGTGGCACTGCCGCCCAGACCAATATAGAGTGTCTTTGCGCCCGTGCGAACCGCGCGAAGCATGAGCTCGCCCACGCCATAGGTTGTAGCAGTCAGCGCCGCCGATTCCGTGCAGGGTGAATACCCAATACCCGCCGCCTCGGCCATCTCAATTACAGCCGACTCGTGCTCGCCGTCCACCAGCATCCGGGCAGACACGCGGTCGCCCAAGGGGCCTGCGACATCGCAGGTCACAAGCTCGCCACCGCATGCGGCGATGGCATCGAGCGTTCCCTCGCCGCCATCCGCCAGCGGCAACGCGGCCACCTGGGCATCGGACCACACACGGCGCACGCCCTCGGCAACCGCCGCCTCCGCCTGTGCACTCGAAACGCTGCCCTTAAAGGAGTCGATCGCTAGCAGCACGCGGCGGGGCCGGCGGCACGCGGGGCCAAAGTCAACCGCCGCGCCAGTATCCTCTTCGGCACACGCGAGCGCCTCAGCATGAGCGGTATGCGCCTCAAGATCGGCCCCGCAACCGCAGCCAGCACCATCGGCGTCACGCAGCCCACTAAAATAGCCGCTCAACACCTCACGACACTCCTCCGCCAGCACGCCGGCATGTACGTTAAACCGATGATTCAGGCGCGAATCGGCATTCAGGTCATACAGCGAACCCAGTGCGCCGGCCTTGGCATCAGCCGCGCCATACACGCAGCGCCCCACGCGCGCGTTAACCATAAGCCCCGCGCACATACAGCAGGGCTCGAGCGTCACGTAGACCGTACAGTCGGAAAGGCGCCAGCGACCGAGCGACCGAGCGGCAGCGCACAGGGCCGCGAACTCTGCATGCGCCGAAGGGTCCTGATCGAGCTCACGACGATTATGCGCCCGCGCGACAATCTCACCCGCGCGCACCACCACAGCGCCAATGGGCACCTCGCCCACCGCCGCGGCGGCGCGCGCCTCCGCCAACGCCTCGCGCATGAACTTCTCGTCGATTTCGGTGCTCGTCATCGTTCGCCTTCCCTGTTGCAAATTCAAAACGATGCTATCATTACGACTCACGGAGAGATGGCAGAGCGGTTGAATGCGGCGGTCTTGAAAACCGTTGAGCGCGAGAGCGTTCCGGGGGTTCGAATCCCCCTCTCTCCGCCACTTTTAATGATGCACCGGCGTCATGGTTCGCTCGAACAGTGCATCGACCACGTCGGCTATCTCAGGTCGACGTTCAAGATCGTGGCCCGACTCCCACCATATCGTGAAAAGTCGAATAATACCGCCGGCGACAAACTCTGACGTCGTCTCGAGTGACACGGGAGCCAGGGCATCCTCGGCAAGCACGTTCATCACACGCTCGCGGATGGAACGGGCAATGCGGTCGCAAATAACGTTGGTCAACATGCCCGACATGCTGCTAGCCAAAATGTTATCCATGAGCTGCTCGTGCGCCAGAATCAAATCCATGGCATCGTCCAAAATCGCATGTCGAAGCGCGCGCACGTCCTCGGCAGGCACTGCGCCGGCCTCATCGGGCTGTTTTTGCGGCAAGCCCGACATAAGCTCATCGATATAAAAGGCGAAGTAATCGATTTTATCGCGAAAATGCTTATAGAATGTCGTGCGGCGAATCATGGCACGGTCGCACAGCATGGCGACCGTCAGATCCTCAAAGTGGTACTCTTCGAGCAGCTCGGTAAAGGCATCGAACAGGGCACGATAGGTTTTCTTGATGCGAAGGTCCATCCGTATCGCCATCCTCAAGGCGTAGACAGCATTCCTTAATTTGTCGCATATCTTACACCTGTACCGCCCATTCGATATTGGCGCCCCTCCCTAGTTGAAACATAACGCTCACCGGAAAGTTCAGCACCGCCAAAGGTTGCGGGTATACTAGATACGTTATACCAACGACGGCCGGCGCAAAACGCCGCTGCCATTCGAAACGGAGACATCATGCTTCCCGTCATCATCGGTATCGTTGTTATCGTTGTGATCGTCTGCGCCATCGCCGGCATCTACAACAACATGGTCACCAAGCGCAATCGCATCGATAACGCCTGGCAGAACATCGACACGCAGCTGCAGCGCCGCAACGACCTGATCCCCAACCTGGTGGAGACCGTCAAGGGCTACGCCAAGCACGAGCAGGACACGCTCGCCGCCGTGGTCAACGCGCGCAACGCCGCTGTGAGCGCCACCACCCCTGAGGCCAAGATGGAAGCAGACAACGTGCTGACCGGTGCGCTGCGACAGCTCTTTGCCGTGGCCGAGGCCTACCCCGACCTTAAGGCGAACACCAACTTTACGCAGCTCCAGGCATCGCTCGAGGATACCGAGAACAAGATTAGCTATGCACGCCAAAGCTACAACGACTGCGCGCTCAGCTACAACAACGCTATCCAGACGTTCCCGGCTGTTATCTTTGCCGGCATCTTCCAGTTTAAGGAGCGCCAGGGCTTCGAGGCAGCTGAGGCCGCCCGCCAAGCTCCAACCGTCAAGTTCTAACAGATCCGCAGCGTATCTTTAATCGGGTATATGCATAAACCGCCCCGTCGAATGCATACTTCGACGGGGCGGTTTCCTTTGTCGCGAAGGTCCCCCTCAAGGCGCCGTGCATTTTTGGGAGTATTCAGCATGCCCGACAGCTTCGAGCGCCACGATAAATGCCAGAGACCGCGAATATCCCTGCAAATCAAACGCTGTCAGCCCATAACCCCGCCCATCGTTCGTAGAAAACATCGATAAATCCCGATTTTTCGCCCGAGGTCGGTATGCAAGGGCCTTCGATTGCAGAATACTCGCAAAAATGCACGTCGCCGCCACCCCCACATGGCGCGAAGCAAATCAAATGCGCGGCCCAAAAGGCCGCGCACCATCTTTAATTCAGATCTATATTGCCCGCAACGGCAGTTCCGAGGTAACGCAGGCCCGAGGGCAACCTACCTTTCCGGCGCACTCCGCAGGACGAAAGAACCTCCGCCGCACGAAGTGCGCAGCGGAGGTTCTTTCATGTCCGAGGACGCGCCGGAAAGGTAGGTTGCCCTCGGGCCGGACAGCTAAGACAGCTTACGCGACGGTGTAAACCCAGTTGTGCTTATCCTCGACAGCACCGGACTGGATACCAGTCAGGGTCTCGCGAAGCTTCTTCATCACGGGGCCGATCTCGGTGTAGCCAGCCGGGAAGGTCACGGTCTCGTCGGCGCCGTAAACCTTGTTGTCAATCTCGCCCACCGGGGAGATGACGGCAGCGGTGCCGCACAGGCCGCACTCCACAAAGGTGCCGGCCTTGACCTCGGCCCACTCGACGGGGCGCTGATCGACGGTCATACCCAGGTCCTGAGCGACCTGAACGAGCGAACGACGGGTGATGGAGGGCAGGATGGAGTCGGTGTGCGACTGCGGAACGACGAGCGTGCCATCCTCTTTCACGAACAGGACGTTGGCGCCACCGGTCTCCTCGACATAGGTGCGGGACTCGGAGTCGAGATACAGGTTCTCGGCATAGCCCTCGCGATGGGCCTCCATCGTGGGCTTGAGGGACATGGCGTAGTTCAGGCCGGCCTTGATATTGCCGGTGCCGTGCGGTGCGGCGCGGTCATACTCGGAAACGCGCAGCTTAACGGGCTTGAGGCCACCCTTAAAGTACGGACCGACCGGGGTCACGAGAATACGGAACGTGTACTCAGGAGCGGGAGCCACGCCGATCACGTCACCGGAGCCGATCATAAACGGACGCACGTACAGGGTCGCACCGGAACCGAAGGGCGGAACCCAGGCGGCGTTGGCAGAAACGACCTGCTTGACGGCCTCAACGAACTTGTCCTTGGGGAACGGGGGCATCTCGAGGCGCTGCGCAGAGTTGTACATGCGCTCGGCGTTCATGTCGGGACGGAAGCAGACGATGCTGCCGTCCTCGGCGGTGTAGGCCTTCAGGCCCTCAAAGACCTCCTGGCAGTAATGGAAGATGCCGCCGCACTCGGAGACATGCAGGGTGTGGTCGGTGGTCAGGCCACCCTCGTCCCACTCGCCGTCCTTCCAATGGGCCTCGTAGCTGTAATCGGTCTTCATGTAGCCAAAGCCGAGGCTACCCCAATCGATATCCTTCTTCTCGACAGTCATATGTCGCTCCTTACATACACAGTTGCATACTCGCGAACCCGCACGCAAGGACCGAGGCCGACCGCGTCGCAACGTCGCACGCCCGGAGCGTAGAGCCGGACGGGACACGCGAGCAGCATCAAAGCCGATGGCACGTCGATTCGCATGCACGAGATTGTACTCCCCGTACGCGTCTGATAAAACGCTTTTCTTTAACTAAGTAAAGTATTTTCATTTGACCGAAACTAAAGAGGCCCGCCACCGTAAACGGTGACGGGCCTCAACTGCACGGTTTGCGCGCTGGCTCGAGCTACGCGTTCTTTTTGCCCAGCTTAGCCTTAACCAGACCGACCACGGTCGGGATGATCGACACGGCAACGATGCCGACGATCAGCAGCTCAAAGTGCTCCTGCACAAAGGGGATGCCGCCAAAGAAGTAGCCCAGCAGCGTGAAGACCGTCGACCAGGTAATGCCGCCCAGCACGTTAAAGATGACAAAGTTGCGCCAGTGCATGCCGCCCATGCCGGCGATAAAGGGCACAAAGGTGCGAATAAACGGGAAGAAGCGGCCCAGGAAGATGGCCAGGTGGCCCCACTTGTCCAAGAAGTCCTCGGACTTTTTAATGCGCTCGGGCGTCATGGCCTTGACCTTGCCCGAAGCGATGATCTTGCGGCCAAAGAAGTGACCGATCATAAAGTTGCACTGATCACCCAAAATGGCAGCTGCCCACGCGACGGCCAGCAAAGCCACGATGTTAAAACCACCGTTGTGGGCAAAGAAGCCCGAAGCAAATAGCAGCGAATCGCCAGGAAGGAACGGGAAGAAAACCACGCCCGTCTCGATAAAGATGATCAGGAACACGCAGCCGTAGGCCATGAGTGGGCCGGCGGCGATCCAGCTGGCAATCGCGGTGCGCGGATCCTTAAGCAGCTCGGCGATAAAATTGATGAAACCCATGAAGTAAAACCTCTCAGTTGTGGGCGCGGATACGTCCAAGTTGACCAGTATACGGTTGCGGCGCTCCCTCGTGCGCAACCCCACAAAAGCATGACTCCATTACCAGCAAGTTTGCATAACTAACACCTGTCGCGCAATGCCACCAAGATTGTCCTTTCTAATCCCTAGCGAATCGCTATACTTTATTGAATCGCATTGCCATGGCGCTAAGGGAGGACGGCCGGTGAGCTTTATCAATACCATTCGCGAGGACATCAAGACCGTCCAAGCGCAGGACCCCGCCGCGCAAAACGGCCTGGTCATTTTCCTTTCGTACCCCGGTCTGCATGCCAAGTGGAATCACGTGCCCGAGCACTGGCTGTGGGAGCATGGACATCGCTCGCTCGCCCGCGTGCTCTCACAAATCACCCGCCACATCACCGGCGTCGAGATTCATCCCGCCGCACAGATCGGCAAGCACTTCTTTATCGACCATGCCATGGGCGTCGTCATCGGCGAGACCACCATTGTGGGCGACAACTGTGTGCTTTACCAGGGCGTTACGCTCGGCGGTACCGGCAACGAGACCGGCAAACGCCACCCAACGCTCGGCAACAACGTCACCGTGGGCACGGGCGCCAAGGTGCTCGGCAACATCCGCATCGGCAACAACGTCAAAATCGGCGGCAACTCGGTTGTCGTCAAGGACGTGCCCGACAACTGCACCGTCGTGGGCGTGCCGGGACGCATCATCAAGCGCAACGGCTGCCGTGTGTTCGAGGAGAGTTTCGACGCCAAGCAGCATCGCGAGTACATGCCCGATGACGCCGCCGAGCAGAGTGCCCTCAACCGCCAGGGCATCACCGAGAACGCCCGCCGCGTCAAGGAACTCGAGCGAGAGGTGGCCGAGCTCAAAGCCCTCGTCGCAAAGCTCATGGACGAACGCTAAGAACGCAAGCGACACAAAACGGCATCGGCATCAACGCAAAAGGCGCACCAGGGAATTCATCCCCGGCGCGCCTTCTTTTCGATGTGACAAAGAGGCTGCCCCCTTGCCACCTTAGGCGAACTGGCTCAGATAGAGGTCGGCGTAGGCACCCTCGGCTGCGAGCAGCTCCTTATGCGTACCCTGCTCGATAATGTTGCCGTGGTCCATGACCAGGATCAGGTCGGCATCCACGATCGTCGACAGGCGATGTGCGATCACAAAGCTCGTGCGCCCGCGCATGAGCGCGTCCATGGCACGACCGATGGCAAGCTCGGTACGCGTATCCACGCTTGAGGTCGCCTCGTCCAGGATGAGAATCGCCGGGTTGTTGAGCAGCACGCGTGCGATGGTCAGCAGCTGACGCTGGCCCTGGCTGATGCTCTCGGCATCGTTGGCCACGCGCGTGTCGTAGCCCTGCGGCATGGTGCGCACAAAGAAGTCGACCTGCGCGGCACGAGCGGCGGCCACAATTTCGTCGCGCGTTGCCTCGGGGCAGCCGTAGGCGATGTTTTCGGCAATCGTGCCGTCAAACAGCCAGGCGTCTTGCAGCACCATGCCAAACTGCTGACGTAGCTCGCCGCGGTTCATAAGGCGCGTATCCACACCGTCGAGCGTAATGCGGCCACCGTCGATCTCGTAGAAGCGCATGAGCAGGTTGATGAGCGTCGTCTTGCCTGCGCCCGTGGTTCCCACCACGGCAATCTTTTGGCCCGGCTCGGCGGTAAACGACACGTCGCGCATAAGCGGCTTGTCGGGCGAATAACCAAAGCGCACGTGCTCAAAGGAGACGCGGCCCTCAACGCGACCCGGCAGCTTGGCGGCCTCGTCCGGCAACGGATCGGCTTCCATCTCGGGCTCATCGAGCAGGTCGAACACGCGCTCCGCACTCGCCAGCGCGCTCTGCAGCGAGTTAAAGGTAAACGACAGCTGCGTCATGGGTTCGGACGCCTCGTAAATAAACTGGAAGAACGCCTGGAACACGCCGACGGTCATGTGACCGGCAACCAGCATGCTGCAGCCCACAAGCGCAATAACGATCTGCGCCAAACGGCCGATAAAGCGCACCGCGGGGCCGACAGCATTGATCATAAAGTCGGCCTTGGTGCTCACACGAGCCAGTTCCTTCGAAGCCTCGTGCACCTCAGCGGAGCTCTGACGTTCGCGGTTAAACGCGCGGATCACCAGACGGCCCGAATAGCCTTCCTCGACCGCACTCGTAATCTTGGACACCCACTCCTGGCGCTCGCCCGTCACATCGTGTGTGCGGCGCGAGACGACCTTCGTCACCAGCAGCGACAGTGCCGTAAAGAACAGAAAGACGAGCGTAAGCTGCACGCTGAACACGAACATCACGCTCACAGCACCAACAACCGTGCCGATCGACACGAGCAGCTGCAGCAATCCGCGCTGCATGCTCTCGGACATCTTGTCCAGGTCGTTGGTCGCGCGGCTGACGACCTCGCCGGGACGATGCGCGTCAAAATAGGCGAGCGGCAGACGGTTGAGCTTTTGCGCGATGCGGTTGCGCAGGCGCAGATTGAGGCGTTCGGCCACGCTCGACATCAAAAAGCTCTGGAGCGCGTAGAACGAAGCGGCGGCCGTCCAAATCAAAAAGTAGATGAAGATAGTCCTGCCGCAGTTCTCCCAGGTGATGCTGAAGGTGGCGTTGTTGACAAACGCTACCTGAATGTGGCCCCACAGCTCATCGATCACGCGGGCGCTATATGCCGGCGCGGCAGTGTTAAAGATGACATAGAACACAATGCTCGCGAACACGATATAGAAGCGCCAATGGTCGCCGGCAGCCTCACTCCACAGGCGGCGCACCGTCGCCCAGGTATCCCGAGGCGTCTCGTCCTCGTCTTCGTCGTCCACGTCGCGCATACGCTCTGCCTCGGCGCGGGCGCGCTCGTCCTCGGCACGTTCGTTTTCCTCGTAGAGCGCTTGGCGGCGAGCCTCGCGCTCGGCTGCAGCCTTGGCGGCGTCATCCAGCTCGGTCGACGCGGCAGCCGTTTCCTCGACCAGTCCCGCGGCAGCGGCGTCATCAACGCCGCCCTGCTTCTTGAGCTCCTCGGTCATGCTACTCACCTCCCTTCATCTGCGATTCCGCGATAGCGCGGTACACCTCGCAGGTTTCCATAAGCTCGTCGTGCGTGCCTAGGCCCACGATCTTGCCGTCTTTGAGCACCACGATCTGATCGGCATGCAAAATAGTCGAGATGCGCTGGGCGATGATGAGCACCGCGGCATCGCACGTCTCGTCCCGCAACGCATGGCGCAGGGCGGCATCGGTCTTAAAGTCCAGGGCCGAAAAACTGTCATCGAAGATATATAGATCGGCATGCTTCATGAGCGCACGGGCGATTGCCAAACGCTGGCGCTGGCCGCCCGAAAAGTTCGTACCGCCCTGGGCAACCGGGGTATCGAGCCCCTGCGGTTGGTCGAGTACAAAGGTGCTCTGGGCAACCTCAAGCGCATGAAGCATGTCGCCCTCGATCGCGCCTTCGTTACCAAAGCGAAGGTTGCTCGCCACCGTGCCCGAGAACAGCCACGCCTTCTGCGGCACATAGGCAATGCGCCCGCGGATTTCGTCTTGCGTAAGCTCGCGCAGGTCCACACCATTCAGGCGAATGGAGCCCTTGGTGGCATCGTGGAAGCGCAGCAGAAGCTTTGCCACCGTCGATTTGCCCGAGCCTGTCGAGCCAACGATCGCAGTCGTCTGACCGCGACGGCAGGCAAAGCTCAGGTCGCACAGGGTGTCCTCGTCGGCATCGTCAAAGCGAAACGACATGTGGTCGAACACGGCCACCGCATCGGCTTCGTCTTGGGGCTCGCGCGCCCCGTCATCCAGCGTGCGCTCGCCATCGACGATGCTCGGCTCAATCTCCAACACCTGCTGCGCACGGTTCAGGCACGCGGCAGCACGCGGAAGCGTCAGCACCACCATCTGGGCCATCATCACAAAGAACAGGATCAGAATTGCATACTCCAGCACCGCAGAGATGCTCGCAATCTGCATCGCATGGGCGCCCACGCGGTTGCCACCCACCCACAGCACCGCCACCTCGGCGATATTCATCAAAAAGAAGCTTGAGCTGTCAAGGCCCACAAACAGGTGGTTGACTTTGATGGCGTTGGCGGCGTATTCGCTAAACACCTCGTCCAGACGCCGTTCCTCGTGGCGCTCCTTGTTAAACGCACGGATGACGCGCACGCCCACAATATTCTCGCGCAGCACCACGTTCATGCGGTCGATAAAGCCCTGTAGGCGCATAAAGATCGGAGCCGCGTTGGCAACCGTAAGGACCGCCGCCACCAGCACAATCGCAACGACTACGCCCAGAAGCGTGCCCATGGCAGGATCGATAAACCAGGCGAAGATGATGCCCGCCACCGCCAAAAACGGCACGGGCAGCACCAGCTGAATCGTCTGCAGAATCGCTTGCTGAATCACGTTGATGTCGTTGAGCGAGCGCGTGATCATCGATCCGGTGCCAAAGCGCTCAAAATCGCTGGCCGCGAGCTCGAGCGATTTGTCGTACACGGCATTGCGGATATCGCAAGCCACGTTGGCGGCCAGGCGCGCCGAAAGATAGCAGCCCAGCACCGTGCCGCCGCTAGCCATGCTGGTCGCGATAAGCATGTAGAGGCCGTTGCGTAAAATGTAGTCGACATCGCCCGTGGTAATACCGGTGTTGACCATGTTCGCCAGCATCGTGGGCACCAGCAGCGTGCCGATGTTGTCGATTAGCAGCACCAACAACGTCACCGCGACAAGCCCTCGATATGGCTTTAGAAACCTCATTAAGAGTCGCACGACTCCCCCTCACCTTGATTCTCGGCTTGGCTCTCGGCAGCGATATGCTGCTTAAAGGCATCGCACTCCTCGCCGAGCACCTGAGAGAATTTGCCGACCAAGCGCATAATCTCGCGCTGCTCACATGGCTCAAGCGCGCCAAAGGCTCGCTGTTCGGCCTTGAGTGCCGGCAGCGCATAACGCTCGGCAAATCGCCTGCCCTCTTCGGTCAGGCTCACAACCTTGTTCTTACGACTGCCTTCAGCAAACTCCAACGTTGCGAAGCCCCGCGCCGTCAAGGTTTTAATTGCCGAGTTGATGGTCTGCTTGCTGTAGAACCATTCGCTTGTCAGACGACTTACGGCAATACTGCCGCCCGCCGTGCTGGTATCGACGAGCATCCAGTAAGCGCAGTCCGAAAGGCCGCAGGCGCGCGAGAACTCCGAATAGATATGGTCGAGTCCATTGAGCAACCGATCAAAGTCGACCAGCGTAACCGCACTATTCATCTATCCCACCATTCAATTGTCCGATTTTTGACCAATTATGTGTCTCTAGATTAGTCCGAGTTTTGACTATCGTCAACAGGCTCTCCGCAAATGTGTGCATTTTTATGGCCGATCGGCAGAAAAAGACCGCCGGCGCGGGGGCGGCGCCAGCGGTCACGTGAAAATCGAGTTTTATTGCCTGTTAAGCGGCGACGGCCTCATAGACCGTAGCGCCCGAGAAGCTGTCATGCAGGCTCTTGCCGGCAATCCACGGCAGCTCGACGACCTCGCAGACCGTGTTGACCAGCTCGGAGCAGTCAGTAAAGTGGCCCTTGTCGTTGAGGGCCTCGCAATCCTGAACACGCCAATAGCCATCGGTGTGCGTGATGTAGTACTCGTGATCGTTGATCGACACGAAAGCGCGCGTCTTGGAACGCAGCAGCTTCAGAAATCCTTCGAAGTCGGTCTCGACGACATCTCCAGCCTGGAACATGATGTTACCTCCTGGCCCGGCGCCACCACGGCGCGTTGATAAACGTTGGTACTCCTTTAGTAAAACCTTTATCAGAGGTTATGCGTTCGTCATTTAGGCAAGTGGTAAAAAACCGCAGGGTAGACGGGATAAAACGTTTAACCATCCCATTTGTTTGTCACATTCTGAAGGCACTTTTATGCAAACCTACTTTCCCAATTGGAATCTATCCTTTTGGCCGGGCAATTGACCGTCTATCGTTTGAGCCCGACGGGTATGAACGGGGCATCTGCAACGCCACCGCAAGGAGACACCATGGAGACTATCGAAGCGCTCATTCACCGCCGCAGCTGCCGCAAATACAGCGATCGTCCCGTCGAGGCCGAGAAGCTTGCACGTATTATCGAAGCCGGCCAATATGCACCGAGCGGCATGGGCCGCCAGCCGGTGACGTTTGTCGCCGTCACCGACCCCGCAACCGTTGAGCGTCTCTCACAGCTCAACGCCCAGGTCATGGGCAGCAACGGTGACCCCTTCTATGGCGCCAAGACCGTTGTGGTGGTGCTGGTTGACCGCAGCATGCCAACGCATCTGGAAGACGGTTCGCTCGCCATGGGCAACCTGCTCAATGCTGCCTATGCGCTGGGCGTTGATTCGTGCTGGATTCATCGCGCACACGAGGTCTTCGACTCGCCCGAAGGCTTGGAACTGCTGGCAAGCTGGGGCCTGCCCGCCGACGGCAGCCTGCGCGGTGTCGGTCACTGCATTCTGGGCTACGCCGAGGACACGCTACCCGAGGCAAAGCCGCGCCGCGACAACGTCGTCTACGTAAGGTAACCCAAGAGCGTCATAGGGGTAGCTAATTTGGGACGAGGCTATTTTAGCCACCCCACTCGCAACTTATCTTGCCGATGGAGTTGTCGTCGTTTCGTTCGTGTGGGTCGTTTCGGCGCCGTCGCCCTGTTCGCCCTCGTCCTTTTGAGCGTCGGCGATGGTGGAGGCTGCCGCGACCATGCCGCGCTGGGGCGCGACGCCCGTCTGGGTCTGAGCGCCCTCGACAACTTCTGTGCCTGCATGCGCGAGCTCGGGCGATTTAAACACCGCGTCCAAGTTGGCGCCACCGCCGGCGTAGCCAAGCGCAGCGAGTGCGATGACGATCACTGCAACGACGACCGCGATCGGCACATAACGATGCCAACCAGCAGGATTGAGCCCACTGCGGCGAGCCGCCCCGCGGCTGATGTAGCCGAGCGTGCCGTCGTGCTTGAGCTTTGAGCCCACCACGCGTTTGCGGTCCCACAGCGAGGACTCTGCCTGCATTGCCAAGCGGGCACCTGTCGAAGGATAGCCGTATTTAGTGCGCTTGAACGAGCCGTCAAACCCCGAGGCGTGTTTGCCCCACGTCACCGATGTTGTGCGTCGGTTAACCGGCGCGGCGCTCCGCCTTCTGCGGCTCGGTTTTGTAGTCTCAGCCATACGCC
>CAUCTV010000016.1 GCA_958445895.1 uncultured Collinsella sp.
CCGCGCGGGCGCCCCCGGTTACCCAACCTCTTCGATAGGAGCTTTTCCCACATGGCAGACATCGCATTCGAGAAGGACCTCTCCGTCGCCGAGACCGGCATCGGGGGCCTCAAGGTCGTCGACCTCGCCGTCCACGGCGACTCGCGCGGCTGGTTCAAGGAGAACTGGCAGCGCGCCAAGATGTGCGCCCTGGGCATCCCGGACCTCCGCGTCGTCCAGAACAACATCTCCTACAACGACAGCCGCGGCGTCACCCGCGGCATCCACGCCGAGCCCTGGGACAAGTTCATCTCCGTGGCCCGCGGCAGCGTCTTCGGCGCCTGGGTGGACCTGCGCGAGGGCAGCGCCACCTACGGCAAGGTCTACACGACCGTGCTCGACCCCTCGAAGGCCATCTACGTGCCGCGCGGCGTGGGCAACTCCTTCCAGGCCCTGGAGGACGGCACCGCCTACACCTACCTGGTGGACGCCCACTGGTCGCCGGAGCTCAAGAGGACCTACACCTTCGTGAACCTCGCCGACCCCGAGCTCGCCATCGAGTGGCCCATCCCGCTCGACGAGGCCACCGTCTCCGATGCCGACCTCAACCACCCGATGCTCAAGGACGTCGTCCCCATGGCGCCGAAGCGCACCCTCGTCACCGGCTGCAACGGCCAGTTGGGCCATGCGGTCCGCGCGCTGGCGGAGGAGCGCGGCGTCGCCAAGGACTTCGACTTCTGCGACATCGACACCTTCGACATGTCCGACCCGGACGCCTACTCAAAATACGACTGGTCGCTTTACGGCACCGTGATCAACTGCGGCGCCTACACGGCCGTGGATAAAGCGGAGACCCCCGAGGGCCGCGTGACCGCCTGGAAGGCCAACGCCGCCGGTCCCGCCCTTCTCGCACGCACCTGCGCCGAGCACGGGATCACCCTCGTCCACGTGTCCTCCGACTACGTCTTCGACGGCACCGCCGAGGTGCACGACGAGGACGAGCCGTTCTCCCCGCTGTCCGTCTACGGCCAGACCAAGGCCGCCGGCGACATCGCCGTGGCCGGGTGCCCGCGCCACTACGTCATGCGCAGCTCCTGGGTCATCGGCGAGGGGCACAACTTCGTCAAGACCATGAAGGGGCTGTCCGACCGCGTCGCCGACCCGGAGGATAAGCTCACGCAGGTCACGGTCGTTGACGACCAGCTGGGCCGCCTGACCTTCACGCGCGACATGGCCGAGGCCATCTTCCACGTGCTGGGGACGCACGCCCCCTACGGCACCTACGACTGCACCGGCTCCGGCACCGTCAAGTCCTGGGCCGATATCGCCCGCGCCGTCTTCGAGGCCGCCAACGGCAACGGGGACAGGGTCGTGCCGGTATCGACCGCCGACTACTACGCGAGCGCCGAGGGCCCCGTCGCCCCGCGCCCGGTCCACTCCGCGCTCGACCTGTCCAGGCTCGAGGCTGCCGGCTTCCACATGCCCGACTGGGAGGAAGAGCTGGGGGAGTACATCAAGACGCTCTAGGCGCTATTAACTTTTCGAGAGTAAAAGCCGCCGTTCTTTAACGGCGGCTTTTCTTGTTGGTGGCTATCTGCGCAGTGGTGCCAATAGTATTTTGCGGAAGATCTACCTCTCGCTTGGCTTGGAAGTAGGGTGGCCGGGCTGGTCGTCGTAGGCGTATTTGCTGTACACGTTGACCTCCCACTGCTTTTTTTCGACCTTTGCTACAGAATCTAGGATGAAGCCGGTCGCAAGGCTCTGGCCGCACAGGAACATAAACGAGGCGGCGAGCATAGCGGTGGGGAAGCGCGGGACGAGGCCGGTCTGGAAATATTCGACAACGATGGGCATGCCCAGGGCGAGGCCGAATACCGCGAACAGAAGCGCTACGAGGCTGAAGAACTTCAGCGGGCGGTAGTCCTTGAACAGCGTGCCGATCATCGCAACGACTTTAATGCCGTCGCTCACTGTGTTGAGTTTGGACTCGGAACCCTCGGGACGGTCGCGGTACTCGATGGGCACATCTTTGATGCGCCAGCGGTGGTCGACGGCGTGGATCGAGAGCTCGGTTTCGATCTGAAAGCCCTCGGAAAGCACTGGGAAGGTTTTAACGAACGGGCGGCTCATGGCGCGGTAGCCGGTCATGACGTCATCGAAGCTGTAGCCATAGATCCACTTGATCATGGCGCGGACCAGATTGTTGCCAAAGCCGTGGAAGGCGCGCTTGTTTTCCTCGGCGTAGGTGCCGTTTGAAAGGCGATCGCCTACGGTCATGTCGGCCGTACCGTTAAGGATGGGCTCGCAGAGGGCCTTGGCCGCCTCGGCGGGGTAGGTGTCGTCGCCGTCGACCATCAGGTAGCAATCGGCGTCGATGTCGCGAAACATCTGGCGGCATACGTTGCCCTTTCCCTGACGGGGCTCAAAGCGGACCGTGGCGCCGTGCTCGGTGGCGATGCGTGAGGTATCGTCCGACGAGTTGTTGTCATAGACATAGACCGTCGCTTGCGGAAGCTCGCGGTGAAAGTCGTCGATGACTTTGCCGATCGTGGGCGCTTCGTTGTAGCAGGGGATGATGACGGCGATGGATTCAGAATTCACTCAATGCTCCTTATACGTTCAATCCTTGAAAGTATAGCCGTTTGGGCTTGGCATCCTAAGATGTGGGTTAGTTCTCCAGTTTTGTTGCGCGAATCGTTTGCATGGCCGTCGGGTCTATACTGTTCGTTTGTCAACGATTACGAGTAAAGGAGTTGCATCCGTGTCGGATCAGACAAAGCAACAAGAAACTCGCAGTCTGCCTGCGACGTTTGCTAAGAACGAATTTGAGAAGGACGCGTTTATCCTTCGTCAGCTGGTTACCAAGGATTTTAAGATCAAGTATCGCCGTAGCGTTCTGGGCGTCGCATGGTCGGTGCTCAACCCGCTGCTGATGATGATCGTCATGGCCATCGTGTTCTCGACGATTTTTGGCCAGGGTCGCAATGGCTCAATGACGCCCGAGATGTACCCGCTGTACTTGATCGTGGGTAACATTACCTTTGCCGTCATGTCCGAGTCTACGAACCAGGCCCTGACGTCGATCGTGGGCGCTGCCCCTCTGCTCAAGAAGGTTAAGGTGCACCGCTGGGTCTTCCCGGTGCAGAAGGTGCTCTTCTCGCTGGTCAACTTTGCCTTCTCGCTGGTCGCCGTCGCCATCGTCATGCTGTGGTTCCGCGTTATGCCTTCTTGGCACCTGATTCTGCTGCCGGTTTGCCTGCTGCTGCTTATGTGCTTCTGCATGGGCCTGGGCATGATGCTCTCTGCCCTTACGGTCTTCTTCCGCGACGTTATGCATCTGTGGAGCGTCGTCATTACGGCGTGGACTTACATTACGCCCATCTTCTGGACGACTGACTATATTGCGCAAATGCCGCATCTCGTACGTATCTTGATGTATGCGAACCCCATGTTCAACTACCTGCAGTTTATGCGCGATATCTTCCTGTTCCAGACTACGCCCTCGCTTATGACGTTTGGTATGTGCGTTGCCTGGGCGGTTCTTGCGCTTATTATTGGCTATACCGTGTTCCATAAGTCCGAGCGCAAGTTCATCCTCTACATCTAAGGAGTGCTGTGATGACTGAATCTGTTGTTGATTACAGCGAGCAGCCTCTGGCTGTCGAGGTCGACGACGTCACCATGATCTTTAACATGGCGTCCGAGTCGCTGACCAACCTCAAGGAGTACTTCATTAAGCTTGCCAAGCATGAGTTGTTCTTTGAGGAGTTTAGGGCGCTTAAGCATATCTCGTTTGATATTCATCGTGGCGAGGTCGTGGGTCTGGTCGGCACCAATGGCTCCGGCAAGTCTACGATGCTCAAGATTATCGCTGGCGTGCTTGAGCCAAGCGAGGGCAGCGTTAAGGTGCACGGTAACATCGCGCCGCTGATTGAGCTTGGTGCTGGTTTTGACCCCGAGCTGACCGCCCGCGAGAACATCTATCTGAACGGCGCCCTGCTTGGCTATACCAAGGAGTTCATCGATGCCAACTTTGACGGCATTATCGAATTCGCTGAGCTGCAGAACTTTGTCGATATGCCGCTTAAGAACTTCTCCTCGGGCATGGTGGCGCGTATCGCCTTTGCAATCGCGACGATTACCGAGCCCGATATTCTGATCGTTGACGAGACGTTGTCCGTCGGTGATGTGTTCTTCCAGCAGAAGTGCGAGGACCGTATCCAGCACTTTATCCAGAGCGGCGACGTGACGGTTCTGTTCGTTTCGCACTCTATGGAGCAGGTTGAGCGCATCTGCCAGCGTGCCGTTTGGATTGAGAAGGGTGACCTTCGCATGGACGGCCCGGTTGATGAGGTCTGCAAGGCGTATCGCGAGCAGTTCAACTAGGTTATAATTACTTGTGCCTGACAGGCTTGCGCTTGCTTGGGCGTGCGGCTATTTGCTCCATTAGCTCAGTTGGATAGAGCAGGGGACTTCTAATCCCAAGGTCGACGGTTCGAATCCGCCATGGAGCACCATCGTTTATTAAGCCCAGACCGCTTGGTGGTCTGGGCTTTTTCACATGCCGGTGTTCTTTGTTCTTGCCGGGTATACGTTTAGGCCGAAGCCGTGGCGTGAGCTGCTATTGTGCTGCTGATGTGGATTGGTTATACGGCGCGCCAAAGGGGGCTGGAGCCGAGCGTGAGCAAGCCTCTGCTTATGACGCTGCCAGCATCGTGGTTCTTCGCGTCAATCGTACGCTGTGCCTGCGATATTGGATTGGCGTACGTGATCAAGAAGGCGTAACAAAAGCGGGGAGGACCAACTTGGCCCTCCCCGCTGTATCTAGTCTGCCTTCAGGCACTCGGGCAAGACGTTTGCAACTGCATTCATCGCCTGCGGCCTCAGGTACTGCTCATTGAGCTTTACCTTTCTGTAGGCGTAGCGAGTGTCTGCCGAGTATTTGACCAACACATCGGTGAAGAACCGCTCCCAGCTCAGGTAGTCGCGGCTTTCGATATAGCTTGAGGGATCCTCGAGGATTTTTAAGATATCGTTACTGGGAATGAGGCCAGATTGCAGGAGTGTCCACTCGAATGATTCGGGGAGGAACAAGCGTACGTTCTTGTAAACGCGCTGTCCGAGCACCTTTTCGATGTAGGGACCAAATGCTGCTCCGTCTCCAATAGCAAGGATGTTTTGCTCGGGACATTCGTGAATCGTACGTTTTAGATTCGCAACGCCGGTGGCGGTATAGCAGGGGATCCCGAGTCGGTTGCAAAGAGCGTCGTAGAATTGATAGCCAGATTTGCTATCCTCGACAACTACGGCGTCGGGTACCTCGAATCCAACATTTAGATCCTGATACAGCATACTTGCCGTGTGGTCATATAGCGGCTTGGTCACCGAGTAGAAGCGCCTGTCGCTCTTGCGGCCATTGATTGTTTTACTTGTCGTGTTGACTAGCTTCAGGATCTCATCAACGCTGTAGGGGAGCTCGTTGGCATCGCGACGAGATATCAGAACAAAATAGTTGGACGAGCCGTTGACGGCTTTGGCGAAGTCCTTTGAGTAGATAAACTCGTTACCCTCATCTAGAAAGACGATTGAATCTTCGATGATCGATAGCTCGCGCTCCCAGCGTCTGCCGGAAAGCGTTTCGCAAGGCACGTCGCAACTGAGTGCAACGCCGCTTTCCGGTCCTCGGTCGTTGTAGTCGCGAATCATCGAGATGAGCGTCGTTTTACCCGTGCCGCTGTTGCCGCGTATAAAGGAAATATTGCGCTTAAACGTGAGTGTGTATTTGACCTTTGCACGCTCTACGACAACGGTATGCGTTCCCTTCATTACTCATCAACATCCAAAAAGTCATTCGTGGCGCCGACAAACTCCTGCATGTTTCTGACGATGCGGCCATCGTTTTCAATGCGGATTTCAAAGCTCTTCCAGGGGAATTTCATGATGTGGTATAAGGTCACCATCACATCCTGCTCTTTGCCGATCTTGAGTAGCCAGCGGGCACAGTTGTCTCCGCAGGTGGATGCGTTGAACACCATATTTGGGAGATTGCGCACCAGCAGCAGCGTCTTAACGCCGCCGGACAGTTCGAGTGGGGTGATCGAGCCCAGCTGTTTGCTTACGATGTTGTGGGGACCGATGAGCTCTGATCCGTCCACGCTTTTAATAATCTGTGCGGCCATAGGGTCTTCGAACCATGAGTCCAAGTATGAGTTCCTAAAATAGGTTTCGGTATCGTAGATGGAACCGGGGTAATCCCCCAGATGGATGCTTAACATGCGCGTCTCCAGACGTTGTGTGACTGCAATGATTATATGCCAGTAATAAAGTGCCGCCAGTAGCGAGGTTGCTGCTGGCGGCACTGGCATTATTAGCGTGTGAATCGCGTTGATGGATTTGCTCGCGAGGCTACTTTTCGAGACGTTCCCTCAGCAGCTCCAGCGCGTGGGCGTAGCCTTGCAGGCCCTCGCCGGTGATGGTGGCGAAGCAGGCTAGGCGGACGTAGCTCACCTGGCGGAAGTCTTCGCGCGTCTCTACGGCGCTGATGTGCACCTCGACGGCAGGGATGGCAACGGCCTTGAGGGCGTCGAGGATCGCCACGCTCGTATGCGTGTAGGCAGCCGGGTTGATGACGATGCCGTCGACCTTTCCGTAAGCCTCCTGGATCTTGTCGACGATGCTGCCCTCGTGGTTAGACTGGAAGACCTCGACCTCGTCAAAGCCCTGCGCGGCGCCCGCCTCCTGGCAGATCTGGACCAGGCGGTCGTAGTTGTCGCTGCCGTAGATACCCGGCTCGCGAATGCCGAGCATGTTGAGGTTGGGGCCGTTGATGACGAGTGCTTTCATGGTTGCTTCCTTTGCGATTGGAAAACCACCACAAAGGCGCCTGTCCCCTTTGTGGTGGTTTTGGTTAGAGAGCGGGTGGGAGGGTGTCGAGGAGGGCTTGGGCGGTGTTGGCGGCGCAATCGCGCGAGTCGATGAGGTAGTCGGCCCAGGCGCGGTAGCGCGGCATGCGCTGCTCGGCCAGCTTGTCGATGCCATCGCGGGCGGTGATGGGGCGACCCTTGTGGGCGAGTTCGTCGAGCTTACGGTTGAGCATCACGATCTGGCTGTTCTGGTGCAGTAGCGGGTAGTTCTCGTCGCGCGTGACCACGCCGCCGCCCGTGGAAAGCACCAGGCCGCTGCGCTTGGAGATGCCGGCCAGCGCCGCCGTCTCCTGCTCGCGGAAGGCCGCCTCGCCGCGCTCGACGATAAAGTCGGCGCAGGGCATGCCCAGGCGCTCCTCGAGGGCGCGGTCCAGGTCGATGTGCTCTCGCCCCGTGAGCAGGGCGATCTGCTCGCCCACGCGGGTCTTGCCCGAGCCCGGCATGCCAATCAGCGCGATGTTCTGCTCGCGGCGGGACAGACGCTCCGTTACGTCCAAGATACGCTTGCACGGGGTAGCTTGGCCGGTGTAACGCTCGACAGCCTGTGCCGCTTGGGCCACGAGCATCAGTAGGCCGCCGATGCAGGGGATGCCGCGGCGCTCGGCCTCGAGCATCAGGCCCGTGCGGGCGGGGTTGTAAACAATGTCGATAACGCCCTCGAGCGCATCGAGCCCTTCGAGTGTGCAGGGCGCGTCGGGGCAGTGGGGGAACATGCCGGCAGGCGTGCAGTTGACGAGCAGGGCGGCGTCGGACTGCTGCGCGATGTTGCCGTAGTTGACCTCGCTTGTGCGACCCACGGGTACGACGATGGCGCCCAGGTCTCCCAGCACCATACTTGCCGTGGTGCCGGCGCCACCAGTGGCTCCGAGCACGAGAGCCTTCTTGCCGGCGACCTCAACCCCCAGCTCCTCGACAAGGCACTGAAAACCGAAGTAGTCGGTGTTATCGCCGCGCAGACGGCCGTCGGGCAGGCGCGTGATGGTGTTGACGTTGCCCATGCGCTCGGCGAGCGGGCTCAGCTCGTCCAGATACTCCATGACGGCGCGCTTGTAGGGGATGGTCACGTTGGTGCCCTCCCACTCGTCGCCCGTCATAAAGGCCGCGAGGTCCTCGGGCTCGCGCTCAAATCGCACGTAATCGAGCCCAGCGAGCTCTTTGTAGATGGTTGGGGTGTAGCTGTGGCCCAGCACGCGGCCCAGCACGCCGTAGGGGCGGGTTGCGGCGGTATCGGTCATCTAGAGCACCTCCGTATAGCTGCCAAAGTAGGTGAAGCTCTCGCACACGTCGTCGATTGAGTCGAGCAAGTCGTCGAGGGCCTTGCTGCCAAAGGGACAGTCCAGGTCAAAGTAGAACATAAACTCAAAGTCGTGCCCGGGGATGGGGCGGCTCTCGAGTTTGATGAGGTTGATGTTGAGCGCGTAGAAGCGCTCGAGCACGCGGTAGAGGGCGCCCGGCTCATTTGCCGTGGTAATCATAAGCGAGGTGCGGTTGGCGCCGGGGTATACGCGCGGCTCGCGGCTGATGACGACGAAGCGCGTGTAGTTGTTGTCCGAGTCCTGGATGTTGGGCTCCAGCACCTCCAAGCCGTAGAGCGCCGCACAGCTGCGCGAGGCGATGGCGGCGACGTCGGTGCGTTCGGAGTTGGCGACCATCTCGGCCGACATGGCAGTGTTGGGGTACTTGGTGGCGTGCAGGCCGTGGCCCTCGATAAAGCCGGCGCACTGGGCAATGGCTTGGCCATGGCTGTAGGCCTCGCGCACGTCGGCGAGCTTGGTGCCGGGCTTGACGAGCAGGTTGTGATCGATCTTGAGGCGCAGCGAGCGCACGATGTGGAAGTCGAACTGTGCGAGCAGGTCGTAGACGGCGTTGACCGATCCGGCAGTTGAGTTTTCGATGGGCAGCACGCCAAACTCGCAAAAGCCGTCGCGTACGGCGCGCATAACGCCCTCGAAGGTCTCAAAGAACGCGATATCGGGCACATCGAAAAGCTTGCACGCGGCGATCTGGCTGTAGGCGCCCTCTACGCCCTGACAGGCGACGGTGGCCGTTTGAGGGAAGGGCGTGTCGGAGGCTGCAGCCGTGGCGTGGGCCTTTTGCGAGACCGTGATGCCCTTGAGCTCGTTGATATAGCGCTGTTGCTCGGCCTTGCTCATGCTCATGAGGAGGCGGAACAGCGCGATGGTCTGCGCTTGGTAGCGCTCGGGCGCGCGGCCGGCAAGGTTGTTGAGCTTGGAGCGCTCGCGGGCGGGGTCGAAGATGGCCTTGCCCATCTCGATTTTTGACTTGGCGACCTCGGTGGCAATGTCCATGCGTTCGACAAAACTGTTGAGGAGCGTGGTGTCGATGCCATCGATGGCCTGGCGAATGTCGGCAAGGTCCATAGGGACCCCTTTCCTGTATGGTTGCCCGGGGTGGGTGGACTAAAGCTGGGTGGCGTCCTCGAGGAGGGCGTCCCAGATCGCGAGGGCGGCGGCTGCCTCGGCTACGGGGACGGCGCGCGGGACGATGCAGGGATCGTGGCGGCCGTGGACCGAGAGCTCGGCATTTTCCATAGCGTCCATGTCCACCGTCTGCTGCTCGCGGCCAATTGAGGGCGTCGGCTTTACGGCCATGCGCCACATGACGGGAGCGCCGGTCGAAATACCGCCCAGGATGCCGCCGGCGTTATTGGATTCGACCTCGATCTCGCCGGTTTCGGCATCGATTCGATACGGATCGTTGTTCTCGCTGCCGCGCATGGCGGCCACGGCAAAGCCCATGCCGAACTCCACGCCCTTTACGGCGGGAATGCCAAACGCGATTTGCGCGATGCGGTTCTCGATGCCGTCGAACATGGGGTCGCCGATGCCCGCGGGAAGCCCGTAGATGCCACACTCCACGATGCCGCCGATGCTGTCGAGTCCGTCGCGCGCGGCTAGGATCTCCTCGCGCATACGGCCGGCTGCCGCGGCGTCAATGCACGGCAGATCGTTCGTAAGGATCGCCTTGCGGTCGGCCTCGCGATAGACCATATCGTCCATCGGCAGGTCGGAGATGCCGCCGATCTGCGCGACGTGTGCCATGACCTGAATGCCGCGGGCCTCGAGTGCCTGCAACGCAATGCCGCCGGCGATGCACAGAGGTGCCGTTAGGCGGCCGGAGAAATGCCCGCCACCGGCGACATCGTGCATGTTGTGATACTTCACGCGCGCAGGGAAGTCCGCATGTCCGGGGCGGGGCTTGCGGCGAAGCTCGGAGTAATCCTTGGAGCGCGTATTGGTGTTCTCGATGATCGCGGCAATGGGCGCGCCGGTGGTGTGCCCATCGACCACGCCGGCGATAATGTGGGCGGCGTCGGCCTCGCGGCGCTTGGTCGCGGTCTCGTCACGGCCGGGGGCGCGACGGTCCAAAAAGGCCTGCAGTTGCTCCTGGTCAACAGCGATACCGGCGGGGATGCCGTCGAGCGAGCAGCCGATGGCGGGGGAGTGCGACTGGCCGAAGATGCTCAGGTGCAATACGTTGCCAAAGGTCGAGGACATGCTATTCCTCCTCGAGCGTGACTTTGCCGCCCAGCAGGCGGTAGTGGTCGAAGAAATCGGGATAGGACTTGTTGACCGCCTCGGCGCCGTGGATCACAACTTCGCCGGTGGCACGGCTCGCGGCGATAGCGGCCATCATGGCGATACGATGGTCGTTGTGCGAATCGACCTCGCCGCCGGTAAAGGCATCGACACCCTTGATGATGAGGTCGTCGCCGGCAATGCGCACCTGTGCGCCCAGCGCGGTGAGCTCATGGGTGGTGGTGACCAAGCGATCGGATTCCTTGATGCGCAGGCGGGCGCAGTCGCGGATGAACGTACGCCCCTGCGCCAGCGATGCCACGGCAGAGATGACGGGCACCAGGTCGGGAATATCGTGGGCGCTCATCTCGAAGCCGGCGAGCTTGTCGGACTGCACGGTGGCGGCGTTAGTGGAACGCACGATGCGGGCGCCAAAGCGCGAAAGCGCGGCGAGCACGTTGCGGTCGCCCTGCGCGGAGCTCAGCGATACGCCTTCCACGGTGATGGGGTCGGAGCCGATGGCGCCGGCGCACAGCCAAAAGGCCGCATTGGACCAATCGCCCTCGACGGCCACGCTGCCGGGCGTGCGGTACGAGCCGCTGTTTACGCGGAAGTTTGTGACCTCGGGCTTGTCATTCTTGGCGGGGATGCGCTCGACGTTGACCTCGACGCCGAAGGCCTTCATGGCCTGAATCGTCAGGTTGATGTAGGGGCGGCTCTCGATGAGTCCGGTCACCTGCACGCAGGAGGGCTGGGACAGCAGCGGGGCCGCCAACAGCAGGCCCGAGATGTACTGCGAGCTCACATTGCCCGGCAGCGCAAAGGTTCCCGGGCGCATGCGGCCGCTCGTCTTGAGCGGAAAGCCGCCCAGACCCTGCAGGTCGCAGCCGGCGGCGATGATCTCGTCCGAGAGCGGGGAGAGGGGGCGGGCGCCCAGACGGCCCTGGCCCACAAAGATGGCCTCTGCTCCCAGCGCGCAAGCGACGGGCAGCATAAAGCGCAGCGTGGAGCCGCTCTCTCCACAGTCGAGCGTGCCGCCGGCAAGGGCCTTGAGCAGGCCAAATTCAACGCTTTTCATGGTTGGATGGACCTGGAAGCCATCCTCGACGGTCTCGATGCGGGCACCCAGCGCCGTAAGGCAGCGCACCGTGGCCTCGATGTCGGCGCAGGTGGTATTGCAGGCGACGTGCGTTTCACCGTTGGCGAGCGCGGCGCAGATGATCAGGCGGTGCGCCATCGACTTGGACGCGATGGCGGGAACAGTGCCCTTGAGCGGGGACGGGGTGATGCGGGCTAGCATGCGGAAGCGTCTCCCTTCTGGCCGAGGCCCTCGGCAATTAAATCGTGGAAGGTGGAAAGCGGCGTGCGGTCGATGCTGCAGCGTCCAATGCCGTGCGGAATCACCAGGTCGATCGTGTCACCGGTGCGTTTTTTGTCGTGCAGCGCCTCGGCAAAGACGGCTTCGGCCGAAAGCTCGCAGCGAGTCTTGAGACCATGACGGGCGCAGAGCTCCTCGATGCGGCCGGGCAGCTCGGCGTCGCAAATGCCATGCAGGGCTGCGGCGCGCGTGATGATGCCCATGCCGATCGACACGCAGTTGCCGTGGCCGAGCTCAAAGTGCTCGCAGGCCTCGACGGCGTGTCCGGCGCTGTGTCCAAAGTTAAGCAGCTTGCGCTGGTTGGTCTCGCGCTCGTCGGCGACGACCACGGCGCGTTTAATGTCGATATTGCGGGCGATGATAAGCGCCACGCGGGCCACGTCCCGGTTGAGGAGCTCCAGCGTAAGCGGGGTCTTCTCCAGCTCGGTGAAAAGCTCGGGATCGGCGATCACGGCGTGTTTGACGACCTCGCCGCAGCCGTCGGCGAACTGCTCGGGCGTGAGGGTGGCCAGGCATCCCACGTCGGCGATAACCACGCTCGGCTGCCAAAAGGCGCCGGCCAAGTTCTTGCCGGCAGCGAGGTCGATGGCAGTCTTGCCGCCCACCGACGAATCCACCATGGCGAGCAGGCTTGTTGGGATTTGCACAAACTTGCAGCCGCGCATGTACGTGGCTGCCACAAAGCCCGCCACGTCGCCCACGACGCCGCCACCGAGTGCCACGATCACGTCGGAGCGCGAAAGCTCGTGCTCGGCCACAAACTCCAAAATGGCAACATAGGTTTCGGCGCGCTTATGGGCCTCGCCGGCCTCGAAGGTGCAGATGCTCACCTCGTAGCCTGACGCCTCCAGGCTCTGCTTAACGGGCATCTGGTAGAGCGGGCCCACGTTGGTGTCCGTCACGATGACGGCCTTGGTGCCGCCGGCGGTGGCGCGCACGAGCGGCCCCGCCTGCTCCAGCAAAAACGTGCCAACATGCACCTGGTAGGGGCGTGCGGTGTCGATATCGATGGTAATCGCCATAAGCTTCGGTCCTTTCGACCTGGCGTGATGGGTGGTCTAGTGGGAGGCCTCGTCGTCGAGTGCGCGCTTAATGCGGTCGCCCTCGGCAAGGAGATTCTCCAGATAGCGCTGGTCGCGGTCCTTGAGCGCACGGCTGTAGGCGCCAAGCGACTCGATCAGATGGTCGATTTCGAAGGCGAGTGCGTCGGCGTCGTCGATCATGAGCTCGGACCACATTTGCGGGTTGAGGTGCGCCACGCGGGTGAGATCGCGGTAGCTACCGGCCGAAAAGCCGTGGTGGATCTGGGCGGTCGGGCTCTTTACGTAGGCGTTGGACACCACGTGCGCAAGCTGGCTCGTAAAGGCGATGACGCGGTCGTGCTCGGCGGCGCTAGTCACGCTGAACTTGCCAAAGCCCAAGGGGCGCACCATCTCGCGCACCTGGCCCAAAAGCTCCAGCTTAAGCGCATCGTCCACCGCGGGCGGCACGAGCACGAGCGGCGCGCCCTGGAACAGGTCGGCGCGGGAGTGCGCATAGCCCGAGTACTGCGTGCCCGCCATGGGGTGCGCGCCCACAAAGTAAAAGCCGTGCTCGTGCGCAAGCTCAAAGGCGCGCTTGCACACGATGCCCTTGACGCCCACCGTGTCGATCACCACGGGGCCCATGATGGCCTCGGTGTCGGTGTCGGTGGCGTCGGCGAGTGCCTGGGCATGCGCTTCGAGCCACTCGATGCAGGCCTCGGGGTAGCAGGCAAGGACGATGATGTCGCACTCGCCGAGCGTCTTGTCGTTAAGCTCTCCGGCGACAGTGCCCATGCTGGCGGCCGTCATGACATCGTCATCGGGGTCCCAGGCCAGCACGCGGACGCCCGCCTGCGCATAGCCGCGGGCAAAGCTGCCGCCGATGAGGCCCAGGCCGACGATGCCGGCGCACTTGGGGCCGCCCTGGTTAACGCGCGCGTTTCTCACTGTACCCATGGGCTACTCCATGGTCTCATGGCAGACAACCTCGCGAATGGCTCGGATGCGGCGCATGGTGTCGTCGAACTGATCGGGGGTGAGGGCCTGAGCGCCGTCGGACCAAGCGTGGCTCGGGTCGTCGTGGACCTCGATCTCCAGGCCGTTGGCGCCGCAGGCGGTCGCGGCGAGCGCCATGGGCTCGACATAGCGGGTGTAGCCGGTGGCGTGGCTGGGGTCGGCGACGACGGGCAGGTGCGACAGGTGGTGCAGCACCGGCACGGCGTTGAGGTCGAAGGTGTTGCGGGTGCGGGTCTCGAAAGTGCGGATGCCACGCTCGCACAGGATGACGTTGTCGTTGCCCTCGCTCATGATGTACTCGGCGGCCATGAGCAGCTCGTCGACGGTGCCGGCCATGCCACGCTTGAGCAGGATCGGGGTCTTGGTCTTGCCGACCTCTTTGAGCAGGGGGAAGTTCTGCGCGTTGCGGGCGCCGATCTGCATGACGTCGATCTTCTTGTCCAGGAAGACCTGCACGTCGCGCGGGTCCATGATCTCGGTGACGATCGGCATGTCGAGCTCGGCAGATGCCTCGCACAGCAGGTCCAGGCCGGCGGGACCCATGCCCTGGTAGGCGTACGGGGAGGTGCGGGGCTTGTAGGCGCCGCCGCGCAACATCGTGGCGCCGGCGGCCTTCACGCGGCGGGCGATGCGGATGAGGTTCTCGCCCTCGACGGAGCACGGGCCGGCGATGACCTGGAACTGGTCGCCGCCTACATGTACGCCGTGGCCGCAGTCGATGACGGAGTCCTCGGGGTGGAACTTGCGGTTGGCGCGCTTGAACGGCTCGGAGACGCGCTGCACGCGCTCTACGACGTCCATAGACTCGAGCAGAAACGGGTCGATCTTGGTCGTATCGCCCACCAGGCCGATGATCGTCTCGTTCTCGCCGCGCGAGACATCGGTCTTCAGACCCTTTTTCTCAATCCAGCTGACGATATGGCTGACGGCCTCGTCGCTGGCGCTCTGCTTTAAAATTGCAATCATGGTGTGCCTCTCACCTCGATGGATAACCCTTGCAAAAACGGCCCGCATCGCGAGCCGTGTATATATGGTGCATGAGAGTTTATACTATCTGATTCGCTTTTGCCTTCTAAAGTGAGCCGTTGCGCCGCGTCTTCCCCGGAATTGCAAAGCTTTTTCTTTTATTTTGATAGCCCGTGGTGCACTTGGGTATAATGCCAACCGTTGGCCCTATTAGCTCAGGGGATTAGAGCGTCTGCCTCCGGAGCAGAAGGCCGTTGGTTCGAATCCAACATGGGGCACCATCGAACGTAAGACCGTCCGAACCTCGCATGGTCCGGGCGGTTTTTCTTATACCGACGCGACGTGATGGGACGTGGTATGGCAGCAACGGATATCGAGCGCGGACTCTCGACCGCCGAGGTCGAGGAGCGCATCGCCGCCGGTAAGATCAACCGCAACATGGAGCTCAAGACCAAGTCGGTCAAAGAGCTCATCATCGAGAACCTCTGCACGCTGTTCAATTTGATCAACGTGATCTTGGCGTTCCTGGTCATTTTGACCGGTTCGTTTAAGAATCTGACGTTCCTGTTCGTAGTGTTCCTCAATACTGCTATTGGCGTCATCCAGTCCATGCGTTCCAAGAAGATGGTCGATAAGCTCACGCTGCTGACCTCCAAGAAGGCCATCGCGGTGCGCGACGGCGCCGAGGTGGAGCTCGACCTGGACCAGATCGTGCTCGACGACATCATCCGCCTGGGGCGCGGCGACCAGATTCCTGCTGACGCCGTGGTGGTTTCGGGCGAGGCGCTCGTGAACGAGAGCCTGCTGACGGGCGAGAGCGACCTTATTAAGAAGCAGCCCGGTTCCGAGCTCATGAGCGGCAGCTTTATCGACTCGGGCCTGCTGCGCGCCCGCGTGATCCATGTCGGCGCCGACAACTACGTGGCTAAAATTAATAATGAGGCCAAGTACGTCAAAAAGGTCAATTCCGAGATCATGAACGCGCTTAATGCCATCGTGCGCTTTGCGAGCATCATCATGATCCCGCTCGGTTTGGCGTTGTTTGCCTCGAGTGTGAGCGAGCTGTGGGATGCCGCGGGAACCCCAGGCAATAGCGCGCTTTCGTGGTGCTTCTCCGAGCTGTTGGCTGGTCATGTGCCTTCGTCGGCGCTGCTGTCCACGGTGGGCGCCCTGCTGGGCATGATCCCGCAAGGCCTGGTGCTGCTGACCTCGTCGGTGCTCGCCATCGCCACGGTGCGCCTGGCCCGCCGCAAGGTACTCGCGCAGCAGCTCTACTGCATTGAGACGCTCGCGCGCGTCGACGTGCTGTGCCTGGACAAGACGGGCACCATCACGTCGGGCCGCATGGAGGTCGAGGGTACCTATCCGCTGCCGGTCGAGGGTATGGGTGCGGGGGAGGGCGACGCCGCCGTTCCCGTCGATACCACGGTGCTCGATTTTGCGCTGGCTAACGTCGCACGTGCGACCTCGGCCGATGCCAACGAGACCTGTCAGGCGCTGCTCAACTATTACGCCGACCGTCCGGTCGAGGTGTCCGAGCCGCTGTCGGTCATTCCGTTCTCGTCGTCCAAAAAGTGGAGCGGCGCGTCGTTTGCACAGGGCTCATATGTGATGGGTGCGGCGCAGTTTGTGCTCTCTGATCGTGCGTTTGCCCAGGTCGAGAACCGTGTCGCCGAGCTTGCCGATACCTGCCGCGTGCTCGTGGTGGCGCGCGTTGACGGCTTTACGCCCGATGGCGATATGGTGGGCGAGGCCGAGCCCGTGGGCTTTGTGACCATACGCGACGAGATCCGTACCTCGGCGGCCGAGACCATCGGCTACTTTAACGAGCAGGGCGTGACTCTCAACGTGATCAGTGGCGACGACCCGCGTACGGTGTCGTCGATCGCGCGCGTGGTGGGCGTGCCGGGGGCGGACGCTTATGTGGACGCCACGACGCTCGATACGCCGGCCAAGCTCGATGCCGCAGTGGACCGCTACCATGTCTTTGGTCGTGTGACCCCGCAGCAGAAGCGCGAGCTCGTGCAGGCGCTCAAGCGCCGCGAGCACACCGTGGCCATGACAGGCGACGGCGTCAACGACGTGCTGGCGCTCAAGGAGGCCGACTGCTCCGTGGCCATGGCGGCCGGCTCCGATGCCGCGCGTAACGTGGCCGAGATCGTGCTCGTCGACAACGACTTTGCCTCGATGCCCGCCGTGGTGGCCGAGGGCCGTCGCTCCATCAACAACCTGCAGCGTTCGGCTTCGCTGTTCCTGACTAAGACGCTGTTCTCGATGGGCCTGGCGGCGCTGTGCATCGCACTGCCGCCGTACCCTTTCGAGCCGATTCAGATGACGCTCATCAACTTCTTCTGCATTGGCGCGCCGGGCTTTGTGTTGGGCCTGGAGCCCAACAATGCTCGCGTGAAGGGGCCGTTCCTGACGAACGTGCTCAAGCGGGCACTGCCGGCGTCGCTTGCGGTCATTTTGGCCGCGGCGCTCGATATCTTTGTGGCGCGCGTGTTCGGCTTTAACCAGCTCACGCTGTCTACGATGTGCCTACTTACGTCGTGCGCGGCGAGTGTCAGCCTGATCTGGCGTATCTCGCAGCCCCTCACGCCCTTACGTGTGGCGCTCTTTGTGTTTGTAGTTGCCGGCATCCTGACGGGCGTTATCGGATTCCCGAAGCTGCTGTCTATTGCCAACCTGTCGATGGGCCAGATGGTTATCTTGGCTGTCATCGTGGTCATCACCTGCTCGGTGTTCTTTAAGCTCGCCACGATGATGGATTCGCTCAAGCCGCGTCGTCGTCATGCCGCAACTGGTTTTGGCCGCGGTGTGCGCGTCCGCTTGGGTCGCGGTGGCGGCAAGGTGAGCTCGACGGGTTCGACGGCCGAGCGTTTTGCCAAGCGGGTCGCCGCCGACATGGCGCAGCGCCGCGAAGCTCGCACCGTTCGTGAGGCCGAGGCCCGCGCACTCGAGGGCGTGGCCCAGGCCCAGCCCAAGAAAAAGAAGAGTACCGGAGTCAAGCGCTCCCGCGTAACCAAGTCCGCCCAAGGCATCAAAGTCTCGATGCCGAGCAAAAAGAAGAAGTAACTACGCGCCCTGGCGATGTTGAATTGGTGCCTTGCTCCTGTGGGGCCTTGGCGATGTTATGCTCTAACCTCGATTGTTTGAATTGCTTCGAAAAGAGGATGCCGTGATCTGTCCGCATTGCCTTAAGACCATCGAGGACGGCGCCTCGTTCTGCCCCTACTGCAACGCCTACGTGGGTCCGGGCGATGGTCCCGAGCACACCGAATTCGTGTTCTGTGAGGGCTGCGGTGCCCGTCTTTCTCCGCATGATCGTACGTGCCCCAAATGCGGACGCCCCGCTCCGGGTATCCTCTCCGAGGACGCGGCCGCATCCGACCTGGCAGCGGGCCGCACGGCGGGCTTTCCGCGCCTAACGCAAGAGCAGATCGATACCGAGGTGCCGCATGCGCCGGCCTCTGCCGCTGCGGTGCTTTCGGACGCCGCCGACCCCAATGAGACCTGCGTGCTGCCGGCTTTCGATAAGGATTTCGGTATCCCCAAGGTCGATATTCCCATGCCCGTTTCCCTGCATGACGATGCTCAAAAACCCAAGCGCAAGGTGCACCCCGACGAGGACGCCTATCACAAGCACAAGCGTCATATTCCCAAGCCGCTTATCGTCATCGCGGTCCTTGCCGTCGTTTGCGGCGGTGCCTATTGGTTCGTGACGACCGATCCCATGGGTGTTATGCCCGGCTTCTACGACCAGTTTGGCCAAGCTGCACAAACCACCTTCCCCACGCGCCAAAAGGGCGAGGCGACTGAGGACGATACCAAGCAGGGCGATTCTGCCGAGGTGGTCCAGGAAGAAACCGTGCTCACCGATGATCAGCTCTATACCAGGCTCGACGGTCTGTATCAGACCATCGTGTCCTACGCTGACGAAGACCAGATCGGCGAGGTCATCGATTCCTTTAACAACGGCTATCTCCGAACGCCGCTGTCCACCCGTCAGGAGCTGTCGCAGAGTGCCTACGCCCTGCGCGACCAGATCAAAAAGACGCAAGATGAGCTCAACAACCTTAAGTACCAGGACGATTCGGTCTATGCGGATGACATCGCCCACTTAAAGCAGCTTGCCGAGTGGATGTATGAGCGCGTCGACGTGATCTGCCAGAGCTGGGATATTTCGCTGGCCATTCCCGATGGCGAGTCGATGAGTTCCCACCAAAGCGAGATCCTGGCGCCCATCGCGCAGGGCGGCAATAGCGCGCTGAACCAGTACGATGCCAATGTGGGTTCCTGGAAGCCGCAGCAGCGTTCCTAAAACTAGTTCGCCATAGTCGGCATAACCTACGTACGCAATTGATGTAAGCCCGTGCTTATTGCTACAATTCGTACAAATATGCTTTAAACGCACGAGGAAGGAACCACATGTTTGGTTTTAAGAAAGAGCTCTACACGCCCGAGTATCAGCTTGTCGGCGACGAGTGCGCCGTAATCGAGACGTCGAAGGGTACCATCAAGGTCAAGTTTGACGGCGAGGGCGCTCCCATTCATGTCGCGAACTTCTGCGAGCTTTCCACGATGGGTTTCTATGATGGCCTTAAGTTCCATCGCTATGTGCCCGGTTTTGTTATCCAAGGTGGCGACCCCAATACCCGCGACATGTCCGGCGCCGACGTCGCCGCCGGTCTTGAGGGCCCCGACGGCATGCCCGGTACCGGTGGCCCCGGCTACTGCATCAAGGGCGAGTTCGCCACCAATCCGCGCAACAGCCATGTCGATGGCGCCCTTGCCATGGCACGCTCCATGGACCCCGATTCCGCGGGTTCGCAGTTCTACTTCTGCCTGGGCGCCCAGCATAACCTCGATTCCGGTTACACCGTCTTTGGTACCACGGTCGAGGGTCTCGATGTGATTTCGCAGCTGCGTGCCGGCGACGAGATCGTCCATGTCGAGATCGTTCACGAGTAAAGGGGACTTCCTTGAATAGCCAGCTGATCCAACAGGGCCGCGCCGCTTACCGCGCGGGTGATTTTTCCGCTGCAGCCCAGATGCTTGGGGCGGCAAAGACTCCCGATGAGATTATGGGCGAGGCAGATCACCTTCGTGGCAACGCCTTGATGCACCTGGGCATGTATGCCGAGGCCGCCGAGGCCTATGCCGCCGCCCTCAACGACGGCACCTACGGCAAGCGCGGCGCGCTGCTCACCAACCGCGGCAAGGCGCTTGCCGCCGTGGGCGACTACACGACGGCCGCTCAGGCGTTCTCTGCTGCTACGCAGGATGCTTCCTATGCCACGCCGTTCAAGGCCTATCTGGGCCTGGGCAATGCGCTGTTCCAGTCGGGCGACTATGCCAACGCAGGAACCGCCTTCCGTCAGGCTGCCATCGACGGCGCCAATCCGGCTCCTGCCGCCGCACTCGGCGAGCTCGGTCGTTGCTTCATTAAGCTCGGCCGTCCGGCGGATGCCGTGGAGACCTACCGCACGGCTATCGACTTTGCCGGCCCCCGCGACGACACGCGTGCGCTCAACGCCGGCATGGGTCAGGCGCTTTCTGCCGCCGGCCGTCCCTCCGACGCACTCGACGCCTTTAACGCCGCTACTGCCGATGGCATCTACCAGCTCACCTCCGAGCAGGCCGATGAGCTTGCCCGCGTGCACGATTCGCTTGCCGCGCTGTCTGCCCAGACGGCTATGGCCACGGCTCCGGCGCCCGCGATGGACGCTCCTGCCGTCGATCCGCTCGATCCTACGGGCGCGACCGGTCAGTTTATGCCTGATCCCTCGGACACCGGCTTCTTTACGCTGTCCGAGTCCGAGATGGTCCAGCAGGACCGTCAGGATCGTAAGCAGGCCAAGGTCCGTCGTCGCCATCGCCACACGGGTCTCAAAGTCTTCATCGTGCTGCTTCTGCTTATTTTGATCGCCGCGGGCGGTCTGGGCTTTGCCTACACGCGCGGCTTTGGCTTCCCGTCTCAGGAGTCTGTCGTTACCGATCTGTTCCAGGCTGCCGGCGACGGTGACGCCGCAAAGGCCGAGTCTTGCCTGGCCTCGAGCCTGTCCGAGGACGCTAAGTCGATGATCATCTCCTCGATTCCGCAGGGTGCCACCGTGTCCGTCGAGGGCATGGATCAGTCCATGACCGAGACGACCGCTAAGGTGAAGGCATCGCTGTCCAAGGGCGGCGAGCAGGAGTACACCGTCAAATTCGTGCGCTCCGACAACCATATCGGCTGGGCCGTTTCTTCGCTTGATATGGATTTCTCGGCTGCTGACAACCAGTAGTGACCTTATGGGATTTAGCTTTGCCCGGCGCTTCACCGCAAGTGAGGTGCCGGGCTTGCGCTAGTATGATGGGCTAGTAGTTTTCCAGCAATCATCCAACACATCAGGAGTTGCGTTGTTTTCTTTGATGGATATGTTCTTCGGTAGCTATGCGGGCGATCTTGCCATCGACCTCGGCACCGCAAATACGCTTGTCTCCGTGCGCGGCAAGGGCATCGTCATTCGCGAGCCCTCTGTTGTCGCCATCGACAAGAACGACGAGCGCATCTTGGCGGTCGGTATCGAGGCAAAGCGCATGCTCGGCCGTACGCCCGGCAACATCGTGGCCGTTCGTCCCCTGAAGGACGGCGTCATCGCCGACTTCGATGTTACCGAGGCCATGCTTCGCTACTTTATCGACAAGGCGTCCGAGAAGCGCTATCCGTGGACTCCGCGTCCGCGTGTTGTCGTCTGCGTTCCCTCCGGTGTCACGTCGGTCGAGAAGCGCGCTGTCTTTGAGGCCACGATCCAGGCCGGTGCCCGCCAGGCCTATCTGATCGAAGAGCCTATGGCAGCCGCTATCGGCGCCGACCTGCCCGTCGAGGAACCCACCGGCTCCATGGTCATCGACATCGGCGGCGGTACCACCGAGGTCGCCGTTATCGCTATGGGCGGCATCGTCGTCTCGCAGTCCATCCGTATTGCCGGCGACGAGTTCGATCAGGCCATCCTCACGCACGTTCGTGATGCCTACAACCTGGCCATCGGCGAGCGTACGGCAGAGGACATCAAGATCAAGGTCGGCTCCGCCGTGCCGCTCAAGGACGAGCTCGACGTCGAGGTCAACGGCCGCGACGTG
Organism: uncultured Collinsella sp.; assembly: GCA_958445895.1. Lineage (GTDB taxonomy): Bacteria > Actinomycetota > Coriobacteriia > Coriobacteriales > Coriobacteriaceae > Collinsella. The sequence goes on from CAUCTV010000016.1 coordinate 21,950, forward strand.
ATCACCGGTCTGCCCAAGACCGTGCGCATCGAGAGCGAGGAGATTCGTCGCGCGCTCAACAAGCCGCTCGACGAGATGGCCAAGGCCGTCAAGGACGCACTCGACGCTACGCCTCCCGATCTTGCCTCGGACCTTATGTACTACGGCATTTTGCTGACTGGTGGCGGCGCGCTGCTGCGCGGTCTCGACGTGCGCCTGCGCGATGAGACCGGCGTTTCGGTCAACGTCAGCCCCACGGCGCTCGATAACGTTGTTAACGGCTGTGCCCGCGTGCTCGAGGCTAATGCGTTTGATGGCGGCTTCGTCCAGACCAATGCTTAATTTCCAAAAGGTGGATTCCATTTGGCACGATCTTCGGGTTTCTCCACAAATCTGAATACCAAGCGACAATCAACGGGTATGCGCCCGTTGATTGTTTTCAGCCTGATTTCGGTGTTGCTGCTCACGTTTTATATTCGTGAGGGCGAGGCCGGGCCGATTCATGCCGTGCGTTCGGGCGTGACGACGATTACCTCGCCGGTGCGCTTTGTTGGCTCGGCTGTGGCGGCTCCCTTCAATGCGATCGGCAACGTGTTCTCTAACCTTACGGCGTCGCAGGACACGCTTGACGAGCTTAAGAAGCAAAACGAGGAACTGACCTCTAAGGTCGCCGAGCTCTCCGAGGCTCAAAAGACCGCCGAGCGACTGGAGGGTCTGGTCGGCCTGCAGTCGACCTATAACCTCAAATCGACCGCTGCTCGTATCGTTGGTGCCTCCGGCGATGCCTGGACCTCGACCGTCACCATCGATAAGGGTTCTGCCGACGGTCTTACCATCAACATGCCTGTGACGAGTTCTGCCGGTGTCATAGGCCAGATTATTGAGGTCTCGGCCAAGACGTCCACCGTGCGCCTGATTGGCGACGAGAACTCGGGCGTGTCCGCTATGGTGCAGGACACGCGCGCCCAGGGCATGCTGCAGGGTCAGGCTGACGGCACGCTGCGTCTTGAGTACGTGAGCGTCGACTCCGACGTTAAGGTTGGCGACATCATCGTGACCTCGGGCATTGGCGGTGTGTTCCCCAAGGGCCTTCCGCTCGGCACCGTCTCGTCGGTTGAGAAATCGGCAAACGACGTGTACTACACCATTGTGGTGCGCGCTCAGACCACGGCCGAGAACAACGAGGAAGTGCTGGTCATTACCTCGCTGACCGACGAACAGTCGGCCTCGGATGAGGACGTGAACACGGCCAACAGCACGCCGCAGGGAACGTCGCGCGATGCTGCGACCAAGACGAAGGACGAGAGCCCGGATGACAGTTCCGACACGTCCGAGACGACCGATTCCGGCTCGAGCGAATAGGGGGCATGTCCATGGATCTACACGAGCAGGGGATGAGCTCCCGCACGTTTGTAATCGCCGCCATTGTGTGCGTGCTGCTGCAGGCAGGCCTGGCACCGCAGATCTCCATTGCGGGCGGTCGCGTCAACTTTATGATTATCCTGGTGTGCCTAAGCGTGTTCTCGGGCGACCCGACCCGTGCCGTCGTGTGCGGTTTTTGCAGCGGCTTGTTCTATGACCTTTCCGCTGCCGTGCCGGTGGGCGTTATGTCGCTCCTGCTGACCGTGGGTTCTTTTGCCCTGGTGCATAGCGCTGCCGGTCAGACGGGCGGTACCCCGAGTGCGCGCGGCATCACTGTGGGCGCCTTCGCGTTCGTCATTAATGTGATCTACAGCATCATCTTGCTGTTTATGGGTTTGGAGACGAGCTTTGTCGTGGCGATCTTCGGCCATGCGCTACCGTCCTCGATCCTGTCGGGTCTGGTTGCCATTCCGTTTTTGATGTCCGGCGTCGTGCCGCAGTCCGGCTATGGATTCTCCGCACGTGGCGGACGCCAGACGGGCATGCGCTTTAAGCCCAAGACCCGCAAGCTCAAATAGGGGAGGCCCGTAGATGTCTTCCCAGTTGACGGTTATTATCGCCGGTATCGTGCTGGTTGTGGCCATCGTGGTCGCGCTGGTCATCATGCGTCGCGGCGATTCCCGTTTTACCTACGATACGCAGCATGGAACGGCCCCGCGCGCCACCGAGGGCGAGGGCAATACCGCGGCGACCGCCTTTAAGGGCCGCTTTTCCATCCTCACCGCGGGTGTGGGCGCGATGTTTGCGGCGCTCGCCGTCAAGCTGTGGGGCATGCAGATGGTCTCGTCGGACTATTACGAGAAGCAGGCTAATAGCAATCAGACTCGCACCGTTACCACTCCCGCTGTGCGCGGCCGCATCCTCGACCGCAATGGCGTGGCGCTTGTCCAGAACCGTCCCTCACTTGCTGTCGTGGCCTACCGCGACCTTGCCGAGGATGAGGTTCTGGTTCGCCATCTTGCCAACGTGCTTGGAATGCCTTACGTGGCGGTCCTTCGCAATATTCAGGACAATACAGAGGGCGCCCAGAGCCTGCATACCATCGCGACGGACGTCCGTCGCTCCACGGTTGCCTATATCAAGGAACACGCCGGCGAGTTCCCGGGCGTCAAGATTGCCGAGCGTACCGAGCGCCAGTATCCATATGGCGAGACGGCATGCCATATCTTGGGCTATACCGGCACCATCACCTCCGAGCAGCTCGAGGCTCAGAATAAGAAAACCTCTGGCGATGATGATGCTTCTGCTGGCAAGATTACGTACCAGTCGGGCGATATCGTGGGCCAGGCGGGCGTTGAGAGCTACTACGAAAATCTGCTGCAGGGTATTCGTGGCGAGCAGACCGTCAAGGTCGATGCCTCAGGCAATGTGACCGGTCAGGCCGGCGCCGTGCCCGCGAAGGCCGGCTCCGACATTAAGCTCACGCTCGACCTTAAGATCCAACAGGCCTGCGAGACGGCACTGGCGAGCGCTATCGAGCTTGCCAAGACCACTGGCTACAGCAATGCCGGTAACGGCGCTGTGGTGTGTCTCGATCCCAACAATGGGGAGATCCTGGGCATGGCGAGCGAGCCCAAGTTCGATCCGTCTGTCTTTATCGGCGGCGTCTCAAATGACGTGTGGACCGAGCTCAATGATGACAAGGGTTCGCACCCGCTGCTCAACCGCGCCATTAGCGGACAGTACATGTCGGCCTCGACCATCAAGCCGCTCTCGGCGCTGGCCGGTCTTGAGTTTGGAACCTACACTTCAACGCAGACAACCAACTGCACGGGCTATTGGACGGGCCTGGGCAAGGCTTGGGGCAAGCGCTGCTGGTTGACGTCTGGCCACGGCACCATGACGCTGCAGTCGGGTATCGCCAACTCGTGCGACCCCGTCTTCTACGACATGGGCAAGGCGTTCTTTTATGACGAGCAACATCCCGAGGGCCTGCAGGAGGTCTTTCGTCGCTGGGGTCTAGGCAAGACCTGCGGTATCGATCTGCCGAGTGAGGGCGCGGGCCGTATTCCCGATGCCGAGTGGAAAGAGTCGTACTTCACCGACGCCTCTGCCGAGGACCGCAAGTGGAATGCCGGCGATATGACCAATATTGCCATCGGCCAGGGCGACATCCTGGTGACGCCCCTGCAGATGGCGTGCGCCTATATGGGTCTTGCCAACGGCGGCAAACAGTACGTGCCTCACGTGTTTTTGTCTGCCGTGTCGCGCGATGGCGACGGCGATGCCTATAAGTACAACGGCAAGGGCAAGAAGAAGCGCCTGGAGGCCAAGATCAACAGCGATTCGGATTTGGCTCTTGTTCGCAACGGCATGCACGACGTGATTTACACGGCATCGACGTCCCTGGCGGCTCACTTTGGCACCCTGACGCCCCAGGTATACGGCAAGTCGGGCACGGGCGAGAAAAGCGGCGAGGACGAATACGCGTGGTTCTGCGCCTATGCACCGGCCGATGATCCCAAGTATGTCATCGCTACTGTCCTGGAGCAGGGCGGCGGCGGCTCAGATACCGCGATGCATGTCGTGCGCGACGTGCTCGGTGTGATTTATGACGAGCCCGATACCTCTTCGGCCTCGGGCGATTCTTCGGTTCGATAGGAGGTTGCGATGGATTTTTCTCCGGCGGATCTGTTCCGTTCAACCAAGACCGGCTCTCGCAGCAGCCTGGACCGCGTCAACAAGCAACTTTCGGCCTCGCGCGGCACGTTTCGCCAAAAGGTGCATATCGGTGTGCTCGTGGCTACTGTGGCGCTCGTCGCCTACGGTGCCATCATTATCTGGTCGGCTTCGCAGTTTAAGGCCGATGCTTCGTTCTCACGCCATCTGCTGGGAATTGGTATCGGAGCGGTGCTGGCGGTGCTCGTCTGGCGAACCGACCTGCGCGGTATTTCCAATTTCTCGACGGCGTTGCTCGTCATCGACCTGATCGTGATCTTCTCGCCCAAGATTCCGGGTCTGTCCTATACGGGCGGTCTGGGCATGACGGGTTGGATCAAGATTCCCGGTATCGGCTTGACATTCCAGCCGGTTGAGCTTGCCAAGCTCATCACCATCTTCTTTATTGCTACGCTTGGCTCGCAGTATAACGGTCGCATCGATACCGTTCGCGACTACGTCAAGCTCTGCGGCATGCTGTCCATTCCGTTTTTGGCCGTCGTTGCCATGGGTGACCTGGGCTCGGGCCTGGTCGTGCTGGTTTCGGGCGCCATCGTCATCTGCATGAGCGGTGCACGCCGCGAATGGGTGCTGTCGACCCTGGCCCTGCTCGTGGGCCTGGTGGCCCTCGTCCTGGCGCTTGATTCGGTCTTTGATTCGTTGCTCGGCCACGATGTGCTCATCAAGCAGTATCAGATGAACCGTCTGACGGTCTTTATCGACCCCGATAATGCCGATTTGGACGATGCCTACAACCTGCAGCAGTCGCTTATCGCCGTTGGCTCGGGCGGCTTCTTTGGTAAGGGCCTGGGGCATGCGACGCAGTCGGCCGGCGGCTTTCTGCCTGAGTTCCACACCGACTTCGTCTTCGCCTTCCTGTCCGAGACCTTTGGCTTTTGCGGTTCCTTTTTGCTCCTGTG
>CAUCTV010000017.1 GCA_958445895.1 uncultured Collinsella sp.
CAAATTATCCTGAATGTAAGTTTACTTTAGCTGAACATTTTAGAAAGAAAAAACTAACCAAAACGAATGTAAAAGAATTACTGGAGGGAAAAGAAACCCTGGTAAAAGGAATCAAAAACAAAGAGAAAAAGCCCTACAATGCCGTTGTAAAAATTGGGGAAAAGGGATATATTGATTTTATCTCTTTTTCAAAATAAACATTTTTTCAAAGGATTGCTTAGTCCTAAATAACATGCACTTTCGCTGGAGGGTCGCTGTTTGGCGGCCCTCTTTTTTGCACAGGCGCAGTGGGATGGTAATATCGTTACGTTTGAACTGTTTCGATGTGAAACCGAGGAGATTCCCTCTATGAGTGCTGACTACCCGTCAATGACTACGGCCGAGATTCGCTCTAAGTTCCTCAACTTCTTTGAGGAGCGCGGTCTTAAGCTCTATCCTTCTTCGTCCCTCGTTCCCGACGATCCTTCGCTGCTGCTCGCCAACGCCGGCATGAACCAGTTTAAGGAGTACTACCAGGGTAAGAAGACCATGAAGGAGATCGGCGCGATCTCCTGTCAGAAGTGCGTTCGCACCAACGACATCGACTGCATCGGCGAGGACGGCCGTCATCTGTCCTTCTTTGAGATGCTCGGCGACTTCTCCTTTGGCGGCGTCTCCAAGCAGCAGGCCTGCACTTGGGCCTTTGAGCTCATCACCAAGGAGTTCAAGCTGCCGCTCGACCGCCTGTACTTCACCGTCTTTACCGAGGACGACGAGACCCACGACGTGTGGCGCTCCCTTGGCGTTGCCGAGGATCACATCTCGCGTCTGGGCGAGGACGACAACTTCTGGGCCGCTGGCCCCACCGGTCCCTGCGGTCCGTGCTCCGAGATCTACTTTGACATGGGCGAGGAGGTCGGTTGCGGCAGCCCCGACTGCAAGCCCGGCTGCGACTGCGATCGCTTCCTTGAGTTCTGGAACCTCGTGTTTACCCAGTACGACCGCCAGGAGGACGGCTCCATGCCGGAGCTGCCGCACCGCAACCTCGATACAGGCATGGGCCTGGAGCGCATGGCCGCTATCATGCAGCGCAAGACCGCTAACTACGACGGCGATCTGATGCAGCACCTCATCAAGCTCGGTGAGGAGATCAGCGGCAAGACCTATGACGCCGACGATTACTCCGGCGCCAGCCGCTCCCTGCGCATCATCGCCGACCACTCCCGTGCCGTCGACTTTATGATCTCGGACGGCATTCTCCCCGGTAACGAGGGTCGCGAGTACGTCCTTCGCCGCCTGCTCCGCCGTGCCGTGTTCCACGGTCGCCTGCTGGGCATCGAGGGCGCCTTCCTGACCAAGTTCATTGATGAGGTCAACGCCCAGATGGGCGAGGCCTATCCCGAGCTGCTCAAGAACGTCGCGCTCGTCAAGGGTATCGTCGCTTCCGAGGAGGAGCGTTTCTCCACGACGCTCGACAACGGTCGCGTCTACCTGGACGAGGCCCTGGCCGCGCTTGCCGAGGGTGCTGTCCTTCCGGGCGACGTTGCCTTTAAGCTGCACGACACCTTTGGTTTCCCCATCGACCTGACCGTCGAGATCGCCGGCACCGCTGGCCACGACGTCGACATGGACGGCTTCACCGCCTGCATGGAGGACCAGAAGGCCCGCGCCCGCGCCAATGCCAAGGGCGACGCCTGGGGCAGCTTCAACGACGTGTGGGTCGAACTTTCCGACAAGGTCGCCGCGACTGAGTTCGACGGCTATGACAACGATGCGATCGTAGGCGCCAAGGTTGTTGCCATCGTGCGCAACGGCGAGTCCGTCGAGTCCGCCGCTGCGGGCGAGGATGTCGAGGTTGTTCTCGACCGCACCCCGTTCTACGCCGAGATGGGCGGCCAGCAGGGTGACGCCGGCGAGCTTTCCGCCGAGGGCGTTGCGCTGACCGTTTCCGATACCAAGAACCACAACGGCCTGTATGCTCACGTCGCCCACGTTGCCGAGGGCACATTGACCGTCGGTGCTACCGTGACCGCCGCGCTCGACGCCGAGCGCCGTGGTTTCCTGCGCCGCAACCACACCGCCACCCACCTGCTCGACGCTGCGCTTAAGCAGGTCCTGGGCGAGCATGTCTCCCAGGCTGGCTCGCTGGTGACGCCCGAGCACCTGCGCTTTGACTTCACGCACTTCGAGGCCCTGTCCTCCGAGCAGCTCAAGGCTGTCGAGGACCTGGTTAACCAGCAGATCTTCGCCTCCAAGCCGGTCGTGACCCGCGTCATGGGCATCGACGAGGCCAAGGCCGCCGGTGCTGTCGCCCTGTTTGGCGAGAAGTATGGCGACGTCGTCCGCGTTGTCTCCGTGGGCGCCGAGGACCAGCCGTTCTCCCGTGAGCTCTGCGGTGGCACCCATGCCGCCAACACCGCCGAGATCGGCCTGTTCAAGATCATTTCCGAGTCCTCTACGGGCTCCAACGTCCGCCGTATTGAGGCCGTGACCTCTAAGGGTGCTCTCGACTACATGGCCGACCGTCTGGCGCTCGTCGACGCCGCCGCTGCTGCGCTCAAGTGCCGCGTGGATGAGGTTCCCGCCCGCGTGGAGAACCTGCAGGCCGAGCTGCGCGAGACTTCCAACAAGCTCAAGAAGGCACTGACCGGTGGCTCCTCCGACGCTATCTCCAGCGCCATCGAGGGCGCCGTCGAGCTCGACGGCTACAAGCTCGTCGTCGCTGAGCTCCAGGGCCTTGAGGCTGCCGACCTGCGCAACGTCTGGGATACCGTGCACCAGAAGGTCGCCGGTCCTGTCGCCTGCGTCGTCGCCAGCGTGACCGAGAAGGGCACCCCGGCCCTGCTCGCCGCCGGCTCCGATGACGCCGTCAAGGCCGGTTTCCACGCCGGTAACGTGATCAAGCAGATCGCGGGCCTGGTCGACGGTCGCGGTGGCGGCCGTCCCAACATGGCCCAGGCCGGTGGCAAGAATGCCGCCGGCATCGCCGATGCCCTCGCGGCCGCTAAGACCGCGCTCGGCGCCTAAGAATCTAGGTAGTCGCTGTGGTCGCGCTTGCGCTGGACATAGGGGAGACCAGGATCGGCATCGCCGTCTCGAGCCGTGATGGCAAGATGGCGATGCCTGTCAAGGTGCTCCCGGCTGCAGAGGTCACCGGTATGGCCAAGACGTTCCGCTATCTGGTCGAGGACTATGAGCCCGATATCCTGGTAAGTGGGCGTCCCCTGACCATGGCCGGTGAGCCCGGTCCCCAGGCCGAGCGTGTTGCCGCTGTTGCGCAAAAGATTGCCGACGAGCTCGATCTTCCGTTGGAGTTTGAGGACGAGCGCCTGTCCTCGCAAGAGGCCAAGCGTATCCTGCGCGAGCAGGGCCTCAACGAAAAGCAGATGAGGGGCAAGATTGACATGATTGCCGCCAGCCTGTTTTTGCAGACGTGGCTTGATCGTAAAAACGAGGAGGTCTCGCATGCCTAGCGCTTCCGATCCGCGCCAGCCGATTCGTACACGTCAGCCTGTGCCGCGCCCTGCCCAGCCTGGCCAGCGTCCGGCACAGCCGACGCAGCGCGCAGCTCAGCCTGCCGCGCGCCCGGTGCAGTCCTCCTCTCGTTTGGCTCAACCTGCTCAGCGGACGGTTCGACAGCCCACTGCTCGTACGGCCCAGCCTGCAGGCGGTACCCGCTTTAAGCAGCAGGCACCTACCCAGCGAGCACAGGCCCCCCAATCGCATTCGCATCACGCTCGCGGTTCGCACGGCGTTGCTCCGGCCACGCGATCGAGCTACAACACGCATGCTCGTCGCGGTGCCCAAAAGAAAAGCTCCCCGGTGCCTATGATTATCGGCGTCGTCGTCGCCGTGCTAGCGCTTGTCGCGATCGTTTTCTTTGTCGTGCCGGCCGTCAAGGGCTTCTTTGTCGGTGAGGATTCGAATGTCACGGCTGGTCAGCAGGTTAAGGTGACCATTCCTGACGGTGCTTCGGGCGATACGATCGCCTCGATTCTCTCTGAGAACCATATCGTCGAAAATCCCAAGGATTACTATGCGGCGGTGAAAAAGCTCAACGCCGATATGTCGCTCAAGCCTGGTACTTATTCGTTCACCACGCTCATGGACGCGACTAAGGTGGTTCAGCAACTCATGGAAGGCCCCAACGCTGGCTCCAATGCGCTGACGATTCCCGAGGGCTTGACGGTCGATCAAGTCGCCGACCGTGTGGCCCAGGCCTACAATAGCATCTCTAAGGAAGACTTCCTCAACCAGGCCAAGGCCTCCAACTACGTGGACGACTATAGCTTCCTTAGGGGCGCGGCCAATGATTCGCTCGAGGGCTTCTTGTTCCCCAAGACCTATTCGCTGGGCGATTCGCCGACGGCCGATGATGTGATTCGCGCCATGCTCGATCAGTTTAAGACCGAGTACAAGTCGCTTGACTTTGCCAGCTGCGAGGCGAAGATCATGGAACGCTACGGTGTGGAGATGTCCGACTACGACATCGTCAACTTGGCCTCTATTGTTGAGCGCGAGGGCCTCAACGCCGATCAACGTGCGCACGTGGCCTCGGTTTTTTACAACCGCCTTGCCGGCAAGCTCGACGGTCTGCGTTATCTCAACAGCGATGCGACCATGATGTATGTCACCGGCGGCGAGGTTACCGCCGACGACCTGCAGAGCGATAGCCCGTATAACACCTATAAGCACGAGGGCCTGCCGCCCACGCCCATCTGCTCTCCGTCGCTCGAGGCGCTCAAGGCCACCCTTGAGCCGACCGACTCCGATGACCTGTATTTCTACATTACACAGGACGAGGAGTACTTCTCGCAAACCTACGAAGAGCATCAACAGTCTTGGAATTAGCATGAGGATTTTTAGCCCCAAACGATACGTTGCCTCGGTCGATCGCATCGACCTTGATACCCTGTGGGCCGACGGCAAACGCGCCATTCTGCTCGATCGCGATAACACCCTGGTGCCGCGCGACACCGAGCAGGTTCCCGCCGCGGTTTCCGCTTGGCTTGACGCCGCCCGCGCCAAAGGCTTTAAGCTGTGCATGGTGTCCAACAACTGGCATCGCGACCAGGTCATGAGCTCTGCGCGCGAGCTGGGACTCGAGGCCATTAGCCACGCCATGAAGCCGGCGCCGTTTGCTCTCAAGGCGGGTCTTAAGCGCCTCGGCGCCACGGCCGACGAGGCGGTACTGATCGGTGATCAGCTCTACACTGACGTGTGGAGTGGCAATTTAGCCGGCGTCGATACCATCCTGGTAAAGCCGCAGGCGACGCAGGACCTGTGGTATACGCAGATCTTCCGTATTTTTGAGCGCCGGGCCCTGCGCGACCTTCCCTGCGAGGAATAGGTTTCACCATGTCTCAGCACATCAAACACGGCTGCGACCATATCTTCTTTATCGGCTTTTTGGGCGCGGGCAAGTCGACGCTCGCGCGCAACGTCGGCACCATGTTCAATCGGCGTTTTATCGATACCGACCGCCTGGTCGTGCGCCGTTGCGGCAAGTCGGTAACCGAGATTTTTGAGACCGAGGGCGAGGATCGTTTTCGCGAGCTCGAGACCTCGGCGCTCCGTTCGCTCCAAAGCGAGCGCAGCCTGTTGGTTTCGTGCGGTGGCGGTATCGTCGAGACACCGGTGAATATTGAGCTGATGCACGATATGGGTACGTGCGTGTACCTCGAGGGCGACTTCGAGGATTCGATTCGCCAGATTCGTCGGTCCGACACGCGCCCCGATTTCCGCTCGCCCGAGCATGCCGCGCGCCTGTTTGAGCATCGCCGTCCGCTGTATCGCCAGGCCGCAGATATTACCCTTGATATTCGCAACAAGTCCTTCGAGGACGTTTCCTACCTTTGTGCCGAGATGCTTTTGGAGCGTGGACTGCTATGATTCGCCGTCAACTGATCAATTTCCAAAATCGCAGTGTCGATGTTCGCGTCGGCTTTAACGCTTTTAGTGAGCTGTCGCGTATGTTTGCCTCGGCCGTGGGCAAGCCCAAGCGTGCGATGGTTGTCTGGAACAGCGCTGTTTCCGACCGCTTTGGCGAGATCGTTGAGCACGCTCTGGTCGATGCCGGCTTTGCCGTGTCGCCGCTCGTCCTCGAGGTTTCGCCTGCCGGTGCTACGCTGGCCGATGCCGATGCTATCTTTGGCGCCCTGTCTGCCAACGGCGTTACCTGCGACGATCTGGTTGTCGCCGTTGGCGATGCCGCAACCTGCTCGGTTGTTAGCTGGTGCGCCAACCAGTGGTGCGGCCGAACTGAGTGCGCGCTGTTGCCGACGACCTTCGACGCCATGCTCACGGTCGCGACGACCATGAAGCCGCTCGTCGCCTCGTCGGCCAATGCGCTTCCCGCTATCGCGTTCCGTCCCGAACCGGGCTTGGTCGTGTGTGACCTCGACCTTGTTCGCGAAGCGGACCCCGAGGACCTCAAGCTCGGCTATGCGGTACTTGTTGGCACCATGCTTTCGAGCAGCAAGTCGCGCTGGAATCAGTTTATTGAGACTGTTCCCGAGATTCTTGCTGGTGAGGAGGTCGCGCTCGTCAATGCCGTCCAATGGTCTCAGACTGCCCGCAAGGACGTGCTGACGGCCACGAACCCGAGCGCTCGCCATGCGCTCGATTTTGGCAAGATGGGGGAACGCACCCTGCGCGCCTGCTTGGGCGATGCCGCTTCGCAGGTCCCTGCCTACCAGCTGTTGTCCGAGGGCATGCGCTTTGAGGCGCGCCTTGCACATGATGCCTGCGACTTCGATATCGATTACGTCTTTGAGGTCGATGACTGCCTGGAGGACTTTGGTATCGAGGAGCTTGCCTTCGATCTGGAGCCCGCCGCATATATCGAGGAGTTCCGCAGGCAGCAGTTTGTCCGCTCGAACCGCAGTATGTTGCCGCTGCCCGCGTCACTCGGCGCCATTCGTCTCACGAGCGTTGAGGACGAGGTTCTTGAGCGCCATGCTCACGCCTACTTGGCTTCTCGCAAAGAACTGCTCTAAGATTTATTGACATCCATCGTCTTTCGTATCATGTTGAGGGGCGGGTTTCAATCGGTCGTGGATCACATGCTATTCCGTCGTTCGGTTGAGACCCGTCCCGCACTTTTTGAGACAACAAGAAAGGAATCTGCATGTCTGAGTTTGCTGCCGGTCCTGCCGGTCGTATCGAGCGTGTCCGTGCCCTGATGGTTGAGCGCGGCTACGACGCTATCGTGGTGCGCGACGAGGCCAACCTTCGTTGGCTTACGGGCGTCAAGGGCGTCTTCGATTACACCTTCGAGTTCCCGCACGCTGCGTTTATTACGGCTGACCAGTGCCTGTTCCATACCGACTCGCGCTATCTCAACAGCTTTGAGGAGAACACGCCCGCCGGCAGCCCCTGGGTCTACGACATGGACGAGGGCACCATCCCCGGCTGGGTCGCCGGCAAGATCGCGGCCAACAAGTGCCGCGTCTGCGCTGTCGAGGACGACATGCAGATCAATTTCTACCAGGGTATTCAGCGTGGCCTGGAGGACCGCTCCGTTGCCTGCATGCTGCCGCTGATGCATGACGACATCCGTAAGATGCGCGCCATCAAGGACGCCGAGGAGATCGAGCTCATGCGCCACGCGCAGTCGATCACCGACGCCGCCTTCCAGCACATGCTCGGCTATATTAAGCCCGGTATGACTGAGAAACAGGTCCGCAACGAGCTCGAGAACTTTATGTTCGCCAACGGCGCCGACAGCCTGGCCTTCGGCTCCATCGTGGCAAGCGGCCCCAACACCGCCAACCCGCATGCCGTCCCGAGCGACCGCGTGATCGAGAAGGGCGACTTTGTCCTGATGGACTACGGCGCGGGATACTGCGACTACCGCTCCGACATGACTCGTACCGTCGTGATGGGCGAGCCCACCCAGGAGCAGCTCGACCTGTACGCGCTCGTGCGCCGTACGCACGAGGAGTGCGTCGCCGCCATCCATCCGGGCGTCGAGGGCAACGACATCTTCAAGCTCTCCAAGAAGATCATCGGCGATGCCGGCTATGGCGATTACTACAACCATGGTCTGGGCCACGGCGTCGGTATCGACATCCACGAGCTGCCCAACTTCAACCGCAGCAAGAATATCATCGAGGTTGGCTCGGTTATCACCATGGAGCCCGGCGTCTACCTGCCCGGCGTGGGCGGCGTGCGCCTGGAGGACTACGGCGTGGTCACCGAGAACGGCTACGAGCCCTTCACCAAGACGCCGCATGACCTCCACGTCATCGATTGCTAGCTCATTTCGATAGATTTTGGGGCGGGGCGTCCGGATCGATTCGGACGCCCCGCATTCTCTTTTTATGCGCTCGCTGCAGGCGCCGTCTGCAAGTGTATAATTTTGGTCGTATGTAATTTGGACGCTTGTGCGTTCTGCCCATAACAAGAAAGGTCGATATGCCTACCATTTCTACCGCCGACTTCAAGAACGGCCTCGGTCTCCGCATTAAGGACAAGGTCTACACCATCGTCGAGTTCCAGCATGTCAAGCCGGGCAAGGGCGGCGCATTTGTGCGCTACAAGACCCGCGACATCAAGAGCGGCCGCGTCGTCGAGAACACCTGCAACGCCGGCACCAAGTTCGAGAGCGTCATGCTCACCACCCGTGAGTTCCAGTACCTCTACAACGATGGCACCGACTACATCTTCATGGACAATGAGACCTATGAGCAGGTTCCTGTTCCCGAGGACATGGTGGGCGAGAACTCCAAGTGGCTGCGCGAGAACGACATCTGCCAGCTGCTCTTCGCCGACGATGAGCTCATGGGCGTGACCCCGCCGATGTTCATCGAGACCACCATCGTCCAGACCGACCCGGGCTTTAAGGGCGACACCGTTCAGGGTTCCACCAAGCCGGCCACGATCGACACCGGCGCTGTCATCCAGGTCCCCATGTACCTCAACGAGGGCGAGGTCATCAAGGTTGACACCCGCGACGGCAAGTTCGTCTCCCGCGTCTAGCAACCAACTCTTCTAGGAGGACTCATGCCCCAGGAAATCAAGATTGACGGCATCGGCATTTCGCCCGATGTTCTGACCGCCATCGTCTCGCGCGCCGTGTCGGATGTCGAGGGCATCGCCTCCGTTGGCGTCAAGGACCTTGCCACCAACCTTGTCTCCATGATGCTCTCGTCCAAGGCCCCGGCTTCCGAGCCGGCGGTCGAGGCCGAGGTCGTCGGCGACAAGCTCGCACTCACCGTGCGTGTCGTGGTGTTCTTTGGCTATCCGTTCAAGAAACTCGCCGAGGCCGTTCGCACAGCCGTGGTCGCCGCCATCGATGCCCAGGTGGGCGTCGAGGTCGAGCGCGTTGACGTTTGCATCGACGGCCTCGTTTTCCCCAAGGAGTAACCTTTGAGCCTTAAGGTTTATCGCGGGCGCACGCTTGCCCGCAGTCAGGCGCTGCAGCTGCTGTTCCAGGCCGAGGCCACGGACAGTCCGCTCGAGCGCGTCCTCGAGGGCGATTTCCTGATCTCGAAGGGTCCCCTCGACCCCTATGCGCTGGAGCTTTGTCGCGGTGCCTACGAGCATATCGATCGCATCGACTGTGCCCTGCGCGCCGTCGCCAAGAACTGGGATCTTATGCGCATGCCCGGCGCCGACCGCAACCTGCTGCGTATCGCCGTCTACGAGATGCGCTTCCTCACCGACGAGGAGGTCTCGGACGCTATTGTTATCAACGAGGCCGTCGAACTTGCCAAGGCCTATGGCACCGACCAGTCCGCATCGTTTGTCAACGGCGTGCTGGGCAAGATCGCTCGCAGCGAGGAGCTGCCGGGTGAGGATTTGTACCAAGAGCTGCTGGCCGAGGATCGCGCTCGCGAGGAGGCGCAGGCTGCCAAGGTCGCTGCCGCTCAGGCTGCCGCCGGTGTACTTGCCGAGGATCCGGACGCTGCTGAGGCCGTCGAGGCCGACTCCGTCGAGGAGTAGCCATGCCAGAGGGTTCCGTCCGCAACTTCGATGAGATCTCGGATCGCCTGGACCAGATCATCGCCACCGTTCGCTCCAAGGATACGTCCCTGGAGCGTTCGCTCGATTTGTTTGACGAGGCGATTGAGCTTGGTTCCCGTGCGGTCGATATGGTCGACAAGTTTGAGCTGACGCCGCGTGAGGCCGACAAGCTCGAGCAGGAATACGATGAGGATGCGGCAAACGAGTCCCAAGATAGACAGGCTGCATCCCCGGATACGAATGGTTGATGGCATTCATGAAACGCGTGCGTCTCGATGACGAACTGATTTCACAGGGCATCTGCGCCGATCGCGCGGATGCCCTTCGCACTCTTATGGCCGGCTTGGTCTCGAGCGGCGGTGAGCGTTTGACCTCTCCGGGTCTTAAGGTGATGCCGGGCCTGCCACTGCACGTTAAGGGGCGCATTCCGTACGTTGGGCGCGGCGGCCTTAAGCTTGAGGGTGCCCTCGATGCGTTTTGTATCGATCCCACGGGCCTTGCCTGCCTGGACGTAGGCTGCTCTACCGGCGGCTTTACCGATTGCCTGCTCAAGCGCGGAGCTGCGACCGTTGTCTCGGTGGACGTGGGTCGCGCCCAGTTCGATTGGTCGTTGCGTCAGGATGATCGCGTGACGCTGCATGAGCGCACAAACGTGACGCAGCTGCCTGAGCTTGGCTATGCCGGTGCCATCGACCTGGCTGTATGTGATGTCTCGTTTACCGGCATCGCGAATATCATCGACGCCGTGCTGGCGTGCCTGAAGCCTTCGGGTTCGTTCTGCACGCTCGTAAAGCCCCAGTTTGAGGCGCCGGCTGCGCTGGTGGGCGAGCGCGGTATCGTGACCGACCCCGCCGTCCGCCGCGATACGCTCGTGGCGGCGATTGAGCTTTTTGCCGCCAAGGGCCTGTTCCCGCTTGACGTGTGCGTGTCGCCCATCCATGGCGCTAAGGGCAACGTTGAGTTTTTCCTGTACGGCACAAGGTTTGCCCCTGGTGAACGCACCGACGATGAGCTGCAATCCCAGGTATCGGCTTTGAGCGAGAAAGCTGCAACGCTATGAAGGTCTTTCTGGTTCCCAATTACTACAAGCAAGAGGCGGTCGAGAGCGGCCTGATGCTCGAGCTTTGGCTTTCGCGCCAGGGCTACGAGGTCGCATGGGCTGCCGACCAGCGATCGAAGATTCAAAGCACGCCTGATATTGATGGCTCAGATCTGGTCATTACGCTCGGCGGCGACGGTACGTTGCTGCGCGCTGCCCGCATCCTCAACCATCGCGAGATTCCTATCCTTGGTCTTTCCTATGGTCACCTGGGCTTTTTAACTGCTGCGAGCCCCGAGGAGCGCGACATTCTGCAGGTCGTGAGCGATGCTCTGTCCGGTGAGCTGCACGTGAGCCGCCGCGCCACCATCGCCGCGGATATCGTGTCCGTGCGCGACGATGGCACGAAGGATGTCGTGCGCACGTTTGCCCTCAACGATATGGCACTTACGCGCGGCCCCCTGTCCGATATGGTTGAGTTTGACATCACGGTGTCCGGCCATCATATCGATCGCCTGCGCGGCGACGGTGTCGTCGTTTCGACGGCGACCGGCTCCACCGGCTATGCGCTTTCCGCCGGCGGTCCCATTGTCAGCCCCGATTACACGGGTATGGTCTGTGTGCCCATCGCCCCGCATACCATTCAGGCTCGCGCTTTTTTGACCTCGCCGAGTGATGTCGTCGAGATCTTTATGTCTGATGACCGTCCGAGTGTTCCGGCGATCGCTATCGATGGACAGTTTATTACCTGCGATGGCACCGTTGAGAGCGTGGCGGTGCGTCGCGGTCCCGGAGATGTGCTGCTTCTCGATTACGGTCCCGAGAGCTTCTATAACTCCGTGAGCCGCGTGTTCTACGGAGTGCGTCATGATCGATGAGCTGCAGGTTTCCAACATTGCACTCATTCGCGAGGCGACGCTGGTGCCGAGTGCGGGCCTAACGGTTTTGACTGGCGAGACCGGTGCCGGCAAGACCGCGCTGCTCTCGGCGCTCAAGCTCATTTTGGGCGAGCGTGCAGATTCGTCGACCGTGCGCGAGGGCGAGGCGCTTGCGAGCGTCGAGGCGCGCTTGTTCGATGGCCCGCACGACACGGAGGGCTTCACCGTGCAGCGCAGCCTTTCTGCCGAAGGCCGCAGCCGCGTCAAGATTGATGGTCGCATTGCCAGCGTGCGCGAGCTTTCCGAGCGCGTCGGCGTGATGATGGATCTGTGCGGCCAGCACGAGCATCAGCGCCTGCTCGATCCGGCACATCATGTTGCCATGGTCGATGCCTGGGCTGGTCGCTCTGCGCTCGAGGCGCTGGAAAAGTACCGTGTCTGCTTTAAGGCGTCGCGTACGGCTGCCAAGGAGGTCCGTCGCGTAGAGGAGGCGTCGCGTGCGCAGGGGAGTCGCGTCGAGGAGGCGCGCTTCGCCCTGGAGCGTATCGCCGAGGTCGACCCCAAGCCGGGTGAGTATGAGGAACTCGAGGAACTGCTGCCGCGCTCCGAACATGCCGAGGTACTGGTTGCCACAGCTAACGATGCCCATGCATCGCTTGCCGCCGAAGGTGGAGCGCTCGATGCCGTGAACAGCGCCGCGGCAGAGCTTTCCCGTATGGCTACCGTCGATCGCAAACTGGGCGACATTGCCGATGCGCTTACGGATGCCTGCATCTCCCTTGAGGATAGCGCGAACGAGCTTCGTGCCTATCGCGATGGCGTCGCCTTCGACCCGCGCGAGCTCGCTCGCATGCGTGAGCGGTATTCCGACCTCAAGGGCCTGTTGCGTCAGTGGGGTCCCACCATGGACGATGTTTTTGCCATGCGCGATCGCTCGCAAGAGCTGCTGTCCCTGGTCGATGATGGCGATGAGCAGATCAAAAAGGCGCGTGAGGCACTCGGGAGCGCCGAGCGCGAGCTGTTCGCTGCCGCCAAGGCGCTTAAGCGCGCTCGCAATACGGCGGCCCCGCGCTTCTGCCACGAGGTTGGTCGTCAGATGGCACGCTTGGAGATGGGCGGCGCCGAGCTCGTTTGGGAGTCGCGTGATCTTCCGCGCGCCGAGTGGACGCCGGCGGGTCCTTCGAGCTACGAGCTTTTGTATCGCAGCGGTGCTGGCTTGACGCCGCGACCCCTGCGCCGCATTGCGTCGGGCGGCGAGCTCAGCCGCGTTATGCTGGCGAGCAAGGTGGTCTTGGGTAATGCGGACGGTGTCGATACGCTGGTGTTTGACGAGGTCGATGCCGGTGTCGGCGGCTCCACGGCTCGTGCTCTTGCTGGTGTGCTGGCCGATCTTGCCGCGACGCATCAGGTGATAGTCGTCACGCACCTGGCGCAGGTCGCCGTTATGGCCGATAAGCACTACGTGGTGAGCAAGGAACCCGGCGATGTTCCCCAGACGCATCTGGACGAGGTGACGGGAGACGCCCGTACCGCAGAGATCGCCCGAATGCTGAGCGGCGATCAGTCCGAGGCAAGCTTGGCCCACGCAAAGCAGATGCTCGAAGAAGCTCGAGGCTAAGTTGTATCAGCGGTGTTGGTGGGACAAAATAGACTGAAATTTTTGTCCCACTACGCGTTTTACTCAACGACCTTGTCCGGCTGGATGAGCTCCTCGTAGTAGCTGATATGTTCGCGAGCGTCTTCAATCTCGGGCAGCAGGAAGTTGTAGATGACTTCGATGATCATCGTGGCGCTGATCTTGGAGAACGCAAAGTCGCCCGTCGTCAGCAACGCCTCGTGGTTGACGGTATTAAAAGTATAGTCTGCCAGGCGTGCGAGCGGGGATTTGCTGTCGCTGCTGATGACGACTACGGTTGCACCGCAGTCGCGAGCAGCTTTTGCCATGCGATTCAGTCGGCGCGATTTGCCGGAGTTTGAGATGAGCACGATGACGTCGCCGGGGCGTAGCGTGAGCGCAAACCCGATCGAGGTCTCGCTGATGGTGCTCGCCATGCAGCGAAGGCCCAGCTGCGAAAACTTAAATGTCGCATCGAGCGCGACCGCGTTCGTATTGCCCACAGCCGCAAACTCAATAACCCCTGCATGCTTAAGGGCATGCACAACAGCCGCCAACGTATCGTGGTCGATCCCGTCGATGGTCGCATTAAGCTCGCTCACCTTGGCAGCCAGGATGTTCTTAAGGCTCTGCTCCATATTGTCGAGCGAGACTTCGTCAGTCAGGCCCTCGTTGCGCTGGCTTTCCAAATCCCTCGCCAACGAAAACTGAAAGCTGCGGAAGCTGCCAAAGCCAAGCTTGCGGCAGAAGCGCGAAACGGTCGCCTCGGACGTGGCGGCGGCGCGCGAGAGCTGAGCCGCCGTGAGGCGTGGCGCCTCGGACTGGTGCTCCAATATATAGTCGACAATGCGCTGCTCGGACTCGCTGTATCCCTGATGGGTACTAATGAGGGAAAGTGCGCTCTTGCTACTATCGGTCATGGATGGCTCCTGGTTGGCATGAAAATCGGAATCGTTTTGTAATGTCATAGTATAGGGGGATTTTCAATAACAAGATACACCTTGCCGTTTCAAGTGTTGATGGTAAACTTTCACCTACCGTTTACGGTTATGAAAGAACCTTTCACCGGAGAATTTCGCCTTGTCTCTTCTCACGCGGACGGTAGGTTGGTATCTTTCAGTTGTGGAAAAGCGCGCAAGGACGCGCGTGTAGGGGAGCGCCTGCGGGCGCAAAACTTAAAAAGGAGGGACACATGGCTAAGTTTGACATCATCGCCGCCACCGGTTGCCCGACCGGCATCGCGCACACCTTCATGGCGAAGGAGGCGCTGGAGAAGGCAGCTGCCGAGCGAGGTCTGACCATTAAGGTCGAGACCCATGGCCAGGTCGGTGTCGAGAACGAGCTCACCGAGAGCGAGATCGCCGGTGCCAAGGCCGTCGTCGTCGCAGCCGATAAGGATGTCCAGGCTGAGCGTTTCGCCGGCAAGCCCATGGTTTCCGTCGGTGTTTCCAAGGCCCTGTCCGTTGAGGCCGCCGGTAAGCTGATTGACCGCGCGCTCGCCGCCAAGGGCGACAGCACGGTTGCCGCTGCCGCCGATGTCGAGGACGAGACCGAGGAGAAGGAGTCCATCGGCCACGTCATCTACAAGCACCTTATGAACGGTGTCAGCCATATGCTGGTCTTCGTCGTTGCCGGTGGTGTCCTGACCGCCGTTTCGTTCCTGTGGGGCATCACGTCCTTCGATTCGACGGCGTCTGACTACAACAGCTTTGCCGCTATGCTCAAGATCATCGGCGGCATCGCCATGAACCTCATGGTTCCCGTGCTTTCCGCCTACATCGCCGAGTCCATCGGCAAGCGCCCGGCACTCGTCCCCGGCTTTGTTGCCGGTATGATCGCCATCCAGGGTCTGCCCGTTAACGCCGAGACCGGTATGATCGACGCCGGCGGCGCCGGCGTGGGCTTCGGTTTCCTGGGCGGCATCGTCGGCGGCTTCCTCGCTGGCTATGTCATCCTGCTGCTCGAGAAGGTCTTCTCCAAGCTGCCCAAGAACCTGGACGGCCTCAAGGCAATCTTTTTGTACCCGCTGTTCTCGACCGCCATCGTCGGCCTGGTCATGCTCGGCATCTCCGGCCCCATGGCTGCCATCAACACCGCCATGATGGACTTCCTCAAGGGCCTGTCCGCCTCTGGCGCCATTGTCCTGGGCCTTGCCATCGGCTGCATGTGTGCCGTTGACATGGGCGGCCCGGTCAACAAGGCTGCTTACGTCACCGGTACCGCTATGCTCACCGAGGCTCTGGCCGCCGGCGTCGGCACCGACACCTACAACTTCGGCACCAACTTCATGGCTGCCGTCTCCGCCGCCTGCATCGTTCCGCCGCTGATCACCACCTTCGCCGTCGTCGTCGGCAAGAAGTACTTCAGCCAGGAGGATCATGACGCCGGTATCGTCAACCTCATCCTTGGTTGCACCCACATCACCGAGGGCGCCATTCCGTTCATGACCAAGAACATCTGGCCCGTCATGCCCATCATGATGCTCGGTTCCTCCATCGCCTCGATCCTGACCATTATGTTCAACGTTCACGATCCGGCGCCTCACGGTGGCTTCCTGGTCCTGCCCGTTGTCGAGAACGGTCCGCTTTGGGTCCTCGCGATCCTCATCGGTGCTGTTGTCGGTGGCATCCTGTTCGTGGCCTTCAAGAAGTACGACTTCGAGAAGAACCAGAAGGCCGCTCCCGCCGCTGCTGCTCAGCCGGTCGAGGCCTCCAAGGCCGCTGCCGTCGAGGCTCCCAAGGCCGAGACTGCCGACTTCGTGAAGGTTGAGAACGTCTTTGTCGCCGAGGACTTCGCTTCTCGTGACGAGGCTCTGAGCTTCGTTTCCAACCAGGCTGTCAAGGCCGGTATCGCCAGCGACGCCGACGCCGTGATGAACGCCTTCCTGGCCCGCGAGGCCGAGGGCACCACGGGCATGATGGAGGGCTTCGCCATCCCGCATGCCAAGTCCGACGCCATTACCGAGACTGCCGTCATCGTCGTTAAGGACGAGTCCGGCGTGACCGGTTGGGATACCATGGACGGCGCTCCCGTCAACGTGGCCATCGCTCTGCTCATCCCTGGTGCACAGGCTGGCACCACGCACCTCAAGATCCTGTCCAAGGTTGCCGAGGCGCTCATGGACGAGGACTTCCGTGGCACCGTCAAGGGTTCCACCGACGCCGCCGAGATCGCCAAGACGATCAACGCCCGCCTGGTCTAATCCCACAGTACGCGAATAACATCGCCCCCTGTAACAAAGGCGAGGACTCCCTACGGGTCCTCGCCTTTTTTCATACCACCCGGCACTCAGGGATGTTCCTTTCCTGCCGGCACCCCGGGACACTCCTTAGTCCCCAACAGGGCATAAATAGCCCTCATCGACTGAATCACCCACGCGAACAATAATTCAGCCAGAATTCCTTTTGCACGATATTTCCTGGACGGAAGCATGTTCCCGCAGCTCGCCTGCCGGGCGGGGCGGTTAAGTTTGTCGCGAGTTCCGCACGCAAAGGAAAGCACTTAATGTGCTTTCCGTCTTGCGCAGGACTGTAGAGCAGCAAACTTAACCGCCCCGCCCGGCAGGCGAGCGGACGACAACGACATCTGTCCAACAATTCGTGCGAAACACAATGAAAAACCGTTTGATGTGAGTTAATATAAACAACGTCGTGAATCTGACTCCTGCCACATGCATGACAGGGGTTAAACACAAAAAAGGAGTCAACTATGGTTTCTGAGAAGGCTACCCTCGTTAATCCTCAGGGTCTGCACATGCGTCCGGCTGGTCTGTTCGCCTCCACCATGGGCAAGTACGCCTGTGACGTGACGGTCGTCACCCCCGAGAAGGAGGTCAACGGCAAGTCCCCGATGGCCCTCATGGCTGCTGGTATCCCCTGCGGTACCGAGGTCGAGGTCAAGTGCGACGGCGCCGACGAGGCCGAGGCTCTGGCTGCTGCCATCGAGCTCATCAAGAGCGGTCTTGGCGAGTAGAACTCAAACGGGTCGCATGTTGAACAACTAAGTTCATATTTGGGGGCGCAGTGACCTGTTGTAAGGTAGCTGCGCTCTTTTGTCATGGATATGGCAAAACGCTTTATCACATGACACGGAGAGAGGAATGGGAATGTATCAGGGAGTCAACGCTTCCGAGGGCATCGGTATCGGCACCGTCATGGTCGCCGTCGATCCCGACTTGACGTTTGAGCCGCACGAGGTTGCTGATTCGGCAGCAGAGAAGGAGCGCTATCAGTCCGCTCTTTCGGTCTTCTGCGAGAAGACCCAGGCTCAGGCCGACCACATGAAGGAGACGGTGGGCGAGGCCGAGGCCGAGATCATGAGCGGACACATTGTCCTGGCTCAGGACCCGGGCATGACCGACGCCATCAACGCCGCCATTGACGGCGGCACCTGCGCCGAGCAGGCGCTCATGGACACCTCGACCATGTTCGAGAACATGTTCCTGTCCATGGACGACGAGATGTTCCGTCTGCGCGCGGCCGACATCGCCGACATCCGCACCGGTATTCTGGCCGAGCTGCTGGGCAAGGAGGTCGTCGACCTCTCCGTCCTGCCCGAGAATACCGTCGTTGTCGTGCACGACCTCACGCCGTCCATGACCGCCACGATCGATAAGGCCCACGTTGCCGGTATCGTCACCGAGACCGGTGGCCGCACGTCGCACTCCGCGATCATTGCGCGCGCCCTCGAGATCCCGGCTGTCCTTTCGGTTTCCAACAGCTGCACCGCGTTGCGCAACGGTATGACCGTTGTCGTCGACGGTGGCAAGGGTATCGTCGAGGCCGATCCCGACGAGGAGACGCTCGCTGCCTACACCGCCAAGGCCGAGGCCTTCGCTGCCGAGAAGGCAGCCCTCGAGGCCTTCCGTGGCAAGCCGTCCGTGACTGCCGATGGCATCAAGAAGATCATCGCCTGCAACATCGGTAACCCCGATGACGTGCCCAACGCGCTCGATCACGACGCCGAGGCTATCGGTCTGTTCCGCTCCGAGTTCCTGTTCATGGACTCTGCTGAGCTTCCTTCCGAGGAGGAGCAGTTCAACGCCTATCGTAAGGTCGCCAGCGCGCTCAAGGGTGCTCAGGTCATCATCCGCACGCTCGATGTGGGCGGCGACAAGGAGATTCCGTATCTGCACATGGTCAAGGAAGAGAACCCCTTCATGGGCTTCCGCGCCGTGCGTTACTGCCTGGCCAATCCCGACCAGTACAAGGTTCAGCTCCGCGCCCTGCTGCGCGCCAGCGCCTTTGGTGACGTCAAGATCATGATCCCGCTCGTCACCTGCGTCGAGGAGGTCGTGGCCGTCAAGGAGCTCGTCGAGCAGTGCAAGGCCGAGCTGACCGAAGAGGGTCGCAAGTTCAACGAGAACATCGAGGTCGGCATTATGGTCGAGACGCCTGCCGCCTCGCTGCTCGCTGACCGTCTGGCCGAGGTCGCCGACTTCTTCTCTATCGGCACCAACGACCTCATCGGCTACACCATGTGCGCCGACCGTGGCAACGACACCATCTCCAACCTGTACCAGGTGTACTATCCCGCCGTGCTCCGCTCGCTCAAGAACATCATCGAGAGCGGCGTGAAGGCCGGTATCATGGTCGGCATGTGCGGCGAGGCCGCTGCCGATCCGCTGCTTGAGCCGCTGCTGATCAGCTGGGGCCTGGAGGAGTTCTCGATGAGCGCTCCGTCCATCCTGCGCGCCCGCAAGACCATCAGCCAGTGGACCAAGGCCGAGTGTGACGAGCTCGCCGAGAAGGCACTCGCCTGCAACACTGCCGCCGAGGTCAAGGCGCTGCTCGAGTCTGCTGCTCGCTAATTTGGTATCAGAGGTAACCGCGTGGTTGGAATGGGCCAATCACGCGGCCCTCACATATACAGGGGGTACTGTAAATGTTCTACACGCTAACCGCTAACCCGGCTGTCGACATGACGGTTTCGAGCTCTCCGCTCGAGCCCGATGAGAACGTCCGCACCGGCTCGGCCAGCTACACGGCTAACGGCAAGGGCCTCGACGTGTCCTTCGCCTTTAAGAAGATGGGCGTCGATACCGTCGCGCTCGGCTTCTTCGCCGGCTTCACGGGCAAGTTTATCGTCGAGGAGGTCATGAACCTGGGTTGCCTCTGCCGCCCGGTCTGGACCGACGGTATCACGCGCATCAACACCTACGTCAACGATGGCCAGCACGAGTACGGCATCCTGAACCCCGGTGCTCCGATCACGCCGCAGCATCAGGAGGAGCTCTACAACATCCTGGACACCGCGGGCGACCTTGAGTGCCTGATCGTCTCCGGCTCCGTGCCTCCCAAAGCTACGCCCGACTTCCTGGCTCAGGTCATGGAGCACGCTCAGGCCCGTGGCGCCGACGTCGTCCTGGACCTGTCCTCCGACAAGCTCAAGGAGCTCGCTCACAAGAAGCCGCTGCTCATCAAGCCGAACCATCACGAGATGAAGGCTATCTTCGGTGTGCCGGTCGACACCGACGACGAGGTCCGCGTTGCCATGAAGCTGGCTCACGAGGCCGGCGTCCAGAACGTGCTGCTCACCCGTGGTAGCCGCGGTGACGCTTACTTCTCCAACGGCGAGGACATCTGGTATGCCAAGCGTGAGTTCAACATCAAGCTGGTCTCTTCCGTCTGCGCCGGCGACTGCACCCTCGCTGCGTTCCTGCACAAGTGGTACAGGGATCGCGACAACGTCGAGGAGGCCATGAAGCTCGCTATGGCCACCGGCGCCAACGTTGCCGAGTCCGTCGGCATTGGCGACTTCGGTCACGTTGACGAGTACAGCAAGCGTGTTGCTGTTCGCAAGCTCGATCGTCAGTAATCGAAACGCGACATATTCGCGCGCATGCGGCGCCCCGGTTTCGGCCGGGGCGCCTTTTTTGTTCTGTCATGGGGGAGACATGTTCTGCCGTACTTCATCGCTTCCACACCGTTCACCGAGTTGTTGTAGCCTTTTATCGATGCGTGGAATATACTTTCATTAACTCGTTGCCTTGTGAAAGGAACATTCATGATTTATACGCTCACTGCAAATCCTGCCATTGACTACAACATCGCCTGCGACGGCCTTTCGGCCAACACCGTCACCCGCACGCGTAACGCGGTCTACACGCCCAA
The DNA here is from genome assembly GCA_958445895.1 of uncultured Collinsella sp. Classification (GTDB taxonomy): domain Bacteria; phylum Actinomycetota; class Coriobacteriia; order Coriobacteriales; family Coriobacteriaceae; genus Collinsella. Next base: position 20,593 of record CAUCTV010000017.1, read on the forward strand.
CGGCAAGGGCCTCAACGTCTCGTTCACCCTCGATCACTACGGCGTCGACACCACAATCCTGGGCTTTTTTGCCGGCTTCTCGGGCGAGTTCATCGTCAAGGGCGCCGAGGCCCTGGGCGTGCCCGTCAAGCCCGTGTGGACCGACGGCATTACGCGCGTCAACGTCTTCCTCAACGCCGGTCCCGATACCGAGTACAACATGGTCAACGCCGGTGCCGCCATCAACGAGGCCAACGAGCAGGAGATGTTTGAGCTCATCGATTCACTCGACGATATGACCTGCCTGGTCATCAGCGGCTCGCTGCCTCCCAACACCTCCGAGGGTTTCCTGGCCGAGGTGCTTCGCCGTGTTAAGGCAAAGGGCGCCGAGTTCGTGCTCGATATCTCGAGCCATCAGCTGGCCGACCTTATTGCCATGGAGCCGTTGCTCATTAAGCCCAACGACGACGAGCTGCTCGACATCTTTGGCATTAAGGTGAGCGGTGGCGACGACGAGTCTGTCAAGGGCGCGATGGCCGAGCTGCATGCCAAGGGCGCCAAGAACGTGTTGCTGACCCTCGGCGGTGCCGGTGCATACTTCTCCAACGGGGAGCACATCTGGTTTGCCAAGCGCACCTTCGACGTCAAGCTGCTGTCGACGGTCTGCGCCGGCGATTCCTCGCTGGCCGCTTTCCTGTCCGTGTGGCACGACGCTCCCGAGCGCGCCGAGGACGCCCTGCGCCTCTCGATGGCCACCGGCGCCAACGTGGTCGAGTGCCCGGGCCTGGGCGACTTTGCCAAGGTCGATGAGTATCAGAAGGGCATTGCCATCCGTCAGGTCTGCTAGCGCAACGTACGGGCCTTGGTTTCTTGCTTTGTTGAGCACCCGTCTCGGATTACCGAGGCGGGTGCTTTTTCATTTTGGTAGCCGAGGACTTGGCACTCAATCACGCGAGATGTGGGTTCGCGTGTGCGCCCGCTCTCGTTTCTTGCTAGACTTCTTGGGAACCGTCAATCGATACGCCCGCAAGTGCAGGAGGCCACAGGAATGTGCAATGTTTCGCTTAACGCTACGCAGCCGTCAGCCGCCTCTCTGCGCGTGTTGCGAGCCCTCGAGGATGCCGGTCTTGAGGCCTGGTATGTTGGCGGTTGGGTGCGTGACGCGCTGATGGGATGCCCCAGCCACGATGTAGATATGTGCTGCAGCGGCCTGTGGCAGGAGTCCAAAGAGGCGCTCGAAGCGGCTGATATTGCCGTGGTTGAGTCGGGCATTAAATTTGGCGGCATCACCGCCATTTGCGATGGCGAGCGCATTGAGGTCACCACCTATCGCCTGGACGGCTTCTATACCGATGGGCGCCATCCTCAGAGTGTGGAGCGTGCCGCTTCGCTCGAGGACGATCTGGCGCGTCGTGACTTTACCGTTAATGCCATGGCCTGGCATCCCGAGTGCGGGCTTGTCGACCGCTACGACGGCCAGGGTGATCTGGAGCGAAAGCTGATTCGTGCCGTCGGCAATCCCAAGCGCCGCTTTAACGAGGATGCCCTGCGCATGCTGCGTGCGGTGCGTTTTGCCTGCCGCCTGGACTTTGTGATTGAGCCCGAGACTAAGCGCGCCCTTGCCGAGTGCGCGCCGCAGCTCGATGCCGTGGCGCGCGAGCGCGTGGGTATTGAGCTCGAGGGTATCCTTTCGACCGGCCACGGGGGAGACGCCATGCTGCGCTACCCCGAGCTCATCTGCGCCGCCGTACCAGAGCTTGCGCCGGCTCGTGGGTTTGACCAGCGCAGTGTCTATCATGCGTTTAACGTCTACGAGCATATCGCCCGTGTGCTGACGGTGGCGGGGGAGTTGGCGCTGTGCGACGGCGTTACACCCTCAATGAGCCTGATGTGGGCGGCGTTTTTGCACGATGTGTCCAAGCCCGACTGTTTCACGGTCGACCATGCCGGCAGCGGACACTTCTACGGTCACCCCGAGCTCGGGGCCAAGAAGGCACGTGCCATTATGGATCGCCTCGCGCTTTCGCACGATTTGGTTCGCGACGTGTGCCTACTCATCAAGTATCACGACAAGCCGCTGCGTCCCGAGCGCTCCTGCTTGCTCAATATGATGCGCGCGCTTTCGGGCGAGGGCGTCGACACGCCGCGTCTGATGGACGAGCTCATGGACCTCAAGCGTGCCGACACACTTGGCAAGGCCCCGTCGTGCTTCTATTACGTCGAGACGATTGAGGAGATGCGCGCGCTGGCGCACGAGCTACTGGAGGCGCGGGAGCCCTATTCGCTCAAGATGCTTGCTATCAACGGCGGCGACTTGATTCGTGCCGGTGTGAAGCCGGGGCCCGAGCTAGGCCAGCTACTCAACGCCGCCCTCGAAGCCGTTATCGAGGACAACATCCCCAACGATCGCGAAACCCTTTTGGTTCATCTCAACTTGAATTAGCTAATTAGTTGACCTGCGCGTTCCATAACCTGTCGACAATTTTTCGGCAATTTGGAATTTCTTCTTGCGCTGATGTTTTTTGTCCCGTAATATATTTCCTCGCAGCACGGCAGTGCAGATGTCATGTGGCCCGTTCGTCTAGCGGTTTAGGACGCCGCCCTCTCAAGGCGGAGATCACCAG
>CAUCTV010000018.1 GCA_958445895.1 uncultured Collinsella sp.
CCTATGTGCGGCGTAGGCCGCTTATTAGCCCGTCCAAGAATTGGGGCGCAGTTCAGTGCGCAGCGGGGGTTCTTTCATGTCCGAGGACGTCCGCGAAGGTCAGCCCTCAGATCCTGCGGTAGGAGACCTAGGCCTCGTTGTACACCGTCTTGAGCTTCAGCAGGTGAGCGTAGCGGTCCATAGCGGCCTGCTCATTCTCCTTGAAGAGCTCCTCGGCGCGCTCGGGGAAGGAACGCGTCAGCGAAGCGTAACGAGCCTCGTTCATCAGGAACTCCTGGTAACCGCCCGCGGGCTCCTTGGAATCGAGCGAGAACTTCTTGCCGGCAGCAGCCTCGGGGTTGAAGCGGAAGAGGTTCCAGTAACCGCACTCGACAGCCTTCTTCATCTCGGCCTGGCAGTTCTGCATGCCGCCCTTCTTGATGGAGTGCATCTCGCAGGGGCTGTAGCCGATGATGAGGGACGGGCCGTCGTAGGCCTCGGCCTCGTGGATGGCCTTGAGGGTCTGAGCCGGGTTGGCGCCCATGGCGACCTGCGCCACGTAGACGTAGCCGTAGCTCATGGCAATCTCGGCCAGGGACTTCTTCTTGGTCACCTTACCGGCAGCGGCGAACTGAGCGACCTGGCCCAGGTTCGAGGCCTTGGAGGCCTGACCGCCGGTGTTGGAGTAAACCTCGGTGTCGAAGACGAAGACGTTGACATTGTGGCCGGAAGCCAGGACGTGGTCCAGGCCACCGAAGCCGATGTCGTAGGCCCAGCCGTCGCCGCCGAAGATCCAGAAGGACTTCTTGGTGAGGTAAGCCTTGTCGGCGAGGATTGCCTTGGAAGCGTCGCAGCCGCACTTCTCGAGCTCGGCAACGTAGGCAGCGGCAGCGGTCTTGGAGGCCTCGGCGTCGTTGACGGAGTCGATCCAAGCCTGACCGGCGACCTTGAGCTCATCGGACGGACCATCGGCAGCGATGATGTCCTGGGTAGCGGCGATCAGCTTGTGCTGAACGGCCTCATAGCCAACGGCCATGCCCAGACCGTGCTCGGCATTGTCCTCGAACAGGGAGTTGTTCCACGCCGGGCCGTGACCGTCCTTGTCCTTGCAGTAAGGAGCGGTGGCAGCGGGGTTGCCCCAAATGGAGGAGCAGCCGGTGGCGTTGGAAATGAACATGCGGTCGCCGGCGACCTGGGTCACCAGACGTGCATAGGCGGTCTCGGCACAGCCGGCGCAGGAACCCGAGAACTCCAGGTAGGGTTGCTTAAACTGGCTGCCCTTGACGTTGGCCGCGATGAGCTCCTTCTTCTCGGAGACGTTCTCGACCATGTAGTCCCAAACGGGCTGCTGGTCCATCTCCTGCTCGGTGGGAACCATCTCGAGGGCGCCCTTGGGGCAGACCTTGACGCAGTTGGTGCAACCCATGCAGTCGAGCGGGGACACAGCCATGGTGAACTTCATGCCCTTGGCCTTGGGGCCCATGGCGTCGAGCGTGCGGGTAGCCTCGGGCGCGGCGGCAGCCTCGTCCTCGGTCATCGCGAACGGACGGATGGTGGCATGCGGGCACACGTAGGCGCACTGGTTGCACTGGATGCACTTGGTCTCGTCCCAGTGGGGAACGACCACGGCGACGCCGCGCTTCTCGTATGCGGAGGCGCCCAGCTCAAACTGGCCGTCGGCGCAATCGACGAAGGCGGAAACAGGCAGGCTGTCGCCGTCCATGCGATCGATGGGCTCGAGCAGGTTCTTGACCTGCTGGGCGATAGCGGACTTGGTCTCCTCGGAGAGCTCGACGGGGGCGGCATCCTCGGCAGTAGCCCAGTCGGCCGGAACCTCGAACTTACGGAAGGCGGTAGCGCCGGCATCGATGGCCTTGTGGTTGGCGTCGACGATAGCCTGGCCCTTCTTCATGTAGGACTTGGTAGCCGCGTCCTTCATGTACTGCAGGGCATCCTCGGCGGGCAGGACCTTGGCCAACGCGAAGAAGGCGGACTGGAGCACCGTGTTGGTGCGCTTGCCCATGCCGACCTTGGCCGCCAGGTCGATAGCGTCGATCAGGTAGACGTTGACGTTGTTGTTCGCGATGTAGCGCTTGGCCACGGCGGGCATGTGCTCGGCGAACTCCTCGTCGCTCCACTGGCAGTTGACCAGGAAGGTGCCGCCCGGCTTGACGTCGCGGACCATCTTGAAGCCCTTAACGATGTAGCTGGGGTTATGGCAGGCGACAAAGTCGGCCTTGGTCACGTAGTACGGCGAACGGATCGGGGAATCACCAAAGCGCAGGTGCGAGACGGTGACGCCGCCGGTCTTCTTGGAGTCGTACTGGAAGTAGGCCTGGACGTACTTGTCGGTGTGGTCGCCGATGATCTTGATCGAGTTCTTGTTGGCGCCGACGGTACCGTCGCCACCCAGACCCCAGAACTTGCACTCGATGGTGCCGGGGGCTGCGGTGTTGGGCGCATCCTCGGCCTCGGGCAGGCTCAGGTTGGTCACGTCATCGACAATGCCGATGGTGAACTCACGCTTGGGCTCGTCCTTCTTGAGCTCCTCGAAGACAGCGAACGCGGACGCGGGAGGCGTGTCCTTGCTGCCCAGACCATAACGGCCGCCGACAACCTTGATGCCCGTCTTGCCAGCCTCGTAGAGAGCGGAGACGACGTCCTGGTAGAGCGGCTCGCCGATGGAACCCGGCTCCTTGGTACGGTCCATGACGGCGATCTTCTGGACGGTCTCGGGGAGAACGTCGACGAAGTGCTTGATGGAGAACGGACGGAACAGACGAACCTTAACCAGGCCGACCTTCTCGCCGTGAGCGTTGAGGTAGTCGATGACCTCCTCGAGCACGTCGCAGAAGGAGCCCATGCACACGACGACGCGATCAGCATCGGGAGCGCCGTAGTAGTTGAACAGGCCGTAATCGGTGCCGAGCTTCTCGTTGATCTTCTTCATGTAGCCCTCGACGACGGCGGGAAGCTCGTCGTAGACCTTGTTGCAGGCCTCACGGTTCTGGAAGAAGATATCGCCGTTCTCGTGGCTGCCGCGGGTGTGCGGGTGCTCAGGGTTGAGCGCGTGGTCGCGGAAAGCCTGGACGGCGTCCATGTCGCACATCTCGGCCAGATCCTTGTAGTCCCACATGGCGACCTTCTGGATCTCGTGGCTGGTGCGGAAGCCGTCGAAGAAGTTAAGGAACGGGGTCTTGCCCTCGATGGCGGCAAGGTGAGCCACCGGCGAGAGGTCCATGACCTCCTGGACGTTGCCCTCGGCGAGCATGGCGAAGCCGGTCTGACGACAGGCCATGACGTCGGAGTGATCGCCAAAAATGTTCAGGGCGTGGGAAGCGACGCAACGCGCGGAGACGTGGAAGACGCCCGGGAGCTGCTCGCCCGCGATCTTGTACATGTTCGGGATCATCAGGAGCAGACCCTGAGAAGCCGTGTAGGTGGTGGTCAGAGCACCGGCGCCCAGCGAACCGTGAACAGTACCGGCTGCACCTGCCTCGGACTCCATCTCGACGACCTTGACCGGGGTGCCGAAGATGTTCTTGCGACCCTGGGCCGCCCACTGGTCGACATGGTCGGCCATCGGGCTGGACGGCGTAATGGGATAGATTCCCGCTACCTCGGTGTACGCATACGAAACATATGCGGCCGCCTCGTTGCCGTCCATAGACTTAAACTTACGCGCCATATACCCCTCTCCTCTCATATAGGTATACAGGCCCCGGCGATCGCCGGGATGTTGGCGTGATGGGATTTACGCTGTTGCTTCCAATCATCTGGCAGGCAGGCTCAGCAGCAGGTACGTGGCGTGGAGAGAAGACATGCCGAGGCGAGGGGCAACTGATGCGCCCCACAGACCCGACCGCCCGTCTTGCACATGACCGAGCGCCGCAAAGGCCGCATGCCGGATGCTCCCGGGCACGCCCCGGCGATGGGAAGCGCCCGCAACGGAAATCCGCATGCGGGCTTATTGTACCCCGCCGTCAAGTGTAATTTCGGCAAATATAGGCGGGCGGTAAAGGTTTACCTCGGGTGACTGCCGGGAGCAAAATGATCCCTTGGGGACGGAGGGACCATTTGGCGGGACTGGCTAGAGGGCACCGAAGAGGATGGCGTAGGTAGTGGATTCGCCGAGCTTGAGCTCGTCGCCGGGATTGAGTTGGGCGGAACGGCCGGGCTCGACCTGAATGCAGACACGCGTGGCCCCGTTTACCACCACGGTTCCGTTGGTGGACGACAAGTCCTCGACGTGCCAGATATTTTGAGCATCGCACCAGATATGGGCATGGCGGGCCGAGACATCGTCGCCGACGTCGGTAATATCGCCCTCACCAGTGGCCAGCGCGCCAATCTCAACACCCTGCTCACTCGGCTGAATCCAGCGCGGGGCGCTCACGACAAAACTGTTTTGCACGCGCAGCAAGCCCAAGGGGTGCGCCGGGGCGGGTTCGCGTTCGCCCGCAGTCAGCGACATGCCAAGCGAACGCGGCGTGGATGTGCCTCCGCCACAGGTCGCGTGTGCGTAGTCGATGGAATAGTTCACCGAGGACCGCACATCCGCCGAACAACCGACGGCGACAAACAGCACCAGCACGGCCTCGGCGCGCTCGGCGGGCATGAGTTCCGCCGCCTGGGACAGGCGATCGAGCGCGTTGCGATAGAGATTCGTGTCCTGGTGGCACTCTTCGAGCGCGCGTACCATCGGTTCACCTGCAGGACCGCACACCATATTGATCACAGCCGTGGAGTCCATGGGGTTGCGCTGGCGCAGGGCCAGTTGCGACATAATACGCGCAGCCGAGGTACCGTATTCGGCAAAGTAGCGCTGCTGAAGCGTGCCGACCGGCGCGCGAACGATAAAGCGGGAAACCCAAGAGCGATCGGCGGCTCGGCTCTGCGGGCTGCGGCCGTCGGCGAGCGGACGGGACGAAAGCACCAAGCCGCACAGCTCGATATGGCTCAGATGCGCCGCGCGCTTAAAGATGTCAAACATGGCCCCGCATGGGGTGAGCTCAACTTGAGATGCCATGACCTAGGCCTCCTTGGTCGTAGAAATAGAATCGGACGATACTTCGACAGGTCCGCCAAAAGTACGGGCAGCTGCGGCTCCACCGGCAAGCGGAGTCGCCATCTGGGCTTTTGTGCGTCGCGGTGCCGAAACGGGAAGTTCAAAGGCAAAGCCCATCGCAAGCAAAAACCACGTAAGCGTATAGGTTGCAACCAGAGCGGCAACAAGGCCGCCCATCACGGCGCGTTGGGAAAATACGCTACATGCAGCCACAACCAGCACCGGAACCTCGCAGGCAGAAAGCGCAAGCACACCCTGCAGGAACCCCGAGCGCCGATCGCGCGCAAGTGCCCCCGCGGCAACGCCGGCTATGCCTGGCAGCGCCAACGCCAGTGCGGCAATAATACCCGGTAGCGACCCAGACCACACGAGCGATCCCAAAGTCGCCGTCACGCGAGCGCCCGACGCCAGCAGCGCGGCCGAGACCACGACCACAGCCCAAACAACGCCGCAGACGACCGTCGCGCCGACCATCAGCGCGCGACGAACCGCGCGGCCAGACGCATCCATGGGGCACGGCGTGAGCGGCTCGCCGCGGAGCGAACGACCGACATTTTGCGCATAGTGGTCACAAAACGCCGAGAGCGCCGCCTCGACCGCCGCCGGCTCGGGACGATCTTTTTGATGGCTGGACAGACAGGCCATCACCACGTCGAACAGCTGGGCATCGACAAACGCCAGCGCATCGCGTAGCTCTTCGGAATCCGGCTCAAGCCCTAGCTGCTGGGCCTGCTCGGCCGCGGCGAGCGCCACATCGGGCTCACGACGAAGCAGCTGAGTCAAATCACAGCCGGGCGCATGGGCACCAATGGGATAGTCGGGCCGCGTGTCCATCTTGAGACGGTAGGGGCTGGCGATGTCGCGCGTCTTTTTGCGCGAACCCGAGGTGCCCGAAGTGCTCGGCGCGGCTTCGTATGGCGCGACGCCGGCAATGAGCTCGTAAACCGTGCTTGCCGCGGCGTAGACGTCGATCGCCGGCGACATACGCAAAGCGCGCAGGTCGGGAATATCGTCGGTGAGCATCTCGGGCGGGGCATAGGCAACCGTCGCGCGACGCAGCGTGGCATAACGCTCCGTAAACGACGCCTTGCCGCCGGTACCGGCCACGGCCGACGCAGGCTCGAGCGCCAGCGACGAGCCAAAGTCGATCAGGCACAGGTCAAAGGTGCCCTCGGCAAGCTGCCGGTCAAGCGGTAGACGCGCCGTGCGCACCATAATATTAGCGGGCGAGATATCGCGATGGACAAAGCCCTCGCCCACCAGGCTCATACGGCAGAGCAGATCGAACAGGTCGCGCCCCAAGCGCGCCGCCACAAGCGGCGACAGGCGTCCGGCATCGTCCACGGCGAGTCGCGAACGCAAGCGGGCAAGCGTCTCGCCCTCGACCCATTCCATGACAATTGCAGGCACACCGTCGACCTCGCCCCAGCCATAGAGGCGGGGAAAGCCCTTAAGGCCCGAAAGGGCGCGGTGGCATTCATATTCCTCGCGAAACGCCGCCTTGAACTTGGCGACCAGCGCCTCGTGAGCTGCATCGTCGTCGAACTCATCGCGCGTCGGCAAGATGAGCTGCTTGAGTGCCACGGCCTCGCCTTGGGCGTTGACGGCACGCGTCACGCGGCCGATACCGCCGCGGCGCATGGTGGCATCGTCGGCAAACAGCATCGTAAAACGACGCAGATAGGCAGGCAGTTCGTCCTGACCGAGCGCAATGGCCGGCTCAAACCCGTCGACACGCGCCAGGCGCAGGCCGACCATGGGATCGCGACCGAGCGATTGTGGTGTGGTGGATGCAAGATCGGTCATCATAGGGCAAGCGCCGCCATGTTGTTGTTGAAGTTACCGAGCGCAACGTCATCATCGCCGTAATGGCCGACCCATTGACATAGGTTGGTGTAACAGCCCCACAGATTGGCATACTGCTGATACCACTTTGACCGGGGCGAGAATGTCTGACGACCGAACTCGGCTCGAATGACAAACATCTCCCCGACCAGGCTGTCGCACGGCCTGGGATCTCCCGTAGAGTTATAGGTCGAAACCACGTCATTGGCACGAGAAACATAGCCATCGAGCATGTTGTACTTGGCCACAAGCCAACGGTGAATGCTCTCTTCCTCAGCAGCGGAAGGGCCACCGGAGTTTGCATCGTTGTCAGTGTTGCCGCCCGTCGAGCCGCCGTTTCCAGACCCTCCGGCAGAGGAACCCGACCCAGAGCCGCCGCCCGAACTCGATGAATCCGAGCCGGAGCCAGAAGTATCCGAGCTACCGGGCTTTCCGGACTGCTGGGCGTCCTGCTCCTTCTGCTGCTCGACCTTATTCACCGTTGCCGCCACGCTATTGTTGGACAACCGATCGATGATCTTGGTGTTGGTGAGCACGATGGTTTTGCCATTGGCAAGCGTGACTTCGTTGTCCGGAGCCTCGGCGCCGTCCGCATCGTCGGTGCCAAACACAATATGCGCGACCACACTTGCCCAAGCATATCCAGTCGTGGTACCCAGATCACTTTTGACCTCATGCCCCACGCGCGGTTCGCGTGCGGCATGCGCCTGCATCATGGACGGCACGGTCATGCCATAGGCAGAAACGCCAGCTATGACCAGCACCAGCGAGCACGATAGCAGTGCGTACGCCCGCGGCGCCAAGCCCAGTCGGCGTCGCATGCGCACCGCGGCGCCGCGCTTTGTCTGAGTGCCACCGGGCCGCATGCGTTCTCCTCCAAGAAAAACACGCCGCTCAGAAGCGGCGCATTCATTCGAATCCATATTTGAGTGTATCAGCGAACCCAAAAGGTTGCGCAACGAATGGGCAAATTAAGGATGCGAGCGGAAGCATCCATGCGATAAGCGGATACGAAGCATCTTTGTTGCACAACAAACTCACAGTCGCACGGGGAAATTATGACTACCCCGTGCGTCGCGATGAAGACATACGGCAGGAGCAGGCTCGCCACCTAAATCGTGCGACGGGCCTCGATGGCGCGGCCAAGCGTAAGCTCGTCGGCATACTCCAAGTCGCCGCCCACGGGAAGGCCGCTTGCCAGACGCGACACCTCGACGCCCAACGGCTTGATGGTACGGGCCAGATAGCTCGCCGTGGTCTCGCCCTCGATGTTGGGGTTGGTGGCGATGATGACCTCATGGATATCCTCGTGACCCAGACGCGCCAGCAGCTCGCGGATGTGCAACTGCTCGGGACCAATCTTGTCCATGGGGCTGATCACGCCGCCCAGCACATGGTACAGGCCATGGTAGCTGCCCGTGCGCTCGATTGCCTGGACGTCGCGCGGCTCGCCCACCACGCAAATGCGAGTGGTATCGCGCATCGAATCCTGGCAGATGGAGCACTCGTCGGCCGTGGCGTAGTTAAAGCAGCGGCTGCAAAAGTGAACCTCCTGCTTAACCTCCAGGATGGCCTCGGCCAGGCGGCGCGCCTCCTCGGCATCGGCCTCGAGCAGGTAATAGGCGATGCGCTGGGCCGACTTGGGACCAATGCCCGGCAGACGGCCCAGCTCATCGAGCAATTTTTGCAGACTATGGTTGGCACTCATATATATGCGCGTCTTAGAACGGCATGCCCGGGATGTTGAGGCCGCCGGTGATGGCGCCCATCTGCTTGTTGGCGAGCTCGTTGACACCGCGGACGGCCTCGTTGACGGCAGCCATGATCATGTCCTGCAGCATATCGACGTCCTCGGGATCGAGCGCATCGGGATCGATGGTGAGGTTGACGAGCTCCATCTCGCCGTTAACGGTCACCTTGACCATGCCGCCGCCGGCAGAGGCGTCAACGGTCTGGGACTTAAGGTTTTCCTGCGCGGCGGCAAGCTGCTCCTGCATCTTGCGAGCCTGCTTCATCATTTGCTGCATGTTCATACCGGCCATGATGGCTCCTTTACGTGCGGCCGCGCGACAAGCTGCAAGGGCAGCCGGAGCACGGCGGGACTTTCAAACTCAAAAATCGTACCACGGCGCGCGGCGAGAGAGCGGGGCGGACGTGTTACCTCAGTCGATATACATGTCCTCCAATACAAACCACGCGCAAAGATTATGCAAGGCCGAATTATGCAAGGTTGCATAATATCGCATACTCAATCTAGTAGAGCCGAATCCGGCATTTCATGTGTGCCACTAAATAGCTAAATGCCAAACCGCTGCTCGAGGCGGAGCACATGGCGGCAGGGTATAATTTGATTGTCATAGATTGCAATTTGGAGGTGCCCCATGAATGCCCCCGACGCGCTCCAAAACATCCGCTCAAAACACCCCGTTGCATATGTGGTTCTCTATCTCTTTGTCGGCTGGGCATTGCTGGTTGTCATCACCCATGCCATAGCTTTTGGAGCAGAACTGCTGATAGCCAGCTCGGACCAGCCCGTCGTCAAATGGGAGACGACCGATGAATGCACCGACGGAACCCGAACCATTTACTACAACAGCCCGTCCCTCTACCAAGAGTTCAAGGTCAAGATAAAGGACTCCAAGATTGTCGATGCCGAACTGGGCTCTTTATCTACAATCGGAGCAACCGTCAACGCCGAGCAAGTCGAGTACACGGACGGCCATGCGACGTATCGTATCGACCTCAGCATCCTAGGCCGACCGTCACGCGCTTGTCTGCTCGAATGCGATATACGCGGCACCACACTACACATGTCCGAAATACAGATGCGCCCGGACAAAAGAAAGTGATATATGGCCGAGTCGGAAGAGACTAGGCATAGACTCGTCCGCCTTCGTAGGCAAAACGCAGGATGAGCGGGGCATTGTTGCGCACGAAATCATCGAGTTCTTTGAGGTCCGCTTCGCTAAAGCCCTCGTGTGACACCCAATTGAATGCCGGCAAGATACACTCCGCCGTGTCAAAACCCCAATCGCGCGGGCGCTCCACAACAACCTTCACCGTGTTGTCCTCCCGGACTTCGGAATACGAAACCTGCGTATCGTCCTCAAGGCGGACATATTCCCACATCATAAGCTCGCTCCGTTCAAAGGGTTCTCTTCTTGAGCAGTATACCCGCCTGCGCAGCTACTCCACCGGCTTGAAGATGGTGGACTGGCCGAAGACGCTGCGGATGAGGGCTTTGGCCTCGTCCTCGGTCTGCGGGATGCTCGGGGCTGCACCCTGATGGCCGAAGGGGCCGCCCGCACCGGAGTTGGACTCCCAGGGAGCTGCAGGAGCGTCCTCCTCTTTGGGGGCAGTTGCAGCGGACTTGGGCGCGGACGCCGCACCCGGCACGTCGAACGGAGGCAGATCGTCCCCACCAGCATCGGCAACAAAACCGCCAACCATGGCATCGTCGTAGGGAACCTGCTCGGATTCCCATGGCGCAGACGGCGCGGCGGGCTGAGCCTTGGGAGCGGACGCGCGCTCGGGCGCTCGGGGCGCGGGCTCGGTCGGGAGCTTGCCCGTGGCAGGAGCGCCGGCGGGGTTGTCGGAGCGCAGCCAGGGGGCTTTGCCCAGGTCGGACGACTTGGGCGCGGGCGAGGCAGGCTTGGGCGCGGGTGTCGGAGCAGCCGGTTTGGCCATGACGGGCTTAGGCGCCGACGGGGTCGGCGCCGCTATCGGTGCTGCTTTTGGCTGCGTCGCGCTGGCGCTCGAGGATGCCGGGGCCGCCGAGGACACGGGTTGCGGGTCCGCAGATACCGCAGCCCGTGCAGATGGAGAATGCTCCTCATGTTGAGGAGCCGGCGTGCCACCCCCATCCAGGACATAGTCGACGGTACGACGACCGAAGACCGCACTGACTGTCGGCAGGACCACCGACTGCGTGTCGGCGCGTCCAAGCATCTTGATGGCAAAGGTCGAGCCCGCGGGGAACGAGACCGTGAGCCTGGAGCCGTCGTCAGCCGTGGCGCGGGCATTGAGCAAAAGCCCCGCGTAGGAAGCCTGACGCGCCTTGACACGCTCGACAACCTCGGCCCATTTGCGCTGCAGCTCTCCGGCATCCTCGACCGCGGGCGTCTCGGCAGTACCGGCGGCGGCAACCTGGGCGGCATTGTTGGACTGGGGCTTAGGTGCCGGAGCGGTGGCAGGCGCGGGAGCCGCAACGGGCTGAGGCGTCGGAGTCGGCGCAGGCTGAGGTGCAGACGCTGCAGGCTTGGAAGCCGACACGGACGCAGAACGGGGCGCAGGCTGAGCCGCCGGAGCGGCAGCACCACGGTCCCAAGGCATACCGCCCTGGCGCGCGGACGTATCAGCGGTGGTAGCAGATGCCGCCGGAGTAGCGGCTCGGGCACCCGAGATCAGCGTCGGCTGCTGGGCAGCAGCGGGTACGGATGCTGCAGGCGCGGTGGCCTGAGCAGCAGCCACGCTCGCCGGCACGGCGCCGTTGGCAACCATGGCCTCCAGACGCGCCACGCGCTCGGCCAATGCCTCAATCGTTAAATCAGCCTCGGGACGTGCCAGACGCGTACAGGCAATCTCGAGCACCAGGCGCACGTCGCTCGCGCCCCTCATCTCCAGTGCGGCATCGTCGAGCACCGTCAGCACGCGGGCCAGGCGGTCGGCAGGATGCTCGCCAAAGGCAGCGGCCTCGGCAGCAAGCGCCTCGGCCTGCTCGGAGCCGCCCTCAAACAGCTCGGCACGGGCACCGGCAACGCAGGCAACGTACACGTCACGCACATGCGCTACCAGGTCGCGCGTCAGCTCCAGCAGGTCGTTTCCTTCCTCGACCTGCGCACGGATCAGTCCATAGAGCTCGGCAACATCGCGATCGGCAATGGCGCGGGAAAACTCGCCCAGAATCTGGTCCGAAACCTCGCCTAAAAGCGAGCGGGCATCGTCCGCATGCACAGAACCGTTGCCAAAAACGCTCAGCTGCTCCAGCGTGGAGAGCGCGTCGCGCATGCCGCCCTTGGCATGGCGCGCCACGATGGCGAGCGCCTCGTCGTCGTAATCGAAGCCCTCCTGCTCGCATACGTATGCCAGGCGATGCTCAATATCCTCGTTGCCGATGCGATGGAAATCGAAACGCTGGCAGCGCGAGAGGATGGTCTCCAGAATCTTTTGCGGGTCGGTGGTGCACAGCACAAAGATCACGTGTGCCGGCGGCTCCTCAAGCGTCTTGAGCAGCGCGTTGAACGCCGCCGTCGTGAGCATGTGGACCTCGTCGATGATATAGATCTTGTACTTGCCGCGCACCGGGGCAAAGTTGACGGAGTTGATGATCTCCTCGCGCACGTTGTCCACGCCGGTACGGCTTGCGGCATCGAGCTCGTAGACATCGGGGTGGTTGCCCTCGGCAATGAGCTCGCACTCCTCGCAGGTACCGTCGGGCATGCAGCCGCTTGCACCCTCGGCGCGCGCCACCTCGGCATTGCGGCACAGCAGCGCCTTGGCAAGGATGCGCGCCATGGTGGTCTTGCCCGTGCCGCGCGGTCCGCAGAACAGGTAGGCGTGGGACAGGCGTCCCTCGGTGATAGCGTGCTCGAGCGTCGAGACGATATGCTGCTGGCCCACCACGGAGTCGAAGGTGAGCGGGCGATACTTTCGGTACAACGATTCCATGGGTGCTCCCCCGGGTATACTGAGACTTGTTGCCGCGACGGCCATGCGGTCGCACGGCATACTGCATTCATAATAACCCGTACGGCGAGCCCGCCGCGATAGGAGTCCAAAGAGCATGGCAGACGCAGAGAGCAACCTCGTTCCCTCCGAAGCAGCCGACCAGGTCGAGGTCGCGCTCGAGGCGCAGGCAGCAGCCGACGACGGCATCCTGTACCTCAACGAGTATCAGTACGAAAACGACCTCGTCACCGACTTTGCGCGCCTGGTCGCCTCGCCCAGGCGCCGTGGCTCCCTGTACGTCGCCGCCGCGATTGCCGCGCTCATCGGCATCGGCATGCTGGTGGCCGGCGGCAGCTGGATCAAGTTCGGCGTCGTGCTGATCGTGTTCGGCGCCTTTTTGGCCTGGTGGAGCAAGAACCTGCACCACACGCTCGCCCGCGACTTTATCGACGCCGTCGAGGCCGACGAGTCCATGGGTGGCCGCTATCGCCGCGTCGCCGCCAACGAGGACGGCCTGATGGTTTGGGGCAAGAGCGGCAAGTCGCAGTTCTTCCCGTTTGACAAGCTCGACCACGTACTCGACGGCGAGCGCATCTTTGTGGCCATGTTCGCCGACCAGGGCGTGACGATCCCCAAGGACACCTTCGTCCGTGGCGATGCCGAGCAGTTCGGTCCCTTCCTCAAGGCCCGCATCAACAAAAAACTCCGCATCGAGACCAAGAAGAAGAAAATGAAGGCCGAGAAGGCCGCCGCCGAGGCCAAGCAGGGCGACAAGCCCCAGGAGACCAAGGGCAAGCAGCGCAAGCAGAAGAAGAACAAGAAGAAGCACTAAGGCCAAGCCAGACAGGCAGCCTCACATCCCGTTATCCTCGCCATCCGCCCGAGCGTGCTACACTAGCAGCATCTATGCCACCGCGAACGGCTCGGCCCCACGCCCGCCACTCGCAAACGAACTTTAAACGCACGAGGGTTGGCCATGCCGCTTTTCTCGCAACATACCGCCCGGTTCTCGCCGGACGTTCCTTTGGAGGGCACCAGCTCTCGCGAGCTGCTCAAGCGGTACCAGCCGCTCGAGACACTTGCGACCGGCGGTTTTGGCTCCATCGAGATTTGCCGCGACACGCACCTGCGCCGCCGCGTCGCCATTAAGCGCATCCCCCTTATCAACGGCGCCGGCATGCCCGCCAGCGACATCATGGATGTCCTGCGCGAGGCGCACACTGCCGCCATGCTTCAACATCCCAATATCGTGCAGGTCATCGACTTTACGCACGACACAGCCTATGCCTACCTGGTCATGGAGTATGTCGACGGTATGTCGCTGGCCGAGTTTTTGCATCGCGTGGACGGCCACTCGCTCACCTTTGACGAGGCCGCGGCCATTGCCGATGCCCTGGGCCAGGCGCTCACCTTCGCCCATAGCAATGGCGTACTCCACCTGGACATTAAGCCCGCCAACGTGCTCATCGACCACTCGGGCAATGTAAAGCTCACCGACTTTGGCATGGCGCGACTGTCGTCCGCCGGTGGCTTTGGCGGCTCGCGCGGCGGCACCATCGGCTACATGCCGCCCGAGCAGCTCGATATCGAGACCGGCACGGTCGACGAACGCGCCGATGTCTTTGCCCTTGCCTGCGTTATCTATGAGGGCTTGTGCGGCAGCGCTCCCTTTATGGCGGCCACGCCCGCCGACTCGCTCGACCGCATCATCGGCGGCGCCACCTATCCCAGCGAGCTGATACCACACTTTCCCCCGGGAGCCGAGAGCGCGCTCATGAGCGCGCTCTCCCCCATGCCGCAGGACCGCCCCAACAGCATCGAGGCATTTTGCGACCAACTCCTTGCCGGTCTGGGCAGCGTGCGCGAGGGCCGTCGCAGTCTGGAGCAAATGGTTGGCGAGCTTTCGGATGACGAGCAGGAGCTCGACGATATCGAGCCGTCGTACTACGAGGACGACGCCATCGAGGTCGACCCCGCGCTCGGCTGGGCGGGCACGCGCTGGAGCCATGCGCGCGACTACACCATGCACGCTATCTCGGCGCTAACGTGCGGCACCTTTAGCTTTTTGCTGATGCAAACGGCCGGGGTCGCGGCGCTTCCCGGCCTGGTCATTGCGGCCATCGCGATCGGAGCGGCGGCTGGCCTGGCCCCCCAAATTGGCTCGGCCATCTCGGCTGTGGGCTTTTTGGTGCTCATGGCCAACGCCACCATGCAGGCGCAGGGCATCCTGTCGATGTTGCCCGTCGCGGTGATCTTTGCCGCTGCCATGTCCGGTTGGTGGATCGCCTGGGGTCGCACCGAGGCTGCCGCGAGCGCCGCACTCACCTGCGCGCTTGCGCTTGGCTGTCTGACCGGCAATACCTTCCTGGCAGCTGGGGTCGCCGCCGGCGTCGCGTCATTTTGGCTCGGCCCGGCAAGCGCCGCCGCGGCAACGGGCATGGGCGCGCTTTTTGCCCGTCTGGCCACGGTCGCGCTTTCAGCCGGAGGCGTGCTGGGGCTCGGCAACGTTGCCGCAGCGCTGGAAGACCCGCTCCTTTGGGCTGCCTTTGCGCTGGTCGCGACAACTGCCGCGGCGTCATCTGCGCTGCTCAATGCCCATGCCAAGCGTGCCGATCAGGGCTCAAACCTTGCCGCCATCGCCGCCATCGCTGTCACCGGCATCGGCTGCGCAGCGGCATCCTGTCTTGCACACCATATGGAAATTGCCAGCCTTGCAGCCGCGGTCGCCGCCAAGGCGGCAGTTGCGGGAACCCTATCCTCTATAATCGTTGGGATATGCCTATATTTGCTCGGATACCAAAGAACCTATACGGAGAGTGATCTTTCGTGAACTTCCTGAACATCTTCGAGGACCACGTGGCCGGCATCTTCGGTGCCACCCGTGCCCCGTTCTCCTTTAAGAAGCTTGCCAAGCAGGCCGCTCGCGACATGGAGGATCAGACTCTGGTGATCAATGGCGTCAACACGGCGCCGGCACTCTATACCATCCTGATCGCCGCCGACGACGATCCCATGCTCGCCCCGTTCTACCCCGAGCTTTCGCGCGAGGTCCGCGAGTTTGTGAAGGCGCAGGCCGAAAAGCGCCGTTATGTCTTTGTCGGCGAGCCCCTCGTGCGCTTTATGATCGATCCGCAGCTGCGCGCCGGCAAGTTCTCGGTCTTTGCCGAGAACGTCGATGCCCCCACGCTCGGCCGCCTGTACGAAGAAGAGCGCGCCTATCAAAACGGTCTGGGCCAAAACAACTCCGCGGCAAGCCGTGCCGCCAGCGCCCCGCGCGCCGGCCAGCAGCAGTTTGCTGCCCCGCAGCCGCAGCGCCCCGCCGCCATGCCCCAGCAGCAGCCGACGCCTCGCGCCGCCGCTCCTGACCCGCTTGCCGTAGCAGATCCCTTCGCGCCTAGCGTCCCCGACCCCGCCGCTCCTATCCCGGTGCCGCAGACCGTCTCGCGCGACGCGCTTGCCGGCATGGGCGGAGCCGCCGCGACCGGTGCCGCCGTGGGCCTAGGCGCCGCAGCCGGCATCGCCTCCAACATGGCGAGCACTCGCGCCCCACAGCGCCCGCTCGCCCAGCTCGTCGACGTCGTGAGCGGCGAGAGCCATAGCATCACCTCCGCACAGGTGACTATCGGTCGCGAGCGCTCAGTTTCCGATATTGCCCTGCGCGACCCCAACGTGTCGCGCCGCCACGCCCAGCTCACCTTTACGGGCTCGGATTGGTCGATCGAGGACCTCAATTCCACCAACGGCACGCTCGTCAACAACCGCCGCATTACGCGCTGCCCGCTGCGCAACGGCGATCTGCTGACGTTTGGCCTGAGCACCTTTGAATTTAGGGGATAGTCTCTTATGAACATCGATATCGTCCTTTTTGCAGGCCGCATCGTCCTGGTCGCCCTGCTCTATATCTTCCTGTTCGCCGTCATGAAGACCGGCGTGGGACTTGTGCGCGGGCAGCGTCGCGACTCGGCTATCTGGACGATCGATGTGGACAAGGGTCCGCGCGGTATCCGCGGCATCCACGTAGACATGCTCGGCCCCGTCATCGTCGGTCGCTCGCCATCTTCGGACATCTGCATCAACGAACCGTTCGTCTCGGCCTCGCATGCGCGCTTTTCGCTGCAGGGCCCGGCGCTCATCATCGAGGACCTCAACTCGCTTAACGGCACGCTCGTCAACGGCCGCCAGCTTGTGGAGCCCGCAACGCTGCGCGAGGGCGACGAAGTCCAGATTGGCGACGTGGTCATGAAGGTGAACCGTCGATGATCGACGAGGAGAACAAGTCCGCAACCATGACCGAGGCACCGGCTGCCGCCGTAGCTGCACCGGCCCACGCCGCTCCGGCGGACTCCACACCCGTGGAGCCCGAGGACACCGTGTTCTCCCTGCCTCTTTCGCATGTAACGCATGATATTTCGGATCTCGCCGATAACGAGGGCGAAGAGGATGCCGTAGCGGCGCCCATCGGCGCACATGCTGCGGAACAGCCCACAGCGCCCGAAGCAACCCCGGCGCCGGCTCACTTTGCAGAGCCCGTCGCCGCGGCAATCAACGAGAGCGCTGCGGTGTTTGCGGCACCCGAACCCGCCGCGCCGGCGTTTCCCATAGCCCCGGCATCCGAGGTTGCGCCCGCGTCTACGCCGGCGCCCGAGGCGGGGCCATCCCCCGAGGACGGCCCTGCACCCAAGGCCCCGCAGCCTGCGCCCGCAAGCGAGTCCGATGCCGTGGCCGAGCCCGCCGCCCAGTCGCAAAGCACACCCGCGCCGTCGCACTTTGCGACGCCCGAGCCTATAGACGTCAGCCCGCAAGACGACGAGTCGATCGCCTGCGCGTCCGCAGAGCCCGGCTCCCCGGACACCGGCGATTCCGAATCAAACGCCGAGACCGACACCGTCTCTCCCGGTGACACAGCCGAGATCGACGTTGCCGCCGTTGAGGCCAAGCTCAAAGACCCCGGCTCGACCATGAGCTTTGAGCCCCTGACCGAGGAGCGCATCGAGACCGACTCGACCTATGATGCCGGCACCACCACGCAACTCATGTGGGGCGCCCGCTCTGACGTTGGCTGCGTACGCCCGCACAATGAGGATTCCTACCTGGTGCAGTCGCCGCTCTTTTGCGTATGCGACGGCATGGGCGGTCACGCCGCCGGCGAGGTAGCCTCTTCCATCGCCGTCGAGACTATTGCCAAGACGGCCCCGCAGTCCGCCGACGCAGCACGCCTGGCCGCAGCCGTCGAGGCAGCCAACGCCGCCGTAATCGAGGCGGCCCTGAACGGCCTGGGCAAGCCCGGCATGGGCTGCACAGCCACTTGCGCCTATATCGAAAACGACACGCTCGCCATCGCCCACGTGGGTGACTCTCGCGCCTACCTGCTCCACGAGGGCACGCTCATCCGCGTGACCCGCGACCACTCCTACGTGGAGGAGCTCGTGGACGCCGGCGAGATTACGGCAGACGAGGCTCGCGTCCACCCCAACCGCTCGGTCATCACCCGTGCGCTGGGCTCGGACCCCGCCATGTATGCCGACCACTTCACTCTGCATATCGAGGAAGGCGACCGCCTGATCCTTTGCTCTGACGGCCTTTCGAGCATGATTCCTGATAGCGATATCGAGAACATCGCCACGCAGTCCTCAACCGCGCAAATCTGCGTCGACAACCTAGTGGACGCGGCGCTTGCCGCCGGCGGCCACGACAACGTGACCGTAGTAGTCGTTGACCTGGTTGACGATGGCGTTATGCGCGAGGCGCAACGCGTGCGTCGCCGCAACATTACTATCGCCGCCATCCTGGCCCTCGTCTTTGTGCTGGCAGCTGGCATCTGGGCCTACACGGGTGTCACCGGCTCGTACTACCTGGGTACCCACCAGGGCAATGTCGCCGTCTGGCGCGGCCTGCCCGGCAAGCCGCTCGGACTCAAGCTTCACTGGCTCGAAAGCGAAACCAGTATTAAGCTGTCCGACCTGCCCGAAGACACGCAAAACCGCCTCAAGGCGGGCATTCCGCAAACAAGTGTCGACGATGCGCAGGACACGATATCCAAGTACCGCCACCAGATCGACGAGGAGCAGACCCGCCAGGTGATCGACGCGCAAACGATTCGCGACAACACCAATCAGGGATCGACCTCCGAATCAGATTCCGAGAAAACCGCCGAACAGTCCGCCGAGGCCGAAGCCTCCGAAAAGAACTAGAAAGGGAGTGCCGCTTATGAGTCGCCGCAACACCGAGCTGCTCTTGCTCATCGCCTCGGCGTTCCCCGTCATCCTACTGTATGCGATGTACGTCCTCACCGCGGGCGCTGCCATCTCCTTTGAGACGCTCGCCGTACCGATCGGCCTCTTTGCCGCCTTTGCCGCGGCCCACATTGCCGTGCGCATCTTGGCGCCCGGTGCCGACCCCGCTATCCTGCCCATTGTCTTTGTGCTTTCGGGCATCGGCATCACGTTCGTGACGCGTCTCGCCCCCGCTCTCGCCATCTCACAGCTCATCATCCTGTTTGTCTCGGTGGCGCTCATGGTGGGAACGCTCGCGTTGGTTAAGAACCTCGACGTAGTCATGCGCTACAAGTACACCTTTGGCATTATCGGCATCATTCTGCTGATGCTGCCTATCTTTATCGGCACCACGATCTCGGGCTCCAAGCTGTGGATTCGCATCGCGGGCTTTACCATCCAGCCCGGCGAGTTCGCCAAAGTCTTTATCGTGCTGTTCCTGGCCGGGTACCTGGCCGAGAACCGCGAGCTGCTCTCCATCTCCAACCGCAAGATCCTAGGCTTTAAGATCCCTCGCCTGCGACTGCTGCTGCCGCTGTTTGCCGTGTGGGGCGTGTGCCTACTCGTTGTCGTCTTCGAACGCGACCTGGGTTCGGCCGTGCTGTTCTACACCATCTTCTTGCTGATGCTCTACGTTGCCACGGGTCGATTCTCGTATGTCGTTATCGGCCTTGCGCTCTTGGCCGTCGGCGCCGTGGGCGCCTACAAGTTCCTGTCGCACGTTCAGGTGCGCTTCCAAGTTTGGGTCGATCCGTTTAAGGACGCCCAGGGCCAGGGCTACCAGATCGTCCAGTCGCTCTTCTCGCTTGCCGATGGCGGTCTGGTCGGTGTTGGTATCGGCAACGGCATGGCCAACAACATCCCTGTCGTCGAGTCCGACTTTATCTTCTCTGCCATCGGCGAGGAGATGGGCCTTTTGGGCGGCGGCGCCGTGCTCATCCTGTTTATGCTCTTTGCCGTGCGTGGCCTCACCACGGCTGCCCGCGCTAAATCCGACCTCGCCGCCTTTAGCGCCACGGGCCTTACGGCCGCCATCAGCTTCCAGGCCTTTTTGATCGTGGGCGGCGTTACCCGCCTGATCCCGCTGACCGGCGTCACCCTGCCCTTTATGAGCCAGGGCGGTTCCTCGCTGCTGGCGAGCTTTATCATCGTCGCGCTCCTGCTGCGCGCCGGTGACGAGGCGACCGGACGCGAGGCCGAGCTTACCGGCACCGGCACCATGGCTGCCATCACCGATGATCAGGTCGCATCTGCCGCCGCCCCGACGGGCACGCGCTTTGCCACCTCGTCTTCCTACGGCAGCGGCAGCCATTCCGTCGGCTCGCGCATGCGCCGTCGCCTGCTCGACACGCCTGAATCCGGTGTGCTCGGCCGCGTTGCGCTCGCCAACCGTCTAACCCGTGCGGTGCTCGCCTTTACGGCGCTGTTCGCCATCCTTATCGGCAACCTCACCTATGTCCAGGTCATCAAGGCCAAGGACTATCAGGATATGCCGACCAACAACCACACTATCGCCCGCTCCAAGTACATCCAGCGCGGTTCCATCATCACGTCCGACGGCGTGACGCTGGCCGAGTCGCTGCAGCAGGAGGACGGCACCTACGTACGCTCCTACCCCAACGGCAACCTGGCAGCGCACGTGGTTGGCTACGTGAGCCAGCAGTATGGCACAACCGCCATCGAGAGTGTCATGAACGACACGCTCACCGGTTCTAAGGACTACTCCAGCTGGAACAACGCCATCGCGTCGCTCGCGGGCCAGACCCAGCCGGGCAACACCGCCAAGCTCACCATCGACTCGCGCATCCAGACGGCGGCCGAGCAGGCACTCAAGGGCTTTAAGGGCGCTGTAGTGGTCATCGACCCGCGTACCGGCGCGGTGCTCGCATGTGCCAGCTCGCCCACCTACGACAACACCAACATCGACGCCCTGCTGCAGGCGGGCGGCGGCGAGGACGGCTCTATGTACAATCGCGCCATGGACGCGCTGTACACGCCGGGCTCCACGTTTAAGGTCGTTACGCTTTCCGCGGCACTCGAGACCGGCACCGCCAGCCTTACCAGCACCTACCAGGCGCCCGGCTCCATGGACATCGGCAACGCGCCGGTCACCAACTATGCCAACGAGAGCTACGGCACCATCAGCCTGCAGCAGGCCTTTGCCGTGTCTTCCAACGTCGTCTTTGGCCAAGTGGCAAACGAAGTTGGCGCAAACACGCTCGTGCAGTTTGCCAACGCCTTTGGCTACGGCCAAAAGCTCGGCCAGGACCTGACCTCCGCGGCCTCCATCATGGCCGACCCGTCGCTCATGACCGAGTGGGAGACCGCCTGGGCCGGCGCCGGCCAGCCTGTCGGCATGGACCACACGCCCGGGCCGCAGACCACCGTCATGCAAAACGCCGTGATTGCCGCCGCCATCGCTAACAGTGGCGTGGTCATGGACCCGTACTTTGTAGCCCAGGTACTCGCCCCGGACGGAACTGTGGTCAAGACCACGCAGTCCCGCTCGCTGGGTCAGGCCGTCAGCTCCGCCACGGCCGACCAGGTCAAGCAGGCCATGCTCGCCGTCGTCCAGTCCGGTACCGGCACCGATGCCCAGGTCCCCGGCGTCAAGGTCGCCGGCAAGACCGGCTCGGCCGAGACCGGCGGCACCAACGTCAACTCGATGTTCGTTGGCTTTGCACCTTACGATTCACCCACGGTCGCCATCTCGGTGGCCTTGGAGGATTACGACAAACACGACGTCAAGGCGGCCAAGATTGCCGGCATCGTCCTGACCGCGGCGCTCGCCGCACAGGGAGCGTGATGCCCATGATCGAATCGGACACCCGAGGCGCGCCGCGGCCGAAGAGTTAGCGGCAACGCGCCACACGGCCCCAGCGGCCACATCGTAGGTACTACACACATCGTTGAGCGAATAGTTATGTTAGGAGCAGGAATGGAACAGAGGGTCCTCGGGGGAAGATACCTCCTCAAGGATAAGGTGGGGACAGGCGGTATGGCGACCGTCTACCGTGCACAGGACCAGGTCCTCGACCGCACGGTAGCCGTCAAGATAATGCTGCCACAGTATGCTGGCGACGCAACCTTCGCCGCACGCTTTAAGCAGGAGGCCCAGGCAGCAGCCGGTCTCTCCTCCCCCTATATCGTGGGCGTCTACGATTGGGGCAAAGACGGCGACACCTATTACATCGTCATGGAGTACCTGCGCGGCACCGACCTTAAGAGCGGCATCAAGAGCCACGGCGCCCTCGACCCCAAGAAGGTCGCCCAGATCGGCTCGCAGATCAGCTCCGCGCTTTCGGTCGCCCACAAGCACGAGATCATCCACCGCGACATTAAGCCGCAGAACATCATGGTGCTGCCCGACGGCAACATCAAGGTGATGGACTTTGGCATCGCGCGCGCCAAGAACAGCCACCTCACGCAAGACAACAACGTGCTGGGAACCGCCCACTACGTCAGCCCCGAGCAGACCCGTGGTCAGGACCTCGGCCCCACCTCGGATATCTACTCGCTGGGCGTCGTGATGTATGAGTGCGCCACCGGCCGCGTTCCCTTTGACGGTGACGACGCTATCTCGGTCGCACTCAAGCAGGTCAACGAGCTGCCTATTCCACCGAGCCAGATCAACTCCGGTGTCGACGCCGACCTTGAGCGCATCATCCTCAAGT
>CAUCTV010000019.1 GCA_958445895.1 uncultured Collinsella sp.
TCCAGCCATAAAAAAGCCTCCCATTTCTTGTGTCCAAGAAATGGGAGGCAGTTCAATACGAGCTCGGGGCTCTTTTCGTTTGGATTGCAGGCGTATTGACAGACGAAAACAGTCTGTGTCCGGTATTGAGCCATACGAAAGCGAAATTATCCGTCTTAATTCCGTACGCAAATAAAGACGAAAACCATTTGCGTCTTCTATAAATCAGTACGCAAACGGTTTTCGTCTTATAATACGGTTATGAATGGTACGAAACGAGAGGGTTGTGCATATGGTTGTTAGAGAGAGCCCTACAGTCGAATACAAGGAAAGCGTTACGCCGACGTTTCTTAAAACGGTGAGCGCCTATGCAAACTACGGGACGGGCAAGATTGAGTTTGGCGTTGATGACGAGGGCGTGGCTGTCGGCCTTGCAGATCCGGTCGCAGAGTGTCTCCGCATCGAGAACATGATTAATGACAGCTTGGATCCCGCTCCCCGTTACACGCTCGAGCGCGATGAGAAACACGGGACCGTAATCCTTACGGTTTATGAGGGCCAGGACAAACCCTATCGAAGCAAGGGAAAGGCCTACAGGCGAAACGATTCGGCAACGGTGGAGGTCGACCGGTTTGAGTATGGCAGGCTGACGCTCGAAGGCAGCAACGTAACGTTCGACGCGCTCACGTCGGCTCGCCAGGACTTGAGTTTTCACACGCTCGAGCATAAGTGTGTTGAACATCTCGGCATTTCCGAGCTAACGCCGGATATTATGCGCACGCTTCGCTTGCTCGGCAAGGATGGCTATACCAATGCCGCGGCGATTTTAGCGGATAAGAATGATTTTCCAGGCATTGACTGCGTCCGTTTTGGCGATACCGAGGATGTGATCTTGGATCGCGAGGCGGCGACAAATGTATCCGCAATTGAGCAGGCGGACAGGGCGGTGGCTATGTTTGCACGCTACTACCGTTATGAGCGTATCGAAGGGATGGAGCGCGTCCAAACCGATCGAATTCCTCTTGAGGCATTCCGCGAAGCTGTTGCAAACGCTTTGGTGCATCGGACGTGGGACGTTCGAGCGAACGTTCAAATTGCCCTGTACGATGATCGTGTCGTTGTGACCTCCCCTGGATCGCTGCCCGCCGGGTTGACGACGGAACAATACCTGTATGGGCAGATATCCGTGCTCAGAAACCCCATCGTTGCAGAGGCCTTCTTAAAGCTGGATTACATCGAGAAATTTGGTACGGGAATCGCGCGCATTAGACGTGCCTATCGCGATTCGATCAATCAACCAATTTTTGATGTTCGCGGCGGCATGGTGGCCGTCACATTGCCCGTTACCGATGCCTTTGAAGGGTCCGAGGAAGAGGTCCAGGTTCTCAAGGCCTTGTCGGGCGGGCGAATTATGTCGCGAAGCGAGATTGAAAAACAGACGGGGCTGAGCCGCATGCGGACGTTGGCGGCACTCGAATCTCTGCTTGAACGGAATGCAATCGTAAGGCAGGGAACCGGGCGGGCCACGAAATACGAGCGCTCATAGTCCAAAAGAGCCATGGTACAAGACGGGCCCCAAGCCAGCGTTGGCTTGGGGTCCGTTATATCCCGGATGGTAACGGGCCGATTATTGTCAAGTTAAAGCAAAGTACAGCGACGTACAGCAAAGTATAGTGAGATATAGCAAGCCGTATAGCGCGCCTTGATTTTCAACCCTTGATTATCAACCGTCCGTATTTCACAGCAACTTATAACAGGCTCGGGGTGCCAATTTGGGGTGCAGTAGTGCTGCGCCACGAAAAGGGCCTATCTACTACGTTTAAGCCGCAGGGGTCAACCATAGTCGGTTTTTTCGAAAATCGACAAGCTATCTACCTGCGGTTTTGTTTTCACGGTTTTCGGTATGGCCGAGGCTATCCGTGTTAACGTAGTAGATGGGCCGCTTTTGTGGCAAGGGGGGCCGATCTGCGGGCCAGGGTAGCTAAAAGAGCCCCGTCCCAAAAAGACTGATTGGGAGCTGGGGCGTGTCGATGCGATAGTATTACGTGGTGATATTCGACAAACCGTGGGCTTCATCCGAGGGCTTTATGGAACAGCACCAGCATTATCAGAGCCTGCAAGATCAGGCATACAACGCACTGCGCTCTAAGATCATCTATGCCGAGCTCAGGCCCGGCACGCGCCTTTCGGCGATTGGTCTGGAAAAGGAGACGGGAATCGGGCGCACGCCCATTCGCGAGTCCTTTGTGCGCCTGCGTGAGCAGGAGCTAGTGGAAACGCGTCCCAAAAGCGGCACCTATGTCTCAAAAATCAGCATGGAGCGCGCCGAGAACGCCTGTTTCTTGCGTGAGAAACTCGAGAGAAGCGTACTCATTAAATGTTGCTCTGCCGCCACGCCTGAGCAAAAGCATCGGCTCGAGCAGATTCTTGCCGAGTCCGAGTCGCTCGACCATAGCGAAACGCGTCGCTTTTTCGATCTGGACAACCTATTCCACGAGACGTGCTTTGAGATTGCCGGCCGCCACATGTTGTGGGATTGGATGAAGAGCGTCAATACGCATTTTGAGCGGTACAACTGGTTGCGTATGGTGTCGCAGGATATGGATTGGGAGCCGATTCGTCGTCAGCATCGCCGGATTCTCGAGTCCATTAAGAGGGGCGATACCGACACGGCGAGCTATCTGGCAGAGACACACCTGCATCTGATGCCCGAGGAACAGGGACCGGTTATCGCCTTGCATCCCGACTATTTCGAGCTGTCCAAAGATTCGTCTATCTAGCCCATCATCGCATCTGCTCGAGGCGCAAAAACGATGCCGCTCACCTACAACGTTTTGCAAGCGAGATTTTTAAAAAAATGCCTAAAATGGCTCAGACTGCCGACAATTGGGAAACGGGGTGCGCTATGGCGCAGATGAGAATCAAGGACATTGCCGCCGAGGCGGGCGTGAGCCCGGCCACGGTTTCGCGCTATCTCAACAACCGCCCCGGGCAGATGACCGAGGAAACTCGCGCGCGCATCGCGGCGGTTATCGATCGCACCGGCTATCGCCCACGTGCCGCCGCGCGCAATCTGCGCAGCTCGCGTACCAACCTCATCGGCGTGATCCTGGCCGACATCGCTAACCCGTTCTCCAGCGCCATGCTCGAAGGGCTTTCCGCCAGTGCCGCCGCGCGCGGCTGCTCGCTTATGACTGCCATTAGCGGCAATGATTCCGCCAAGGAAGCAGAGTCGCTCACCAGACTTATCGATGCCGGCGTGGACGGCCTGGTCGTCAACACCTGTGGCGGCAATGACGAGGCAATCGCCGCGGCAGCGGGACGCTTGCCCGTCGTGCTGCTCGACCGCGATATTGCCGCCGGCGGTGTCGATCTGGTGACCTCCAACAACCGTGAGCTGGTCGCCGGCCTGGTAGACGCCTTGGCTGTCGCGGGCAGCGAGCGCCTGTGCCTGCTCACCGAGGCAAGCGACGACAGCCCTGTGCGTCGCGAGCGTGCCGAGGCCTTTGTCGACGAGCTTTCGCGCCGCGGGCTTGCGGGCGAGGTCGTCACCATGGCCGACGGCGGTGCCATGGGCGTCGGTCGCTTGGACGAGACCATCCGCGGCTATGCAGGCAAAAAGCTCGGCCTCATTGCCGTCAACGGCCTGGTTTTCCTGCGTCTGACCGAGGCGCTGGCGCAGCTTGGTCCCTCGCTGCCGGCGGGTCTCAAGATCGCAACGTTTGACGACTATCCCTGGAATCACGTGCTCTTTGGCGGCGTGACCACGGCCGCGCAAGACACCCTTACCATCGCCGAGCGCGTGGTCGAGCGCCTGTCCGAGCGCATCGACGTCGTCACCACCACGGTGGGTGAGGCCGCAAAGCTGGCGCCCAAACGCATCGAGATCCCCGGCCACATCGAACACCGCGCCTCGACCTCTCGCTAGTCTGTGTGATAATATATAGACAATGTCATACAGGAGGTATCCATGGCTGCGTCTGTGCTGAGTGTGCGAGTGGACTCGTCAATTAAAGACTCATTTGCTGAGCTGTGCGAAGAGCTTGGCATGACTTCGTCTGTTGCGGTCAATATGTTTATGAGGCAGATGCTGCGCGAGCGCTCTCTGCCGTTTGTTCCTTCACTTGGTAAAAGCTCTGCGAGCGAAAGCGCCGCGACGGGCATTTTGGATACTGCCCAGATTGAGTCCGCCGTCCGCGAGGCGGCCAGCTCGATTCCCGCCATCAAAACCGTGATTCTTTTTGGTTCGTATGCCCGTGGCGAGGCGCATGCCGATAGTGATATTGACTTGCGTCTCGAAGTCGATCGCGAGCAGGGCTTTGGTCTTTTCGCGCTGTCGGCATTTGGTGAGGCGGTGCGCAAAGAAACCGGGAGGCAGGTCGACCTCGTCTCGAGTGACTGTCTTGATGACGATCTTGCCGCGGCGATCGAGCGCGAAGGAGTGATCCTTTATGATCGCGCGTAAGTCAGACTGCCTCCGCGCCCAAGAGGTTTTGGAGGCCATCTCTGAAACGAACGAGCGCATCAAGGTTTTTGATATCACCGAGGATCAGTTTCTGCATGCGAATGACGTGCGGACAAGGGCGTTGGCGGACTCCCTTTTGATGTGTGCGCTTAGGGTGACGGAAGAGGCGGGCAAGTTGTCAGAACGCTCGCAGCGGCTTCATCCCGAAATTGAATGGCGTGGAATTATCGGCATGAGAAATTATCTTGCGCATGATTACGGCAATGTCGACCGCTCGGTTGTTTGGGATGCAGTGACGATGGAGTTCCCTGCGCTGGAACGAGCCTGTAGGCAAATTGTCTCCGAATCTGAACGATAGTCACTTGTCATATCTGCCTGTTCGCACACGTTTTTTGAGCGCTTGATACGCTTTAACCCTGCGGAAACATTTTTCTGCGATAGTATCTGCGATATAGACCAGTCGAAACCCGCCCGAAAGAAAGGGGAGCGACATGAACCAGCAGAACATCGATTACGTACTCCGCTCCGTAGAGCAGCGTGACATTCGCTTTGTGCGTCTGTGGTTTGTCGACATTCTCGGCCGCCTCAAGAACTTTGCCATTAGCCCCGAGGACCTCGAGGTCGCTTTTGAGGAGGGTATTGGCTTTGACGGCTCCGCCATCGAGGGCTTTGCCACGCCCGAGGAAGCCGACATGCTGGCGTTCCCCGATGCTTCGACCTTCCAGATCCTGCCGTGGCGCCCGAGCCACAACGGCGTCGCCCGCGTGTTCTGCGATGTGTGCACTCCCGATCGCAAGCCGTTTGCCGGCGACCCGCGCGATGCCCTGCGCCGCATGTTCCGCAAGGCCGAGAAGGCTGGCTATCTGCTCAACGTGGGTGCCGAGCTGGAGTATTACTACTTCCCCGACGAGCACACCCCCGAGCCGCTCGACAACGTGGGCTACTTCGATCTTTCGGTGAGCGATGCCGCCCGCGACCTGCGTCGCAACACGGTCCTCACGCTCGAGAAGATGTCCGTGCCCGTGGAGTACACCTTCCACGCCGCCGGCCGCTCGCAGCACGGCATGAGCTTGCGTCACGCCGAGGCCCTGAGCATGTCCGACGCCGTCACCACGGCCAAGCTCATCATTAAGCAGCAGGCCTACGAGAGCGGTTGCCACGCTTCCTTTATGCCCAAGCCGTTGGCGGGCGAGGACGGCAGCGCCATGTTTTTGCATCAGTCGCTGTTCGACCACGACGGCAACAACGTCTTTTGGGGCGAGGACGACGAGAAGTACCACCTCTCCGAAATCGCCAAGCACTACATGGCCGGCATCTTAGCGCACGCGCGCGAGATCAGCGCCATCACCAACCCCACGGTCAACTCGTACAAGCGCATCACCACGGGTGGCGACTCCGTGCCGCAGTACGCCACGTGGGGCCTGCGCAACCGCGCGAGTATGGTCCGCATCCCGGTCTACAAGCCCGGCAAGCCGCTGTCCACGCGCATCGAGCTGCGCAGTCCCGACCCCATGGCCAACCCGTACCTGGTCAACGCCGTCACGCTGGCGGCTGGTCTGGACGGCATCGAGCGCAAGCTGGAACTCCCGCCCGAGGCCACGGCCGAGACGCTCAAGCTTACCGACCGTCAGATGGTCGAGGCCGGCTACGCGCCGCTGCCGCGCTCGCTCAAAGAGGCGCTTGACGTGTTTGAGGACTCGCAGTTTATGAAGGATGCCCTCGGCGAGCACATCCACAGCTTCTTCCTCAAAAAGAAGCGCGACGAGTGGCATAAGTTTGAGTCTACGATCACCGAGTGGGAGATCAAGCACTACCTGGCGAACTCCTAATCGCGCTGGCTTGTTCCAGTACGATTGAGCTCATTTCTTTGGAGGCCGATATGTCCGAAAAGAGTGCCCTGTTCATGGCGCGCACGACGCGCTTCCACGAGTTTGCCCGCAGCCTGACGACCACCCTGGGTGTCGAGGTGAGCCTGGCCACTCCCGATTCGCCAACTGCGGCGCATGACTTTGACCTGCTGATCCTCGATTCCGATGGCATCCGCAGCGACCGCATCGACCAGATTGCCAAGTGGCTTGACGATCGCGGCGGTGTCCCCATGCTGGTGATCGTCGACGACGAGGCGCTCGGCACCCTGCGCCTGCCGAATCACGCGCATGCCGACTTTGTATGCCCCACGGCGACGCCCAATGAGCTCAAGGCTCGCGCGCAGCGCCTGATGGGCGAGGAGGAGACCGTCACCGCCGACGATGTGCTCAATATCGATAACCTCGAGATTAACCTGGCTACCTACCAGGTGACACTCGATAACGAGCCCATCGACCTGACGCTGATGGAGTACTCGCTGCTGAGCTTTTTGGCGACGCACCCCAACCGCGCCTACAGCCGCGAGGTGCTGCTGCACCGCGTGTGGGGCTTTGAGTACTGCGGCGGCACGCGTACCGTCGACGTGCACATTCGACGCATCCGCTCCAAGGTGGGCCCGCAGATCGCGGCACACATCACCACCGTCCGCGGCGTGGGATATCTGTTTAAGGACTAGATTTCCACCACAAAGGGGACAGGCACCTTTGTGGTGGTTTTGCCGCAGGTGCGGGTTCCCTTCGAGTTTGCAGCAGAACTTAAGCCTTCCTAAAAGATTGCGTTCTCGTACACGTACGCCCGCATATTGGGGTACAACTCAACGTGAACAATGATGGCCCGCCACATGTTTGGCGGGCCTTTGGTTATTTGACGAAAGGATCGCAGCTATGAGCGAGAACGATTCCCAGCGTCCCCAGGACGCGGGCAACGCCGGCGAGACCCAACAGCAGCCGCGCGTGCAGGTGGAGTCGACGCCTGCCGACGGCAACAACATTCCCTACGTGCAGGCCTACGATACGCAGACCGGCAAGCCGCTGGGCGGTCAACAGGTCGTGAACAAGCACACGGTGGTCAAGACCAAGACCAAAAAGCTGCCGATCTTTATTACAGCGCTTGCCGGCTGCGCCTGCGGCGCCCTGCTGGTCATCGCACTCATTATGAGCGGCACGCTCGATATCGGCGGTGGCAAGAATGCCGTGACGGCGGGCGCTTCGGGTTCGTCGACGCAAAAGATCACGATCGACTCCGAGGACACCACGCTGGCCGAGGCCGTTTCTGCCAAGGCCCTGCCCTCCGTCGTTTCCATCACCGCCACGTCGAGCGGCAGCCAGAATGGCTCGCTTTCGCAGTCTGCCGATGAGTCGGACAACTCGGGCAGCGTCGGTTCGGGCGTTGTGCTCGATACCGAGGGCCACATCCTCACCAACAACCACGTGGTCGATGGCTATGACCAGTACGTGGTGACCATGGACGACGGCACCACCTACGAGGCCGAGTTCGTGGGCAACGATGCCTCGAGCGACCTGGCCGTCATCAAGCTCAAGGACGCCGACGCCTCCAAGCTCACGCCGATCGAGATCGGTGACTCTTCCAAGCTCAACGTGGGCGAGTGGGTCATGGCGATCGGTTCGCCGTTTGGCAACGAGCAGTCTGTCTCCACCGGTATCGTCTCGGCGCTGTATCGCTCCACGGCCATGAGCTCTACCAGCGGTAACACCATCTATGCCAACATGATCCAGACCGATGCCGCCATCAATCCGGGCAACTCCGGCGGCGCGCTCGTCAACGACAACGGCGAGCTCGTGGGTATCAACTCGCTTATCGAGAGCTACTCGGGCTCCAGCTCGGGCGTGGGCTTTGCCATTCCGGTTAACTACGCCAAGAACATTGCCGACCAGATCATCGACGGCAAGACGCCGGTGCATCCGTACATGGGCGCTACGCTTTCGAGCGTCAATGCGCTCAACGCCCGCACCAACAAGCTGAGCACCGATAGCGGCGCGTATGTGGCGAGCGTCGTTGAGGATGGTCCTGCCGCCAAGGCCGGCATTCAGGAGGGCGACGTCATCACCAAGCTGGGCGACGACGAGATCACGAGCGCCGATGGCCTGATCATCGCGCTGCGCAGCCACGAGGTGGGCGAGAAGGTCGAGATCACGCTCATGCGCGGCAAGGAAGAGAAGAAGGTCACCGTCGAGCTGGGCTCCGACGAGGAGCTGCAGAACCAGCAGCAGAACGACAGCGCAACCGACACTGGCAACGGCGGTATTACCGATGAGCAGCTGCGCCAGTACCTGGAGGAGCTGCTCGGCCAGCAGGGCCAGGGCCAGGGCTACGGCCAGGGTTTCTAACGAGCTGTATCGCACATATCGAAGCCAGAGGGGCTGTTCCGCCAACGCGGGACAGCCCCTCTTTTCGCGATGATCCCTTGGAGACGGAGGAAAACGGATCATTTAGAAACGGCAAGGGCATGGTTTGAACGCGCGATCCACTCCAGTTTGATGGCTGCCGATTCGGTGCGGTTGGAAAGGGCGATTTGGCTCCATCGCGACCGGTGGTACTCTTGTATCCGTTTGAAATCGAGCGAAGGAGTGCCGCTATGGAGCAATCGAGCCTGTTTGGTGACGGCGTGGACATCGATACCGAAACGCCCGCGAGCACGGATACCGCTGCACCGGCCGATGCTCGTGCCCAGGCGGCAGCGCGTGCGGCCGAGCTGCGCCACGAGCTCGATTACCACGCCTATCGCTACTACATGCTCGATGCGCCCGAGATCACGGACGCCGCCTTTGACAAAATGCTCGTTGAGCTGCAGCAGATCGAGGCGACCTACCCCGACCTGGTGACGCCCGACAGCTATACCCAGCGCGTGGGCGGCTACGTGAGCGAGCAGTTTACACCGGTCACACATATGGCGCGCATGTATTCCATGGACGATGCTATGGATCTGGACGAACTTGACGCGTGGCTCCAGCGCGCCGAGGATGCGCTCGGTGCCGGCAGCGTCACCTATACCTGCGAGCTTAAGATCGACGGTCTGGGCGTGGCGCTTACCTATCAAAACGGCACCTTTGTGCGCGCCGCCACGCGCGGCGACGGCACCACGGGCGAGGATGTGTCGCTCAATGTCCGTACCATCAAGGATGTGCCCATGCACCTGTCCGAGCCGGCGCTCGCCCACATGGGCGCCGACCGCGAGCGTACCATTGAGGTACGCGGCGAGGTGTACATGCCCAAGGGCAGCTTTGTGCGTCTGAACGACGAGGCCGATGCCGAGGGCCGCGACCCCTTTGCCAACCCGCGCAACGCCGCCGCCGGCAGCCTGCGCCAAAAGGACCCCAAGGTCACGGCGCGCCGCGACCTGGCTACCTTTATCTACGCCATTGCCGATACCGATCCGCTGCACGTCCACAGCCAGCGCGAATTTCTCGACTGGCTGCGCAGCGCCGGCTTTAGCGTCAACCCCAACGTGGCCCGCTGCGCCACGCCGGCCGAGGTCCACGAGTTCTGCGCCCAGGCCCTCGAGCACCGCGGTGACCTGGACTACGACATCGACGGCGTAGTCGTAAAGGTCGACAGCTTCCAGCAGCAGCTCGACCTGGGCTTTACCGCTCGCGCACCGCGCTGGGCTATTGCCTTTAAGTTCCCGCCCGAGGAAAAGCAGACCGTCCTGCGCGAGATTCGCATCCAAGTGGGCCGCACCGGTGTGCTCACGCCGGTCGCCGAGTTCGATCCGGTGACGGTTGCTGGCTCCACCATCGCGCGCGCCACGCTGCACAACATCGACGAGATCCGCCGCAAGAACGTGCGCGAGGGCGACACCATCATCGTGCACAAGGCGGGCGACGTGATTCCCGAGGTCGTGGGCCCCGTGCTCGACAAGCGCCCGGCCGACAGCGTTGACTGGCAGATGCCCGAGGTCTGTCCCGTGTGCGGCAGCCCCGTGGTTCACGAGGATGGCGAGGTGGCCTACCGCTGCGTGTCCATCGACTGCCCCGCACAGCTCAAGGAGCGCCTGCTCCACTGGGTGAGCCGCGGCTGCATGGACGTCGACGGCCTGGGCGACGAGATCGTCGACAAGATGATCGCCGCTGGCCTGATCCACGATGTCGCGGACTTCTACCAGCTCACGGTCGACGACATCGCCGGCCTGGACACGGGGCGCGTGTACGCCAGCTCCAACAGCAAAAAGGGCGTTAAGAAGGGCGATCCCATTCCGGTAGGCCTTAAGACGGCCGAGAAAATCATCGCCGAGCTCAACAAGTCCAAGAGCCAGCCACTCGGGCGTGTGCTGTTTGCCCTGGGCATCCGTCATGTGGGCAAGAGCGTGGGCGAGGTCATCGCCGAGCGGTTTCTGTCGATCGACAAGCTCATCTTGGCGAGCGAAGAGGATATTGCCGAGTGCGAGGGCATCGGTCCCAAGATTGCGGCGAGCGTCAAACAGTTCCTGGCCGTGCCCGAAAACCTCGCCGTGCTGGAGCGCTTGCGCCAGGCTGGTCTGTCGCTCGAGGTCGACTTGGGCGCCGCGCACGCGCAAGCCGCGGCCGACGCTGGCGTGGCGGGCGAGCTCGCCGACGCACAGCCGCTTGCGGGTCTGACCTTCGTGCTCACCGGCACGCTCGTCAACCGCACTCGCGACGAGGCGGGCGCGGCGCTCAAGGTGCTCGGCGCCAAGGTTTCGGGTAGCGTGTCAAAGAAGACGAGCTATCTGGTCGCCGGCCCCAAGGCGGGTTCCAAGCTCACCAAGGCCGAGCAGTTGGGTGTGCCCGTACTGGACGAGGATGCGCTCGAGCGGATCTTGGCTACTGGCGAGGTGCCCCGGGCTTAGCGCATCGATAACCAAAGTGAAGATCCGCCCGGAAGCACGATGCCTTCCGGGCGGTTCTTACTTTGCTGGGGCAACCGGCACCGTGATCTGCGTTACGTAGGTTGCCGGGTCGTCGCTGATGATGTCGTCGATAAGGGCGATCTCGCGCGAAGGCCCGGTGGGCGCCAGGTTGTGCTCGCGCATATAGCCGAGCAGCTGCTTATAGCGCGGGGCTGCTTGCCCGTGCGTGCCGCGGAAGCTTATGGTCAGGCAGCGCGCGGCAGGTCGCGTCTCAACGTCGCCCAAGTAATCATCGGTGTCATCGAGCAGCAGGAAGACCTCGTCGTAGCCATCAAAGTCGCCGGCGGCGAGGCGTTCGGGCGCGATGCCCACACCCAGATTGCCCAGATAGGCAAAGGTTTCGTGCTGCCCCTGCTGAAGCTGGCGGATATGCCATCCCAGCGAATAGGCGTCGGTGGGATTGACGCGCTCGTGCAGCGTGGCGCAGCGAAGTTCGGGTTCCTCGATTTCGCTAATGGTGTCGAGATCAGCATTCAAAGCGCCATGAAGCAAGGCAAGCCGCTGGTCAATCTTGCGCGACATGCGCTCCAACTCACGCCGCCTGTGCTCAATTAACTCCTGTTGCTTGGTCAGTTGCCGTTGTATCAAATCCATATCGCGCGTAGTGACAAACTCGCGAATCTGCGCCAGCGGCAAGTCGAGAACGCGCAGGTTGCCGATGGTGTTGAGGGTGGAGAGCTGCCGCGATCCGTAGTAGCGGTACCCACTTGCCGGATCGACATATGCCGGCTCCAACAGCCCCATCTGCTCGTAATGACGCAGTGTGCCCACGCTTAAATTGAGCAGGCGCGCCACCTCGCCAATGCGGAGCAGGCCCTCGGTGTGTTCACTTGGCATGTCGGTCACAGGACCACTCCTTTCGGTAAAAACAGGGGAGAGGCGCTAGGCCCGCGTCGCCCCGCTACGCCACCAGCTTGTCAAAAGCCCCGCGCCGGTTGAGCACGGTAAATGCAATCACGCAGATGCCCGCCGACAGAATCGACCCGCACGGTGAGGCGATGCCCATGGGGAACAGCGTGTCGGAATAGGCGTTCGACAGCAGCCATGCGCCGGGCACGCGAATGAGCACCACGGCCAGCACGTTGTGCGCAAAGCCAATGTAGCTCTTGCCATACGCAGCGAAAAAGCCGCTAAAGCAAATGTGGATGCCGGCAAAGATCGCGTCGAAAATATAGCTGCGCATATAGCCGGTACCGGCGGCGACTACTGCAGCGTCCTTGGCAAAAAAGCCGATAAACGCCGGCGCCACCAGCCACATCAGCACCGTGATCAGGCAGCCGTACACCACCGAGATGGTCATGGCGTCCTTGAGTACCTGACGCGCGCGGTCGCCCTTGCCCGCGCCGGCGTTTTGCGCCGTGAGCGCGCTGACGGTAGCGCCCATGGAACTCGGCACGATAAACAAAAAGCTGATCATCTTCTCGACTAGGCCCACGGCGGCGGCGTCGACTAGCCCACGGTGGTTGGCGATGACGGTGATGAACATAAACGCCACCTGGATGCAGCCGTCCTGCACAGCCACGGGCACGCCGATTTTAAGAATGCTGCCGAGCACCTCGGGCTGGGGGCGCAGGTCGCTGCGCTTAACGTGGATGTTTGTGCGACGGCTCTTGAGCCACACGAGCGCGAGGGCAACGCTGGCCGTCTGTGCGATGACCGTGCCGAGTGCGGCGCCCACGGGGCCGAGCCCCATGTGGCCGATAAACAGAAAATCAAGCGCGATGTTGATGATGCATGCCACGCCGATCACGTACATAGGCGAGCGCGAATCGCCCAGCCCGCGAAAGATGGCCGAAAGAATGTTGTACGCGGCAATAAACGGAATGCCGACAAAGCAGATACGCAGGTAGGCGGCAGTGCCTTCGACGGCTTCGGCGGGAGTGCCAATGAGCGCCACGATCTGCGGGCAAAGCGCGAGCAGGACAGCGGCCAGTACCACCGAGACACCCATAAAGAGCGTGATGGTATTGCCGATGGCGGTCTCGGCGCGATCGAAGCGGCGCGAGCCCACGGCGTGGCCGACGATGACCGTCGTTCCCATGGCCAGACCAACGAGCGTCACGGTAATGATATAGAGCGTCTGTGCGCCGTTGCCCACGGCGGTGATGCCGGCAGCGCCGCTAAACTGCCCCATCATGTACAGATCGGCCATGCCGTAGAGCATCTGCAAAAAGTACGAGAGCATATAGGGCAGGGCAAAGACCGCGATGGTCTTAAGGACATTGCCGCGTGTGAGGTCGTGTTCCATGGGCGGGGCTTTCTGGCTTGGTCTGTTTACGTACCAGTCTAGTGAAAACCCTACAACGATTGTAGAGTCAAGGTTTGTGTTGGCGGCGGGGAGAAAAAAGTCACGCTCGCGTTCATTTCCAATTGAATACAGGGGCGCGTCCTGCGAGCTTGGCGCCTGCACTAGCATTGCAGAAATCGATTTCGGAGCACTTGACACCGATGCACGGCGCGCCATAATACCTGGGTTTGCGAACAACGTTTGATGGGGGATGAACCTGCGTGCGCAATCTCAAGATTTTGTTTTCCTATCTGGGGGCATACCGCCGCGATGCCATGCTCGGCGTGCTCTTTGTGACGGCCGAGACGGCGCTCGAGCTGTTTATCCCGGTCATCATGGCAAATATCATCGATGTAGGCGTGCCCGCGGGCGACATCGACTACATGCTGTTGCAGGGCACGTATATGTTGGTATGTGCCGCATTTTCGCTGGTACTTGGCTTGGGCTATGCGCGCACGTCTGCTCGCGTCGCCTCGGGGCTGGGCGCTAACCTGCGCGAGGCCGAGTATCGCAAGATTCAGACGCTCGCTTTTGGCAATCTGGACAACTACGACGCCAGCTCGCTGGTCACTCGCATGACCACCGACATCACTGTTATTCAGAACGCTATCGGCAACGGCTTTCGCCCCATGGTGCGCGGCCCCGTGACGCTCATCGTCGGCTTGGTCTATGCGCTGGTGCTGTCGCGTCCGCTCGCTACGGTATTCGCGATCATCCTGCCGGTGCTGGCGATCGTACTGGGCGTTATCACCTACCGCGTCAGCCCGCTCTATCGCCAGTTACAGACTTCGATGGACCATCTCAACGGCGTGGTGCAGGAGGACCTCACCGCCGTGCGCGCCGTCAAGGCGTACGTGCGCGCCGAGCACGAGGAGGCCAAGTTCGACGCCGTCAATACCGAGCTTGCGCATACGGCGACGAAGACCTTTGGCAACGCTGTGCTCAACCTGCCGGTGTTTCAGCTGTCGATGTACGTGGCGGCGCTTTCCATTCTGTGGATCGGCGGGCGCATGATTCTTGCCGGCGAGCTCGGCGTGGGCTCGCTCACGGGCTTTATGAGCTATGTGCTGCTGATCATGAACTCGCTCATGATGATTTCCAACGTGTTTTTGCTGCTCACCCGCGCACTTGCCAGCGTGGAGCGCATCTCGCGGGTGCTCGACGAGCGTTCGCTTATCCAGGCGCCCGACGCTGCCACTGCCGTGCACGGGGTGGCCGACGGAAGCATCGAGTTTCGCGACGTGTCGTTTAAGTACCGCGCGGATGCTGCCGAGGATGTGCTCGAGCATATTGACCTTTGCATTGAGGCAGGCTCCACGGTGGGCATCCTCGGCGGCACGGGCTCGGGCAAGAGCTCGCTTGTGCAGCTGATTGCGCGCCTGTACGACGCCACCGAAGGCGCCGTACTCGTGGGCGGGCGCGATGTGCGCGATTACGACCTAGTTGCCCTGCGCGACGCCGTGGGTATCGTGCTGCAAAAGAACGTGCTGTTTACGGGTACCGTGCGCGAGAACCTGCAGTGGGGCAATCCGCAGGCGTCGGACGATGAGCTCCTCGCGGCCTGCCGGGCGGCATGCGTGGACGAGTTCCTGGATCGCACCGGCGGGCTGGACGGCGAGTTGGGCCAAGGCGGCGCCGGTGTTTCGGGCGGCCAGAAGCAACGCCTGTGCATTGCGCGCACGCTGCTCAAGCATCCGCGCGTGCTCATTTTTGATGACTCAACCAGCGCGGTCGATATGGCGACCGACGCTAAGATTCGCGAGCACATCGCTCGGATTCCCAATACGACCGTGCTCATCATCGCCCAGCGCATCGCGAGCGTCATGGATGCCGATCGCATTGTGGTGTTGGACGACGGTCGTGTCCACGGCGTGGGCACGCACGAGGAACTGCTGGCGGGCGACAACATCTACCAGGAGATTTATGCCTCGCAGATGGAGTTTGCGGGGGATGCGGACGTCGCAGACGGCGCAAATGCCCCGTCTTCGTCTGGCCCCAGCGGATCACTTCAAGCCACGGAAGGGGGTGAGCGCCATGCCTAAGACATCCGCTCAGGCCCGTCCCGCCAATCTGGCGCAGACGCTCCGCCGCCTGCTCTCCTACATGGGTCACGCCAAGTTCTCGCTGCTCGCAGTGGGTGTGCTTGCCTCTGTTGCGGCCATCGCAAGCCTTGCCGGTACCTACATGGTGCGCCCCATCGTCAACGGTTTGGCAACGGGCGGCGAGGAACTGCTCGCTAAGCAGGTTATCTTTACCGCTGCCATCTACGCCGCGGGCGTGCTCTCGGCTCTGGGCTACTCGCAGATTATGGTGCGCGCGGCCCAGCGCGTGGTGTCCGATATCCGCCGCGACCTGTTTGCGCACATCCAGATGCTGCCGCTCGGTTATTTCGACGGCACACGCTCGGGCGACATCATGAGTTTCTTTACCAACGATGTCGACACCGTCTCCGAGGCGCTCAACAACAGCTTTGCCAACGTGATTCAGGCGAGCATCCAGGTGGTCGGCACCACGGCCATGCTCATCATCCTCAACTGGCAGCTCACGATTATCACGCTCGTGTGCGATGCGGCCATTGTGCTGTATGCGCGCTACTCGGGCGCGCGCTCTAAGCGCTTCTTTGCCGCTCAGCAGGCATCGCTTGGCGACCTGGACGGATATATCGAAGAGATGGTCTCGGGCCAAAAGGTCATCAAGGTCTTTAATCACGAGCAGGCCAACGTGGCCGGTTTTGACGTGCGCAACCAAGAGCTGCGCCGCACCGGTGGTGCCGCGCAGGCCTACGCCAACTCGATGGTGCCCATGACCGTGGTGATTGGCTACGTCAACTATGCCATCGTCGCCGTGGCGGGCGGCATGCTCTGCATCAAGGGGCTCGCCGACGTGGGCGCGCTTGCAAGTTACCTGGTCTTTGTACGCCAGGCGGCCATGCCCATCAACCAGTTTACGCAGTTGGGTAATTTCTTACTCAACGCGCTGGCCGGTGCCGAGCGCCTGTTTGCCGCCATGGACTTTAAGCCCGAGGTGGACGAGGGCTGCGTGGAGCTGGTGCAGACGGGCGACGCTGCGTGGGCATGGAAGATTCCCGAGGGCCAGGGCGTGGGCGCGTACGGGCATCTGCATGATGTGGCTGCCGTTAATGAGTCGGGCCGTGCGGTGGCTGCCGACGGTACCGAGCTCACGTGCGGCTTGGTCCCGCTTGCCGGCGACGTGCGCTTCCATGCCGTGGACTTTTCCTACGTGCCGGGCACCCGTGTGCTCACGGACCTCAACCTGTTTGCCAAGCCGGGGCAAAAGATCGCGTTTGTGGGCTCGACGGGCGCCGGAAAGACGACCATCACCAACCTCATCAACCGCTTCTACGAGGTCGATGACGGCGAGATCACGTACGACGGCATCGACGTCAAGCACATTGCCAAGGCCAGCCTGCGCGGGTCGCTCGGCATTGTGCTGCAGGATACGCACCTGTTTAGCGGCACCATTGCGCAGAACATCCGCTTTGGCAAGCTCGACGCGACCGACGAGGAGGTGCGCGCCGCTGCCGAGGCGGCCTGCGCGGATTCGTTTATCCGCCGCCTGCCTAGAGGCTACGACACGCTGGTCACGGCCGACGGCGCCAACCTGTCGCAGGGCCAGCGCCAGCTGCTCGCCATCGCGCGCGTGGCCGTTGCCGACCCGCCGGTGCTCATCCTGGACGAGGCCACTTCGAGCATCGACACGCGCACCGAAAAGCTCATCGAGCGCGGTATGGACCGCATCATGCGCGGACGCACCACGTTTATGATCGCGCACCGCCTGTCCACCGTCCGCGACGCCGACGCCATCATGGTCCTCGAACACGGCCGCATCATCGAGCGCGGCACCCACGAAGAGCTGCTCGCCCAGCACGGCGAGTACTGGCAGCTGGCGCATGGCTTAAAAGAGTTGGATTAACCCGTTCGAGCACGATGCTTCGACCCCTTCGTGCCCCTCACCTCGCCTCAAACCATCACAACATTCGACGTTTTTTGCCAAAATCGGGAAAAGCATCGAATGTTGTGATGGTTTTTCTACCACTCGATCGGGTGGAATCGCTTTCTTGTGCACGAAGGTGTGCGGACCCGTGGGCAGGGGAATAAGGTTGGTTATCCGACTCCATTGGAGGGCTCATGGACCTGCCGATCGTCCTGTCCCATAAGACTGCCTGGCTGTACCACAACGTGGCGCGCCCGTCCGAGCCGCTCTCGCGAGCAAGCAGCCTATACGATGAGGACTCGCTTGCTAACGAGGCGGAGCCGACTGCGGGCCTGTCCAAATTGGGACTCGATGTCAAGGGGCTGAGGGCTTCAGGGGCAGTTGGGATCGTTGCCGACTATCTGGTTTCGCTTGGTATTCCACGAGAAGAGCTCGGTCATATCGACACGCTCGTCAACTTCGATTTTGAGCGCTCGACGCCGGCTGGATTTAGGTGCCACGTGTTTGGGGCGCCGGTACCTCCAGACCATCTTCTTGAGGTGGCAGAGGGCCTTCTAGTGGTTGATGAGGTCATGTGCTTTGTCCAAGCGGGTTCGTGGATGAGCGAGCCCGAGCAGCTGGAATATGGGTATGAAATCTGCGCCCGATACCATTTGAATCATCTGTCGACAGACGATTATATCGAGATGGGGCAGAGGTATACCGTTGCCGACTTGATTGCTTATTGCGATGAGAATCGATCTCGTCAGGGGGCTATACGCGCGGCCGGTGTGCTCAGGCGCGTGCACGATGGCGCGCGATCGCCCATGGAGACGGCCACCGCAATCATGGTCGTAGCAAAACGTTCCCAGGGCGGGCTGGGATACGTCAAGGTTGAGCTCAACCATCGGGTCGATGTTCCCAGCGAGTTCAAGTATCTCGCTAAGGCCGGGTATTTCGAGATTGACGTATATGCGCCTGCGAGCGGTACGGGAATTGAATACAACGGCTCGGACCATCTTGATAAACAGCGCAGCGCGTCGGATGCGGAGCGTATGACCGTGCTGAGCGCGCTGGGCTTTAGAATGATCGTCCTCACCGGGACTCAGTTTGCCCATCAGCTGCAATTGCACCGGGCGATGAACGCCATCGCACTCGCTATGGGCCTTAAGTGCGACCGAAGCGAAGCGTTCCAAAAGCGGCAGAACGACCTGCGAGAATTCGTGATTCGGCACTGGGACGGCGGCCTTTAGGGGCGTTTGGTCCTTCTACGGGGTGCCGTGGGCAGGCAGACCATCACAACATTCGACGTTTTTCGCCAAAAACGGGAAAAGCATCGAATGTTGTGATGGTTTGCGTGCTGAGGATGGGCTTGGGAAGCCGGTCTTGCTCGAAGCGACCTGTCCTGTCGTACGGGTGTCGGCATGATTCGCTCGTGGGGTATTATGTTTTCCGAAGAATAAAACGCCGCGTGAGGGGAGGGCTGCGTGGACGGGCACGTGCAACATGACGGCTTTGGCCGCGATATCAACTACCTGCGCATTGCCGTTACCGACAAGTGCAATTTCCGTTGCATTTACTGCATGCCGGCCGATGGCGTGGCACCCCGCGCGCACGACGAGCTGCTCAGTGCTGAGGAAATCGCCCGCTTTGTGCGCCTGGTAGCGGGGGAGGGCATTCGCCGCGTGCGCCTGACGGGCGGCGAGCCGCTGGTCAGCCGCCGTATCATTCCGCTTATTCGCGACATCCGTGCGATTCCGCAGATTGAGGACATCTCGCTTACCACCAACGGCGCCCTGCTGCCCAAGCTGGCGCCGCAGCTCAAAGATGCCGGGCTTAACCGCGTCAACATTTCGCTCGATACACTCGACCCTACGCTCTTTGGAAAGATCACGCGCCTGGGCCGGCTCGAGCAGACCATGGCCGGCATCGACGCGGCGCTGGCTTGGGGCTTTGAGCCCGTTAAGGTCAACTGCGTTGTGGTGCGCCGGCTCAACCAGGATGTGGCAGCCCTTGCACGACTGACCGTCGACCGCCCCATCCACCTGCGCTTTATCGAATACATGCCCATCGGCGACGAGCATACGAGCTCGCATTGCACTGTGGACCCGCATGCGCCCGCGCTCAATCCCGAGCTGTGGGACGCGAGCG
Source organism: uncultured Collinsella sp. (assembly GCA_958445895.1). Classification (GTDB taxonomy): domain Bacteria; phylum Actinomycetota; class Coriobacteriia; order Coriobacteriales; family Coriobacteriaceae; genus Collinsella. Next base: position 19,567 of record CAUCTV010000019.1, read on the forward strand.
ATACCGTGCCGAGCGACGAGCTGCGGGCGCGCATCAATGCCGGGGCCACCGCGACGGGACTGGGCGAGCTCGAGCCACTCGACATCAACGACGCTCCTGCCGGCGCGGGCCCTGCGCGCTACTGGCACTTTCCGGGTGCGGCGGGAACGGTCGGCTTCATCAGCGCCATGTCCAACCATTTTTGTGCGAATTGCAACCGTCTGCGCCTGACGGCCGATGGCAACGTGCGTCCGTGCCTGTTCAGCGATGCCGAGTATTCGGTGCGCGACGCCCTGCGCCGTGGTGATGATATGCAGGTACTTTCGATTTGGCGCGATGCCGTGGCCCACAAACCGCAGGAACACGCGATAATTGAGGGCACGCAACGATTTATGTCCCAAATCGGAGGATGATCATATGGCCAAGAGCAGGTACGCCGATGCCACCAAGGCCGCTCGCAGGGCCGCGATGTCTGCCCACAAAGTCACGGCTGCGGCGAATGCTGGCAACGCCGACGCGTCCGCGCAGCTGACCGCCAGCGCCGTCGTCGAGTCCGCCCGCGACGCCCGCCGCGACGAGCTGACGCACGTGGACGCTAAGGGCGAGGTGCGCATGGTCGACGTGTCCGACAAGGCCGAGACCCATCGCATTGCCATCGCCGAGGGCACCATCCTCATGCACCCCGAGACGCAGGCCATGGTGCTGCAGGACCGTGCCAAAAAGGGCGACGTGCTTGCCTGCGCGCGCGTGGCGGGCATTATGGCCATCAAACGCACGAGCGACATCATTCCCATGTGCCATCCGCTGCTCATTACTAAGAGCAAGTGCGACATTGCGCCCATCGCTGCGGCGGGGACGCCGGCCGATGACGTGCCCGAGGGCTGGGCGCCGGCGCGCGCGGACGGGCAGGTTGGCTTTCACGTACTGGTCACGGCGGGCGTGACGGGCAAGACGGGTATCGAGATGGAGGCTCTGACCGGCGCGAGTGCCGCGTGTCTGACCATCTATGACATGTGCAAGGCGGTCGATCGCGGCATGGAGATCGTCGACGTGCGCCTGCTGCACAAGGAGGGCGGCCGTTCGGGCGTGTGGGATCGTGCGGAGCGTCAGGTTGCTGCTGTTGAGGCCGTGGCCGCTGACGGTGCCACGCTCGCAAGCGCACCCGTCGCCGTCGCGCCCGCTGCTCCGGCACCGGCCGTCCCCGCGATCGCGTTTATCGGCTACCAGAACTCGGGCAAGACCACGCTCGTCGAGAAGGTTATCGCCGAGCTCACCCGCCGCGGCCTGCGCGTGGGTTCACTCAAGCATCACGGGCACCACGGCTTTGATATCGACGTGCCCGCTAAGGATACGTGGCGCCATCACCAGGCCGGATCCAAGCACGTGGGCCTCATCTGCGCCACGCGTTGGGCGGAGTACGCCGACACGCGCGAGGAGGACGAGATGCCCGCGCGCGAGCTGCTGTCGCGCTACAACGATGTCGACGTGGTGATCATCGAGGGCTACAAGACCGAGGGCTTCGACAACATCGTGGTCGCGCGCTCCGGTGTCGACCGTCTGCGCGGCAAGAGTTCGCTCGACCTGGTCGACGGTCACACGCTGGCCCTTGCCTGCAACGAAGCCCTGGCGCGTCAGGCCTTCGACGCCGGCTTCGCGACCCGAGCCATCAACATCAACGACGCCCGAGCCATCTGCGATCTGATCCAAGATCACCTTTAAGGCTCGACGCTGCGCCGGCCCCAAGCACCCCATCTCGCCCCTCAAGCCGTCGCTCGCGTACCAAAGTACGCGTCGCTCCTCTTTCGGGGCGACCTGGGGCACTTGGAACCGGCTCGCTGCGCTGCCATAACCTGCCAAAAAGGGACAGGCATCTTTGTGGTGGTTTTTGCAAAAAAGCTTTGACTTAAAGTTAGCTCAAGGTGTCATAATCGCTGACAAACGATTGCGATCACGGAGGCCTCATGTCAAAACTGTACTTTATGCGTCACGGTCAAACGCTCTTTAACTTGCTTCGTCGCAAGCAGGGCTGGTGTGACTCGCCGCTCACCGAGCTGGGAATCGAGCAGGCTAAAACTGTCGGTGCGACCCTGCGAGGGCGTGGCCTTACGTTTGACCATGCGTACAGTTCGACGTCCGAGCGTGCGTGCGACACGCTTGAGCTTGCGTTCCCCGGTCAGCCTTACGAGCGCGTCAAGGGCCTTAAGGAGTGGAACTTTGGCAAATTTGAGGGCGCGAGCGAGGATTTGAATCCGCGCCTGCCGTACGGCGATTTTTACAAGCAGTATGACGGCGAGGGCGAAGTCGAGTTTCGCGAGCGTATGATGGCGACCATCACCGAGTTCATGCAGCGCCCTGGACATGAGAGCGTGTTGTGCGTGAGCCATGGCGCCGCAGCGGCTCAGGTCATGCGCGGCGTGGGCGTGGAGCCGCTCAAGATGAAGCACCGCATTGGCAACTGCTGTGTGCTCGAACTCGACTTTGATGCTACTACCGGCACATTTGCTCTTGCAGATTTGTACAACCCCTACGGCACCCCGCGCGAGTAACATCGGGGCATCAGCCAAAACCACCACAAAGGGGCCAGTGAACTGCCTCCCATTTCTTGGACATCGGGAAATGGGAGGTTTTCCATGAGTATAGACCTCAGGGTGAAGCACGACCTGGA
>CAUCTV010000020.1 GCA_958445895.1 uncultured Collinsella sp.
GCCGAGCGCAAAATGGATTCTAAAAAACACCTTGCCAAATAGGAGCGTCAGGACGCAAAGAGGCTCCGCAGCGCGAAGCGCGATGCGGAGCCTCTTTGCATGTCCGAGGACGTTCCGGAGGGAAGCCCCCGTCACGCCCCCGGATTCCCGGTGGGAGTTCTAGACCTTGTCGGCCTTAGTACATACCGCCGCCCTGCTGACCAGCGGTGGCAGCAGCGATAGCGTCCTCAAGCTGAGTGTTCTTGGGCACATCGGAGACGGTGGCCTCGGTGATGAGGATCAAGCTGGCGACAGAAGCAGCGTTCTGCAGGGTGACGCGGCTGACCTTGACGGGATCGAGGACGCCCATCTCGATCATGTCGCCCCACTCGCCGTTGGCAGAGTTGAGACCCTGGCCAGCAGGCAGCTCGGCAACCTTGTCAACCACGACAGCGCCCTCAAAGCCAGCGTTCTTGGCGATGGTGGCGACCGGAGCGGTCAAAGCCTTCTTGACGATGTCGACGCCGATCTTCTCCTCGGGGTCGTCGATCTCGACAGCATCGAGCGCAGGAGCAGCGTCCATGAAGGCGACGCCGCCGCCGGCGACAATGCCCTCCTCGACAGCAGCGCGGGTAGCCTGCAGGGCGTCCTCGACGCGGTGCTTGATCTCCTTGAGCTCGGACTCGGTAGCAGCGCCGACCTTGATGACGGCAACGCCACCGGAGAGCTTGGCCAGGCGCTCCTGGAGCTTCTCACGGTCGAAGTCAGAGGTGGTGTTCTCCATCTCGCCCTTAATCTGAGCGATGCGGGCGTCGATGTCCTCCTTGGAGCCAGCGCCGCCGACGACGACGGTGTTGTCCTTGGAGATAGTGACGGACTTAGCGGTACCGAGCATATCGGCGGTGATGTCAGCGACCTTCACGCCCAGCTCGTCCAGAGCAGCCTGGCCACCGGTGAGGACGGCGATGTCCTCGAGGATGCGCTTGCGGCGATCGCCGTAGCCCGGGGCCTTGACGGCGCAGACGTTGAGAGCGCCACGAATCTTGTTGAGGACCAGGGTCGGCAGAGCCTCGCCGTCGATGTCCTCAGCGATGATGAGCAGGCCACGGCCGGCGCGCTGGACAGCCTCGAGAACAGGCATGATGTCCTGAACGCTGGAGATCTTCTGGTCGGTGATGAGGATGTACGGATCCTTCATCACGGCCTCCATGCGGTCGTTGTCCGTGACGAAATAAGCGGAGACATAGCCCTTGTCGAACTGCATGCCCTCGACGGTGTCGATGGTGATGTCGAACGTCTGGGAATCCTCGACGGTGATGACGCCGTCCTTGCCCACGACCTCCATGGCCTCGGCGATCTTCTCGCCGACCTCGGGGTCACCGGCGGAGATGGTACCGACGGAAGCGATCTGCTCCTTGGTCTCGACCGGCTTGGCCTGCTTCTTCATCTCGGCGACGGCGGCGTTGACGGCCTTGTCGATGCCGCGACGGATGGCCAGCGGGTTGGCGCCAGCGGCGACGTTGCGCAGGCCGTCGTTGACGATGGCCTGGGCGAGCAGGGTTGCGGTGGTGGTGCCGTCACCAACGGTGTCGTTGGTCTTGGTGGCGACCTCCTTCACCAGCTGAGCGCCCATGTTCTCGATGTTGTCCTCGAGCTCGATCTCCTTAGCGACGGAAACGCCGTCGTTGGTGATGGTCGGGGCACCGAACGTGCGCTGCAGCGCAACGTAGCGGCCCTTGGGGCCCATGGTGACGGTAACGGCGTCGGCCAGGGTGTTGACGCCCTTGGCGAGCTTAGCGCGGGCATCGGTGTTGAACGTAATGTTCTTTGCCATAGTGGGTAATCCTCCAAAAGAAATGTGACTCGCGTCGCCGCTTCCGAGTCCTATGCGGCGGGCGCGCTCAAAGACGAATCAGAGATTCTGACGAGACTAGGCCTCGACGACAGCGTAGATGTCGTCGGCGCGCATCAGCAGATACTTCTCGCCGTCGACCTTGACCTCGTTGCCACCGAACTTACCGTAGATGACAACGTCACCGACCTTGACGTCCATGGGGATGCGCTCACCCTTGTCGTTGACCTTGCCGGCGCCAACGGCAACGATGGTGCCGCGCTGCGGCTTCTCCTGAGCGTTGCTGGCGATATACAGACCAGAAGCGGTCTTCTGCTCGGCCTCGTCGGGCTTGACCAGAACACGATCTGCAAGCGGCTTCAAAGACGACATGCTTGTTTCCTCCTTTGTGGGCCGCGCGGTCATACCGCGCGGGTTAACCCATTTTGTTTGCGTACGCGTTGAATGGTACCCACGAATGGCGGGTTATACAACACAGAGTCAAAAAATCTTATTTTTTGGCACTTAGATTTTCTGAATGCCGGGGGATAACTTAGCGGTGGCTCCCGTGTGGCTCCGGAGGGGCGGGGCATAAGGTTTCCTGCTCGGGCAGTCCTGCTCGCACGAAGGCCACATTAAGTGGCCTTCGGCTCGTGCGGAACTCACGATAAACCTTATGCCCCGCCCCTCCGGAGCCACACGGGAGCCAGGTTAACTAATTCGGTCCCGGCATTCAGAAAAGTCAGTGCAGCAAAATGGCGATGCGGATAGCGACATGTGCATGGTTTTCGCTGCGCGCACGGGTCCCCTGGGGAGCACCGTGCATTTTTGGGAGTATTCAGCAGACTAGGACGGCTGCATACGTGCCGGACACACCATATTGGTCCCAAGGACGCCTTCGGCCGGCGATTTTGGTCGGCAGGCAAACCCCGTCAGGACAGAAAGGCATGCCTCACGCCGCACCGGAGCACAAAATGACGTCAATCTCCGTAACGTTACTCGGCCGTAGCGGCACCGGCAGAGCTCGCGGTGCTGAATACTCCGTTTTTTGCACGGCCCAGGCGGGGGTACATCAGGGCCAGAAAGAACATCCCGGCCTTTTTATGCAATCTGTAATGTGAAGTATGCAAAACACATGAGGTTGCACTGCTGATGTCCAAATTGAACGCACGGAGCAGCAGCACCTCAACCCCGCGCCCAAATCCAGCAGAACAGAGACGCTCATAGCGGGTCCCCACCGATATGCAAACGTGGCCCGAGCGCCGTCCCAAAATGAGCCGCCCGAGCCGCGCTTAACGATACGGTGTGAGCATCAGCGCTCGTAGATTAATTTACCTGCCAGGTAGGTGGCCTGAACCTTGGTGGCTTGCAGCTCTTGGGGGTCGATGGTGAGCGGATTTTGGTCTAGGACTACCAGGTCGGCGTATTTGCCGGGTTCCAGGCTGCCGAGATTTTGCTCGTCACCCGCCGCGTACGCGCTGCCAAGCGTGTAGTTGCGCAGGGCCGTTGCCGCGTCGATACGCTCACTCGGCAACCAGCCGCCCTCGGGCCAGTGGCTGCGAGGGTCCTGGCGCGTGATAGCCGTGTAGAGCACGTTCATGCTGGTAACGGCTGTGATGGGGCTATCGGTGCCGAAGGCTTGGCGGATGCCGCGCTGCTTATAGGTCGCAAACGGCCACATGATGCGGCTACGCTCCAAGCCCAGGTCGCGCTCCGGACCACCCGGGTCGAGTGTGATATGACAGGGCTGGCTCGAGGCAATGACGTTGAGTTTGCGCAGACGATCGATGTCCTCGGGCAGCAGATTCTCCAAATGCTCAAGCGTATTATGGCCGTGCTGGGGCAAGCCGTAGAGCTCTGCCGCCTCCTCAAAGATATCGAGCGCGGCATGGATGGCACCGTCGCCGATGACGTGGATACGCACAGTGTGGCCGCGCTCCGCGGCCGTCAGAACCAGCTTACGCATGCGCTCGGCAGGAACTGTCAGACGGCCCTGGTCGCCCGGGAAGCGCGGATTGGTATAGGGCTCGGTGAGATATGCCGTGTGTTCGCTCGACACGCCGTCGAAGAACTGCTTAAAGCCTGGCGCCGAGAGCAGCGCGTTGTTCGCGTAGCGGGTCTGTAGCTCTTCCAAGCGCGATTGGTCATCCAGCAGCGTGGGAAACAAATGGGCGCGGATGCCCAGCTTGCCGGCTGCCTGCAGTTTGTCGTAGACGTCGTCGCGGATAAAGTCGCAGCCAGGCATGGGCATGAGCGACATGTCGCAAATCGAGGTAATGCCCTGTTCGGCCATGCGTTTCATTTGGTCGGCATACGCGCTCGCGATGCGGTCCTCGCCCAGCCACTCAAGACAGCGCGGCAGCAGCTGCATGGCCGCAGCCTCGTGAGCGATACCCGTGAGCTCGCCATTTGCATCCTTGTCATAGCTGCCACCCGCCGGCGGCTCGCTATCACGCGTCACGCCGAGCGCCTCGAGCGCGCGGCTGTTGAGCCACAGCGTATGCCCGTCGCCCGAGTACATAACACAGGGGCGATCGGGAAAAGCAGCATCGAGCGATGCCTTGGTGGGATGCTCGGGCGGGTCCCAGCGGTAATCGCGCCAGCCCTGCGTCACGACCCAGGCGTCGTCGGGTAGGTCCTGGGAAAACTCGAGCGCGTGCTGCACCAGCGCCGCCTCTGACGTGCCCATATCCATGAGCATGTACGGCGAGGAGCCGACCGAGGTATGGAAGAAATGCAGGTGCGCATCGTGGAAACCGGGACAGATGAACTGCTCGCCGCAATCGACCACCGGCGTGGCGGCGGGAGCGGCGGCAATCACGTCATCGGGCGCGCCGACTGCGACGATGCGATCACCCGCAATGGCGATCGCCAACTCGTGGGCTGTATCGATACCGTCTTGGGCGGTAAAAACGTTCTTGGAGCGGATAATCCGATCGATATGCTGCATGAGCATCCCATCTCTGGCAGGTAATTCAACACCCCCGAGTGTACTCCCCCGCCCTTGCAACAAAACCCCAAGCGGCAAACGGCAACTTTACCAGCCCTAGCGGCAGGTGGCATACTGGAGAGAGCCTGTACGATTTTGCGATCAACCCAGCAAGGAGCAAATCGACCATGACGAAGACCAAGGCACAGCAGATTATGGCGGCAACCGAGGTTCGCGCGGCAGACGACGTCACCGCGGCCATCCGAGACATTGCCACCGAGTTTGAACCCTATATCATCAAGCAGCGCCGGCACTTCCATAAGCACCCGGAGCTGAGCCTTGCCGAGGAGCGCACGACCTCCGACATCGCTAACCAGCTCGACGCCATGAATGTCCCCTACGAGCGTCCGCTCAAGACCGGCTTGGTGGCAACGCTTCGCGGTACCGCGCCGGATGCCTACCGCGAGGACGGCACGCCGCGCCGCCGCATCCTGCTGCGCGCCGATATCGACGCCCTGCCCGTCACCGAGCAGACCGGCGAGGAGTTCGCCAGCGTCAATGAGGGTTGCATGCACGCCTGCGGCCACGACTGCCATATCGCCATGATGCTCGGCACGTTGCAAATCCTGCGCCACATGACCGATGACATCCACGGCGAGGTCCGCATCGTGTTCCAGCCCAGCGAGGAAAACGGCCAGGGTGCCAAGCTCATGATCGGCACCGGCGTGCTCGACGGCGTCGACGGTGCCTACGCCGCACATATCTGGAGCGAGGTCGACGCCGGCACCGTGAGCTGCGAGCCCGGCCCGCGCATGGCAAACACCGACTGGTTCCGCATCGACGTCCGCGGTACCTCGTGCCATGGCGCCATGCCCCAGCGCGGCCACGACGCCGTTATGGTTGCCGCCGAAATCGTCAACGCCCTGCAGACCATCGTCTCGCGCGAGATTAGCCCCTACGAGCCCGCCGTCATCACCGTCGGCGAGCTGCATGGCGGCACCGCGCGCAACGTCATCGCCGGCACGGCCTACCTTGCCGGCACGGTGCGCACCTATGGCGACAAGACGCATGAGGAAATGCCCGAGCTCATGCGCCGCATCGTGGAGCACACCGCGGCAGCCCTGGGCGCCGAGGCCGAACTTACCGACTACACCATCGCCAACTACAAGGTCGAAAACGATGCCGCCTCGAGCGAGCGCTGCCGTCAGGCCGTGGTCAAGTGCCTGGGTGCAGCTGGCGAAGGCCATTATCGCGGCACACTTTCGGGCGAGGACTTCTCGGAGTATCTGCGCCGCGTGCCGGGCGTGCTCGCCTTTGTCGGCACGCGCAACCCCCAGATTGGCGCCACGTACGCCCAACATTCTTGCTTCTACAAGATTGACGAGTCGGTACTGGCCAAGGGTTCCATGGTAGCCGCCCAGTATGCCATCGACTTTTTGTCCGAGCCCACGCAAGAGGAGCTCGACGGCCCCACGATCGCCGCGGTTGCCGAGACCAACCCCGACTTGGCGGCCAAGCTGCGCTCTGCCAAGGCGACGGCCGCTGAGGCGCGCGACGCCATGCACGATGCTCGCACCGCCCGCCATGCCGCCATCAAGGGCATCCACGATGCGCGGGCTGCCGCTCGCCACGAGGAGAAGCGCGACGAATAGCCGTCACACCCACCCATAACAACCTGGCTAGAGCAAAGCGGGGGCGAACGTTATCTCAACGTTCGCCCCCGCCTATGTGTCGACCGCTTTTCTAGCGCGTCCTCCGTCACGCCAGGTAAGAGCGAAGGATGGTGAGCCAGCGTGGGGATTCGAGGTGGATGATGTCGTCGGGGACTCCGGCGGGAGCATGGCCGCCAAAGAGCAGGCCGGCATCTGCCGGATTGATGAGGCGCACGATCCATACGGCGACGACCAGCACGCACAACACGGTGACCGCAATATCGATACCACGCTTTAGCTTGCTCGATGCCACCTCCTCGCGCACGAATGCGAGCACAAACGCAATCGGCACCACCCAAAACAGCGGATGGTAGGCAAAGGCCGCCGCAAAATCGAGGCGCAGCGCCGCCAGCCACGACCTCGTCATGCCGCATCCCGGACAGGGAATGCCCGTCATCAATCGAAAAATGCAGCCAATGTCGAGCAGGTAGAGCGCGAGCCAGGCGACAAAGAGCGCCCCGATGCAAGAAAGGGCGCGGCGAAGGAGCTCCGCCGCGCCCTTATGTCCCTGAGTGTCACTCACGATGCTTTGATCGTTAGGCACGCGCGCCAAGACGGGTGTTGTACACCGTTGCCAGAGCGTTGGTGTTCTTGATGATGATGTTCATGGCAAAGATGGGACCAAGGCCGCACAGCAGCACGCCGATGATCTGCCACATAAGAACGGTGGTGCCGTTCTCCTGGAACATCAGACCGTAGCGAGGAGCGTTGGCCTGCAGGCGGTTGCCAATCTTGTAATACCAGTAGTACGCATAGAAACCGCAGGTCACAAACGACAGCAGGATGAATGCTGCCAGACCCGGTGTGGAATCGCCGTCATCCTGGCACATGACATTGATGTCGCGGGCGAGGCAATAGAGGAAGTAATACGAATAGATGCCGCAGGTCACGATGGAAAGCAGGAGCCAGCCGATCACGCTACGGTCGGTCTTAACGGGGCCATAGCCCATCGGAGCGGGTGCGGGCTGCTGGGCGTACTGGCCGGTGTACTGCTGCTGGCCGGTGTACTGCTGCTGGCCGGTGTACTGCTGCTGAGGCTGGGGCGCAGGCTGAATAGCCTGGGCCGGAGCGGGCTGGGGTTGAGGCGCGGGCTGCGGGGCCGGAGCGGCAGAAGCGGTACCAACGGCGGATCCGCAAACAGGGCAGAATTTGGCATCATCCGAAATGGGAGAACCACAAGTGGGACAGAACATAAGCTTCTCCTTTTCCTAAGGCGTTGCACGCCTTCAAACCTTACACGTCTATGCTCTCAACAATAGCCGCGACGTTGTTGCGCAACATTGACCAATTTCCGAGATTTTTTTCTGCAACCATTTTCCCAGGTATTTTCTTGCTTCCGCGGTAGAAAAAGGCACCCCGGGCTCAGTTGCCCAGGGCGCCTCGACCGACTATTCGGTTTGATTGTTTTCGGCAGCAGGACTATCGCCCGGCTCATCCGCCGGCGTGGCAACGGCATTCCAATCGGGTTCCGCAGGCGTCGCCTCGGGCGCCGGTGCGGGGGCAGGGACAGGTGCAGGCTCGGGTGCCGGGGCAGGCTCGGGTGCCGGGGCAGGCTCGGGTGCAGGTGCGGGTGCCGGGGCAGGTGCAGCTCCAGTGGCGGCCGTGGGATTGAACCCCGCAGGAGCAGGCTTCTTCTCACCCGGGAGCACAAACGTCAGGACATCGTCGGTATCCTCATCGGCCCACTCGCTGGCATGGCGCGCTGCCCAGTAACCAATGGCGCGATACTTGAGCATCGTGCCAAACACATTCAGGAACACGGTAACAAAGGCGACGATCATCAAGAACAGGATGAGCGTAATGCCGCCACCCTCAATGATTGCCTCAAGACCCGAAGGACGAGAATAGTAGCCGTAGTAGCCATAGCTGCTAATGCCCAGCGCGGCAACAAAACCAAAGATGGCGGTGAAAATCCAGGTGATGATATTGGAAACAATGCCCGTCAAAAACTCGGGGAGAATCGATGCGCAGAACAACTTGCCCAGGTTGGCCTTATAAGACTTCCAGACCTTCTCGAGCGAAAACGCGCTTTCCACGCGGCCGGCGACTGCAAAGTGCATCACAGCGGCATCACCAAACATCTTAAAGAAAATGCCTAACACCGCCGATACGATCATGGCAAAGACAAGCAGACCCATCGACCCGATGAGTGCGCCCTCGAGGCCGCTCGAACCGAAGTAATAGTACGAACCAACGGCACCGATCACAGCGCTCTCAAGCACCGAGAACACCACGCCAATCACTGGAATAATGGCCACGAACCCGAGCACGTTCGTAATGACAGACGAGAAGATGCCCAGTCCAAAGGAGGTCGAGCGCAGCAGCGGACGCTCCATGCCGTTATCGTCCTTGAGCGACAGGTCGCGACCCCACTCGATAGCAAAGCCAGCGCCGCACACGCTTGCCACGTAAGCGAGCAAAAAGCCAATGGCCGCCGCGATGCCACCGATAACGGGGATAAACAGCACCAGCACCGACACGACGCAGATCAGCGCCGGCAAAAAGGCAATCTGACATACGCGAACCAGGGCGCCGGGAACCTTAAGCATATCGTTGAAGGCCTGCGCCATGCAGCCCTTGGGCGCGTTCATAGCCGGCTGGGGCGCAACGAACGGCTGGGGCTGCGGTTGGACAAACGGCTGACCCTGCGGTTGGGGTTGGGGTTGAGCTTGCGAAGCGGGGCCGGCGGCCTTGACCTCGGTATTAGGGGCACCGCACACGCCGCAGAACTTGTCGTTATCGCCCATGGGGGCGCCACACTGCGAACAGAACATCGAAATCATCCCTTCGTATCTAGAGCGAATCACCTGGATCGCAAACGATGTCTTTAGCATCATTATCGCCCAATGTGGGGACAAATACCCCAAGATGGCCGATTTGCAACGTAGCCGGCCTTATTCAATGATTCGAAGGGTGCGTCCGCGCTAGTTCGTGCCGCGGAAGCCCTTGCCGACGATTTCGGAGCTATCGACGATGGTGATGAAGGCGCCAGGGTCAATCTCGCGGGTATAGCGGCGCAGCTGCACTGCCTCGCGACGGCTCAGCACGCTCATAATCACCGTGACGCACTTGCCCGAGAAGGCGCCGTAGCCACGGCTGATCGTTGCCGTGCGGTTGAGATGCTTGACGATAAACTCCTCGACTTTGCGCGGTTCGGCGCAAATAATCGTACAGACCTTGCGCAGGTGGATGCTCTCAATGGCCTTGTCGACCACAAGCGTCTTGGCAAACAGACCGAGCACACAGTACAGACCGACACGCGGGCCATACAGAAAAGCCGCGATGGTCACGATGCCGATATCGACCAGCAACAGGGCACGGCCGATCTCAAGCGTCGTGCGACGCTTGAGGATCATGGCAAGAATGTCCGTGCCGCCCGTCGAGGCGCCAATGTCAAAGACAATGGCACTGCCCAGCGCCGGCAAGATGACGGCAAAACACAGGTCGAGCCACATATCGCCCGTCATCGAAACATCCGTCGGAATGAAGAGCTCAAACAGCGAGACGTAGGCCGAAAGCGCAAACGAGGCAAAGACACTCCAAAGGATTGCCTTGCGCTCCAAAAAGATAAAACCCAGGATGACCAGGATCGCGTTGATAATCCACATAAAGACGCCGACGGGCAGAGTCGGGAACAGCGTAGAAAGAATGACCGACACGCCCGAGGTGCCGCCGAAGGCAAAGTGATTGGGGGTTTTAAAGGCCACGATGGCGAACGCCGTGAGGATCAGGCCCAAATTGAGCTCGGCAAAAAAGCGCGGAAAGCCTGGCTCCTGGCTGCGCTTGCGGCCGGCGCGCTCGCCTTGCTCAATAACATCGCGATCGACAACGCGCTCCATCGGCACCACGGGAGGACGATGTACCTCCTCGGCAGCTCGCGATGCCGCCTCTGCCGCGGCAGCCTCAATCGCCCATGCCTGGCTTTCTGTTTCGTGCTCGTCAGCCATTACGGCAACCCCTCGTTAACAATTTGGAAACAATGCGCCCATTAGGGTAACGCGGAACACGACGATTGCAACCCCTAGTTAGACGAGCGGTATGCCTACATCGGGGACATACAAATAACGGCCGGCCGCACATACATCCGTGCGGCCGGCCGTTTGACGTTTTCGCAGATAAAACCTGCTAAAATAAACATCCCTTTTTGGTAGGTTACTCGTGCTGGTTGGTGCGGTGCTCGTACTCCTCGGGGGTGATGACATCCTCGATGCGTAGGTTGACGCCTGCCACCTCAAGGCCGGTCATCGCGGCCAGACGCTCGGTCACGCGCGCCTTGACGTCGTCGAAAATCGCGGGCGCGTAGGCGCCGTACTCGATAATGACGGAAATGTTGACGACCACGCGGTTGTCATCGGTGACCTCGACCGTCACGCCCTTGGTCAGGTTCTCGGCACCAAACTGCTCCTGCACAAAGTGCATGAGGTTGCCCTTCATGCCCAGGACGTGCGGCACCTCGCGGGTGGCCATGGCGACGATCTTCTCGATTACACCGTTGGAATAGGTCAGCGAGTCCTCGGACTCGTCTGTTTCCTCATCATCCTCGTCCGCATCGTCGGCGGGTTCGGCCTCGACGAGCGCCTCGTCCTCGAGCGTTACGTCCTCGGCCTCGGCGGCGACGGTCTCGTCTGCCTCGGGCTCAGTATCGGCCACATCGACCTTCGTGTTAAAAGCCATGGTTCCTCCTTATGCCCACCGCACACGCGGCGGTCGAATACATACTAGCGGCCGCTAAACAGACGGCCGAAGAAGTTGACGATCCCGTTCTCGCCGTCACGGATCTGGCCAATCACGGCGCCGATCAGTACAAAGAATGCGATGACGAGCGTATCCCACAGGCCGAGCGTGAGCACCAGTACGGCGAGCACAAAACCAGCGACGGCTCCAAGCGTGGTATTGGGATGACGGACGGCATAGCTCCAGATGGCTGCCCCCGTACCCTTGATGAGACCCATGGCCTCATCAAAATCATTGGCGACCGCGTCATGCGACTCGGTACCCTCCACCTTGGGATCGACGACCTCGCTAGCCGGCGCGGCGCTCTGATCGATAGTCAGGCGCGGAGTGCGGACGGTCTTGTCTTGATTGGTATCACTCACCGGAAACCTCCACGGTCTGGACGGTAGTCTTGGACGGCAAAAAACGAACGCGTGCGGTCGTGCCCGGCGTGCCGAGCATGGTGTCGCAGGCCTCCTCGATACGTTGCTGCATCGCGGCTGCAAGGGAGGCCACATCCCGGTCGTCGAGCGCGATGGCGTCGACCTTAAAACGGACGCGCGATTCGTCGGAGCCCTGCACGCGCGCCTCGACATGCTCGACCATCACGCGGTCGTCGCGCTCTGCCGCGGTGCGAGCACACGAGGAGAGGGCGGCGAGCGTGACCTCGATATTACGCTCCCCCGCCGGATGCACGCAGGACGGCTCGCGACGAGCAAACATCAGGCGAAAGAAACACACGAGCACGCCGAGCGCCACGACACCGCCGCACGCCGTAACAACGATGCGAGGCAGCGGATCGCGCATCAACAGCATAAAGCGATAGGTATATGGCCCCCAAAACTGGCAGACTAACGTACCCAGCGCCACGACGGCGGCGGCAAGATACACGATCGCCAGGGCTCGTTTGAGCACGCGCATGCAGCGCTCCCTTCAAATCTCGATCCACAGAATGCAAAACGATTCGCATCATTATAAAAGAGCCGGGTCCGGTGCCTCATTGCACGCGGATCCGGCTCATCTATTCCACGAGGCTTGCATGCTCGCTTCATTATGCCCAGATATGCACGGCTCAATCCGTGCGGGCCTACTCCTCCTCGAGGGCAGCGATGACCTCGTCGGTCATGTCCATGGTGCTGTAAACATCCTGGACGTCGTCGAGCTCCTCAAGACGGTCGATGAGGCGCTGAACCTTCTTGGCGTCGGCGCCGGAGACCTCGGTCGGGGTGGTCGGGACCATGGTGGTCTCGGAGCCCTTGACCTGGACGCCCTGCTCCTCGAGCGCCTTGGAGACAGCCATGACCTCGTTGGCGGTAGTCCAGACGATCCACTCCTCGCCGGCGTCCTCGTAGTCCTCGCCACCGGCCTCGGCGATGGCCATCATGAACTCATCCTCGTCACCAGCAGCACCGTTGGCGATCATGGTCTCCTTCTTGGCGTTCTCGTCCAGGATCTCCTTGGCGACGACGATCTGACCCTTGCGCTCAAACTGGAAGGCGACGGAGCCGGAGGTGCCCAGGTTGCCACCAGCGTGGGAGAAGGCGGAACGGACATCGGCGGCGGTGCGGTTGCGGTTGTCGGTCAGGCAGTCGACGTAGACGGCGACACCGGCGGGACCGTAGCCCTCGTACACGATGTTCTCGTAGACGGCGGCATCGGCACCCGAACCAAAGGCCTTATCGATAGCAGACTTGATCTTGTCCTTAGGCATGGACTGAGCCTTAGCCTTGGCAACGGCAGCGGCGAGGCTGGCGTTGTTCTCGGGCAGCGGGTCGCCGCCGAGACGGGCAGCAACGGTGATGTTGCGGCTGAGCTTGGAGAAGAGGGCGGAACGCTTGGCGTCCTGCGCGCCCTTACGATGCTTGGTTGTGGCCCACTTAGAGTGTCCGGACATACGTGTCTCCTATCGGTTTCGACCTAAAGCCCAGCGCGAATGCTCGGGCAATATAAACAAACGCTATAAATGATATACCTACTGGCCTGTGAGATAAACAAAAAAATGAAGGCGTCGTGATGATGCAGCCCCTTGGCACAAAGCAGCCTGACCCCAATGCGCTAATCTTTGGTTAGGTCCAGAGGAGGTCGCTGCGGGTGATCGTGGCGCCGATGGCGAAAGGCATGCATGCAATGACCGGGTACAGGTAGCGCATGTAGGTCGACCCATTACATGGACCAATCAGGCACACAACGAGCACACCCAGCAGCGGTATCCAGATGGCCAGCGCGCGCCACGAATGGCGGCGCAACAGGTAGACCACCACGACGATCATGATCCACACGTAGGTGGCCGAGCTCATGGTGAGCGAGATAAACGGAATGCGCTGCACCGCCACGCGGTACAGGTTAATCAGGTGGTCGCACCAGCGCACGGCTTTGCTGTCGACCGGATGGAAGTCAAAGTACTTGAGGTTATCGGGCTTCGCCATGATCTCGGCACTGCGCGCCGTGCTGTAGACCCACGCATCGCGGGCACTCGGATAAAAGTAGCCGTAGTAGTTATTGATGAGCGCCGAGATATAGCACTCGGGATCCTTTTTGAACATCTGGGCCCACACCTCAAAATAGGCCTTGATGTCCTCCTGCGAGGCGTACTCGTTAAAGCAATTTTTGACGGCGTCCGACTTATCCGGGTTGTAACGGCGGCCCAGATTCTCGTACTTGAGCACACGGTCGATCACGGCACGCTCTTCGTCGGTCACCAAGCCGTCGCAAGGAGCCTCCACGATGGTGCCGTCCTCCTTAACCGTGGGGTTGACGCCCGAGTTGAGGCCGTCGTGCTTTTGGACAAAACGAGCCGTCTGCTGGAACGGAATCGAGAGGATTTCGCGCTTGGAACCAGGCGTGATGTCATGTGCCGGCATAAAGACCTTGGTGAAGTACATATTAGAGGCAAGGCAGAGTGCAAGCACCGCAAGAACTCCCACCCAGCGGAAACGCGGGGTGGTGCCCGAAGGCGCAGCACCAGCCTGCTTGGCTGCACGACGAGCCACGTGCGCGTCCCATGCGCAAAACGCCGCCGCGATTACGCATGCCGCCAGGGGAAACACCAGGCCGCCGTTGCGCAGAAACGTGGAACCCATGGCGCCCATAGCGAGCAGCAGCCAGTCATGGCGCACAAAGAGCACGGGCCTCTGTTCGCCCGCACGCTCGGCATTGGCATCGCGACGGGGCAGGCCGCATGCCACAAGCTTCACGGTCTGCACCAACAGCACCAAAAACGCGTCGGCAAACAGCACATCTTTGGTAAGCAGGGCCGCGTAGTTGGAGAACATGGGCATAAACACAAAGAACAGCAAGATCACGCCGCGGACCGGCAGGCTCACGCCTAGCTTGCGCAGCGACGAGATGGAATAGGCCATACAGGCGGCCGTAATGACGAACTGAGCGCAGGTGTAGATGGCAAGACCTGCGTTGGCGCTGTTGAACAGTGAAAGCCCCAGCTGGACGCACGAACCGATGATAGCCGTGTGCACCACGGGGTGATGTCCGTTGAGCAACACATTGGGATTGAGCAGACGCAGGTAGTCGCTCGTGCCGTTGGGATAGTTGAACCATTGGCGGATCTGCGCGCCCGTATCTCCCATAAAGAGGCCGGGCAGCGAGGCGATAAGCGTGGGCGCCCAGGCAATCATGAGCACAAGAAACGGCCCGACAAAGGGATGGACCGAGAGCACGGCGTGGGCAACACGCCACACGCGGCCAAAGTGGGTCTCCGAAAACGGAATGCGGCGGGAGCTCAACCAATCCAAAAACTCAAAAGCCAGATAGAAGGCCACAATCGCCAGAAGCATCCAGCCCGCGCCGCCAATCCAGGCGCAGATAACGCGTGCCTTGTCGCCCAGCACAATCTCTGCCGAATCGGCAAGGTCGTAGCTACGGCCGAACACCATGCAAACGGCAAAGAACAGCGATGGCAGCACGACCGACGGGCGCCAAGCGTCACCGCGGCCAAAGAACACATAGCGAAACGGCAGCGTGAGCAAGCAGGCAAGCGCGAGCAGCATCACTGCGTCGGTATGGCCGGCAAACGAGAGAAGTACCTCGTAGCACACGTAGAGCGTGCCCGTCGCCTTGGGGTCGATCGCCAGGACCGCGTTGCTCGACACCGGGGCGGGATCGATGGAAAACGCCGTGGTCGCCAGCAGGGCGAGCAAAAATGCGATGAGCGTCTGTTTGGCGGGATAGCGCTTAAACCAAACGATGCGGGCGGCGTCGCGCGCAGCCGTTGCGGAGAGGTCGGAATCCTTCACAGTCCGAATAGCCTTTCTAGAAACCTGCCAAAAAGGGACAGGTTTATTTTGGCAGGTTTTATCTGGGGAAACGTTACGGTTCTGTCATCGTTGCCCGGCAAAACCACCACAAAGGTGCCTGTCCCCCTTGTGGTGACATGTGGTGGCTAGGCGTCGAGGTAGATGCGCTGGGGGCGATTGCGGTGTCGGGCGAAGATGATGAGCGCCAGTCCTGCGATTACGAGCGGCAGGCTCAGCAGCTGACCCATGGTGATGACGCCGCCCAGCAGATAGCCCAGCTGGGCATCGGGCACGCGCACAAACTCAATGAGGAAGCGGACGATGCCGTAACCCATCACAAACACGCCCATAAACGTGCCCTGGGGCAGCAGCGGTTTTTTGCGGCTGAGCACCTGCAAGATGCAAAAGAGCACAATGCCCTCTAGGAATGCCTCGTAGAGCTGGGAGGGATGGCGCGGCATATCGCCCGCGGCGCCGCCGAAGATCACGCCCCAGGGCAAATCGGTCGGCTTGCCCCACAGCTCGCCGTTGACAAAGTTGGCGCAGCGCCCCAGGCACAGGGCCAGCGGAGCACCGATAACGGCAAGGTCGGCGATAGTCCAGGCATCGAGCTTGTACATACGGCACACGAGCACGCCACCGATGATGCCGCCCACCAGGCCGCCGTGGAAACTCATGCCGCCTTCGTTGGTGGCGAAGATCTCGAGCGGATGCGCCCAGTAGTAGCCATCACCGTAAAAGATGACGTAGAACAGGCGGGCGCCAATGATAAGGCCAAAGACCACACCGACCACGACGCTCGTCAGGTCGTCGACCGTAATGTCGAAACCCCAGCGACGCTGCGTGCGATACATGACGACCGCCGTGAGCAGAGCGCCGACCACGTAGGCCAAGCCGTACCAGTAGATGGTGATGGGCCCCGCCGAAATCGCGACGGGATCAAGCATATGGTAGAGGTCGTTGAGCATATCGGTCCCCTTGCTCCCTACATACAAATGCGGCCGCGGGCCTTGCGCTCGCAGCCGCATATTTGGGCGTGACGTCTATGCGGAGCACATCGCCCGCAGCTTTCGCATCTTAGAACGGCGCATACTCGTCGTACAGGTCCTCGGTCTCGCCGGAGGCATTGACCTGCTCGACACGGGTAACGCCGGGTACGTGCTCCTTGAGGATACGCTCGATACCCATGGACAGGGTCAGTGCGCTCATAGGGCAGCCGGCGCAGGCACCCTGAAGCTCAAGCTGGACGACGCCCTCGTCGTCGACGCCCACATACTCCATATCGCCGCCGTCAGCCTGCAGGTTGGGGCGGATCTCCTCAAGAACCTTCTTAAGCAGCTCTTCGTTAACAGCCACAGGGGCTCCTTTCTCACAATAACGCGGGCGCGCCCGCGGACAGAGCTATGTTACTACAGCCATGTACCCGCTCACGAGCCGTCCATGCGCGCGGACACGACTTTCACGAGCAGTCAATTTGGGACGGGGCTTTTTTAGCTGCTTTTGCCGACGCCCGGCGCTAGCACACGCTGCCGCTACTGCTGAGTTTGTTCCCCGGTGCCGATGTGGACATCGACGATGACCTGGCGGTAGCTGATGCCGCAGGAGTCGAGAATGCGGCGACTGATGCGGCCGTCGTCGGTGTCGGCGTACTTATTGTCCAGGTAGACAACCTCGCCCACGCCCACCTGCGCCAGGATCTTGGCGCAGTCATGGCACGGGAACAGCGTGACGTAGACCGTGGAACCCTCAAGGTCTTTGAGCGAGCCGCGGTAGTTGAGCACGGCGTTGGCCTCGGCATGGACTACGTAGTTGTGCTTGTCCTGTAGCGGGTCATCGCTCGTGCCCCACGGGAAAAAGTCGTCGTTGAGTGCCGAGGGCGTACCGTTGTAGCCCACCGAAAGGATGCGGTGGTTGGTGCTGGCGATGCACGCGCCTACCTGCGTATTGGGATCCTTGCTGCGGCGCTGCGCGGCGATGGCTACGCTCATAAAGAACTCGTCCCAGCTAATAACGTCGCGGCGCTTGCCCGACGCGGTTTGATGAAGATCGTCCGACATGGCAGACACCTCCGAAATCGCAATAGTTTGACACATTGTAGCAGGTGAAAGGTGGAGACGTTTTTGTCCCACCGCCCCCATCGCTACGCGCGACGGGGCTTTTGATTGATGTGGTAGAGCTCGGCGAGACCCCGCAGCGTCAACGCGTCATCGACCGTCAGGCTGTGGCCGACCAACGCCGCGAGCGCCTCGGCATCGTCGCCGGTGATGACGATGGGCACGCTGCCCTCCCCCGCCGCCTTGGTCGCGCGCATCTCGGCAAGCACCATGTCGAGCATGCCGTCGATACGGGCCACCTCGCCCAAGACCACGCCCGAGCGCATGGCCTCGCGCGTGTTGCGACCGATCACATGTGTGGGTGCCGAGGGCTCGACCTGCGGCAGGCGCGCCGCAGCGGCCGAAAGCGAGCGGGCGCCAAGTGCCAGACCCGGCGCGATGACGCCGCCGACAAAGGTTCCGCGCGCATCGATGACCTCGATATTGGTCGTAGTGCCCAGGTCGATCACGATGCACGGCGAGCCGTAGACGGCACGGGTCGCCACGGCATCGGCGATGCGGTCGGGGCCGATCTCGGCCGGATCGTCGTAGTGCACGGGCATGCCGGTCTTAAGTCCCGGCCCCACGGTGAGCACGCGCCCCGTGCAGGTGCGGGAAAGCGCCGCCTTCCACGGGCGCTCGAGCGCCGGGACCACGCAGCTCAGCACGGCCGCGGCGGGTACGAGCACACCCGGCATGCCCGCATCGGCCGCCAGTGCGGCCATGACCTGCACGAGACGCATGCGCGCCTCGTCTGCTGTGATGCTCGACGGCGTGGTGATCTCGCACGTCGCAAGCGGACATTCCTGCGCCGCGGCCGAATCCTCTGCAAACAGGCCAAAGCGAATGAACGTGTTGCCCACGTCGACCGTCAATATATATGCGCACCCATTAAGCATCGTCGGCGCTCCTTTCGTCTGCCCAGCAGTATATCCCTCCGGCAAACAGGGGTAGCTAAAATAGCCCCGTCCCAAAATGACTAGCTTGCGGCTATACTGGTGCGCGGTCGCGCGCGAGCTCACGCGGCGGCCCTTGGTAACCCGACTTCCCGCGCCGTATCCGTAGCGGCGCTCCCGGGGGAAGCGGATATACGCAAAGGAGTTCTATATGAGCAATCCCTCGAACCGTACCTCGATGCGCGGTCAACTCACGCTGCGCGGCGTCGTCATCGGCGTCCTTGGCTGCGTGATCATCACGGCAAGCTCGGCCTATACCGCCCTCAAGATGGGCGCACTCCCCTGGCCGATCATTTTCGCTGCCGTCATTTCGCTGTTCTTCCTGAAGCTCATGGGCAACGCCAGCCTCAACGAGGCCAACGTCACCCACACCATCATGTCCGCGGGCGCCATGGTCGCCGGCGGCCTGGCGTTTACCATCCCGGGCGCCTGGATGCTGGGCTATGCCGACCAGATCAGCTGGCTCGACATGTTTATCGTGGCGCTCGCCGGCACCATCTTGGGCCTTCTGGCGACAGCGCTCATCCACCGTCACTTTATCGTGGACGCCGCGCTGGAGTTCCCCACCGGCAACGCCGCAGCTCAGACCCTGCGCGCCACCGAGGCCGGCGGCAAGACCGGCAAGCAGCTCTTTGGCTCCATGGCCATCGCAGGCATCTACAGCGTGCTGCGCGACGCTCTGGGCGTGGTGCCCAGCATGCTGTGTACGCTCAATATCCCCGGCGTGACCTTTGCCATCTACAACTCGCCCATGTTGCTGTCCATCGGCTTTTTGGTGGGCTTCGCCCCCGTCGCCTTCTGGTTTGCCGGCGCGCTGCTGGGCAACTTTGGCATCATCGTTGGCGGCACCGCTGCCGGCCTGTTCGATATTGTGACCGCGCAGGGTATCGTCAAGTCCCTCGGTATGGGCCTTATGATGGGCTTTGGAGTCGCCGTCGTCCTTAAGGACATCCTGCCGCAGGTCGCCGGTATCGTCCGCGGTCTTGCAGCCGACAGCTCCACCGACACCGACGAGCAGTCGCTCATCTCGGGCTCGCTTAAGCTCGACGCCGGCGTCATCGGCCTGGGCACCGCAGCCATCGCCGTGATCGTTGCCATCGCGCTCGACCTCGGCCCCGTTCCGGCCGTCATCGTCACGCTGTTCACCTTTGTCACCACCATTATGAGCGCTCAGAGCTGCGGCCAGACGGGTATCGATCCCATGGAGATCTTTGGCCTCATCGTCATGCTCATCGTGGCAGCTTTCGCGCAGCTCGCGCAGGTCAAGCTGTTCTTTATCGCCGGCATCGTGGCCGTGGCGTGCGGCCTTGCTGGCGACGTCATGAACGACTTTAAGGCCGGAGCCGTACTGGGTACCAACCCGCGCGCACAGTGGGTCGGCCAGGCCATTGGCGGCATCGTGGGCGCCCTGGTCGCTGCCGCTGTCATGGTCGCGCTCGTCACCGCCTATGGTCCGGACGCCTTCGGCCCCGACAAGAGCTTTGTGGCCGCGCAGGCAAGCGTGGTCGCCACCATGGTCTCGGGTATCCCGAGCGTGCCGTGGTTCGCAGGCGGCTTTATCGCCGGCATCGTCATGTACTGGCTCGGCATTCCGGCCATGATGATCGGCCTGGGCGTGTACCTGCCGTTCTACATGTCACTCACGGCATTCCTGGGCTCCTGCGTCAAGCTCGCCTACGACAAGTGGTCCGCCCACCGCGACGCCACCGCTGGTCTTTCTGACGAGGAGAGGGCTGCCAAGGACGCCGCCTTCCAGGAGCAGGGCCTGGTTGTCGCCAGCGGCCTGCTCGGCGGCGAGTCCATCGTCGGCGTTATCCTGGCGTTTGTCTCTGTTGGTCTGAGCCTGCTGGGGTAGGCCGAACAACAACGCACCAGCGCAGAGCGCGGGGTCGGAATCAAACCGGCCCCGTGCTTTTTTGTCTATTTGACTCTTATGATCCTCACGGCGTTTTAGCCATGTCGATTGGCCTGACTTCCAGGTCAACAAACCTTGTCTGACACCTCGCCTAACGCGGTGTAGAGTAAAGACGACAGACGCAAGAAGCGGCTCAGAAGCTAAACGAGGTAAGCATGGAACTCGACAAACAACAGATCAAGCGGCTGCGCGAGCGTCATCATCGTCGTCACGGTATACGCCCTGCACACAGCGAGGCCATGGAGAATGCCACCCGTTTCCTTAAGCAGGCGTTCAACATACGCGAGGGACGCGCGCCCTATCACGTGATTCGCAAGCGCTTTGTAAACGGGGCGCGCCTGACTGGCTCGCACTTATGCATCCTGATCATTGCCATGTTGATCGCGAGCATCGGCCTCGATATCGACTCGGACATTGCCATCGTGGGCGCCATGCTCATCTGTCCGCTCATGGGCTCGGTCCTTGCCATGGCATACGGCATCGCCACGCTCGACCGCGAGATTGCCGTCGAGGCAATTGCCGGCCTCGCGCTGCAGATGGTCTTTTGTCTAATCACGTCCACGCTGTACTTTAAGCTCTCGCCCCTTGGCACCACCACGGCCGCCATCATCGACAACTCGACACCGACTGTGTGGGACCTTGCCGTCGCGCTCGCGGGCGGCTTTGCGGGCGGACTGGGCAACTCGCGCGACCAGGAACCCGCCACGCTCATCGCCGGCGTGGCCGTGGCGACCGCGCTCATGCCGCCCCTGTGCGCGGCGGGCTATGGCATCGCCATCGCAAGCGGGTCGCTGTTTCTCTCGGCCCTCTACGAGTTTGGCATCAACGTGGTCTTTATCGCACTGGCTGCCGAAGCCGTGCTGCTTCTTTTGCGCGTGCCGCTCAAGCGCGACCTCAACGGCGACGGCATTGTGACCGCCGAGGAAAATGCCGAGGTCGATGAGCTGTCACACAAGGTGCGCCGCCGCATCATCGTGGGCACGGTGATCTTTGCCATCCCCTGCATC
>CAUCTV010000021.1 GCA_958445895.1 uncultured Collinsella sp.
AATCCAAGTTAGACCATTTCAAATGGTTCGATGTCTGCCCGGATGCGACACTGAAGTGAGTGTCCATCCTCGCAGTATCCGGTTCTCAAGGTGCACGCTTTGCGGCCGATCCGGTTGCACCAGGCCGCGCGGCAAGGAGATATATTGCCAGACCGCGAAGCCCTATGGGACGACAATTCCACTCTTCACAAGTCCTACACAATATATTGCTTCCTATATAAGTCATAGAAAGGCTGGTGCGGAAATACTGCACGTATCAGATGATGACCCTTTGATTCAGGAATATATAGAGATCGGTCACCTGTAAGTGTTTATCTACCCGCGCTTTTAGCAATGTAAACCGCGCTTCAGATAAAAAGAGGGAGCGCCGCGCACAACGCGACACTCCCCTAGCGATTCAAGAGAATCTATTAGGCCTCGAGAGCCTTCTTGGCGATGGTGGCCAGCTCGTTGAAGGACTCGATGTCCTCGTAAGCCATCTGAGCCAGGACCTTGCGGTCGAGCTCGATGCCGGCAACCTTCAGGCCGTGCATGAACTGAGAGTAAGAGATGTCGTTCAGACGAGCAGCAGCGTTAATACGAGTGATCCAGAGAGAACGGATCTCGCGCTTCTTGTTGCGGCGATCACGATACTGATACTGCAGAGAGTGCTGGACCTGCTCTTTAGCATGCTTGTAAGTACGCGAAGCGGCACCGTAGTAACCCTTCGCACGGTGCATAACGGTACGGCGCTTCTTCTTGGCGGCAACAGCGCGCTTAATACGTGCCATGTTCTATCAACTCCTAGACGGTAAAACGAAAAACGGGAACGCGAACTTAGGCGAGACGCGACTTGATGACCTTGCGGTCGGCAGCGGCGATCTCGGTCTCCTGACGGAAGCCACGCTTACGCTTGGTGGACTTCTTGCTCAGGATGTGGCTCTTGAAAGCCTTGGCGCGCATAAGCTTGCCGGTACCAGTCTTGCGGAAACGCTTCTTGGTGCCGCTGTGGGACTTCATCTTAGGCATGAAATACTCCTTAATCGGTTACAGAACACTAGTTACTTGGTATCGCTTGCCGCTTTATCCTCATCGAAGGCGCCCTTAATCGGGGCGAGCAGCATAAGCATGTTACGGCCTTCCATCTTAGGCTTGGACTCGACCGTAGCGTAAGGCTTGAGATCCTCGGCGAGACGCTCGAGAACGTTAAGGCCCTGCTCCGGGTGAGCCATCTCACGGCCGCGGAACATGATGGTGATCTTAACGCGTGCGCCCTTCTTGAGGAAACGCAGAACGTGGCCCTTCTTGGTCTCGTAGTCGCCAACGTCGATCTTGGGTCGGAACTTCATTTCCTTGACCTCGACCTTGGACTGGTTCTTACGAGCAGCCTTGGCCTTCATGGCCTGCTGGTACTTGAACTTACCGTAGTCCATGACCTTGCAGACCGGCGGCTCCGCGTTGGGAGCGATCTCGACCAGGTCGAGACCCTGATCGTCGGCGACGCGCTGGGCATCGCGGATGGCGAACAGGCCGAGCTGAGAGCCATCGACGCCAATCAAACGGCACGAAGATGCAGTAATCTCGTCGTTGATGCGGGTGTCATCAGACTTAGCTATTTTCCCTACCTCCATTCATAAAAAAATAACCCGGCGCTTCTCAGCAACCAGGTCGTACACATAGACATCCTCGATTTGAGGAAGGGAATCTAAGTTGTATGACCAGTCAGCTGCTCATTGGCGCCAAAAGGTGGGAACCCTCGGGTTCCTCTTTAGGGCATTGCGGGAACAACGCCTTGCGAATAATAACACGTACAGCGCGTTATCACATTACGTACACGAAAAAGAGGCCTTGACCCCCTTGAACGCTCGCTTGCATGTATGGTGCCCGAGGCGAGACTCGAAGGGCCTTCGCTTCGCGAAGCCCCGGGCTTCGGACGCGCGGCGCCCTCGCCACGCTCCGCTACAAACAGGCCGCAGGCCTGTTTGCTTAACGCTTCGCGCGCTCACGCGAGTTCGGCACGAAAAGGGGGGCCGCAACCCCCTTGAACGCTCACTTGCATGTATGGTGCCCGAGGCGAGACTCGAACTCGCACGTTGTTGCCAACGGTGGATTTTGAGTCCACTGCGTCTGCCAATTCCGCCACTCGGGCACGTAATGCGTGAGTTAGTTTATCACAGCTTTCTACCGATTAGTCCGAAAATGGAACTTCGAGCATTTCGATGAGTTCGACCGTGCGTAGCATCTCGCGCTGACGGCATCCGCGACCGTCGACCGAAGCCTCACCCATCTGGTTATCGTAAGGGTCCTCGCGCATGCCGTCGAAAGAGGGCTCAAACTCTGCCTGGAATCGATTGTTGGCCACCATACGCCATGGGTCGAGATTGCCAAAGTAGTGACGGCGGCGCCACTCCTCCCCCATCCTGCGAGCAGAAGATCCAAATGACACGTCGGCGTTGAGCCAACCGGTCTGCGGCGTATAGAACTCTGCCCAGTCGTGCGACCCCACCGAATCGGGCGCAACGTAGAGGCCGCTCTGCCAACGGGCAGGCACGCCCGCGATACGGCACATGGTGATAAACGTGAGCGCCATAACGCCGCAATCGCCGCGGAGCGAATGCGCGCAGTCATCGGCAATAGATCCCAAAAGCAAGTACGGCGGCTGATAGCGATAGTCGATATACTGCGTCAGGTAATCATAGATAGCACGGGCGCGATCGAGCGGATCCTCGAGTCCGTCAACAACACCGGCCGTCAGCTGCTGCAGATACGGCGTGAATGCAATGTGCGGACGATCCTCGGAAATATCCTCGGGCAGAGGCGCGTCCATACGCGGATGAACCGGAAGTGCGCCACCGTAGACATCACAATAAGCAGCATCGATGTGATAACGATAAGTCACCGAGAATGAGCGCTCACTCGAAGAAGACCACGAGGCGGTACGCGCCGAAGCGTTCGCGGGAGCAACAGCACCCTCCGGCGTCATGTCGAGAATCTCGACCTGAGACTGTTGGCGGCAGGTGGCGGCTACGGGAAGCCAAGCGCGAACGGTCTCCCCCTCTAGAGCGCCGGGGACAGACAAGGACGCCTTAAGCGTAATAACGCGAGTCAATCCGTTTTGTGACTCCATCTCCTTGAGCATCTCGTTGCGCAGTGCAATTCCGTCCGTAGGATCGGGACGCATGCCGGGGACCTCTTTGGGATATACGCGAAGCGAATCGAGGAAGTTGTCGAGAACGAACAGCTCGCCATCGATAAAGCGCCAGTCAATACGCTTACGGTCAATCAGATCGTCAAACTGCTCCTCGGTAAACTCAGGCCACTCCTCGCGAATCATCGCAATAGCCCGATCGCGCGACACCGAAAAATGAAGCGGCGTCTCAAGCATGCGATACCGCTCGGCACGAACGCAGGCAGCAAGCGAGGGATCGGGATTCTGCCCCAAAAGACGATCACAAGCCGCAACAGCCTGCGTCAAATATCCGGCATCCTTGAGACGAAGAATCTCGGGCGGCAGTCCAATATCGAGATGACGGAAATCATCACAGCAAACATCAACAGAGCAACCAACAGGACCCTCGTCAATGACCTTCCCATCCGAAGGCAGCACATTAATAACAGCCATACCAAACTCCAAGTCATTAGAACTCTTGAAGCCCATTGTAGCGAGATAAAAAAGAAAGCCCCAATAAAGGAACCCTCAACACCGATAAACGGTACCTAGAAAAAATGAATTCAGCCCAGTAACCCTGTAGCGAGTTAACGAAGGAGGCCCCGTTTCCCCGGAGTTGATTCCGTCGCGCGACTTCTAGCGAAGCCAGTAGCCACCTTAATTCAGACTCGTAACCCTGCGGCGTTAAACGAAGGAAGCCCCGTCCCCCGGAACTGTTTCCTTGGCGCGACTTCTGGCGAAGCCAGGTGAGCGCAAAGGAAACAGTGTAGGGAGACGGGGCTTCCGGCGGGAAGTTTAGCGACGCTTACGCCTTGTTGACGGAGCCAAACTCCTCCATGAGCTCCTTGGTGCGGGCAACGATGTTCTCGCGACCAGGCTTGAGGAGCTTGCGGGGGTCAAAGCCCTTGCCCTGCTGATCCTTGCCAGCCTCGATATACTCGCGAACGCCCTTGGCGAAGACGAGCTGCAGATCGGTGTTGACGTTGATCTTGGAGATACCCAGGGAGATGGCCTTCTTGATCTGATCCTCGGGGATGCCGGTGCCACCGTGCAGGACGAGGGGCAGGTCGCCGGTCTGAGCCTTAATCTCACCCAGGCGCTCGAAGGAAAGGCCAGCCCAGTCGGCAGGGTACACGCCGTGGATGTTGCCGATACCGCAGGCGAGGAAGTCGACGCCCAGGTCAGCAATCTGCTTGCACTCAGCAGGATCAGCGAGCTCGCCGCTGGAGGTCACGCCGTCCTCGGTGCCGCCGATGCCGCCGACCTCGGCCTCGATGGACATGCCCTTGGAGTGGGCAAGCTCAACGAGCTCCTTGGTGCGGTCGAGGTTAAGCTGGAAGGTCTCCTCGTGAGAGCCGTCATACATGATGGACGTGAAGCCGGCCTCGATGCACTTGAAGCAGTCCTCGTAAGAACCGTGATCGAGGTGAAGGGCGACGGGAACGGTAACGCCCGTGGCCTCGACGGCAGCCTTGACCATGTCGGCGCAGACCTTGAAACCGCCCATCCACTTAGCGGCACCAGCGGTGCACTGAAGGATCAGCGGAGACTTGGCCTCCTCGGCGGCCTGGAGAATAGCCAGGGTCCACTCGAGGTTGTTGGTGTTGAAGGCACCGAGAGCGTACTTGCCGGCCTCGGCCTTCTTGAGCATGCCTGCTGCGTTGACGAGCATAAAAGAAACCTCCTGTAAGGTTGCTCCGATAACGCCTGAGATTTTACCACGACATACCCGAGCATAAACGTTCGTTTGTTCACGAATACCATCCGATTGGACAAATTTTGACCGTTTGCCCCACAGAATCGACCCACTGGGGAAAATAGCTTGACGATTGAGCGGTCTTCGTGATTCGAAAGACGGCTTCGAGCCTACATCTGCATAAACGGATTCTGCATAAGTTCGCGCGCCATCGTGGTCGAATCGCCATGGCCCGTCAAGCAAACGGTATCGGGCGGAAGCGTCTTGGCAAGTTTGGAGAGCGAGCGCATAATCGCCGCCTCGTCACCGCCAGAAAGATCGGTACGACCGTGGCTGCCCGGGAAAAGCGTGTCGCCCACAAAGGCGATGTTCCCCTGCTCGGTCGCGGCGAACAGGACGATGCCGCCCGGCGTATGCCCCGGCGTCTCGATCACCTGCAGGCAGATATCGCCCAATTCAATCGTATCGCCCTCGGCAAGCAGCCGCGTCGGCTCGCCCGGATCGGGCGTCTCAATACCCCACATGACGCGCTGCTCCTCGATATTTGCGCGAGGCACCGTCACGTCCTTAGCGCACAACTCATATAGTGCGCTGTCGCCAACGACAGCTCGAACCCCGGCGACCCCGCCAACATGGTCGGCATGACCGTGCGTGCAGACAGAGCCGAGTACGCGAACTTCGGGATGCGCGGTGCGGATATGCTCCACAAGACGCTCGCCCTCCCACGCCGGATCGACGATTAAGCACTCGTCATTCGAAATCACGGCGTAACTGTTGGTCTGAATCGGGCCGTTGACGAGTGCCTCAATCGAAGCTGCACCTCGGGGTGTCAGGTCCAAAGTCATATCGCCCATGCGCATACCCTCCTTCTAAAATACGTTCGAGGCACCAAACGATGCCTCGAACGTAACCAATATCTATGATGCTGAGAGGCTCTCGCACCTACACACGGCGCTTGAGCTGAGCTCCGCCTTCGCCGGGCATAAGACGGCGAGCGTCGTAGACCGAGTCGACGCTGCTGATGGAAGCCAGCAGCGGATCCAGGCCGCTCGCATCCGAGATCTCGACCATAAAACGCAGGGTCGCAATGCCCTCGCGGTTGGTCGAGGTGGCGGCAGAAAGGATATTGCCGCCCGCATCGCCAATGGCAATGGTGACGTCCTTGAGCAGGCCCATGCGGTCCAGGCACTCGACCACAATCTCGACTTGGAAAAGCGTATCGGCAGCACCATCCCACTCCACGTCAATCATGCGCTCGGGATGCTCCATAAGACCCTTGACGTTGGGGCAATTGGCGCGATGCACCGAAACGCCACGACCGCGCGTGATGAAGCCGACGATGTCGTCGCCCGTCACGGGGTTGCAGCAATGAGCCAGACGGACCAGCAGGCCGCTGTTGCTCTCGCCTTTGACGATAATGCCGTTACTGGCGCTCTTGCCGCGCTTTTGCGGCTTGCGGTTGGAGCCGCGAGCGGGCTGCTTCACGACCTCGGCGATAGCCTCGGCCTTGGTGAGCTGTTCCTCGGGCTTGGGGTCCAAGATTTGCTCGACTTTGTTGCCCACGGCACGCGGGGCGACTTTGCCCGCCCCAACGGCTGCGAACAGGTCCTCGAGCTGCTTGAAGTTAAACTGCTCCGCCACGGCATTGAGCGCACGCGTCGAACGCGGCGTAGAAATGCCATATCCGCGCTTGCGCAGGTCCTTGGCCAGCATATCGCGGCCGGCGGCAGCGTCGTCGTCCTTAGTCGCGGCGGCAAAGTAGCGACGGATCTTGGACTTGGCCGAAGGCGTCTTGACGATCTTGAGCCAATCACGCGACGGCTTGGAACTCTTGTTAGTCAGGATTTCAACGCGGTCGCCCGTCTTGATCTCGTGCGTGAGCGGGGCCACCGCACCGTTGATCTTAGCGCCGACGCAGTGGTTGCCGACCTCGGTATGAACGGCATAGGCAAAGTCGAGCGGTGTAGAGCCGGCGCGAAGCGCCATGACCTCGCCCTTGGGCGTAAAGACAAAAATCTCCTGGTCAAACAAGTCGACCTTCAGCGAGTGCAGGTATTCCTTGGCATCGGTGATCTCGTCAGACGCCGCCCAGTCGAGTGAGTGTTTGAGCCAGTTAATCTGGTCGTCCAGACGCTGCGCATCGTTGGTCTTGGAGGCAGACGATCCGCCCGACTTCTTGTACAGCCAGTGGGCGGCAATGCCGTACTCGGCCTGCTCATGCATCTCGTAGGTTCGAATCTGAATCTCGAGCGGACGAGCCGTGGGGCCAATAACCGTCGTGTGGAGCGACTGGTAGTTATTGACCTTGGGCATGGCGATGTAGTCTTTAAAGCGACCGGGCATGGGGTGCCACAGCGTATGCACCGCGCCGAGCGTGGAGTAGCAATCGCGCACCGAATGGGTAATAACGCGCAGCGCCACCAGGTCGTAGATCTCGGAGAACTCCTTGCCCTTGCGCTTCATCTTTTGGTAGATGGACCAATAGTGCTTGGAGCGGCCATTAATCTGGAAGCCCTCCAGGCCAATGCGGTTGAGCTCGTCGGTGAGCGTCTTGATAGTCTCGGCCAGATAGCGCTCGCGAACCTCACGCGACTCTGCCACCATGCGCGCGATGCGCTGGTAGGCGTCGGGCTCCAAATAGAAGAAGGACAGATCCTCGAGCTCCCACTTAATAGAGCTCATGCCCAGGCGGTCGGCCAGGGGCGCGTACACGTCCATAGTCTCGCGTGCCTTAAACAGGCGACGGTCCTCGCGCAGGGCGGCGAGCGTGCGCATATTATGCAGGCGGTCGGCGAGTTTGACGATGATGACGCGAATGTCCTTGGACATGGCAAGGAACATCTTGCGCAGCGTGAGCGCCTGCTTCTCGTCCATGCTGTCGACTTCGATGTTGGTGAGCTTGGTCACGCCGTCGACGAGCTCGGCAACGGTTTCGCCAAACAGGCCGGAAACATCGGCGAGCGAGGTCTCGGTGTCCTCGACGGTATCGTGCAGCAGCGCGGCGCACACCACATCGCAGTCCATCTTGAGATCGGCCAAAATGATGGCCACCTCGACGGGATGGTTGATGTACATCTCACCCGAGCGCCGCTTTTGGTTGCAATGCTTCTCGGCAGCAAAGCAGTAGGCCTGCTCCACCTTGGAGAAGTCATCCTCATTCATATATTTGAGGCACAGACGCTCCAGCTTGTCGTATCTGTCCGCCATAATCTCGGGCGGCAGCTCATCGGCATGCTTATAGTGCTCCATCTCCGAAAACGGCTGGAGGGTGGAATCATGGGCGGTACGGGCTGCGGCATCCATCGAGGTCCCCTTCCCCTAGGCCCGCGGTACGATCGGGCGGTTAACTTTGGCTAGCATATCAGAAGCGCACGAATCGAGCGCCCAGCTCCGGAAAGCCGAAAACTCCATGCGCGAGCGCAAGCCCTCCAAATAGCGAATTGACCTGCTCAATTGCACGCGGCCGGGGTTTTCGGCCATCGCGATGCGACGAGTGTCGTCAAACCCCGAAACTCGACAGAAACCAAGCTCTTCGAAGATTCCCAGGCCGCTTTCCACCGAACGCTCGTCGACCGGCGTGCGAGCATCGATGGCAAGGCACATCTGCGCGATGTCGATATCGCTCGCGCTAAAGGAATCGTCCCCGGTTTTGCCGCGGTTGGAGCGCCACATGGTCTGCAGCGCGCGATAGAGCGTGACGAGCTCGTCGCGCTCGGGCGCATAGCAGTCGAGCAGGCGCTCGTTAATGCGGGCGTCGCGCGACGAATAGAGCAGATGGATCACGGCGGGCTGGCCATCGCGGCCGGCACGTCCGCTCATCTGGTTGAACTCGATGGCGCCAAACGGCATGTGGTAGAGCACGACATGGCGGATATCGGGCAGGTTGACACCCTCACCAAAGGCGGAGGTCGAAACGATGCAGCTGAGGCTTCCGTCTCGGAATGCTTCCTCCACGCGACGGCGATCGGAACGCGCAAGCCCCGCGTTATAGAACGCGATATGGGTTGCGCAATCGGGCACACGCTTGCGCAACGTCTTGGCGAGCGCCACGGACTGGTCGCGCGAATTGACGTAAATGACGGTCTTCTCCCCCGTCGCCACGATCGACACCAAACGGTTCTCGCGGCTCGCAAGGTCGCGGTCGTCCTCGAGCTGCAGGTTCTCGCGCACCGTCTCGTCGACCACCGTGCGAGTGATCGGCAACATGCGGGCAAGCTCGGCCACGACCGGAGCCGTCGCGGTGGCCGTCGCAGCCATAACGACCGGGTCGCCCAGGGCTTTGAGGATATCGGGCATGTCAAGATAGGCGCTACGGTCGCCGCCCTTGGCAAGGCCGGCGTGGTGCGCCTCATCGATAACGACAAAGCCGATGCGGCCCGAACGCGCGAAACGGTCACGGTGGATAGACAGGAACTCGGGCGTCGTGAGCACGATACCGGTGCGGCCCGAAGCTAGACCGGCGAACACGTCATCGCGTGCGGCCTCCACGGTCTCGCCGGTCAGCACGCCAACGCCAATGCCGAGCGCGGCCATCGTCGACGAGAGGTGATAGGCCTGGTCGGCAACGAGCGCACGCAGCGGATAGACAAAGATGCTCGAACGTCCGCGAAGCACCGCCTCACGCGCGGCATGCACATGGAAGATGAGCGACTTGCCGCGCCCCGTTCCCATAACGGCCAGAACACTTTGGTGATCGGCCAGGGCATCGAGCGCCTCGACCTGCGCGCGGTGCGGCTGGTTCGAGCCGATAAAGCTATGAATAAGCGAGCGCGTGAGCTCGGTATAGGAAAGCTGGGCGAGCGTCTCGCGCTTACGAGACTCCAGGCGCAGGCCAGAATCCGCCGGTTGCACGCCGCGGCGAAGTTCACATGCCGGATCGTCGATATTGGACGCCGTGGTATCGCGCACCAAGACATCTTTGATCATGAGCTTGGGCTTCACACGTCCCTGCCAATGCTCGGCCACGGCCTCGAACACCAAGTCGACGGCGCTGTCGCAATTGATGAGCCTATCGATCTGCGGCACGCGGAACATGATGGCCGGCACGCTCGCGGCGCCATCGGTCGCCACAAAGCGCATGTGCTCGCCGGTTTTGCCCACCACGGCGCGATCGCACATCGTCACGCCCTCGGCGGCCAGAAGCGGCACCTTATTGCCCTGGCCAAACGGCTCAAGACGAGAAATCTGCTCGATAGTCTCGATATTCAGCTCGGAGAGGTCGACGGTGGCGGCAACCTCGTCGGTGTCCTCAAAGTCCTCGGCGGGAAGCTCGGACAGCACGGCGGAAAGGCGACGACGGAACTCATCGAGCTTGGACGCCTCGATGGTCACGCCCACCGCACCGGCATGCCCGCCGCGGCGAATCAGCAGGTCGGAGCAACGCTCGACGGCGTCGAACAGGTTGACTTTGCCCACCGAGCGGCCCGATCCGCGTGCAATGCCGTCCTCAATCGAGAAGAGCAGCGCCGGCACGTGGTAGCGATTGGTCAGGCGGCTCGCCACGATGCCCTTGACGCCCTCGTGCCAGCCCTCACCGCCCACGACGATTGCGCGCCCGCCGTCATAAGTCTCCTCGACCTTCGCCATGGCATCGCGCGTAAGCTCGGCCTCGATCTCGCGGCGTTGGCGATTGATTTCCTCGAGCTCGGCGGCAAGAGCGCTCGCTTCGATGGGGTCGCGGGCAAGCAGCAGGTCGAGCGCCAGCTTGGGATCAGCCATGCGGCCGGCAGCATTCAGACGAGGGATGAGCGAAAACGACAGGCCGTCGGCCGTAATGGTAGAAAGGTCGGCCTTGGCAAGTGCGGCAAGCGCGATATAGCCGGGGCGGGCCGTCACGCGCATCTGCTGGATGCCCTCGGCGACCAGTGCGCGATTCTCGGGCGTGAGCGGCATCATGTCGGACACGGTGCCCAGCGCTGCGACCTCTATCAGCGAACGCCAATACGATGGCTTGCCCAAACGCTCGCCCAGGACCTGCACCAGCTTGAGCGCCACGCCGGCACCGGCAAGCTCGCGCGAGGGACCCTCGTCCTCGAGCTTGGGGTCGGTCAGGGGCACGCCCTGCGGCACCTGGTCGGAGGGCTCGTGATGGTCCGTGACCACCAAATCGATCCCCAGGCTCTCCAGATAGGAAACCTCTTCCTTGGCGGCAATACCGTTATCGACGGTCACAATCAGGTTGGGTTGAGCGAGCTCGTTGACGCGGTCGAGCGCCGCACGCGACAGGCCGTAGCCCTCGTCAAAGCGATGCGGAATAAACGGCGTGACATCGGCGCCAAACGTGCGCAATGCCTCGGTCAACAGGCAGGTCGACGTAATACCGTCAACATCAAAATCGCCAAAGACCGCAATGTGCTCGTGGCTGCGAATAGCGCGCTCAACGCGGTCGGCGACGACCGCCATGCCCGGAATAACGAGCGGGTCGGCCCAGTCGCGATCGAGCGAAGGCGTCAAAAACAGCTGGCCTTCTTCGATGGATGTAATGCCGTGCGCAACCATAATGCGCGCCACCAGCCCGGGTATGCCCAGGCCAGCCGAAAACTCCTTTTCGAGCTCGGGGTTTTGCCGAGCGACCGCCCAGCGATGCGTCGTCTTAAGCGATGACATAGGCGCCCACCCCCGATAGGGGCAGGTCGCCGCGATACCTCTCACGGTTCATAGCGATGAGTCCTCTGTGTATGCCCGCTTCGGCAGGCAGATCTGTTGAACGGATTTATTATACCGTGCGGCACGGACGCACAACGTCCAGCACGCCGCGGTTTCGATAAACGAGGGCGGTAATAGCCTCGAAATATTCGAGCGTTTCTGACGCACGGACGCATGCGAGCGTCTAGCATATCCATTCAAAACGGATTCACGAGCAAAGGGAGTCACAAGAGCATATGAAGCAATGGGTTGGACTGGGCAAGTTTCTCGCGGGGCACATGCAGGTCATCGTTCCGATTTGCGTGACGCTCGGCGTGCTCTTTCCCCAGCAGATCGGCGTGCTCAAGCCAATCGTTCCCGCCCTGTTTGCCTTTATGACGTTCCAAGGCGCGCTCAGCAACACCTTTCACCAGGTGGCCGAGGTGTTCCGCCGTCCCCTGCATCTGATTTTGGCGTTATTTGTCTCGGCCGTGCTCATCCCCATCGCGGCGTATGCCATGGGCTCACTGTTCTTTGGTCCCAACCCAAACCTTGTCTGCGGCATCGTGCTCGAGTACAGCGTACCCGTGGCAGTCACCGCCTTTATGTGGATCAGCATGTTCGGCGGCAACGGCCCGCTCGCGCTCACCATCATCCTGACGTCCTCGGTCATCTCGCCCGTCACGATTCCGCTCACGCTTAAGCTCCTGCTGGGTGCCACCGTTGCAATCGATGTTCCGGGCATGATGCAGAACATGGCCTTTATGATCACCATCCCCGCCGTGCTCGGCATCGTGATCAACGAGTTCACGCGCGGATGGGGACACGAGAAACTCTCCCCCGCGCTTTCGCCCGCCTGCAAGTTCATGATGATGGGTGTCATCGCCTCCAACTCCACCGCCATGAGCGAGTACGTGCTGCACATGAATGCGGTGCGCCTGGAAGTCGCCCTCTTTATCCTTTCGTTCGCCATCAGCGGCTTTGTCGTCGGCATTCTGGTCGCCCGCGCGTTGCACCTGCCGTATAGCGAGACGACCACCATGTGCTTTACCTGCGGCATGCGCAATATCTCTTCGGGCGCCGTCATCGCCACGCAGTATTTTCCCGGCGAGGTCGTGTTTCCCGTCATGTGCGGAACGCTGTTTCAGCAGGTGCTCGCCTCGGTTATCGGACATCTCTTTGAGCGACTGACCGGCGAGGAGCGCGCCGCCCAGCGCAAGCGCGTCGAGGCCGGCCGCGACGCCATGGGACGCTAGACTGTCCGCATTACGCGGGTGATAGTCTTGCTATACGAGCGTTTCCAGATGCGCACGCAGGCGCTCTGCATCGATATCGAGCGTGGTCTCGGCATTGACCCGGGCCAAACGATAACCGACAAAGTAGGGCGAAACCACCCAACGCGGCAACACCTTGGCAATGGTCCGGCCGTCCATGTGGTAGAAGAACAAGTTGTACGACTCCGCGCGGCCGCCGTGGTGCTCGTGCAGGATATAGTGCAGGGCCACCTGAATCGCATCGGCAAACAGGTCCGCTTCGGCTTGGTCGCGGGCGTCGTCGCTGGCGGCGATTCCCTGTGGAGCCGAGACGTTAACCTCAAAGAATCCCATAATCGGTTCGGTTGAGATGTTGACCGAGATTCTCCCCTGTTGCCAAACATTGATGCCTTCGAAATTGGCGGAAGCCAGCGAAGCATAGCCGTCTTCCTGCTCCAAGCCCACAATCTGCATGTGTGGATGGACGAGGCTGCCGCCCGAAAGCGGGCCTTTGTTCTTGTACATGAGCACACTGCGGTACTGTTGGGAATCGAGCATCTGCTGCCAACAGCCCAGGGCAAACCGCATCACATGATGCAGCTCATCCGGTTCATAGGTCGCCAGGTCGGCGTCGTGATTGGCAGACTCGATCAATACGGTCTGACGGGTGGCCCGCAAGGTCTTGAACTTATTCTCGAGCCAGATGCAGTCACCATCGCGCTGGATGACGCTGGCGAGCCCCTCCGTATCACAAAAGGGGCACGCGGTGCCAGGGCGACGATTATCGTCGGGCTTACCGTTCGCCTGCTGAACGTCAAATACCAGCGCCACGGGTTATACCTCCAGCGGCACGATCTTGGTGCCATGGAGCTCGGAGACACCTAGCGCCGCCGCGACCGCGTCGCGATTTGCCGTAGTGATGCCGCCGCCGGGAAGGATGGTCAAACGATCGCCCGCATACTCGATTAAACGAGCCAGGTGATCGAAATTATCCTCGATCGACGTACCGGCAGCGCCGCCATGCGTGAGGATGCGCGTAACGCCGCAGTCGGCAAGTGTATCAATCGCATCGAGCTGAGCCTCGGGCGAGAGCTGGTCAAATGCCATGTGGAAGGTGATGTCGATGGGCTCACGCTTGCACTCCTCGGTCGCGCAGCCCGTAGCCATAACGAGGGCGCCGAGGGTGAGTTCGTCGAGCGCCCATCCGCCAGCACAAGGCTTGCAACAGCCAAAGACCAGACCATCGACGCCGGCGCTTACGGCAAGGCCCAGATCCATCTCCATCATGCGCAGCTCGTCCTGGTTGTAATGAAAGTCCCCGCCGCGCGGACGAATCATGCACATCACGCGCGCATCGTGCTCGTGAGCGTAGCTGACCGTAGCGCTGATAACGCCGGCGGAAGGTGCGGTGCCGCCAACGGCAAGGTTGTCGCACAGCTCAATACGACTCGCACCGGCCTTAATGGCCGCCGGCACCCGCTCAAAGTTCTCGGCACAAAACTCGTACAGCATAGATAGCCCCCAGAAGACATTTCTATTTCCACACGGCATTGTCGCACGTTAAATAGCAACCCGCACAATGGAACAAAACCTTGACAAGGAGTGTCCCAAAGTGCCGGCACATAAGGAACGTCCCCAGGTGCCACCTTGAGCGATGGGCACTCATTTAAGTACGTCCCCAATGAGTACCCGCAGGGGACAGACAGACCGGACTCCCTATACGACAACTGTTGACATCATATACTATGTGTCATATAGTAGGTGTTACACAGTATACTACGAAAGGAGGTGTGCGGATGGAGGCACAGATGAAGCGCGGCTTCCTCGAGGCCTGCGTGCTCGCGGCCGTCTCGGGCGAGGAATCCTACGGCTATCAGATCGTGAAGGACGTGCCCGCGAGTATGGGGCTCACGGAATCCACGCTCTATCCGTTGCTCAAGCGCCTGGAGAAGGCGGGCTGCATCACCGCGCGCTCCGCCGAACACAACGGGCGGCTGCGGAGGTACTACCGCATCACGGACGCCGGGCGCGAGCGTATCGCCGAGTTCCTCGCCGAATGGCCATCCGTGCAGGAGATCTACCGTTACGTGGAGGGGGCGCACCATGACGCGCGATGAGTTCTTGAACCGGCTGGGCGAGCTTCTGGCCTGCCTGCCGGCAGATCAGGTAAAGGAAACGCAGGAGTTCTACGCGGAGGCCATCGCCGACCGTATGGAGGACGGCATGACGGAGGCCGAGGCTGTGGCCGCCATGGGCACGCCCGGTGAGGTCGCCGAGGCAACGCTCGACGAACTGCCCGCCGTGCCGCGCGCAATTGCGAGGACCAAGCGCAAGAGCACGGCGCTTCTATGGGCGCTCGCCATCGTGGGCTCTCCGGTATGGATTCCGCTGCTGCTCGCGTTCGTCGCCGTTGCCGCTGCAGTCTACATCTGTATTTGGGTTCTTGCGCTCTGCGTGTGGATCGTGGCCGCGGCATTCGGGGGCGCGGGCCTGGTAGGGCTCCTGTTCGCCGTGGACGGTATCATTATCGGGCATGTTCCGTACGTTTTGGCCTCGATGGGAATGGGATTCGCTTCCATCGGTGTGGCGCTCCTCACGGGAGCCGGCGCCTGGACGGCGTCCAAGCAGATCGCGTGCCTCTCTGCCCTTTGGGCGAAGAAAGCCGTTTCGCCCTTCTGGAAAGATCGAGGCAATAAGAGCCGCATGGGCGCTGAAGCGGCGCCGCTCACGGCATAGGAAGGAGTGCAAACATGTCCAGCATAAAAAAGATTTACCTTGCCGTAGCGGGTGGGCTTGTTGCCACGGGGCTCGTCCTGGCTGCTATCGGATTTGTGGCCTCCGGCTTTAACCTCGCTGTGTTCAACACGCAGATCGACCTGCGCGATGACACCATCATTCTGGGTGGTGTTGAAATAGACGACCCGACAGGGCTTCCATTCATCGAGCAGCTTGCCGAGGTCGGCGAGATCCATATTGGATCTGCAACGACTGGTTCGTCTTCTCCTCGCAAATGATCGAGCTCGTAGCAGCCATCCCCCTTCGGGCACACCACGACGGGCGTGAGCACGCCGCACTCGGAGCCTTTTGACCTAGTCATTGGGGACGTTCTTAAACGACTAGTCATTCAAGAACGTCCCCAATGACTACCGGCAGAAAAGGAACGTCCCCAAGTGTCACCCCCATGTGCCAGCGACAACGGCAACGCCGACGTTTTGGCAATGTCAGCGAGCGAGCCGCATTTGAGACAAGGTGACGTGAAACGAAAGGGCGCTGACCTTCTGGTCGCGCCCTTGAAGTTGAACGTCAGATTGTCCAAATGCGGCCCGCGCAGCGTCGACTGGTCCGCCGTTCGGTAGAACGGCGGAACCTCCTAGCCTCCGAGATATGCCTTACGGACGTTATCGTCGTGCAGTAGCTCTTGGCCGGTGCCAGTCATGGTGATCTTGCCGGTCTCGAGTACGTAGCCGCGCGTGGCGATCGAGAGCGCCATCTGCGCGTTCTGCTCGACCAGAAGCACCGTGGTGCCGGCCTTGTGCAGGTCCTCGACAATCTGGAAGATCTGCTCAATCAGAATCGGCGCCAGGCCCATGGAAGGCTCGTCGAGCATGAGCAGCTTGGGGTTACTCATAAGGGCGCGACCCATAACGAGCATCTGCTGCTCGCCGCCCGAAAGGGTGCCGGCGACTTGGCGACGACGCTCCTTAAGGCGAGGGAACTGCTCGTAGACGCGCTCAAGGCCCGGAGCCACCGTGGACTTGGGCTGTGTATAGGCGCCCATTTCCAGGTTCTCCTCGACCGTCATCTGCAAAAAGGCGCGACGGCCCTCGGGGACCTGAGCCAGGCCCTTGCCCACCAGCTTGTCAGCCGGCGTATGGGTAATGTCCTCGCCCATAAACTTGATGGAGCCGGTCTTGGAGCGCAGCAGGCCCGAGACGGTCTTAAGCGTCGTGGACTTGCCGGCGCCGTTCGCGCCGATCAAGGCCACAATCTCGCCCTCGTTGACGTTAAAGGAGATGTCCTTGATGGCGTGGATTGCGCCGTACCAGACGTTGATGTTGTAGACGGAAAGCATCGGCTCTGCCATTTAGTTCTCCCCCTTATCCTGCTTGCCCAGATATGCCTCGATAACAGCGTCGTTGTTCTGAATTTCCTCGGCCGTGCCCTTGGCGATGACCTTGCCAAAGTTAAGCACGCAGATGCCCTCGCAGATGTTCATGACGAGCGACATATCGTGCTCGATCAGCATGATGGCAATGCCAAAGGTGTCGCGGATCTTTACGATGTTCGCCATGAGCTCCGCGGTCTCGGACGGATTCATGCCGGCGGCAGGCTCGTCAAGCAGCAGCAGCTTGGGGTTGGTGGCAAGCGCACGGACGATCTCCAGGCGACGCTGGGCGCCGTAAGGCAGCGAGCCGGCCTGCTCGTTTGCCAGATGCTCCATATCAAAGATGGACAGCAGCTCCATGGCGCGCTCATGGGCGGCCTTCTCGTGCTTCCAATACGTCGGCAGGCGTAGCACGCCCTCAAAACCGGAGTAGCGCTCCTGGTTGTGCAGACCGACTTTTACGTTATCCTCCACCGTCATGGTGTTAAACAGGCGGATGTTTTGGAAGGTGCGAGCGATGCCCATGCGGTTGACCTGGTAGACGGACTTGCCCGAGGTGTCCTCGCCGTCGAGCAGGATGGTGCCGTGCGTGGGCTGATACACCTTGGTAAGCAGGTTGAAGACCGTGGTCTTGCCGGCACCATTGGGGCCGATCAGACCGGCGATCTCGGTCTTGCCGATGGTCAGGCTAAAGTCGTCGACCGCTTTGAGGCCGCCGAACTCAATGCCCAGGTGGATGCACTCGAGCGCCGGGCGATGGCCCAGGTCGCGATCGGGAACAATGGCGCCAGAAGGATACGGGACCATCTTGCCCTTGTTGAACTCAAACTTACTGGACATCGGCTGTCACCTCCTTCTTGGGAGCAAAACGATCCTTAATACGTGCAAAAAACGCCTTGAGTTGCGGATTGTTGGTAAAGACCATGACCAGAATCAACACGATGGCGTAGATGAGCATGCGGTAGTCCGAGAACTGGCGAAGCAGCTCGGGCAGCACCGTGAGCAGCGCCGCCGCGATGACGGAACCGCGCATATTGCCCAGACCACCCAGGACCACGAACACCAGGATGAGGATCGACGTGTTGAAGTCGAACTTGGTGGCGGAGAGCTGCGAGAAGTTACCGCCGAAGAGAGCTCCGGCAGCACCGGCGAGGGCAGCGGAAACCACGAAGGCGATCATGCGGTACTCGGTGACGGAGATGCCTACGGACTCGGCTGCAATCTTGTTATCGCGCACGGCCATAATGGCACGGCCGGTACGGCTGCGAACCAGGTTGAGCACGATCACGAGCGCAACCATAACCAGGATGGCACCGGCGAGGAAGGTCGAGTACGTCGACACGCCCGAGGCGCCCTGGGCGCCCTTGATGATGGCGGTGCCGTCCTCGAGCAGGTGCAGGTCGTCGATCGTGGAGTTACCCGTGATGTTAAAGATCACGTGCAGACCGCGGGAGTCGACGCCCACGATAAGGCAGGTAACGATCTCTTTGATAATCTCGCCAAAAGCCAAAGTCACGATGGCCAGGTAGTCACCGCTCAGGCGAAGGACCGGGATGCCGATCAAAAAGCCCAGGATGGCGGCAGCGATGGCGCCGACCACAATGCTGATGGCCAGGCGAATGGGATCGGAGGGAACGGCGCTCTCGAGGGCGACGGCGGTAACGATGCCCGTATAGGCGCCGACGCTCATAAAGCCCGCGTGGCCCAGCGACAAGTCGCCCGCGATGCCGACGACGAGGTTGAGCGAGATGGCCATAACGATGTAGGCCGTGATGGGGACCAGCTGACCGGCGATCATGCGCGGGATCATATGGTTGGACTGCATAAAGAACACGATGGCGAATGCCACAAGGCACATGGCGTACGTGACAAAGTCGTGACGCGTCTGCTTGTCTTTAAGGAACTTCATAGCGCTCACCTACACCTTCTCGGGGACGTACTTGCCCAAGAGGCCGGCAGGCTTGACGAGCAGGACGATAATCAGAACACCAAAGACGATGGAGTTGGCAAGACTCGTGGAAATGTAGGCCTGGGCCATCGCCTCGATGATACCGATGAGAATGCCGCCGACAAAGGCACCGGGAATGGAGCCGATGCCGCCGAAGACAGCAGCGTCGAAAGCCTTGATGCCGGGCATGGCGCCCGTGGTGGGCTGCAGCACCGGCGAGTAGGAGCACAGGAGCACGCCGGCGATAGCGGCAAGCGCCGAGCCGATGGCAAAGGTCATCGAAATAGTGCGATTGACGTTGATGCCCATGAGCTGAGCGGCGGCCTTGTCCTCGGATACGGCACGCATGGCCTTGCCCATCTTGGTCTTACCTGTAAAGAACATCAGACCGGCCATGATGACCAGGCAGGCGAGGATGGTGACGAGCGATACGGCGCTCACGTTGTACTTGGCCAAGAACTCCGGCACCGGGAAGGTGACGAGCGAAGTAAAGTTCTTGGGCGTGGCGCCCCACAGGAGCTGCGCGGCATTCTGCAGGAAGTAGGACACGCCGATAGCCGTGATCAAAACGGCCAGCGGGCCCGCCTGGCGCAGCGGCTTATAGGCCAGGCCCTCAATGAGAACACCGAGAACCGTGCAGACCGCACAAGAGAGAATTACAGATGCCCA
The DNA here is from genome assembly GCA_958445895.1 of uncultured Collinsella sp. Taxonomy (GTDB): domain Bacteria; phylum Actinomycetota; class Coriobacteriia; order Coriobacteriales; family Coriobacteriaceae; genus Collinsella. The sequence goes on from CAUCTV010000021.1 coordinate 19,444, forward strand.
GCCCGGGAGGCCGAGATATGACGTGGCGCAGAACGAGACATAGGCACCGACCATGATGACGTCGCCGTGAGCGAAGTTGAGCATCTTGGCGATACCGTAGACCATGGTGTAGCCCAACGCGATGATGGCGTAGACGCTGCCCATGGACAGGCCGTTGACCAGGTATTGGATAAAGACCGTCATGTTCCACATCCCCCTTTCGAATAGGTTTCCAGTTGATGTATGAAACAGGGACGTTACATCGTCCCTAGATACCAAGCAAGCAGGGAAGGCCAAAACCTCCCCTGCTTGGGATCAAAACCGCTCTATATAAGGCGGCCTATTAGGCCTGTACGTACTTGCCGTCGGTGATGACGTACGCCGTCGGGTCCTTCTGGACCTGACCCTTGTCGTTCCAGGAGAGCTTGCCGGTCAGGCCGTCAACAGTAATGTTGCGCATAGCCTCGGGAAGCTTCTCGGCAACCTCGGTGGGGTCGGCGTCGACGCCCAGGCCGGCCTCCTTGAGAGCCTCGACCACAGCATGCACGCCGTCGTAGGCGTCGGCGGCAAACTGGTCGGGGGTATCGCCGTACTTATCCTTGTAGGCGTTGACGAAGTCGGCGTTCTTCTCGTCGTCGGCGGAGAACGGGGTCATGAGCAGCAGACCCTCGGCAAGAGAGGTGTCGAAGCCCTCAACGCCCAGGATGCCGTCCATGCCGTCGCAGCCCATCATCTTGACGTCGTAGCCCATGTCCTTGGCGTTCTTGAGCAGGACGGACGCCGGCGTGTAGTAGATCGGCGCAAAGATCATGGTGGCGCCTGCCTGCTTGGCCTTGGTCAGCTGGTTGGTAAAGCTCGTGGCGGAGTCGTCCTTAAAGGTCTCCTCGTCGACAATCTCAAGCTTAGACTTAGCGGCCTGGGCCTTAAAGGAATCTGCGATGCCCGAAGAATAGGCGTCGCCGGAGTTATAGAACAGCACGAACTTCTCGTCCGCATACTTCTGGGCCAGGAACTTGGCAGCGTTGACGCCCTGGTTGGGGTCGGTAAAGCAAACCTGGAAGACGCAATCCTTGCCCTTGGTAACGTCCTCGGAGGACGCGGACGGGGTGATCATGAACGTCTCGGGGTCGTTGCCGCACTCGGCGGCAACGGCGACCGACGCACCCGTGGTGGTCGGACCGACGAGGGCCTGCATGCCCCAGTCGAGCAGGGTGTTGAAGGCGTTGACGGCCTTCTCGCCGTCAGCCTGGTCGTCCTCGGCCTTGCTGACAAGCGGCAGCTCCTTAGTCGAGAAATCCTTGCAGCCAAGCTCGACAGCCTGTGTAACGGACTTGCCGTAGGACGCGTTGGCGCCGGTCAGCGGGCCGATGGTGCCGATCTTAAACGAAGCGTCGCTCGAAGCGGAACCGCTGTCGCCGCCGTTGGAGGAGCAGCCAGCTAGAATGGACATTGCCCCCAGACCTGCTGCGCTCGCGATAACGCTCCTGCGATTCATAACAGGGTTCAATGACTTACCGGTGAGGCTCGACATGCGGCTCTCCTCTCAAATCTCGTCGGGTTTTGATTGCCCGACAGGCCATCCTTCGCCGTGTTTGGCGTTCGCAAAATAGTAGACGCTTTAGTTAGGAAAAGTGGCGATTATTTCAACTTTTATTTGGATTTGTTCATTTATCCATAGTTCTGCGTATTCCTACTGCTTTATGCAGTAATGCCACTTTATTATGTAAAAGTAATGTTTCCATTCTGTTACAAGCGTTCCCGCTCTTAATAAACATGGTGTCCCCCTTTTTTCGCTGGCCGCG
>CAUCTV010000022.1 GCA_958445895.1 uncultured Collinsella sp.
CGCTCGCTTGGCGCTCGATTCGTAAGATCGAGAACATCGTGCGCGACGAGATGGACGCCGCCGGCGCCCAGGAGCTCATGATGCCCATTATGGTCGATGCTGAGCTGTGGCGTGAGTCCGGCCGCATCGATGCCTATGGCAAGGAGCTCGTGCGCTTTGACGACCGTCATGGTCGCGAGTTTGTGCTGGGCCCCACGCATGAGGAGACCGTCACGGCCCTGGTGCGCAACGAGCTGCGCTCCTATAAGCAGCTGCCCGTTAACCTGTACCACATTCAGGACAAGTTCCGCGATGAGTTCCGTCCCCGCTTTGGCCTGATGCGCGGTCGCGAGTTCATCATGAAGGACGCCTACAGCTTCTCTGCCACGCAGGAGAGCCTGCAGGAGGAGTATGACAAGATGAAGCAGGCCTACGCCAACATCTGCGAGCGCTGCTACATCAAGGCTCTGCCCGTTGTCGCCGACTCTGGCGAGATCGGCGGCGACACCTCTGTCGAGTACATGGCTCTGGCCGACGCCGGCGAGGCCTCGCTCGTCTACTGCGACGATTGCGGCTTTGCTGCCGATGACGAGGCTGCAAGCACCAAGGTCGTTGTGACCGAGGGCCCCGGCGACGGCACGCTTACCAAGGTCGAGACTCCGGGTATGGGCACCATCGAGGCCGTCGCCAAGTTCTTCGGCTTCCCCGAGAACGGAACGCGCAAGTCGCTGGCGTTGATCGACGCCGAGGGCAAGCCGGTCGTTGCCATTGTCCCGGGCGACCACGAGCTCAATGACTGCAAGGCCGAGCATGTCTTTGGCAAGGGCTATCGCATGATGACCGACGAGGAGCTTCAAGCGAACGGGCTGCACAAGGGCTTTATCGGACCAGTCAACCTGCCCGAGGGCATCCGTCTGGTTTGCGACGAGAGTCTGCGCGAGTCCAAGCAGTGGGCCTGCGGTGCCAACGAGGTCGATTATCACTTTACCGGCGCCTGCCCCGAGCGCGACTTTACCGCCGATGAGTGGGCCGACCTGGTCACCGTCGTCGCCGGCGATCCCTGCCCGCACTGCGGCAAGCCGCTCTCTGCTGCCCGTGGCATCGAGGTCTCGCAGGTCTTCCAGTTGGGTACCAAGTATTCCGAGGCCATGGGTGCCACCTTTATGGATGAGGACGGCAAGGAGAAGCCGCTGATCATGGGTTGCTACGGCGTGGGCGTGTCCCGCTCGCTCGCTGCCGTCGTGGAGCAGCACAATGACGAGCACGGCATCGTCTGGCCGGTCTCCGTTGCCCCGTACGAGGTCGCGGTGATTCCGCTTGACCCCAAGAAGGAGGAGTGTGCGACCGTCTGCGGCCGAATCGTCGAGGGCTTGTGTGCCGAGGGTATCGAGGTTGTCGTCGACGATCGCGACGAGCGTCCCGGCTTTAAGTTTGCCGACAACGACCTTATGGGCTTCCCGTATCAGGTCGTTCTGGGCAAGCGTGGCCTCAAGAATGGCACGGTGGAGCTCAAGGACCGTGCTACCGGCGAGCGTGAGGACGTGGCGATTGACGAGGTCGTCGATAAGGTCGCCGAGCTTGTGAAGGCTGCCCGTCGCTAATCGACGTTTCTGCTATTAGATGCAATTACAGGACTGTCCCGTATCTCTCTTAGGATGAGATGCGGGGCAGTCCTTTTTGTTGCTTGAATCAGCTCGACGGGTAAAGGAAAACCCCACAGCCCATATTGAGCTGCGGGGTTTTCCTTTGTGCCTCCGATGCGAAGTGAATCGCTCAGATATTACTGATAATCGACGACGTCGATCCAGTTCTTCAGGAACTCATCGTTCACATTGCGCTTGCGAGCAAGCTCGGAAGCGGCGACGATGCTCGTCCACTGACGCACGACCTGCATGGGCATGTCGGCGCGGTCGCAGTAGAGCTCCAGGTAGGCCTCAGCCTGATCCTTGCTGTTGAGGGCAAAGAGCAGGTAGGTGGTGGCAACGTCGGCAGCAGGGGAGCCCTGGGTAGCGTGTGCCCAGTCGCAGACATAGAGCTGGCCGTCGTCGCCGACGATGACGTTGGAGGGGTTGAAGTCGCCGTGGCAGACCTTGAACTCCTTGGTCATGCCGTCCAGACGCTCCTGAAGGTTGTAGCGCGTGGTGGCATTAAGCTGATCAAGGCTGTCGATCATGCGGGCGAACTTGTCGCGCTGGCGGTTGAGTAGTGGGGAGGTGTAGCCGTGGATCTCGATCTGGAGGTCTACGAACATCTCGAGGTACTCACCGAAGCGCTGGGGCTCGGCAGTCATCTTCTCGGCAAGGGTGGTGCCCGGAACCTTCTCGGTCACGAGCGCCCAGCCGTTGGCATTCTCGAGCTGGGAAACCTCGAGCGCCTTGGGGCTGCGGATGCCGCACTCATTGATGCGGGCAAGATTCAAAGCCTCGTTGAACACGTCGGAGACAGGCTTGGTCTCGTTAAAGACCTTGACGATCTTGTCGCCCAGGTCGTAAACGACCTTGTTGCCACGGCGGACGAGCTCGGTCTTGGAATCGGGTAGCAGCATGGTTGCATCCTTTCAACGATGCGATAGAAGCGACGGCGGGGGTGTGTGAAACACCCGTGCACCCCCGCCGTTAAAAACCGTGCTAAAACTAGCAGACGGCGTAGTCCTGAGGCTCGCGGCCGTAGTAGGCGTCCAGGTAGAGCTCCTTGATTTCGCTCATGAGCGGGTAGCGCGGGTTAGCGCCGGTGCACTGGTCGTTGAATGCCTGCTCGGTCATCTCGTCGAGGGTGTCGAGGAAGTACTGCTCGTCAACACCGTAGTCGGCGATGGTCTTCTTGACGCCGATGAAGTCCTTGAGCTCCTCGAGCTTCGTGATGAAGTTCTCGAAGACTTCCTTGTCGTCCTTGCCCTCGATGCCGCAGTACTTGGCCATCTCGGCGTAGTTGTGCAGCGCGTTGGGGTAAGGATACTGAGAGAAGGTACCCATCTTGACGGGAGCCTCGGCGGCGTTGTAGCGCATAACGCGGGTCAGGATGACGGCGTTGGCGATGCCGTGGGGCAGGTGATGGAAAGCGCCGAGCTTGTGGGCCATGGAGTGGTTGAGGCCCAGGAAGGCGTTGGCGAAGGCCATACCGGCCATGCAGGAGGCGTTGTGCATCTCCTCGCGGGCATGCGGGTCCTTGGCGCCGTTCGTGAAGCTGGAGGGCAGGTTCTCAAAGACGAGCTTAGCAGCGCGCTCGGAAAGGCCCTTGGTGTAGTCGGAAGCCATGATGGAGACGTAGGACTCGATGGCGTGGGTCATGACGTCGATGCCGGAGGCAGCGGTCAGGCCGCGCGGGGCGGTCATGCAGTTGTCGGCGTCGACGATAGCCATGTTGGGGAGCAGCGCGTAGTCGGCGAGCGGCCACTTGATGCCGGTCTCCTTGTCGGTGATGATGGCGAACGGCGTGCACTCGGAGCCGGTACCCGAGGAGGTCGGGACGGCGACGAAGTAGGCCTTCTTGCCCATCTCGGGGAAGGTGAAGATACGCTTGCGGATGTCCATGAAGTCCATGGCCATGTCCTCAAACTTGCACTCGGGGTGCTCGTACATCATCCACATGATCTTGCCGGCGTCCATAGCGGAGCCACCGCCGACGGCGATGATGGCGTCCGGCTCAAAGAGAGCCATCTGCTTGGCACCACGACGTGCGCACTGCAGCGACGGATCGGGCTCGACGTCGTAGAAGCAGTCGTGGGCGATGCCCATCTCGTCGAGCTTGGCCTCGATGGCGCGGGTGTTGCCATTCTTGAAGAGGAACTGGTCGGTGACGATGAAGGCGCGCTTCTTGCCCATGACGTTGCCCAGCTCATCGAGGGCGACGGGCGTGGAACCCTTCTTGAAGTAGACCTTCTCGGGAGCGCGGAACCACAGCATGTTCTCACGGCGCTCGGCCACAGTCTTAACGTTGATCAAGTGCTTCACCCCAACGTTCTCGGAGACGGAGTTGCCGCCCCAGGAGCCGCAGCCCAGGGTCAGAGACGGCTTCATGCCAAAGTTGTACAGGTCACCGATGCCGCCGTGCGAAGACGGGGTGTTGATGACGATACGGCAGGCCTTCATGACGTGCTCGAACAGGCTGATCTTCTCGGCCTGGGCGGGGTGCACGTACAGAGAGGCGGTGTGGCCCGGGCCACCGGCGAGCACCAGGTGCTCGGCCTTGTCGACGGCCTCCTGGAAGTCCTTGGCGTGGTACATGGCCAGGACCGGGGAGAGCTTCTCGTGGGAGAACTCCTCCTTGGCGGGGTCGGTGGAGGTGACCTCGGCGATCAGGATCTTGGTCTTGGCGGGAACCTCGATGCCGGCGAGCTCGGCGATCTTGGCGGCAGCCATGCCGGGGATGCGGTGGTCGAGAGCGCCGTTCTTGAACATGGCGGCACGCAGGGCCTCCATCTCGGCACCCTGCTTGACGAAGTAGCAGCCGCGCTTCTGGAACTCGGCCTTGACCTGGTCATAGATGCTGTCGATGACGGTCACGGACTGCTCGGAAGCGCAGATCATGCCGTTGTCGAAGGTCTTGGAGTGGATGATGGAGTTGACGGCGAGCAGCACGTCGGCGGTGTCGTCGATGATGACCGGGGTGTTACCGGCGCCAACGCCCAGGGCGGGCTTGCCCGAGGAGTAGGCGGCCTTGACCATGCCCGGGCCACCGGTGGCGAGGATGATGTCGACGTCGCGCATGACCATGTTGGTCAGCTCGATGGAGGGGACATCGACCCAGCCGATGATACCCTCGGGGGCACCGGCCTTGACGGCGGCGTCAAGCACGAGCTTGGCGGCGGCGATGGTGCACTTGGCGGCAGCCGGGTGCGGGGAGATGATGATGGCGTTGCGGGTCTTCAGGCTGATCAGCGTCTTGAAGATCGCAGTGGAGGTGGGGTTGGTCGTCGGGATGACGGCGCCCACGATACCGATGGGCTCGGCGATCTTGGTGATGCCATAAGCCTCGTCGCGCTCCAGGACACCACAGGTCTTGGTGTCCTTGTAAGCGTTGTAGATGTACTCTGCGGCGTAGTGGTTCTTGATGACCTTGTCCTCAAGAACGCCGCGGCCGGTCTCCTCGATGGCCATCTTCGCCAACGGGATACGAGCCTTGTTGGCGGCCATGGCGGCCTCATAGAAGATCTTGTCGACCTGCTCCTGCGTGTACGTAGCAAAAAGCGCCTGGGCCTCTCGCATCTGAGCGAGCTTAGCCTCAAGCGCCTCTACGTTGTCCACAATTGCGGGAGTAGTGTTTTCCGGTGACTTTTTCACCATTTGTGTCTCCTTGCGATCGGAGATTTACCCTACGTCTTGCATGATAGCAAGAAATAATTCGGTAAACGGTAAGATTCCCGTAAAAGGCATACTAAAACGTTTCAATCAACTGAAACGTTTCAACTATAACTATCTGTCTATTGCATTGCCCCGCTCATTGGGGACAGACTTACATGAGTGCTTTCACTCATTTGTGACAGACATGGATTTGTCATTTTGCCGTTCTGGGCCTGTTTTTGGCGCAGATTGGATATAAATAGGTCACAGGCTCAGCATTTCGCGTTCCTTCTCTCCTTTTAGGTGTTGCCTGTACGGCTTTGAAAGGAGAGACCATGCCCCGATGCGCCCGCGAAATATCGCTCACCGGCTATTACCACGTCTTTGACCGCGGCAACTCCAAACAGATCATTTTTGAAGATGATTCCGACCGCTATCGTTTCTTATCGGACATCTCAGACAGGTTTGCGTGCCATGACGTGGCGGTGTTGGCCTGGTGCCTTATGGATAATCACTTCCATTTGATGGTTGATGACCCATATGACAACCTTTCAAAGGCAATGCAGTGCGCGCTGACGGCCTATGCCAAGTATTTCAATGGAAAAACGGGAAGAACGGGTCACCTGTTTGATAATCGCTATTCGCGGATCGCGGTCGAGTCGGACACGCAGGCGGTGCAGTTGCTCGATTATATCCATCTCAATCCTGTGAAAGGTGTGCTCGACTCGCTCGATGCCTACCGCTGGTCAAGCTACAAGGCATACCAGCTGGGATACGATCCCTTTGATATCTGTGACGCGGCTCCTATGCTCGATATTGTCGGAGGCTCTCGTTGCTATTGCGAGCATCTCGAGGAAGTTGCCGGGCGCATCTGGTCAGTGGAGATTCTTCCGCGCCGACGGATCCCCGATGAGGACGCCCTTTCCGTTGCGCGCGAAGTTTTGCCGAGCATGGATCCTGCGCTGCTCAAGGCCCTGCCACGCTCCGAACGTGATGCCTGTCTGCTGAGGCTCAGGCGGGCACATCTCACGGTCAAGCAAATTGCCCGTATCACCGGTATCGGCGCTACAAGCGTGACCAAGGCCACTGTAGGCTGGAAGGAGGCAGCGTGAGGTAGGGGCCGAACCGCAGTCGGCATGCGTTACGTCTGTCCCCAATGCGTTAAAACACTCATGTAAGTCTGTCCCCAATGAGTGCAAAAAGGCGCCCTCCGTGGGGGAGGACGCCTTTGGTAAGTTCTATATGAACGCGAGGTCTTTGACCCGGAGAGTCCGAGGTACTTGTTGGTAAGACCTTATTTAGGAGCGCGCAACCTTGCCGGACTTGAGGCAGGTGGAGCAAACGTTCATCTTGCGACGGTGACCATCGACGACGACGTAAACGCGCTGGATGTTGGGGCGGAACTTACGGTTGGTGACGCGGTGAGAGTGGCTGATGGAGCGACCGGCAACGGGGTGCTTACCGCAAACTTCGCAAACTTTGGACATAACTGACCCTCCTTGGGCGACAAACGAACATGTCGCGTTAACAAACAAGCCTGAACTATAGCACAGAAGCAGCTCCCTGTGCGTAATCTACACAGAGATATTCCTCTTTTGGCGATAGTGCTCACGCCACGGCCCTGGACGTAGATCCGATTTGCGTGCAGCAGAGGGGATTATGCCAGCTCGTGCGTGCGTTTTCAAGCTCGTCCCACAAATATATATAGGTTTATGGAGCGCCTGCGCCCGTTTACGGATTGTTCTGTATTTATGCTCGCAATTAAGCTCGAGGTTGGCTACACTATCCCTTGACCATTAAAGGGGTACGAGATACCCACATGGAATTACATAGCTGCCAAAGAGCAGCCCTTCCTGTGGGTGTCTGGTCCGCTTTAAGCGGTCGGGCATCTATTTTTTTGACTGTGTCAGCAGTCAAGACATGTGAGGAAGGAGATCGATGGGCACGACTTCCCCCAAGGCGGTCATCATGGACGAGACCGCCGTCAATCGAGCGATGACCCGCATCGCGCACGAGATTCTCGAGCGCAACGAGGGCTGTGAAGACCTCGCTCTGGTCGGCATCGTCACGCGCGGCGACCTTCTGGCAAAGAAGCTCGCCGAGGAGATCAAGGAGATCGAGGGCGTCGACGTTCCGCTCGGCAGCCTGGACATCAGCTTCTACCGCGATGACTATGCGACCAATTTCGCTCCCGCGATCCACGCTACCAACATTCCCTTCAGCGTCGACGGCAAGCGCGTCGTGCTGGTGGACGACATCCTGTATACGGGCCGTACTATCCGCGCCGCTCTGGACGCCGTTATGGACCTGGGCCGTCCGAGCCGCATCGAGCTGGCAGTTCTCGTTGACCGCGGTCACCGTGAGCTCCCCATCTCGCCGGACTTTGTCGGCAAGAACGTTCCCTCGTCGCATGAGGAGAACGTGCACCTATATATGAAGGAAGTAGACGGCCGCACCGCTGTCGAGATTAACGACGTCGCGCCGGGTTCCCACGTGGGCTCCGCGCCGCTGGGAGGTGAGTAGTACCGTGGCGTTCAACCATAAGCACCTGATCGACATTACCGAGTACTCCGAAGAGGACATCAAGCTCATCCTCGAGACCGCCAAGGCGTTCTCCGAGGTCAACGAGCGTGCGATCAAGAAGGTCCCCACGCTCAAGGGCAAGACCATCGTCAACATGTTCAACGAGCCCTCGACGCGCACCCGCAGCTCCTTCGAACTCGCCGAGAAGCGTCTTTCGGCCGACAGCCTCAACTTTGGCGGCTCCTCGACCTCCACGGTCAAGGGTGAGAGCCTCGTCGACACCGTCGAGACCCTCAACGCCTACAAGATCGACTGCATCGTCGTGCGCGATAAGCACGCCGGTGCTCCCTACATCGTCACGCAGAACTCGCCCGCGAGCGTTATCTGCGCCGGCGACGGCAAGCACAACCATCCCACGCAGGCCCTGCTCGACCTGTACACCATCTGGGAGCACAAGGGTGACTTCCACGGTCTGAAGGTCGCCGTCGTCGGCGATATCGCGCACTCCCGCGTCTGCGGCTCGCTGATCCCTGCCCTTAAGATTATGGGCTGCGAGACCTACGCCGTCGCCCCCGGCACGCTGCTGCCGCCGGCGCCCGAGGTTCTGGGCTGCGACCACGTGACGAGCGACCTCGATTCCGTCCTGCCCGAGCTGGACGTCGTCTATATGCTGCGCGTGCAGCAGGAGCGCCTCGAGGGTGCCCCGTTCCCGACCATTCGCGAGTACCACAAGCTCTTCGGTCTGACCAAGGACCGCGAGAAGCTCATGAAGCCCGACGCGATCATCTGTCACCCGGGCCCCATCAACCGCGGCGTCGAGTTCGACTCCTATATGGCCGACCACCCGCAACGCTCCGTCATCCTGGAGCAGGTCTACGCCGGTATCTGCGTGCGTATGGCTATCCTGTATCTGCTGCTTGGAGGTGCCGATAATGGCCTTGCTTCTTAAGAATGCCCACGTCGTCGACCCGTCCGTCGAGCTTGACGGTGTCGTTGACGTCCTGATTGACGGCGATAAGATCGCCGAGGTCGGCGAGAATCTCGCCGTCGAGGGAGCCGAGGTCCGCGACCTTTCCGGCAAGTACCTCGTCCCCGGCCTGGTGGATATGCACGTTCACCTTCGCGAGCCCGGTTACGAGGTCAAAGAGGACATCGAGAGCGGCACCCGCGCTGCTGCCAAGGGCGGCTTCACCGGCGTGTGCGCCATGCCCAACACCGACCCCGTTACCGATAACGGAACCGTCGTTGAGTTCGTCAAGTCCCGCGCTGCCGAGGTCGGCCACTGCCGCGTCTATCCTTCTGGTGCTATGACTCGCGGCCTTAAGGGCGAGGCTATGTCCGAGATGGGCGATATGGTCACCCACGGCGCCGTCGCCTTCACCGATGACGGTCGCGGCGTGCAGGGTGCGGGCATGCTCCGTCGCTGCATGGACTACGGCAAGATGTTCGGCAAGGTCTTTATGAGCCACTGCCAGGACGAGGATCTGGTCGGCCACGGCCAGATCAACGAGGGCAAGGTCTCGACCCGTCTGGCCCTCGAGGGTTGGCCGGCCGCCGGCGAGGAGCTTCAGATTGCCCGCGACATCGAGATTGCCAAGCTGACCGGTGCCAAGCTGCACATCCAGCACATCTCCACCGCTCATGGCCTGGAGCTCGTGCGTGCCGGTAAGGCTGCCGGTGTCCAGGTGACCTGCGAGGCCACCCCGCACCACATGTTCCTGACCGAGAACGACCTGGACGAGACCTACAACACCTCGCTCAAGGTCAATCCGCCGCTGCGCACCGACGAGGATGCCGAGGCCATCCGTCAGGGTGTCATCGACGGTACCGTCGACGCTATCGTTACCGACCACGCTCCCCACACCCCGTGGGAGAAGGCCCGCGAGTTCGAGCTCGCGCCCTTTGGAATGATTGGCCTCGAGACTTCGCTGTCGCTCGTGCTCACTGAGCTGGTCAACACGGGCAAGATGAGCGTGAGCCGCATGGTCGAGCTCATGGCCATCAAGCCGCGTGAGATTCTGGGCCTCGATCAGGTTCAGGTCAAGGCGGGCTCTGTCGCCGACCTGACCGTGTTCGACCCCTCCGCAACCTGGACGGTTGGCGAGGACGGTTACGAGTCGCGCGCCGAGAACTCCGGTTTTGCCGGCCGCACGCTCACCGGTCGTGCCACCGATGTATTTGTCGGTGGCAAGCAGACGCTCGCCGACGGCTGCATCTGCTAGCATAGCCTTATCGCTTTTGTGCGCGGCGCCCTTGCGGTGCCGCGCTTTCTGTTCGTTTAGACCATGCAACCGCATGGGGGATTGGAGCGTCTATGCCCACACCTTCCACTGCACGCATGCACGACTTCGAGGTCGTCTCGAACCGGGAGATCGCCGACGGCATCTTCTCGCTCGTCATCTCGGCCCCCAAGCTTGCAAGTGCGCTCAAGCCCGGTCAGTTTGTGAACATTGCCGTGCCCGGCGATGCGTCTTCTCTGCTTCGTGTGCCCTTGAGTTTCTACCGCGCCGACGCCGAGGCCGGCACCGTCGAGCTGTGGTACGTCGTCGTGGGCGACGACACCCGCCGTCTGTCGCAGATGGCCCCTGGCTCCACCTCCAATCTGCTGGGCCCTGGCGGCCGCGGCTGGTTGGTGCCCGAAGGTACCAGGAAGGCACTGCTCGTTGCCGGCGGCATTGGCGTTCCGCCCGTGCTCTGCCTGGCCGACATGCTTGCCGAGCAGGGTGTGGACGTTGACGTATGCCTGGGCTTTGGCACCGCGTCCAAGGCCGTGGGCGTCGATGAGTTCCGCGCGCTGGGAGCCACGGTCAACGTGTGCACCGACGACGGCTCACTGGGCACGCACGGCTTCTGCACCGATCCTGCCGCCGAGCTGCTCGGCGAGGGCGGCTACGACTACGTGGCCAGCTGCGGCCCTGCCGTCATGATGAAGAAGGTCGCCGCCGCTGCCGCCGAGGCCGGTGCGTACTGCGAGGTGTCCCTCGAGCGCATGATGAGCTGCGGCTTTGGCGCCTGCAACACCTGCAATGTCGAGACGGTCGACGGTATGAAGGGCGCCTGCATGTGCGGCCCCGTGTTCGATGCTTCCAAGGTGGTGGTCTTCTAGTGGGTACCGTGAACATGGCCGTCGATTTCGGCGGCGTCAAGATGCAGAACCCCATCAACACCGCAGCCGGTACCTTTGGCTACGGTTGGCAGTTCCAGAACTTCTTTGATGTCTCCCAGCTGGGTGCCATCACCACCAAGGGCTGCGCTGCCGAGCCCTGGCCCGGCAACCCCGCGCCCCGCATGGCCGAGATCCCGGGCGGCATGATCAACTCCGTGGGCCTTCAGAACCCTGGCGTGGCTGCCTTTGCCCGTGAGTCCGGCCCGTGGCTCGAACAGCTGTCCAAGGACGGCTGCCAGGTCATCTGTCAGGTTGCCGGCCACTCCGTTGACGAGTTTGTCCGCGCGCTCGAGATGTATGTCGAGCTGTGCCCCTGGGCTGCCGGGTACGAGATCAACGTGAGCTGCCCTAATATCGCCGCCGGCGGTGCCGCCATGGGCTCCACGCCCGAGGGCGCCTCTTCCGTTATGGCTGCCTGCCGCAAGGTGACCGATAAGCCGCTGTTCGTAAAGATGGCTCCGGTTAATGTCGCCGAGATTGCCAAGGCTCTCGAGGCCGCCGGCGCCGACGGCCTTTCGGTCATCAATTCCATCCAGGGCATGGCCATTGACGTGCACACCCGCAAGTCCCGTGTTGCCAAGCCCAAGGGCGGCCTTTCGGGCCCGCTGTGCCACCACATCGCCGTGCGCATGGTCTGGGAGGTCGCTCAGGCCGTCGATATCCCCATCAACGGTGTCGGCGGTGTCATGACCGGCGAGGATGCGGCTGAGTTTATCCTGGCCGGCGCCACCTGCGTGTCGGTCGGCATGGCCAACTTCGTCGATCCGTGTGCTTCGCTTAAGATCGCGCATGAGCTCGAGGCCTGGGCCGAGTCCCAGGGCGTAAAGGACATCAACGAGCTGGTGGGTGCTTTCGAATGCTAGAGACCGATGCCCGCGACCGTGTTATCGTCGCCCTCGACTGCGACCGTAAGCGCGCGCTCGAGCTCGCCCACGAGCTTTCGGGCCATGCCGCCTGGCTCAAGGTCGGCATGACGCTCTATTACGCTGAGGGTCCCCAGATCGTCAAGACCTTTAAGGACCTTGGCTTTAAGGTCTTCCTCGACCTTAAGTTCCATGACATTCCGCATCAGGTGCGCGGCGCTGCCCGCTCGGCCTCGCTTGCCGGTGCCGACCTGCTTTCGGTCCACGGCCTGGGCTCGAGTGCTATGCTCGCTGCCTGCCGCGAGGGTGCCGAGGAGGCGCGTGAGGACCGCGCCAAACTCGTCGCTATCACCGTGCTCACGAGCATGAATCAGGATGCGCTGGCCGAGATCGGCGTCGAGTCGCCCGTTGCCGAGGAAGCCGCCCGTCTGGCAAAGCTTGCCCAGACCAACGGCATCGACGGCATCGTTTGCTCGCCGATGGAGGCTCACGACATGCGTGAGCTGCTGGGTCCTGATGCCCTGATCGTGACTCCGGGTGTGCGTCCGGTGGGTGCCGCCCTTGGTGACCAGTCCCGCGTGGCGACGCCTTCCCAGGCTATCGAGCGTGGCGCAAGCCACATTGTGGTGGGCCGTCCCATCACCGGTGCCGACGATCCGGTTGCCGCCTTTGACGCCATCGTCGCCGAGCTGGTCGAAAACGTCGCGTAAAAGATTCCCCTAAGTCACCACTTGTGGGTCTCATTAGCACAAAATAGCCCCTGTGCCTGCGTAAACTTTCCCATCCTTTGTGTGGAATCGCAGGTCAGGGGCTTAACTTTGGGCGCAGTATATTGCACTTTTTGCGGGTATCGTCTAACCTATGGAGCCGCGATTAGGCATTTTGTACGTTCTACGTGCTAAAATGCCAATTATTGAATCAGATATAACCCAACTATTTGGAGGTACGAATGGCACTCCCTCAGCTTACCGACGAGCAGCGCAAGCAGGCTCTTGAGAAGGCTGCCGCCGCACGTCACGCCCGCGCTGAGCTTCGCGAGCAGATCAAGAAGGGCGAGAAGTCCCTCGAGTCCGTGCTCAACTCCGATGACCCCATCGCTTCCCGCATGAAGGTTTCCACCCTCATCGAGTCTCTCCCCGGTTATGGCAAGGCCAAGGCCGCCAAGATCATGGAGGAGCTCGGTATCTCCGCTACTCGTCGCGTCCAGGGCCTCGGCGTCCGTCAGCGCGAGCAGCTCCTCGAGCAGCTGACCAAATAAGTGAGCGCTCAGGATTCCAAGCTCTTTGTGATTTCTGGACCGTCAGGCGCAGGCAAGGGTACGCTCGTCACTCGTGTGCGCGAGCGCCGCTCGAACCTGGGTCTGACGGTTTCGGCTACCACGCGAGCACCACGCAAAGGTGAGGTCGACGGCGTCAACTACTTTTTTCTGACGCGTGAGGAGTTCGACCGCCGCGTGGCAAACGGTGAGTTTGTTGAGTGGGCCGAGGTCCACGGTAACTGCTACGGCACGTTGGTGAGCGAGGTCACATCCAAGCTCGCCTCGGGCTCGTCTCTGATTTTGGAGATCGATGTCCAGGGCGCCCTGCAGGTGAAGGAGCGTTTCCCCGAGGCCGTGCTGATCTTTATCAAGCCGCCTTCGCTTGAGGTACTCCGCGAGCGTCTGGTCGGTCGCGGTACCGAGACGCCCGAGACGATTGAGCTGCGTATGGCAAACGCCGCCGATGAGCTTGCCCTTGCCGACCGCTACGACGACGTCGTGGTGAATGACGATCTCGACCGCGCGACCGATGAGCTCGTTCGCGTTCTCGATATGCATGAAAGGATCTGAGGTCCGTGTCCGTTGTAAAGCCTTGCATTGACGATCTTCTGGAGAAGACCGATCACAACCGCTTCCTGCTCGCTTCGCTTGCCTCCAAGCGCGCCTGCGACATCAATAGCATGCTGCGTGGCCAGCACAACCGCGTGCTTGCCGTCCAGGATGTCGATGACATCACCATCGGGCTTTCCGGTGCCGATACCATCTCGATGGCTATGGACGAGATTGTCGACGGTGACATCTCTTACGACGAGGCCCGTTACGAGAAGGCGCTCGGCCACAAGGTTGCTGAAGCCTAAATGGCGGCTCGCGTCTGCCTGGTCCACTATCACGAGGTTGGACTGAAGGGCAAGAACCGCGCACATTTTGAGCATATCCTCATGGATAACATCAAGGCGGCCTTGGCCGCCTTTTCCGTGAACGCCGTGTCTCGAATTTCCGGTTATATCCTCGTGACCTTTAACGAACATCAGGCCGACGAGGCGGCGCGTGTCATTCGCACCGTTCCCGGCGTTGCCCGTGTGTCTTTGGCGTATCACACCAACCGCGACCCGCAGGAGTACTGCGCCGCCGCCGTGAAGGCGCTGCGCGAGTTTGGTTCCTTCGATTCGTTTAAGGTGCACGCCAAGCGCTCCAATACTGACTATGAGCTCACCTCGATCGATATCAATCGTCAGGTGGGCGAGGTACTGTGTGAGGCCTTCCCCGATAAAAAGGTTCAAATGCACGACCCCGATGCAATGGTGCACGTACTGGTGGTCCAGGGTAGCGTTTACGTGTACGCACGCTCCGAGCGCGGCGTGGGCGGTCTGCCGGTGGGTTCTGCCGGCAAGGTCGTGACGCTGCTGTCCTCGGGTATCGATTCTCCGGTGGCGACCTGGATGCTCGCGCGCCGCGGCGCGGTTTGCGTGCCGGTACATTTCTCCGGTCGTCCGCAGACGCCCGATACGAGTGAGTATTTGGTGCAGGATATCATCCGTGCGCTTGAGCCGGGTGTCCAGATCGGCCGCCTGTACGTGGTGCCGTTTGGCGACTGCCAGCGTGAGATTTCGGTCACCTGCCCCAGCAACCTGCGTGTGATCATGTATCGTCGCATTATGTATTCGGTTGCCGAGCGCATTGCGCACATCGAGGGCGCCAAGGCCATCGTTACGGGCGAATCGCTTGGGCAGGTTGCCTCCCAAACGCTTGAGAACATCATGGCCGTCAACGAGGCCGTGAAGATCCCCGTGTTCCGTCCTCTCATCGGTTCGGACAAGCAGGAGATCATCGCGCGTGCTGAGGAGATCGGTACGTTCGATATCTCGACTGAGGCCGCTCCCGACTGCTGCACGCTGTTTATGCCGCGCCGACCCGAGACGCACGCTAAACTCGATGCCGTGCATGAGGCCTGGGAGTTGTTCGATCATGAGGAGATGATCGAGCGCCTGCTCAAGCAGACCGAGTACATCGACTTCGAGAGCAACACGTATAAGGCCCCTAAGACCTTAAAACGCAAACATTCGGAGCTTGCTCCGCGTAAGATTTACCAAGATTACGAGTAAATTTGTGCATAGACCGACGATGCGCCTGCATCGTCGGTCTTTTGCTATCTGGGCATTTTGCGGCTAAGCGTTCATTTGCTGACGTGTGCCTGAATAAATGGACAGATTTGTGCAAGGTTTTGGTCGGTTTTTGGTTTGACCGCAAAAACCGGTTTTGGGGCTTGGCTGTTGTGGAGCTCCTTTCCTGACACGATGGTGTTGGGAGGTTTTGCTATGGCGCAGCGCGAACAACACGAACGAGTCAAAAAGATGGACCGCTGGGCGGGCAAACTGCTCGGTCATAAGGCAGTGGTGATGGCGATACTGGTCGTCATTGCGATGGCGAGTGGGCTGGCGATGGCGAACCTTGGCGGCGGTGCCGGCGGTGTGTCGTTTGAGCGCACTGATGGTTCGGGCACGTTAGTGGAGCCGGGATCCGGCGATGCTTCGAGCGGAAAGACATCCGAAGGCTCTTCGCCTAAGGCGTCTGCCGCGGCAGAGGTCTATGTCGATGTTGATGGCGCCGTGGTGTCACCCGGTGTATATCGCCTCAAAGACGGGGCGCGGGTGGCTCAGGCGATTGATGCCGCCGGCGGGCTGGCGCCCGAAGCAGACGTTACGGGGCTTAATCGTGCATCCAAGGTCACTGATGGACAAAAAATTCACGTTCCAACGGTAGGGGAGCAGCAGGCGTCCATTGCGGAAGCCGGTGTTGATGGTGGGACTTCCGCATCGTCGGGCGTTAGTGGCGCAACAGGCCTAGTAAACATCAATACGGCAAGCGCAGAAGAGCTGCAGACGCTTTCGGGCATCGGCCCCTCTATGGCCCAGTCGATTATCGATGAGCGGACAAAGAACGGTGCTTTCGCCTCGGTTGACGATCTGATGCGTGTGTCGGGAATCGGCGAGAAGAAGCTTGCCAAAATCAAAGATTGCATCTGCGTATGAGCGCGACCGAGCGCGAGCACGTGATGCCTCCGCGACCCCTGATTCCGTGGACGATGGCCCTGTGTGCCGGCATGTGCGTGAGCTGCGCCTTGGTGCTCAGCATAGCCGCTGATGCGCTGCTGAGGGAGCGGGCGACGGCGGTCGGGCCGCTATGGGCCATTCCCGTTGCGGCAGCGGTTTTCGTTGTGCTGGCTCACTCTTGTGCGCGGCTTGCCCCTTTGAAGCGGTGGCTGTATGCCGCGTCCGCCGGTCTCGTGGCGGGAGCGGTCGTCTCGGCGTGGTGGGCTGTGGGTGTGCTCAGCGCCTCGAAGGCACTCGACGGTCGAGCGGCAAGCGGCCTCGAGTTTGTCGTGCAGGGCGATCCATCCATAAACGACGACGTGTATTCCTATACCTGCGGGGCGCGCTCGGACGGTAAGAACTTGGCAACGGTTCGCCTATCGTGTGATCGTGAGCTCAAGGTCGGGGCGCACGTGCGTGTTATCGGTCGCGTTTCACGTTTTGAGAACGATGCGTATGGACGATCGCGTGTGCTCCGAGGCGAGGTGCGTAAGGTCAAAGCCGTTCGGATTGTGTCGGTCGATGAGGGTTCTCCGAGGCCGCTGCTTCGGCTGCGAAATGGGCTGCTTGCGTCCATCGCGCCTGCGACCGACCCGGCGCGTGCGCTCATAGCCGGTGTCGTCTGCGGTCGTTCGGCCGAGCTGCGCGCCCAGCCGGCGGGCGACTGGTTTTCGGTGACGGGAACGGCGCATCTTATCGCAGTCTCGGGCAGCCATTTGGCTATCGTGGGGTTTGTAATCGAGGGTGTATTGCAAAAGACTCGGTGCTCACGTGGTCTTCAGCGGGCGATATTGGCGATAACGCTTGTGGGCTACGCTGCCTTTACGGGCGCGTCTCCCTCGGCCGTGCGCGCGTGCTGCATGGTGTTCGTGACGCTTGTCGTAAACGGCGCGGGGCGTCGTCGGCACGGCCTTTCGGCACTCTTCGTAACCATGTCCATCTTTGTGCTACTGCGGCCGACGGTGCTGTTCGAGATGGGCTTTCAGCTTTCATGCGCCAGCGTCTTAGCCATTCTGTGTTTTTGTCCCTATGCGACCTACGCGTTGGGTGAGCTAGGTGTGCCATCGGGCGTTGCCAGCGTGCTTTCCGTCACGCTGTGCTCGCAACTGGCGACACTTCCCATTACCATTCCTGCCTTCGGTACATTCTCGCTCATTGCTCCGTTGGCAAATGCGGTCATCGGTCCGGTGGTGAGCGTTCTGCTCGCTGTGTCGATCGCGCTGGCTCCCTTTTCGCTCGTGGGACCGTTGCGGACATGGGCGCTCGTTGTGCCCATGATTGCCGCCCGTTGCGCGCTGTTCTTCGAGCAGCTGTTTGCCGCCGTGCCGGGTGCATACGTGAGCGTGCCGCCCGATAGCATGTGGATTTACCTAGTGCCGTGTTTTCTGGCGGTTCTGCTGGTCTGGTGGCCGCGTCCCCGTGCACGTCCTATGGCGGTGGGGCTTGCATGCCTGATGCTCTTGGCTGCGATTCCGTACGTCTATTGGGATCGATTCGCTCCGCCTTCGGTGACGGTGCTCGATGTGGGCCAGGCCGATGCGATTCTTATCCGCCAAGGCGGCGCAGTAGCTCTCGTCGACTGCGGGCTCGACGAGCGTGTGGTTGCGGCGTTGGTTCGCAATAACGTGCACCATATCGATGCCGTCTTTGTGACGCATTGGGATGAGGACCACTGGGGTGGTTTGCCTGCCGTGCTCGAACAGTTTTCGGTCGGAACGATTGCCGTGGCGGCGGATGCGCTGGAGGATGCTCCTGCCGAGGTATTGAACCGACCTGGCGTGGAGTATCGGCAGGTGCGCCGTGGGGATACGGTCGACATCGGCTCATTTTGCGCTCGCGTGATGTGGCCATTCGAGTTCGTGGATGGCGAGGGAAATGAGGACTCGCTTGTCCTGCTGCTCTCTTATGTTCAGGAAGGCAAGGGCCTGCGAATACTTCTCACCGGTGATGCCGAGCTCGACCAAGAGCGGGAATTCGTGCAGGAGGTGGGGGATATCGATGTCCTTAAACTTGGGCATCACGGCTCCAAGGTTTCAGTCGATGGCGAGTTGCTGGACGTCCTGAAGCCCGAGCTTTCCCTCGCAAGCGCCGGTGAGGGGAATCGATACGGCCATCCGTCCGATGCCTGCATCGATGCCGTTAAGGAAGCGGGTGGTGTGTTCGCGTGTACCATCGAACACGGCGACATTACCGTCACACCGACTGCGAATGGCTTTGCGATGCGATGCCAGCGACCGTGACGACGTCGTTGGCGTGTGGTGGGCCCCTGGGCTAGAATGGCACGGAACGAATACGAAGGCCTGCGGGAGGGGAGCGCAATGTCCGAAACCGGTTTGCTGCCGGCATATCTGATCGTCGGTACCGACGGAGTCAAGCGCGACCACGCCGTCTCGCGTATGAAAGCGCGTCTGGAAAAATCGGGTATGGTCGAGTTCAACCTCGACGAGCGAGACATGACCAAGGACCCCGATATCGAGTCCATTATCGGATCGCTTAACACCTTTCCGATGGGCAGCGAGTTTCGTCTGGTAATCCTCGATGGCTGCTCAAAGCTCGCCAAGGCGGTCTCGGAGCCGCTCGTTGGGTATCTGGCGAGTCCCAGCCCAACAACGGTCTGCCTCATCATCGCTGACTCACTTGCCAAGAATACGCGCCTGTATAAGGCAATCGCCAAGATCGACAAGAAGGCTATCGTCGATTGCTCGGGTACCAAGCGCTGGGAACTGCCGCGCCGTGTTCAGCAGATGGCGACGCAGCGCGGTAAGTCGATTTCGACGGCGGCCGCCGAGGAGCTCGTCTCGCGTTCGGGCGAAAACACGCGCATGCTCGATAACGACTTGGCCAAGCTTGCCCAGATGGTCGAGTCGCCCCAGATTGAACTTGCCGATGTTGATCGCTTGATTGTACGTACGGCCGAGGTCCAACCCTGGGACTTCCTCAACGCCGTCTCGGCTCGCGATATGCGGCGTTCGCTCGAGCTCTTTAAGCTCCTGCCCTCCAAGAGCTACGTGTGGACTTACACATTGCTGTGCGGTCGCATTCGCGAGCTTATCGTCGCCAAGGCGCTCGACGCGCGTGGGCAGGGTCGCGAGCTGGCCGCAACGCTCAAGCTCCAGTCCTGGCAGGTCAAGAATCACCTTACCTGGGCGCGTCGTTTTTCGATGACCGAGCTCGTCGCAGCGCTCGAGGGTGCCGTTGATGTGGAGCTCGCGCTCAAGGGTTCGGCCGATTCTCAGACGGCGCTTTTGCTCTGGATTACGAACATCTTGAGAAAATCGTGATGATACCTGCCTATTTGACAAATTCGTTCTATCCCTTTGAGAGGGAGCGTGCTATAGTAGGCGCTTGCATGACCTCACCGTGTCTCAGAGGTGTCATACATTTTTTGCAAGGAACTCGAAAGGAACTCCAGAAGTGGCAAACATCAAGTCTCAGAAGAAGCGTATCCGCACCAATGAGGCAGCTCGCATGCGTAACAAGGCTGTCAAGTCCGAGCTCAAGACGCTGACCAAGCACGTCCAGTCCGCCGTCGCCGAGGGCGACGCCGAGAAGGCCCAGGCTGCCCTCAAGACCGTCACCAAGCGTCTCGACATGGCTGCCGCCAAGCATGTTATCCACAAGAACCAGGCTTCCAACCGCAAGTCCGGTCTTGCCAAGCTCGTGAACAGCATCAACGCCTAAGTTGTAAATTTCACACCACACAGATTACGCGCATAAATGGAGCCTGTTTTATGGAACAGGCTCCATTTTTTGTACCGCTCGGGTAAGATAGTCCGCATGAATACTTCAATTGACATTTCCCACATCCGCAACTTCTCAATCGTTGCGCACATTGACCATGGCAAGTCCACGATCAGCGACCGCATCCTCGAGCTCACCCATACCGTCGACGAGCGCGACATGGAGTCGCAGTTGCTCGACACCATGGATATCGAGCGCGAGCGCGGCATCACGATCAAGTCCAACGCCGTCCGCGTGTCCTATGACGCCGACGATGGCGAGACGTATCAGTTCAATCTGATCGATACACCGGGCCACGTGGACTTTACCTATGAGGTCTCGCGCTCGCTGGCAGCCTGTGAGGGTGCGGTGCTCGTCGTCGACGCCACGCAGGGCGTCGAGGCGCAGACCGTCTCCAACGCGACGCTCGCCATGAACGCCAATCTGGACATTGTGCCGGCCATCAACAAGATCGACCTGCCCTCGGCCCATCCCGATGAGGTTAAGACCGAGATCGAGGATGACCTGGCGATCCCTGCCGATGATGCTGTGTGCGTCTCGGGCAAGACCGGCGAGGGCATTCACGATCTGCTGGAGTCCATTGTCTTTTTGATTTCGCCGCCTAAGGGCGATGCAAACGCTCCGCTCAAAGCGCTCATTTTGGATTCGTACTTTGACGAGTATCGCGGTGTGGTGGCTACGGTGCGCGTCTTCGATGGTTCCATCAAAAAGGGCGATACCCTGCTTATGATGCAAGCCAAGGGCGACTTTTTGGTCGACGGCGTGGGCGTCAAGCGTCCTGCCGAGACCCCGGTCGACGCGCTGACGGTCGGCGAGGTCGGATATGTGGTCACGGGCTTGAAGGATCCCGAGGCCGTTCGCGTGGGCGATACCCTTACGTGGGCGTCGAACCCCTGCCCCGAGCCGCTTCCCGGTTATCGCGAGGCCAAGCCCATGGTCTATACGGGCCTGTTCCCGATCGACAACAAGGACTACGAGAACCTGCGTGACGCGCTCGATAAACTGCACGTCAACGACCCGTCGTTGGTGTGGGAGCCCGAGACCTCGGTGGCGCTCGGCTTTGGCTTCCGCGTGGGCTTCCTGGGCCTGCTGCACA
>CAUCTV010000023.1 GCA_958445895.1 uncultured Collinsella sp.
ATCTCTGCAAAAGACGGCCGCTCCGTTTGGAGGGCCGTCTTTTTGGTATAAGAGGACGGAATGACTAACACGAAAGGTATGACCATGCCCCAGATTGATGATGCCGAGCTGTTTGGCAATGCCGAGGATCAGCGTGCGTACGAGGACTTTTGCGCCAATCAGGAGGCGGTCGAGAAGTTCACGCTCGACAAGCCCGCGCTTGTCTGCCGTTGGCGCATGTCCAACAAAAAGGTGCCCATGCTCAACCGTCACATCCGCGCGCTGTCCGAGCGCCTGGTGCAGGGCGAGCCACTTACCCATAACATGCTCAGCTGGGCCAAGCAGCACGTTGAGTGGTCGCTTGCCGAGGGCGATTACACCGCGCACGACGGCGTGCTCATGCTGGTGATCGACGTTAACGGCAATGCCGCCATGACGGTGGGTGAGTACGAGCCGCTGGCCGATACTTCGGCCAAGGCGCTGCGTGCCCGCTCCGCCGAGGCCCGCTCCGAGGCCGACGAAACCGGCGTGGCGCCCGAGCTGCTCGCTGCCGTCAACAACGGCGAGCTGGCCTTTGTGGCGCCGGCGGACGAGTGCCTGTGTGGCACGGCGACGCTCATAGAGCAGCTGGCCCAGACCAAGGGCATCCCGGTCACGCGCGTAGACATTCCCGCACAGCTCAAGGGCGCCTTGTTCCTGGTAAGCGACGAGCACGGCGTGGTGCCTGCCACCGACGCCGACGCCGCCGAGTCTGATGCCGCGACGGTCGCCTTCTTTGCCGACGGCTACGAAAAGCTTCGCGCCCGCCGCTAAATGATTATTCTGGGACGGGGATTAAAGAATCATTTTGGTTCCCGCCACCGCTGCGAGTGCGAGGCGGACAAAACGCCCCCGCTCGCGAACAGTTCTGTCACCTTGGCGACGTGCGTGGCGCGCACCTGCAGTTTCGCAGCCATAATGGTGGCAAGACAACCAAGAGGGGAGCGGAATCCATGGCGCTAATCTATATCGTTGAGGACGACGAGCCCATTCGTCGTGAGCTTGTCGACATCCTTGCCCGCGCCGGGTTTGAAATCGAGGCCTGCGAATCGTTCGAGCATGTCTCGCGCGATATTCTCGCCGCCGCGCCCGACCTGGTGCTGCTCGACCTCACGCTTCCCGTCAAGGACGGCCAGCATATCTGCCACGAGGTTCGCCGCGAATCCGAGGTCCCCATCATCGTCCTCACCTCGCGCACGACCGAGATCGACGAGGTCATGGCCATGACGCTCGGCGCGGACGACTTTGTTCCCAAGCCCTATAGCGCGCGCGTGCTCGTGGCGCGCATCAACGCACTGCTGCGTCGCACCGCGGCGTCAGGCGAGCGCAGCACGCTCGTCCACAAGGGGCTGGAGCTCGACCTCGCCCGCTCTATGGTCACCAACACGGCGACCGGCGACAGCACCGAGCTCACCAAAAATGAGCTGCGCATTCTCTCGCTGCTCCTGAGCCGCGCGGGCAAGATCGTCTCGCGCTCGGCCATCATGCAGGACCTGTGGGACTCCGACGCCTTCGTGGACGACAATACGCTCACCGTCAACATCAACCGCCTGCGCACCACGCTCGAAAAAATCGGCATCAAGGGGTATTTGACGACGCATCGCGGCCAAGGCTATTCGGTCTAGGGGCCGGCTATGTCGTTTGGCAAGTTCTTTAAAGATGCACTGCTTCCCGTCGCCGTGTGGACGTGCGGCGTGCTGCTGAGCTGCTTTGTGCTGACGGTCGCCGGCGCACCCGTTTCTATCGTGGTCGTGGCGGTTGGCGTGTCCTTTATCTTCGGTATGCTCGGCATCGTGATCGAGTACGCTCGCCGTCGCCGTTTTCTGCGTCAGTTGGAGCGCGCGGCAGAGGAGCTCGAGAGTCCCGCATGGGTGCAGGAGATGGTGCAATGCCCAACCTATGCCGAGGGCGAGCTCGAGTACGAGGTCCTGTGCCGGGTGGGCAAAGCCGCCTGCGACGAGGTTGCCGAGGGCCGGCGTCAGACCGAAGACTATCGCGACTATATCGAGAGCTGGGTCCACGAGGCCAAGCTGCCCCTGGCGGCGGCTCACCTGATTCTGGAAAACCTCGACGGCGGCGCAGATGACCCAACACGTGTCGATGACCTGGGTCGCGAGTTGGCTCGCGTGGAACGCTATATCGACCAGGCGCTGTACTACGCGCGCTCGGAAGTCGTGGAGCGCGACTACCTGATTCGCCGCTGGGACCTTAAGACCTTGGTGACGGGTGCGATTAAGGCCAACGCGCGCGAGCTCATTGCGGCGCACGTGGCTCCGGTGTGCGAGAACCTCGACTTCGAGGTCTTTACCGACGAAAAATGGCTCGAGTTTATCCTGGGCCAGCTCATTCAGAACAGCATTAAATATGCGCGCGAGGACGGCGCGAAGATCGTGTTTTCGGGCGCGTTACTGGACGAGGGCCTGGCGAGCGAGCGCATCGAGCTCACCGTTGCGGACAACGGCTGCGGCGTGTGTGCGGCAGACCTGCCGCGCGTGTTCGAGAAGGGCTTTACCGGCGACAACGGCCGCACCACCAAGCGCGCAACGGGCATCGGCCTCTACCTGGTGGCGCGCCTATGCTCCAAGATGGGCATCGACGTCACGGCGGCATCCGACTCCGGCGAAGGCTTTGTCGTAACGTTCGCCTTCTCGACGAACAAGTTCCAATACTTTGAGTAGCCGGGCCGTCTTGCGCTGCGGACGGCTATGTTCCCGAACGTGAACATAACTATGAGGCTCAAATGGATCTCCCAAAACAAAAACGTGCAGCCCAAACAAAACGTGCCGCCCCAAACGGGGCGGCACGCCATCTTTTATCAGCCAACTCGCTGAAGTAAGGCTGCGAAGGCCGCGAGGCCGGGAGGGGTTTCCTAAGGGCACATCCCGCAGCCGCAACGCGGCGAGGACGTGCCCGTGGAAACCCCGCAGGCCCCGCGGCCGGTGGGAGCAACGCTACTTTACGACCAAAATGTCGCAGTCGGTATTGCGCAGCAGGAACGTCGAAATCGAACCCAGAAGCGCATACTTGATCGAGGACAGGCCGCGAGCGCCGCAGAGCACCAGGTCGGGCTTGACCACGTCGAGCATCTCGTCTTTGAGCGTCTCGCGAATACGACCGGCACGTATCATGACCTCGACCTCGGGAATATCGGGATTGGCCTTGGCCTCTTCGAGCTGCTTTTCGATGGAGTTCTTAAAGGCCTCCTCCAGACCGTTGACCAAATCGACCGGATAGGAGCCGGCGCTCTCGAGCGCCGTGGAATCGATAACGTGGCCGATAATCAGCTTGGCGCCGTTGTTCGCGGCGACCTTGATGGCGCGTGCGAGCACAAAATCCTGCTGCTCAGTACCGTCGAGTGAAACAAATACCTTGGTGTAACCCTCGTTCATGGTTTCCTCCTTGGTCTATCGCACGGGCGCGGGGCTCGTGCGTCGGGCGGGCGCGGGTGCGTTGACCGCCGGACACTTTATCTTGTTGCAGTTATACCCAAGGATTTCGGTTTAACTGCTCGCAATTCTGTGAACGGGCGAGTTTTTTGGTAAGGGTAGGCGCGGTCGCACCGCCAACGGTTGATAATGGGACATCGCCCGCATCGTCCGCAGAACATCTACCGGCGGGTGTCTAACGAGGGGGTCCCTTTGGATATCATCGAGCTTTTAAAATCTGCCTTCATGGGCCTGGTCGAGGGCATCACCGAATGGCTGCCCGTTTCGTCGACCGGTCACATGATCTTGGTGGACGAGTTCGTCAAGATGAACGTGAGCGAGACGTTCTGGAACATGTTCCTGGTCGTGATTCAGCTTGGCGCCATTTTGGCCGTCTGTGTGCTGTTCTTCCATGAGCTCAATCCGTTCTCGCCCAGCAAGGGCAAGGAGGGCCGTCACGACACCTGGGTGCTGTGGGGCAAGATTGTGCTCGGTTGCATTCCTGCGGCGGCGATCGGCCTGCCGCTCAACGACTGGATGGAGGAGCATTTCTACAATGCTCCCGTCGTGGCGCTGGCGCTCATTGTGTACGGCGTGCTGTTTATCGTGATCGAGAACTGGCGCGCGAGCAAGCGCGAGGAAATGGCCGTTGCCGGTTCGTTTGGTTCGCGTGCTGTGGTGTCGGGTGGACGTCCCGCCGGTGCGCACTTTGCGGCGCCCGCCACGGCTACCGCTGAGGATGAGGACGATGACGAGAATCTGGACTTTGGTTCCATCGCCACGCTCGAGGATCTAAGCTGGAAGACTGCGCTGGGTATCGGCTGCTTCCAGGTGCTTTCGCTGGTGCCTGGTACGTCTCGCTCCGGTTCTACCATCATCGGCGGCCTGCTTTTGGGCTGCACGCGCTCGGTGGCGTCTAAGTTCACGTTCTTCCTGGCCATCCCTGTCATGTTTGGCGCGAGTGCGCTCAAGCTGGTCAAGTACTTCATCAAGGGCGGCACGTTCGGCACCAACGAGATCGCCATCTTGGGCGTGGGCTGCGTTGTGGCCTTTGTGGTTTCGCTCATCGCCATCAAGTGGCTCATGGGCTTCGTCCGCCGTCACGACTTCAAGTGCTTCGGAGTCTACCGCATCATCCTGGGCATCGTAGTGCTCGCATACTTCTTCGTTCTGGAGCCCATGCTCGGCCTGTAACTTGGTTGACGCTGCGCGGCGGCCAGAGCGACAACTTGTCATTCAAAGAGGGCGGCATGACCAAAAGGTCTATGCCGTCCTCTTTTTTGGGCGATGGGGCGGGCCTGACGGCGGCGCACGGAGTCGTGGTGTGATTTGCGTCGGTGTCCGCGCGGCTCGGTATACTGGTACGGCTCAAACTATGGCGCTGCCCGCAGGCGCGCCGTCTGTCAGATGAGGAGTCGCCCATGACCCAGCCCTTGCCCTGGGAAAAGAACGCCGCGGTACCCGTGCCGCCCGCGCCGGAACCCGTGCCGCTCGATGCATACACCGCCCCCGCTGCGCCGGAGCGCGAGCTCGTTCCGCTCGACATCTATGACGCTCCCGCGCCGGCGCCCAAGCCTATCAAGCCGCTCGTCGACATCGACAGCCTTAATCCCGCCCAGCGCGAGGCGGTCCTGTCCACCGAGGGCCCGTTGCTGGTGCTCGCCGGCGCCGGCTCGGGCAAGACCCGCGTCTTGACCTTCCGCATCGCACATATGCTCGGCGACCTGGGCGTTAAGCCTTGGCAGGTTCTTGCCATTACGTTTACCAACAAGGCTGCGGCCGAGATGCGCGAGCGTCTGGCGGCACTCATCCCCAGCGGCACTCGTGGCATGTGGGTGTGCACCTTCCATGCCATGTGCGTGCGCATGCTGCGCGAGGACGCCGACCTGCTGGGCTATACCGGTCAATTCACCATCTACGATGACGACGACTCAAAGCGCATGGTGCGCGACATTATGCAGGCGCTCGGCATCGAGCAAAAGCAGTTCCCCATCAACATGATCCGCAGCAAGATCAGCTCTGCTAAAAACGCCATGATCGGGCCCGAGGACATGCTCAAGAGCGCCGATAGCCCCAACGACAAAAAGGCCGCGCAAGTCTACCTGGAGCTGGAGCGCCGCCTGCGCGCCGCCAACGCGATGGACTTCGACGACCTGCTCGTGCGCACGCTCGAGCTACTGCGCACCCGCCCCGAGGTGCTCGACAAGTACCAGGAGCGCTTCCGCTACATTAGCGTCGACGAGTATCAGGACACCAACCACGTCCAGTACGAGATCGCCAACCTGCTGGCCGCCAAGTACCAAAACCTTATGGTCGTGGGCGACGATGACCAGTCCATTTACAGCTGGCGTGGCGCCGACATCACCAACATCCTGGACTTTGAGCAGGACTTTAAAAACTGCAAGACCGTCAAGCTGGAGCAGAACTATCGCTCTACGGGTCATATCCTGAGCGCCGCCAACGCCGTGGTGCGTCACAACTCGCAGCGCAAGGACAAGCGCCTGTTTACGGCCGAGGGCGATGGCGAGAAGATTCAGGCTTTCCAGGCAAGCGACGAGCGCGACGAAGGTCGCTGGATTGCCGGCGAGATCGAAAAGCTGCATGCCAAGGGTACAAGCTACGACGATATCGCCGTGTTCTACCGCACCAACGCCCAGTCGCGTATCCTCGAAGATATGTTCCTGCGCGCGGGCGTGCCCTACAAGATCGTCGGCGGCACGCGATTCTTCGACCGCGCCGAGATTCGCGACGTCATGGCCTACCTCAAGATGATCGTGAACCCGGCCGACGAGATGAGCGTCAAGCGCGTCATCAACACGCCGCGCCGCGGCATCGGCTCCACCTCGATCCAAAAGATCGAGCAGCTGGCGCGCGACAACCGCTGCTCGTTCTTCCAGGCCTGCGAGATCGCAACAGCCGAGACGGGCATGTTTAGTGCCAAGGTGCGCAACGGCCTGTCGAGTTTTGTGGCGCTGGTGCGCGAGGGCCGCCGCATGGACGGCGAGCTCAAGGACGTCGTCGAGATGATTGTCGATAGGACGGGCCTGCTGCAGGCGTTTCGCGCCGAGGGCACCATGGAGTCCGAGAGCCGCGCCGAGAACATCCAGGAATTCCTGGGCGTCGCCGCCGAATTTGAGGAGACGCACGAGGATATCGAGGGTACGCTCGAGAGTCTAGAAGAGCTGCGCGCGGCCGGTGTTGCCGACGTGCCGTCCGTCGCCGAGTCCGAGTCCGTCGTGGTGAGTGCGCCCGCGTCCGAGCCGGAGCCGTCCGCTCCGGCATCCTCGTTTGAGGCACTTGTCGGCGCTCGTGACGCCGCGGGCTCCAATCCGCTCGATAGCCTAGCCGCCCCGGCGCTCTCGCCGCAGGATGCCCTGGCCGCCGCCATCGCGGGCAACGCGTATGCCGTGCCAACAGAGCTACCGGCGGGCGCCGTGCATGCCGACGAGATCGAGCGCACCTACGGTCCGCTCACCTGTAAGGCACTGCCGGCACTCATGGAGTGGCTGGCCCTGCGCTCCGACTTGGATTCCCTGGCCGGCGAGACACATGCCATCACCATGATGACCATCCACTCCGCTAAGGGCCTGGAGTTCCCCGCGGTGTTCGTGGCCGGCATGGAGGAGGGTATCTTCCCGCACGTGCACGACTTTGGCGGTAGTGACGATCCGGGCAAGCTCGAGGAAGAGCGTCGCCTGGCCTACGTCGCCATCACGCGTGCTCGCAAGCGCCTGTTCCTGACCTATGCGGCCACGCGTCGCACTTACGGCTCGACCTCTGCCAACCCGCGCTCGCGCTTCCTCAACGAGATTCCGTTTGAGGATATCGAGTTTAGCGGTATCGGTTCTGCCGGTTTTGAGGGCACGGGCTGGGAGAAACGCGGCGACCGTCACGGCACCTTTGGCTCGGGCATGGGCTCGGATATGTATGGCGGCAAGGTGTTTGGCTCGCATACGCGCTCGACCGGCGGTTCCGGTTCGCGCGGCGGATCGAGCTTCGACGATTTCTTTGGCGGCAGCAGCTATGGGACCGAGCGCCATCGTGGGGTCTCGCCCGACGCCGGCCGTGTTGCCTCGACCTTTGGCTCGGGCGCGCCGCGAGCCAAAAAGCCGTCGTCCAAGGTGTCGCCGACGGTGGAGCGCAAGGTCGATCGCGCCAGCGCGTCGCAGGACTTTGCCGCGGGCGATACCGTGAGCCACAAGACCTTTGGCACGGGTACCGTGATCTCGGTCGCCGGAGACATGATCGAGGTGCAGTTCGAAAAAACCGGCCAGACCAAAAAGCTCATGAAGGGCTTCGCACCTATCGTCAAGCTGTCGTAATCCCAGCGGACCTGGGCGGGCGTATAGGGCAACATCGCCTGCTCGGACAGTCCTGCGCAAGACGGAGAGCACATTAAGTGCTCTCCTTTGCGTGCGGAACTCGCGATCGATGTTGCCCTATACGCCCGCCCAGGTCCTTAGATAACGCTGCTTGCGAACGTCGCTCTGCTCGTTCGCTTTTTGGTCTGGAGAGCCGGGTGGGCTGATATATAGATACGAGTAGGGGCTCCTCCGTTGATGAACGGGGGAGCCCCTTGTTTCGTTTTGGTTGTTGTTGCGACCTAGAGGTGGCTGATGATCAGTTCCATCTTGCCTTTGAGGTCAATGGAGCTGACGGTACTGGGTGCCAGCAGGTGACTGCCCTTGTGGACGGGGTCGCCGCAGACGGTGCCTTCGCCGTCGATGACCGACAGGCACATGAAGGGCCAGCGCTGCTCGAGGGTCTTGCTGCCGTCGACGCGCACGCGATCGACGGTGTAGCAGGGGTTGGACTCGAGCTCGGTCACGCCATCGACCTCGGGCGCGGTCACCGTGCCGTCGGTCGGAGCCTGCGCGTTAAAGTCGATGCAATCGAGGCTCTGCTCAATGTGCAGCGGGCGCAGCTTGCCGTCGGTGCCGGGGCGGTCGTAGTCGTACAGGCGATACGTCACGTCGCTCGATTGCTGCGTCTCTAAAATGAGCGTGCCGGTCTTGATGGCGTGCACGGTACCGGAATCAATCTGGAAAAAGTCACCCTTGTGAATCGGCAGCACGTTGAGCATGTCGTCCCAGTGGCCGTCTTCGATCATCTGTGCGGCCTCGGCACGATCCTTGGCGCGCTGCCCGACGATAATCGTGGCGCCGGGCTCGCAGTCCAGCACGTACCAGCACTCGGTCTTGCCCAGGCTACCGTTCTCATGCTCGGCGGCATACTCGTCGTTGGGATGAATCTGGATCGAAAGGTCGTCCTTGGCGTCCAGGATCTTAATGAGCAGCGGGAACTCCTTGCCCTCGCAGTTGCCAAAGAGCTCGCGGTGCTCGGCCCACAGCCACGACAGTGTGTGGCCGGCATACGGGCCCTCCGCGATCTGGCAGTCGCCGTTGGGGTGGGCCGAGATGGCCCAGCACTCACCGATGGGACCCTCGGGAATGTCGTAACCAAATACGGTTTCGAGCTGGCGGCCGCCCCAGATCTTCTCGTGGAAGATCGGCGTCAGTTTAATCAAATCGGACATGTTCATACCCCCATGGTGTTGTGCGGTCGCCCACTCTAAACGAGCCATAACGTGCGCCCGCATGACTACAAAAACCTATGCCAACGTTACGTTGTGCAGCTCAAAGCGGTCGCCGACGTTGCGCGAAATCGAGTACTCAAAGGCGTTGCCGCTATCCAAAAAGCCAATCTGGTTGAGCTCGAGCAGGGGAGCGCCGGGTTCGGTGTCCAGGCGCTCAGCCTCTTCCTCGGTTGCCGCTACGGCGCGGATGGTGCGGTGGAAGCTCGAAATCTTCAGCCCGCATTGCTCGCGGATGAAGCTGTAGACCGATCCATACAGGTCTTTCTTTTTAAGGCCCGGTATCAGCTCGAGAGGCATGTAGGTGTACTCGATGACGATGGGCTTCTCGTTGACCTGGCGCACGCGCACGATGTGATAGGCAAAGTCGTCCTCGGCAATTCCCAGCTGAGTAGCGACGTCCGCCGGTGGATTGACAATCGAGAAATCGTAGACCACCGAGGTCACCTTCTCCCCGCGGTGCTCATACGAAAAACCCTGGGCGCGGTCATTTTTGCCCTGGAAAAATGCCTGGTCGGGGAGACCCGCCGTGTCCTTAACGTAGGTGCCCGACCCGCGCCGGCTGGTGACAAGGCCCTCCTCGGTGATCTGCTCGATAGCTCGTTTGACGGTGATTTTGGAAACGCTATAGAGCTCGCAGAACTCAACGACGGTGGGTAGCTTGTCGCCCGGCTTAAGGGAGCCGTCCTCGATGCTTCGACGGATATCTGCAGCTATCGCCTCGTATTTGGGAATCATGGAACCTCCTTTCCGGCTTGATTGAGTACAGAAGAAAGTATAGTCAACACCTAAGCATCCCTATTGCGTTTTTGAAAAGTTCGAGAAAGGTTTAATTAAAAAACGCTTCTCTTTAAAAACTAGAGCGCTCTAAATGAATATGCATTCGAATAATGTGGTATTGAGCAAATTGATCGGCTCGAAGATGGGGTTGGGCCGTTTTGCCGCCCAGCGAACCGAATCTCATGCCTTGCGTTTTCCCAGATAAAACCTGCCAAAACAAACCTGTCCCTTTTTGGCAGGTTTTTGCCTTGGGAGCGGTACCATACAGGCAATGTTTAAACGAGAAAGGCGGGCTCCCATGGAACCTAAGCAGTATTACATCGGCATCGACGTCGGCGGCACTTCGGTTAAGGAGGGCCTGTTCGACGAGGATGGTAACCTGCTGGCCAAGGCCAGCGTGCCCACGCCGCCTATCGTTGACGCCGCGGGCTTTGCCGCGGTGACCGAGGCTATCGACCAGGTGGTCGCCAAGGCCCAGATTCCGCGCGCCTTTGTGGCGGGTATTGGCCTGGCCGTTCCGTGCCCCATCCCGGCATCGGGCGATGCCAAGGTCAAGGCCAACATTGCCATTAACCTGCCCGAGCTAAGAGTCGCCATTCAGGAGCACTGCCCCGACGCGGTTGTTAAATACGAGAACGATGCCAACGCCGCTGCCATGGGCGAGGCCTGGCTCGGCTCTGCCAAGGGCGTACAGAACGTGGTGATGGTCACCATTGGTACCGGCGTGGGTGGCGGCGTTATCGTCAACGGCGACGTGGTGTCGGGCGTTGTGGGCGCCGGCGGCGAGATTGGCCACATGTGCCTGAACCCCGAAGAGGAGCGCACCTGCGGCTGCGGCGGACATGGCCACCTGGAGCAGTATTCCAGCGCCACCGGCGTGGTGAGCAACTACCTTGCCGAGTGCAAAAAGGCCGGCGTCGAGCCCATCGAGCTCACTGGGCCTTCTGATTCCAAGGACGTGTTCCAGGCCTGCCGCGAGGGCGACAAGCTCGCGCTGGCCGCGGCCGATACCATGGCCGACTATCTCGGCCGCGCACTGGCGCTTATCGCCAACGTGGTTGATCCCGAGATGTTCCTCATCGGCGGCGGCGCCTCCGCCTCGGCCGATGTCTACCTCGACAAGGTCCGCGAGCACTTTAAGCAGTACGCGCTTTCCGCCTCGCGCGAGACGCCCATTAAGGTCGCTTCGCTCGAAAACGACGCCGGCATCATCGGTGCCGCCTACGTAGCCCTGCGCGCCGCCGGCAAATAGTTGGTGCAAGGGGGACAGGTTACTTTGCACCAACATGGTGCAAAAGGGACAGCCTTGGCCCCCGTGCCTGCGCCCCAAAATATGCCGTGGCCCTTCCGTCTGCGAAGGCTCGGCATCGGCGTGCTACCATAGCTACGTCCAAGTACACATATCAAGTGGAGGATATCCATGGCAAACGTTCTTGTCTTTGGTCACCAGAACCCCGATAACGACGCCATCATGAGCGCCGTCGTCCTGTCCCAGCTGCTCAACCAGGTTGAGTATGCCGGCAACACCTACGAGGCCTGCGCCCTTGGTCAGCTTCCGGCCGAGTCCGCCAAGCTGCTTGCCGACGCCGGCATTGCCGAGCCCCGCGTGATCGAGTCCGTCGAGGCCGGTCAGCTCGTCGTTCTCACCGACCACAACGAGTCTGCCCAGTCCGTCGCCGGTCTTAAGGACGCCACGGTCTTTGGCGTTGTCGACCATCACCGCATCGGCGACTTCGAGACCGCCGGCCCGCTGCATTACATCTGCCTGCCCTGGGGCTCCAGCTGCACCATCGTCACCAAGCTCGCCGGCGTGCTCGGCGTTGAGCTTTCCGACGTCCAGGCCAAGCTGCTGCTCTCGGCCATGATGACCGACACGCTCATGCTCAAGAGCCCCACCACCACCGATGTCGACCGCGCCGTCGCCGCCAAGCTCGGCGAGCAGGTGGGCGTCGACCCGGTCAAGTTTGGCATGGAGGTCTTCCTCACCCGTCCGTCCGGCTCCTTCACTGCAGCCGAGATGGTCGGCAACGACATCAAGATGTTCGAGCCCGCTGGCAAGAAGCTGCTCATTGGCCAGTACGAGACCGTCGACAAGAGCCGCGCACTCGGCATGATCGACGAGATCCGCGAGGCCATGCGCGCCTACGCCGCCGAGAAGGGCGCCGACGGCATTGTCCTGTGCATCACCGACATCATGGAGGAGGGCTCGCAGGTCCTGCTCGAGGGCGAGACCGAGGCTGCTCAGAAGGGCCTGGGCATTGCCGACGAGCACGACGGCGTCTGGATGCCGGGCGTCCTCTCCCGTAAGAAGCAGGTCGCTGCCCCCATCATGGCCGCCTGCTAGGTTTAGTTGACCAAACGCCCCGACCGGATCGCGGACGCCCCGCGCTCCGGTCGTTTTTTTGTGCACGTCGCCGCGTCGTCTCTTGGACAGGCGTGCCTGTGCCGTTGAGCAAATAATGTTCAACCTGTGGTTCCGCTTTTCGGCCGCGCTTGCGCGCTTGTCGAGCAGGGTAGGCTAGATGCAAGCGTAATACGTTAGAGCGCGGCGCCGCCATCTGGGCGGGCCGTGCTTTTTTAAGACGGGAGCTTTCCCGTGAAAGGAGCCGCCCATGGCAGCAACTGAGCAGCTGTTCAATGTTCGTGAGCGCAAGCGCTTTGAACGTCACGACATCTGGGAGCGCATTGCCGAGAACGGCACCATTTCTGCCGCCGTCATGGTGATCGCCGCCATCGCCGCCGTCATCTGCGCCAATACCGATGCCTACGAGGCCATCCATCACTTTTTGGAGACCCCGCTGTATGTGGGTCTGGGCAACCTTACGGCTGGTCTCACCGTTGAGCTTTTCGTCAACGACTTCCTCATGGCGATTTTCTTTTTGTTGGTGGGCATTGAGCTTAAGTACGAGATGACGGTCGGCGAGCTCAAGAATCCGCGTCAGGCCATGCTTCCCATGTTGGCGGCGGTGGGCGGCGTCGTCGTTCCCGCCTGCATCTACCTGATCTTTAACCATGCCGGCGCCCGCAACGGTTGGGCCATCCCCATGGCAACCGATATTGCCTTTGCGCTGGGCGTGCTGTCGCTTTTGGGCAACCGCGTTCCCAACGGCGTGCGCGTGTTCTTCTCGACGCTCGCTATCGCCGACGACCTGATCTCCATCGCCGCCATCGCCATCTTCTACGGTCAGAGCCCCAATCCGTTTTGGTTGGGCGCCGCCGCGCTTGTGACCTGCGCGCTCGTGTGGCTCAACAAGACGCAGCATTACCGCCTTGCCCCGTATTCGGTACTGGGGCTGCTGTTGTGGTTCTGCATGTTCAAGAGCGGCGTACATGCCACGCTTGCTGGCGTCATCCTGGCCTTCACCATTCCGGCCAAGTGCGGCGTCAAGCTCGATAGTCTCACCGATTGGCTGGGCGAGTGCCTGCCGCTGCTCGATGACCGCTACGACGACGAGGCACACATCCTGGGCCAGCATGACTTTACCGTCTCGACTACCAAGGTCGAGCGCGTCATGCACCGCGTGACCCCGCCGCTTATCCGTATGGAGCGTCTGATCTCCACGCCGGTCAACTTTGTGATCCTGCCGATCTTTGCGTTCGTAAACGCTCAGGTTCGCTTAGTGGGCGTGGACATGAGCACGCTGCTCACCGATCCGGTGACGCTCGGCGTGTACTTTGGCATGCTGCTGGGCAAGCCGATCGGCATCTTTGGTATGACGTTTGCCCTGGTTAAGCTTAAGGCCTGCGAGCTGCCGCACAATGTCAACTGGCACATGATTGCCGGCGTGGGCATTCTGGGCGGTATCGGCTTTACCATGTCGATTCTCATCAGCGGCCTTGCCTTCCCGACGGCCCAGTTTGAGGTTCTTGCAGCCAAGGCCGCTATTCTCGCCGGTTCGGTCACCGCAGCCGTGCTCGGCATGATCTACATGAGCGTGGTCTGCAAGCATCCCGCGCCCAAGGACGAGTAGGGGCACATACAAGTTTGAAAACGCTGCCTGTGAATACCATCACAGGCAGCGTTTTAGTCATTGGGGACGTTCTTAAATGACTAGGCTTATTCCACCGTTCCGTAGACGGCGCCCCAGCCGTGGGCGGCCAAGGCGGAGTTGAGCTGGTCGCAAAGTGACTGGCGGTCGTAGTAGCCGGGCGGCAAAAGATTCACGATCTCCATGAGGTCGGGCGCCAGGTCCAAGATTTCGGCCTGTACGATCAGATCCAGGCGGTCGATGGCGTGGCGGTCGTAAAACAGTCCGTCGACCAGGCGCTGCAAGTCGCCGAATTCCTCGGCCTGAAACGATCCGTACTCCATAGTGCCTCCTTGGGCGCCCCACGCCGGCATGCGCGGCGATTCATAATTCATTGCGATGGACTTAATCTATCACGGCTTCATAACGTTTCGACGGTGGCGGTCTATACTTAGAAGAACTGCAATGTACCGCTTCGCGAAAGGTCGCACCCATGCAGACGATCTACCAGAAGATGGAGACCACCGAACTCGATGCCGCCATCGAGGCGCTTAAAGCCGAGGTTGCCGAGGTCAAGGCCAAGGGCCTGGCGCTCGACATGGCGCGCGGCAAGCCGTCGCCCTCCCAGGTGAACATTTCTCGCCCCATGCTCGATATCCTCAATGCCGATGCCGATCTGCACGACGGCAATGTCGACTGCTCCAACTACGGTTGCTTCGAGGGCATTCCCTCGGCACGCAAGCTGGCGGGGGAGTTCCTGGGTTGTCCTGCCGAGCAGACGCTCGTACTGGGCTCATCGAGCCTGCTGATCGAGCACGATATCGCCGGTATGTTCTGGCGTTGCGGCTCGTGCGGCAGCGACCCTTGGGAGGCTTACGAGGCAGCGCACGACGGCAAGAAGGTCAAGTTCCTGTGCCCCGTTCCCGGCTACGATCGCCACTTTGGCATCACCGTCGACTTGGGCATCGAGAACGTCCCCGTCGCGATGACCGACAACGGCCCCGACATGGACGAGGTTGAGCGCCTGGTTGCCACCGACGACTCCATCAAGGGCATCTGGTGCGTGCCCAAGTATTCCAACCCCACGGGCATCACCTTTAGCGAGGACACTGTGCGTCGCCTGGTCGAGATGCCCACGGCCGCGCCCGATTTCCGCATCTTCTGGGACAACGCCTACTGCGTGCACGACCTGTACGACGAGACCGACGAGCTCGCCAACATCTTCGATCTTGCCCGCGCGGCGGGCACCGAGGACCGCGTGGTGGCCTTTGCCTCGACGTCCAAGATCACCTTCCCGGGTGCCGGCATCGGCTTTATCGGTGCGAGCCCCGCGGTCATCGCCGAGTTCTCCAAGCGCCTGAAGGCCGGTCTTATTAGCGCCGACAAGCTCAACCAGCTGCGTCACGTGCGTTTCCTTCCCACCATCGAGGCGGTCAAGGAGCACATGAAAAAGCATGCCGAGTTCCTGCGCCCGCGCTTTGAGGCCGTCGAGCGCAAGCTCACCGAGGGCTTGGGCGACACGGGCTGCGCCACTTGGACGCACCCCCGCGGCGGCTACTTTGTAAGCTTCGATGGTCCCGAGGGCTCGGCCCAAAAGGTCGCCGCGCTTTGCGCCGACCTGGGCGTCAAGCTCACGCCGGCCGGTGCCACCTGGCCCTATGGCAAGGACCCGCGCGACACCAACATCCGCATCGCGCCGAGCTATCCCACGGTCGAGGACCTGGAGGCCGCGCTCGATGTGCTGGTGCTGGCCGTTAAGCTTGTCGCTGCCGAGCTTGCGCGTGCCGAGCGCGCCTAACGCGCGGCTTCCCGTACTATCCGCACTTTCGATACGTAAAGGAGCGTATACATGGATTTGGGTATTTCCACCAACCCCACGCCAGAGCTCTACACCATTAAGGTGACCGGTGAGATCGATATCTCTAACGCCGATAGCCTGCGCAATGCCATCGACCTGGCGCTCGAGCAGCCCACTGAGGCCGTTGAGCTCGATTTTGCCCAGGTGAGCTACATCGATTCGACGGGCATTGGCGTGCTCGTGGGCGCCGCGCACCACGCGGCCGACCACGGCAAGCGCTTTAGCTGCACCAATGTGCAGCCCCCGGTGATGCGCGTGGTTCAGCTGTTGGGTGTCGACCAGGAGATTTCGATCACCGCTGCATAATCTTTGCCCCCAAAAGGGCGTGCCGTTTGGCATATGTTTGTGATGCGCTCGGACGTTTTGGCGTCCGGGCGCTATACTTGACCGAATGAATAGACGAGTTCCGGCCGAATGGCGCGGTGCGGGCTCGACTCACATCGAGCCTTGGAGGTATGTGTGTTTGGTATTGGAGAGGGTGAGCTCGCGATCATCGTGGTCTTCGGCTTTTTGCTGTTTGGCCCGGATAAGCTCCCACAGATGGGCCGCACGATCGGCCGTGCCATCCGTCAGTTCCGCGAGACGCAGGAAAAGATGACGGCCGTTGTTCAGTCCGAGATAATCGATCCGGTGAGTGAAGCCGCGTCGGCCCCGGTCAAGCCCAAGAAGGCTGCCGTCGATGACGATTCCGATGCAGACGAGGATGCCGTCGAGACGGCTGCGCCCGCAAAGAAGGAGACCTTTGCCGAGCGCCGTGCCCGCCTTGCCGCCGAGAAGGCCGCGTGCGAGGCTGCCGCCGAGGGCGAGGGTGCTGCTGAGGAGTCCGAGGCCGAGAGCGCCGAGCCTGCCGCTGCCGCCGAGCCTGTCGTCGAGCCCGAGCCTGCTGCAGAGCCGGAGCCCGAGCCCGAGCCCGAGCCGGCAGAGCCCACGACGGCTGACCTCTACGCCCGTCGTCCCCGCAAGCGCAAAGCCGTCGTCGACCAGCTTGCTCGCGAGCTCGAGGCCGAGGACGACACCGCTGCCGCCGACGCCCCGAAGGGAGGCGATGAGTAATGCCTATCGGACCTGCGCGAATGCCGCTCTTCGATCATTTGGGAGAGCTCCGTCGCCGCTTGACCATCGTGGTCGTCTCGGTATTTGCCGCCGCTATCGTGCTGTATTTCGCCACGCCCGTGGTGCTCGACATCTTGGAAGACCCCATCCGCTCCTTTGTGCCGGACGGTAAGTTCTACATCACCACCACGCTCGGCGGCTTTGGACTGCGCTTCTCGCTGGCCATCAAGATGGCCGTGGTCATGTGCACGCCCATGATCATCTGGCAGATCCTGGCATTTTTCCTGCCGGCACTGCGCCCCAACGAGCGCAAATGGGTTGTGCCCACGGTGCTCGCCTCGACGGTGCTGTTCTTCCTGGGTGCCATCTTCTGCTACTTCATCATTATCCCGGCGGGCTTTGAGTGGCTCATCGGCGAGACCTCGGCCGTCGCTACGGCGCTGCCCGACCTGGAGAACTACGTCAACATGGAGCTGCTCTTTATGATCGGCTTTGGTGTGGCGTTTGAGCTGCCGCTCATCATCTTCTACCTGTCTGTTTTCCACATCGTGTCCTACGCGGCCTTCCGCAGCGCCTGGCGCTACGTGTACGTAGGCCTGCTCGTGGGTTCGGCTGTGATTACGCCCGACGGCTCGCCCGTCACCCTGGGCCTAATGTACGGCGCCCTGCTCTCGCTCTACGAGATCTCGCTCGCCATTGCCCGCGTGGTCATTACCGCGCGCGAGGGCAAGGAGGGCCTGTTCGTGAGCCGTCTGGACCTGTTCTCGGACGACGAGGACGACGAGGAGTAAATCGGTATGCACGAGGTTGGCATTGTCAACGGCATACTCGATACAGTGATTCGCGCGGCGCGTGGGGCGGGGGCCTCGCGCGCCGTTTTGGTAACGCTGCGTATCGGGGATATGACCGAGGTCGTGCGCGAGGCGCTCGACTTTGCGTGGGAGACATTTCGCGACGAGGACCCGCTCACGCGAGGCTGCGAGCTTGCCGTGGAGGAGGTCCATCCACAAAGCGAGTGTCTGGACTGCGGCGAGGTTTTCGACCACGATCGCTTCCACTGTCGCTGTCCCCAGTGTGGTGGTGCCAACGTGCGCCTACTGCACGGCCGCGAGCTCGATATCGCAAGTATCGAAATCGAAACCCCCGACGATTAGCCCGCTAGCCATCTAGCGATGGGGTATAAAGGGGCCAAAGTAAGGAGCGTTAAGTATGGCCGAGAAAACGATTGATATCGCGTCGCCGATTCTGTCGCGCAATGAGCGCCTGGCAGATCAGCTGCGACAGCGATTTAAAGAGACAAACACCTATGTGATCAATGTGTTGTCGAGCCCCGGCTCGGGCAAGACTACCACGATCCTGGGCACCAACGAGCGTCTACGTGACAAGGCCGGCCTGCGCTGTGCCGTCATCGAGGGCGATATCGCCTCGGATGTCGACGCCATCACCATGAAGGAAGCCGGCATGCCCGCCATCCAGATCAACACGGGCGGCCTGTGCCACCTCGAGGGCAACATGATCATGGAGGCAGTTGACGCCTTCGACCAGGCTGTGGGTCTTCAAAACATCGACGTCATCTTTATCGAAAACGTGGGTAACCTGGTCTGCCCAGTCGACTTTGACCTGGGCGAAAACCTGTCCATCATGATTCTCTCGGTGCCCGAGGGCGACGACAAGCCCATCAAGTACCCGGGCATCTTCCAGCACGCCGGCGCGCAGCTGCTCAACAAGGTCGATGTGGCCCCGGCTTTCGATTTTGACATGGATAGGTATACTAAGACACTCGATGACCTCAATCCGCAGGCGCCGCGGTTTTCCGTTAGCGCGCGTAAGGGCGAGGGCATGGATGCCTGGTGCGATTGGCTCATCGGGCAGATTGAGCAAGCAAGGGCGTAAGTCGGCCGCCATACGGGCGGGCGTAGCCGCAGAGATACGAGATAGGAGCCTCTTTTGAAGCTCATCATCGCCGAGAAAAACGACGCCGCGCGTCAGATTGCCGAGCGTCTGTCCACGGGCAAGCCCAAAAAGGACAAGGTGTACAACACCGCCATCTACCGTTTTGAGTGGAAGGGCGAGGAGTGCGTGACGATCGGCCTTGCCGGTCACATCCTTGCGCCCGATTTTTGCGACAGCGTGCTGTTCGATAAAAAGCTGGGCTGGTATTCGGTCACCGAGGACGGTGAGATACTGCCGGCCGACATGCCCGATGGCCTGGCTCGTCCGCCTTACGACACCAAGCGTAAGCCGTTCCTTGCCGATGGCATTTCCATCAAGGGCTGGAAGCTCGAGAGCCTGCCTTACCTCACTTGGGCGCCTGTCATTAAGCTGCCGGCCGAGAAGGAGCTCATTCGTTCGCTCAAGAACCTCGCTAAAAAGTCCGACAGCGTCATTATCGCCACGGACTTCGATCGCGAGGGCGAGCTGATCGGTTCGGACGCCCTCAACAAGGTGCGCGAGGTTGCGCCCGACTTGCCGGTCGCCCGCGCCCAGTATTCTTCGTTTACCAAGGCCGAGATTACGCAGGCCTTTGATAATCTCGTCTCGCTCGACCAGAACTTGGCCGACGCCGGCGAGAGCCGTCAGCACATCGACCTCATTTGGGGCGCGGTGCTCACGCGCTACCTGACGCTCGCCAAGTTTGGCGGCTTTGGCAACGTGCGTTCCGCCGGCCGCGTGCAGACGCCGACGCTCGCCCTGGTGGTTGAGCGCGAGCGCGAGCGCATGGCGTTTGTGCCCGAGGACTATTGGCAGATCCGCGGCATGGGCGCCGCGCAGGGTGCTGCCGAGGACGACCGCTTTAAGATTGCGCACAAGACGGCGCGCTTTACCGACAAGGATGCTGCCGAGACGGCGTACGGCCATGTTGACGGCGTTGCGACGGCAACCGTCGCCGCGGTGACCAAGCGTTCGCGCAAGCAGCAGCCGCCCACGCCGTTTGCGACCACTTCGCTGCAGGCTGCCGCCGCAGCCGAGGGCATCTCGCCTGCGCGTACCATGCGCATCGCCGAGTCCCTCTACATGGCAGGCCTCATCAGCTACCCGCGTGTCGACAACACCGTGTACCCCGCGACGCTCGACCTGGGCGCCGTGGTGAGCGACCTGGCAAAGATCAATCCGGCGCTGGCACCTGTATGCAAAAAGGTGCTCGCCGGCCCCATGAAGCCCACGCGCGGCAAAGTCGAGACCACCGACCACCCGCCTATCTATCCTACGGGCGAGGGCGACCCGTCTGCGCTCGATGGCGGCCAGCGCAAGCTCTACGACCTCATCGCCCGCCGCTTTCTGGCGACGCTTATGGGTCCCGCGACCATCGAGAACACCAAGCTCGAGCTCGACGTGAACGGCGAGCCGTTCGTGGCTTCGGGCGATGTGCTCGTGACCCCGGGTTTCCGCGAGGCGTACCCGTACGGACTCAAGCGCGACGAGCAGATGCCGCCGCTGGAGCAGGGTGACACGGTCGATGTGTTCGACATTAAGCTCGAGGCCAAGCAGACCGAGCCGCCCGCGCGCTACAGCCAGGGCAAGCTCGTGCAGGAGATGGAGAAGCGCGGCCTGGGTACCAAGTCCACGCGCGCGAGCATCATCGAGCGCCTGTACGCCGTGCGCTACCTCAAAAACGATCCCGTGGAGCCGAGCCAGCTGGGTATCGCCATCATCGATGCACTGTCGCAGTTTGCCCCGCGCATCACGAGCCCCGATATGACCAGTGAGCTCGACGGCGACATGACCCGCGTGGAGCGCGGCGAGGA
>CAUCTV010000024.1 GCA_958445895.1 uncultured Collinsella sp.
TGCACAATGACGAGGATGACGCCAATGGCTTTACCGATATGCTTAAACGTGGTGGACAGCGCATAGATGATGTTGACGTAGGTGAACGAAATAGCGATGCCGCCCAGTACAAAGAGCAGCGGATTGACGCACTGAACGCCAATGACCAGATCTCCCACCGTAACGATGATGGCCTGCAACGCACCCAGGATCACCAGCAGCAGCCAGCGGCCAAAGTAGCCCTGACGCGCCGTAAAGCTACCGATGCCCTCGCGGTCGACCTCGAGTTTATAGATAGCGATGAGCACATAGCCGCCTACCCACAGCGCCAGATTGGTGTAGAAGGGCGCGATGCCCGAGCCAAAGCTCTTGACCGGATAGATTGACTTGGACGTCAGCTCAACCGGAGATGCCATGAAATCTGCCA
Organism: uncultured Collinsella sp.; assembly: GCA_958445895.1. Classification (GTDB taxonomy): domain Bacteria; phylum Actinomycetota; class Coriobacteriia; order Coriobacteriales; family Coriobacteriaceae; genus Collinsella. The sequence goes on from CAUCTV010000024.1 coordinate 407, forward strand.
CGTCATTGACGTCGACGTCCATGAGGTCGGCTAACTCGCCCATAGACTCAGAGGTCTGCAGCGCCGCAATGTCATTGGCGGCGGTCGCGAGCTTGTCCTGAACCTTGGCAAGGGAGGCGTCGGTTTGGGACAGCGTGGTCTTTGCCTGCTTGAGCGTGGCGTCGAGCTGCGCCAGCGTGCCGCGCGCGCTCGCTATCGTGGGGGTCATACCCGACACAATGCCGGTCAAATCGCCCGAAACGGCGGCAAAGGAGTCAAGCGCGCTCGAAGCCTTCGGAAGTGCGTTCTGACCCAGATCGGTCTGAGCCTGACCGAGGTTAGCCGTACCGGTCTGAATTGCCGCGTTGAGTGCGTTGCTCGCGTTCGAGATTGCCGTAGCGTCGTTTGCCATGGCGCTCGACTGTGCAGAAAGGCCATCCTTGACGCTCTGCAGCTTCTGGTTTTGCTCGCGAAGCGAATCGATGGTCGATACAATGCGCGCGTCAATTTCCTCGGAACCTGTCGACGTGTCATTAACGAGAATCTCCAAGTGCCCGATAACGGCCTTATTGTGATCGATCGTCGCCTGGAGAGACTCGAGCGAGTTGTCGATGCGGGTGGTCGTAGATGTGACCGTACCCGTTAGCTTGCCAATCGCAGCGTTCGCGGAGGCTGACGTCTTGGTGAGTGCAAGGCTACCTTCCGAGAGTGCCTTGGAGAGCGAGGTGATAGAGTTGCCCGCCGTGGCGCGAGCCTCGCCCAGCAGGTCGTTGCCCTGGGAGATCGCCTGCGTTAGAGAGGGCGCCTGCCCCTGCAGGCCCGCCAGCGCAGCATCGGCCGAAGCAATCGAGCTGCTCGTCTTGTCGATGGCGGTGTTCATGTCGCCGATGGAATCGCGTACTTCGCCCAGGGTATCAGACGCCTCGGACACCGAGCCCGCCAGCGAATCCCGGGCCTGGGTCGCCTTGTCTTTAAGGTCGATGCCAGCATCTTTGGCAATGCCCGCGACGGTCTCGCCCACCGTGGAGACAAACTCCGAGTTGATCTGCTCCTCGATGGTATTGGCACCAGTGTCGGTGACCTTGGGCGCAATAGCGCTCTTCTTCTCGTTGACGTAATAGGTGAGCTTCGGCTGATGGTAATTGCCATCGAGCATCGAAACAAGATTGTCGGAGAAGTTCTTGGGGATTACGATGGCCGCATAGTACTCACCACTCTCGACGCCCTCTTTGGCATCGGCGGCCGAATCGACGAAGGTCCAGCCCAGCTGATCGTTCTCCTTGAGCTGATCGACGACCTGGTCACCCGCGTTGAGCTCGCCCACCAAGTCATTCTGAGTGCCCTGATCGTTGTTGGCGATGGCAATCTTGATACCTTGGGTGTTTCCGTACGGATCCCAGTTTGCCACGATGTTGTACCAGGCATACAGCGAGGGGATAACGCACACGCCCAGGGTAACCACCAAGGCGACGGGGTTCACAAGAAGTCGCTTAATGTCGCGCTTGAATATCGCAAAGGAGACCTTTGCATCGGATAGTTTGCTGCCGAGACTCACGCTTGGACCATCCATCCTGTCGTTGAATCAAATCGTACTATCGACAACCATTGTACGTAGGCGCTTTAGCGTCTCGGCGCACAATGGTATCGAGTTTTGCGGGTAGCAATATACTACGAAGATGAGTTAGCGTACAGTTGTACAGTATCTTTAATTTCAGCAGGTCGCAAAACCACAACCCCGACAAATAATTGATCCCTTGGGGACGGAGGAAAACGGATCACCGAGGGGGTCGGCCTGATCTGGTGATCCGCTTTCCTCCGTCCCCAAGGGATCATTCAAAAGGAAACGAGAGTGGAAAATCTCCCACTTCAAGCCCGCATTCGAGCCAAAAGTGGGAGATTATCCACTCTCGTTCTAATCTAGTTACGGTGCCGTATCCCCGAACTACATCAGGTTGCAGACAGCCGCCGCGAAGGCAACGGGGTCCTCGGGGAGAATGCCCTCGACCAGCAGAGCCTGGTCATAGAGCAGACCGGAGTACTGCTTGATCTTGTCGGCGTCGCCTGCCTTCTGGGCAGCGACAAGCTTGTCAAAGACCGGGTGCTTGGCGTTGAGCTCGAGCACGCGCTGGCTCTTGGGCATGCCGTCGGGCGCGCCCTCGGGTCCCTTCTGGAGCACCTTCTCCATCTCAAGCGAAAGCGGGCCCTCGGTGGTGATGCAAGCGGGGGCATCGGTCAGGCGCGCGGAGACGGCAACTTTCTCGACCTTGTCACCGAGCGCCTCCTTCATAGCGCTAAAGAGGTCCTCGTTCTCCTTGGTGGCGTCCTCGGCCTCCTTCTTCTCGTCCTCGGTCGCCAGGTCAAGATCACCGGTCGCAACGTTCTTGAGCTCCAGATGACGATCCTCGACCTCGGGCTCGGCACCGTCGGCAACGGCCTTCTCGGCAGCCTCGCGGGCGGCGTCGTCCTCGTAGATCTTAGGCATATCGGCGGCAACGTACTCACGCATAGCCTGGAACGTGAACTCATCCACATCCTGCGTCAGCAACAGCACGTCATAGCCGCGCTCGAGCACGCCCTTTACCACGGGCATCTTGGCCAAGCGCTCACGCGAGTCGCCGGCGGCGTAGTAGATGGCCTTCTGATCCTCGGGCATGCCCTTGGCATACTCGGCCAGGGTAATCATCTTCTGCTCCTTGGCAGACCAGAACAGTAGCAGGTCGGCGAGCTCATCGGCCTTCATGCCATAGCTCGAGTAGATGCCGTACTTAAGGCCGCGGCCAAAGTTCTCAAAGAACTTCTCGTAGGCCTCGCGGTCGTTGTCGCGCATGTCCTCAAGATCGGCAGTGATCTTCTTCTCGACACGCTTGGCAATGGCCTTGAGCTGACGGTTCTGTTGCAGCGTCTCACGCGAAATATTGAGCGTCACGTCGGCAGAGTCCACGACACCGCGCACAAAGTTGTAGTAGTCGGGCAGCAAGTCGTCGCACTTCTCCATAATCAGCACGTTGGAACTGTAGAGCGCCAGGCCCTTCTCGTAGTCCTTGCTGTACAGATCGAACGGGGCGCGACCCGGCACAAACAGCAGCGCATCGTACTCAAGCGTACCCTCGGCATGGAAGCTGATAGTGCGCGCGGGATCGTCAAAGTCGTGGAACGTGGACTTGTAGAACTCGTTGTAATCCTTCTGCTCAACGTCGGAGCTGCGCTTTTTCCAAATCGGCGTCATGGAGTTGATGGTCTCGAGCTCCTGGTAGTCCTCGTACTCGGGCTTGTAGTCGTCGCCGGCGTCCTCGGGCTTGGGTTTCTGGCGGCTCTTGCTCACCATCATCTGAATCGGGTAGCGCACATAGTTGCTGTACTGCTGAATCAGGCTCTTGAGGCCCCACTCGGTCAGGAAGCGATCGTAGGTCTCGGCCTCGCCGTCGGCGTCGAGCTTCTCGTTCTCGCGCAGCGTCAGGATGACATCGGTGCCGTGCTCGGCGCGCTCGCCGTCTTCGATGGTGTAACCCTCAAGACCATCAGACTCCCACACGTGAGCGGTGTCCTCGCCATAGGCGCGGCTGACAACCTTTACGTGGCTGGCAACCATAAAGGCAGAGTAGAAGCCCACGCCAAACTGACCGATGATGTCGACATCGGAACCCTGCTGCTCGGCGTTCTCAGTCTTAAACTCCTCGGAGCCGGAATGGGCGATGGTGCCCAGGTTGCGCTCGAGCTCCTCGGCGGTCATGCCGATACCGTTATCCGAAATGGTGATGGTACGGGCATCTTTATCAAAGGAAACACGGATGGCCAGGTCGCCCTGGTCGAGCTTGACACTCGGATCCTGCAGGCTCTTAAAGTTGAGCTTGTCGACGGCATCGCTCGCGTTGGAGATAAGCTCGCGCAGGAAGATTTCCTTATTGGTGTAGATGGAGTTGATCATGAGGTCGAGCAGTTTTTTGCTCTCGGTCTTAAATTGACGCATGTGCAGTCCTTTCGCGCTACCCCCGTCCGCAAAAACGGCCCGGTTGCCCGAGCCGCATTGCAGACCTGCTATGTTCAGACTTAGATTTTATAACCCATTAGCGCGCATATATACATACGGAATCGAAAAACTGTATGTCCAAACGCTCTGATGCACCAATTGCCAAGGAGTGTCCCCGACTGCCGGCAGGAAAGGAACGTCCCTATCTGCCATCTACGCGCTTGGCCATCCAAACATGGGGCTGGCCCTCGTCTTCGTAGTCCACCGGGGCAATCTGCGTGTAACCCGCCTTGGCATAGAGTGGTAGCACGTATTCCTGCGCGTGCAGCTTAATGAGCTTGGAGCCGGCATCACGCGCGCACGTATCACTGGCCTCGACAATCTTGCTCGCCAAACCGCGACGGCGCATGCTCGGCAGCACGGCCACGCGCCCCATAATGTAGGTCTCCCCCGCCGCGACGCCTTCGTCCAAGTCGCACGCCGGCAAAACTGGGGCTTCGGCATCTGCCGCGTACTCCAGTTCCTCGGGAAACACGCGCGAGCAGCCGGCAAGCTCGCCGTCTACATAGAGTGTCACATGAATGCAGTTCGGATCCTCGTCGATAGCGTCGAACTCATTCTCGTAGCCCTGCTCGTCCATAAAAACGACGCGGCGCACCAACGCCGCGTCGTCAAAGCATCCCGTCTTAAGTTGGATATCCATAGCTGCCCTTTCATTCAACGCGAACGTTAGGGACAGATTTTAGCGAAAATGAGCTCCGCGCACGCTAAACTTCGCGCGAGCCTTCGCCAGACAGTCGTAATGACCCACGTTATGGGCATCGCTCGCGATGAAGCTGTACAGGTTCTGATCGAACAGGCGCTGTGCCGGCTTTTTCTCGCGACCAAAGCGACCGCCGGCAATAAAGTCCGCCGAAGCCTGCAGCTTGCAGCCCATATCGACCAGGCGCTCCGCCACGCTTACATCCTTTTGAACCGCACGATAGCGCTCAGGATGAGCGATGATCACCTGATAGCCACGGCACTGCAAATCGTAAATCGTGTTCTCGTACTCTCTAAACGCATACGCATCGGCATGCGTCGAAAGCTCGAGCAGAAACTCGTTGGTCCCATCGAAATGCAAGTGATCCGCGGCATCGATACCAAGCTCAACGAGCTTTCGATGGTTGACCTCGAAGCCCATCTGGAGCGGAAAACCGTCAGCGTTATCGCGCAGCAGCTCAAAGGCATCCCACATCTTGTCGTAATCAAAATAGGGATCACGGCAGTGAGGAGTGCAAACGATTCTGGTTACACCGGCCCGCTTGGCAGCCTCGAGCATCGCCAAGCTCTCTTCGAGATCGGCGGCGCCGTCGTCTACACCCGGCAAGATATGGCAATGAATGTCACGCATAGGTCAGCCTTAATCAACTAAACGTTTGCTCGGTTGGTGAAGATGCCCTTTTTGGAAGTGCCCTGATCGTCGGAGCCCTTCTTAACCTTCTTACCGTCCTTGGTGTAGTAAGAATAATAGTACTCGCTGGTCTCGGTCTCACAGTAATTCATGACGGTACCGATGAGCTTGACCTTCTCGGACTTCTTAAGCTGGGCGATAGCGTTGAGCGCCTCTTCGCGCTTGGTAAAGTCCTCGCGCACCACGAACAGCGCGCCGTCGGTCAGGCTGGCAATCTCGGCAGCATCGATGAAGGTGCCGACCGGAGGAGCATCGAAGATGACGTACTGGAACTTAGCAGACAGTGCCTTGACCAGCTTGGCAAAGCGATGGGAGACGATGATGTCGGCAGGATTGGGAATATGCGGCTCGGCATCGAGGAAGTAGAAATTCTTCTGACCTGTCTCGACAATCGCCTGGTCGATAGAAACCTGCTCGGACAGGACTGCATAGAGTCCGCCGCGGGAGCGGACGCCGAGCATATCGGCAAGGGACCTGCGACGCATATCAGCCTCGACCAGCAGGACACTCTTGCCGCTCGTGGCGATTGCCTGAGCAAGATTAATGGAAACCGTAGACTTGCCCTCGTTGGGAATCGAGGAGGTAACGGTGATGGTGCGAATGGGGTCGTCCACGCTCGCAAAGCGGATGTTGGCCAGAAGGGTCTTGGCGGCATTCTGCACAACGAGCTTATCGGTGTTCTTTGCCTTAGCCATGCCTATTTACCACCTTTCATAGCCGGAATTCGGCCAACAACGGGAATACCCAGGAGCTCTTCTGCCTCTTCGGCACCGCGGATGCGGGTATTGAGCATGTCTGCCAAAACGACATAGGCAACTGCGATAAAGATACCGGCGAGGAACGCGACGGCAATATACAGCGTGCGCTTGGGGCCGCTGGGGGCTTCGGGGGTCTTAGCCTCGTCGATAACGTTGATGCTCTGGGCAGCGCCGACGTTCTGAGCGACCGTACTCACCGAGCTGGCAATGGCCTTTGCGACCTCAGCCGTCTCCTTGGCATCGGTGCCGGTAACCGAAAGCGTAATGACACGCGTGGTGGTCTCGGAGGAAACAGACACCTTGTAGTCATCCAAATCGGTGAGGCCCAGTTCTTTGGCGGCGCCGCTCTTAACGCTATCGCTATCCAGCAGCGTGGCGATATCGTTGGAAAGCATCTGGCTCGCCGAGAGATCGTTGTAGCTCATCTGACCGCTATCGTCGGTCTTGGCGAGAATGTACATGCTCGTCGTCGCGGTATAGGTGTTGTCCATCGCAACGAAGGACACGATGCCCATGGCGATCGCGCAGACCACCGGAAGGGTGATGACCAGCTTGAGGTGCTTCTTCAGCAGCTGGAACAGTTCGAGAAGGGTCATGCAGCTTGCCTTTCATTTCCCCAGTTCGGATTGACAAAACTGTCCGTATGTTATCGCATCTTTTTACCGAGACCAAACTCTATACATAAGAAACAGGCTCTCCTGTAAAAATGTCGGAAGCAATCGTAAAATTGCACAACAACGCCGCACCCGAAAGTCAAATGCGGCGTCTACATCAATATCTGTGTTGTATCGCTATGCGAATGGCTCGTCCTGCTGTATGGGAAACGTCACCGTAATGGTGGTTCCCACGCCCAACTCGCTCGACAGATCAAGCGTGGCGTGATGATACAGGGCCGCATGCTTGACAATGGCAAGCCCCAGGCCGGTTCCGCCGCGTGCCTTGGACCTACTCTTGTCCACGCGATAGAACCGCTCAAATACCTTGCCCTGTTCTTCAGGCGCGATACCGATTCCCGTGTCGGCGACAGCGAGGAACGGATGGCCTTCGTCGTTGGTGCCGCACTGCAGCGTAACCGTACCGCCGGGCCGATTGTAGCGGATGGCGTTGCTTGCCAGATTATAGATGAGCTCGTCGACCAAGCGCGACACGCCTTCGATGACCACAGGCTTGGTCTCATGACTTATCGTCACATTCACTTGACGGGCGACCTGTTCAAGACGCTGCTCAACCGCGTAGATCGCACGCGAGAGCTCAATAGGCTCCGTGGACCCAATGGGCACTGCCTCGCCTTCAGTTGCACGTTCGGCCTCGTCCAAGTTAGACAGCGTAAGGATGTCGTTGACAAGCGCTGCCAAGCGGCCCGCCTCACGATAGATGCGACCGCCAAAGTTGCGCAGGTCGTCCTCGCCCTCGACCATGCCATTTGCGATGAGCTCGGCATAGCCCGAAATCGCCGTAAGCGGCGTCTTGAGCTCATGGGTGATATTCGCCGTGAACTCGCGGCGCATACGGTCGTTGTCCGCTAGCACCGCCATTTGGCGCTTGAGTTCCTGGCGCTGCGACTCGATGCGCTCAAGCATGGGGACCATCTCGGCATAGGCGTGCTCATAGCTACGGCGTGGGTGATCCAAATCCACCTCTTGCAACGGCGCGATGATGGCACGGGACTCACGGCGCGCCATAAAAAACGAGAGTACTGCACCCGCTGCTGCGATAAGCAGCATCGGCGCCAGCATCGACAGCAAAATCGCCGCAACGCCAGGCTGGGCCTGCGCCAAGCGAACGACCTGGCCGTTATCAAGGGTGACGGCGCGATACAGCATAATCTCGTCGAGTGTAGAGCTTGCGCGCTCCGCGGAACCCGAACCACTCTCAAAGGCCTCGATGACCTCGGGGCGATCGCCATGGTTGGGCAGTGTGGAAGGCGACGCCTCGTTGTCGTAGGCAACAGATCCGTCCTTATTGATCAGCGTGATACGAAGATCCTCGCGATCGAGGCTTCGCAAGAACGGAATGGGCTCCTGCTGCTCGTCGAGGGCGGCAGCAATGAGCTCGGTTTCCTGCGCCAGATTGGCACTCGTGGCATCCGCCAAAGTGTTTTGCACAAAGAACGCACCCAGCACCGTAAACGCCACGATAACCGCCATGGCGCAGACAAAGATCGTCACAAAAACGCGGTGCGACAGCGTATGTTTTCCCTGGGGGGCGAAGACCACGGGTTACTCCTCCGATGCGGTGGCCGCGGTGTCGTCGCCTTCGGCACCATCACCGGCAGAAGGCTCGGCCAGGCGATAACCCACGCCGCGCACGGTCTCGATGGCGCTGGCATGCTCGCCCAGTTTTTGGCGAAGCGTCTGCACGTGCACGTCAACGGTGCGCGAACCGCCGTCGAAGTCCCAGCCCCACACGCTCTGCAGCAATGACTCGCGGGTAAAGACCACGCCGGGCTTGCGCATGAGGTACTCGAGCAGGTCGAACTCGCGCAGGGTGAGCTTAAGCGGCTCGCCGGCAACGGTCACCTCGCGATGGCTAGGCGAAAGCACGATGTCGCCCACGCTGAGCACATCGCTCGCCTGCTTGACCATGCCGCCGCGACGCAGCAGTGCGCGGCAGCGGCTCGCAAGCTCCATGAGCGAAAACGGCTTAGTCAGGTAATCGTCGGCACCGCCATCGAGCGCCATCACCTTGTCGAGTTCGGTGTCCTTGGCGGTAAGCATCATGATGGGCACCGTCGCCGTCAGGCGATCGGCACGCAGGCGACGCATAATCGCCAAGCCATCGGTGTCGGGCAGCATGATATCGAGCAGCACAGCATCGGGCACCCGTCGCGCCACGGCAGCTTTAAACTCGCCATCACACGAAAAGCCCTCGGCCTCGATTCCCTGCTTGCGCAGCGCGTAGACTGTCAAATCCCTGATGTTGTCATCGTCCTCGACGTAATAGATCATGTTGAACCCCTTTGCGGCCGATATGACCGCATCTTAACCCTAAAGGCACCTGTAAAAGACAGCGTCAGCCAAAACGCCCCGTCAAATAATCCGCGGTGCGCGGATCGGACGGATTCTTAAAGAGTTGCGCGGTGGGCGCGTGCTCCACCAGCTCACCCAGCAAAAAGAACGCAACCGAATCGGAAATACGCGCGGCCTGCTGCATGTTGTGCGTCACGACCACCAGCGTGCAGGTCTCCTTGAGCTCGCAGGCCAGCTGCTCCACCACCAACGTCGACACAGGGTCGAGTGCCGAAGTCGGCTCGTCCATCAGCAGAATGTCGGGCTGCACGGCAAGTGCGCGGGCGATGCACAGGCGCTGCTGCTGTCCACCCGAAAGACCCAGGCCCGACTCTTTGAGCTTGTCCTTGACCTCGTCCCACAGGGCAGCGCGACGCAGGGAGTCCTCGACCAGCTCATCGAGCACGGCGCGGTCGCGCACACCCATACCGCGAGGACCGTAGGCGACGTTGTCGTAGATGCTCATGGGAAATGGGTTGGGGCGTTGGAACACCATGCCCACGCGCTGGCGCAAACGGCAGATGTCGCAATCGCCCAGGATATCTTGACCATCGAGCGCAATCTTGCCCTCGATGCGGCAATCCTTGATGCCGTCGTTCATGCGGTTAAAGCAGCGCAGCAACGTGGACTTTCCGCAGCCCGAAGGCCCGATGAACGAGGTGATCTGCTTGTCGCGGATCTTGATATTCACGTCCTTGAGCGCATGGTGGTCGCCATAGAACAGGTCGAGGCCCTCGACGTCGATGCGCGTCGGCGAGGCGGCAAGATCCTCTGCCGTGGGGCGAGTCGCATCCCCAACCTCGCGCTCATGCGCGGCCTCGGCCTGCGCTTCCATGAGTTCTTCAAGCTCCGTGGGCTCCACAGCCGCAGCAGCCGTCATACCGCACACCTCCATATCGATATCAATTCAGCAGTATCGATAGTAGGAATCGCGGCTCATACGCACGTGAGCACATTGTCAAGTGTTTGTAAGGGCACGCTAGCTATGCGGCGGGCAGCTCGATGGTGAATATCGTGTGTTCGGGCGTCGATTCACATGCAACGGTACCGCCGTGTGCCGCGATGATCTCCTTGGCAATAGCAAGGCCCAAACCGGCACCACCGCGATTGGTCGCACGCGCCGCATCCAGGCGATAGAACTTCTCAAAGATCACCTTGAGCTTAGCCGCAGGGATAGGATCGCCCTGATTGATAAAGCGCACGCGCACGCCGCCATCGTCTTGGCGCCTGGCCTCAATCGTGATAGTCGAGCCCTCATAGCTATAGGCGACGGCGTTTTTCATGATGTTGTTAAACACGCGGGCCATCTTATCGCCATCCACGAGCACCGTCAGGTCCTCGCGAATATCAACCTGGGCTTCCTTATGTTGCTCGTTGAGGATGGGATAGAACTCGTCAGCCACCTGAGCCAGCAGCAACCCCAGATCAACATAGCCGCGCGTGAGCACGATATCGTGGAAGTCAAAGCGCGTGATATCGAAGAACTCTTCGATGAGTGCATCGAGCCGGTGCGCCTTGTCGAGCGCCACGCCCGTAAAGTGCGCACGTTGCTCAACCGGCAGCTCAGGAGCCTCTTGCAGCAGAGAAAGATAGCCCACCACACTGGCAAGCGGGGTGCGTAGGTCATGTGCCAAGTACGTGACCAGATCGTCCTTGCGATGAGACTCGTCACGCAAGGCCTGTTGCACCTTGCGCTCGCGATCGCGCACACGGTTGAGTGCGCCCTCGACCTCCAGGAAGTCGCCGTCGATGTTGTCCCAGGTGTCGGGGTGATCGATCAGGCGATCTTGAATACGAGCGGCCAGCACACAATCGGCATGCTGCTCGCCCTGCTCATAGCCCTGGTAGTACAGGGCGCGGCCGCAAAAGAACAGCACGCACACGGCAAGCGCCAGCACAAAGCCAAGCATGTTGAATACAAAGCCGGCATCGAACAGCACCGGCCCTTCGATGCCGCCGAGTGCCATGGCGCCAATCGCCAACGTCATGGCCCACGCGGCACCGCCAATCACCACGCAGCGGCGTACGATTTCAAATCGATCGATCAGCAAAAAGCCGACAAGCAGCACCGCCAAGATTCCAGCGATGTTATCGATGCCAATCAGCAGCAGGCTCAGCAAAAAGAGCAGCACCGTTGCAAGCGCGCGGTTGTCGACGACCGACCTCACGTATTCAAAGAGTCGATCGGGCACCTCGAATGCCTGCCTATCGTCTTTTGTCATATCCACTTCCCCACCATCAAAGGCGTTATTCGATTATGTAGCCGACGCCCCAGACGTTTTTGATAAAGCGCGGCTTTTGAGCGTCGTCACCGATCTTTTCGCGCAGGTGGCGAATGTGCACCATCACCGTATTGTTGGAGCCGGGCATAAAATCCTCGTTCCACACCGCGCGGAACAGATCCTCCACGGCCACCACACTGCCGCGATGCTCGACCAGATACAGCAAGATGGAATACTCGATGGGCGTGAGGCGCACCGGCGCACCGTCCACCATTACGGAACGAGCATCGCGGTTGATCTCCAGGCCGTCGAGCTGGATGATCGGCGACTCGGCCACCTGCGCGCGGCTACCGTAGCTGGTGTAGCGGCGAAGCTGAGCATGCACGCGCGCGATGAGCTCAAGCGGACGGAACGGCTTAACCACGTAATCGTCCGCGCCAAGCGAAAGGCCCTCGATCTTGTCTTGCTGGGCATCGCGCGCCGTCAGCATGATCACGGGATAGGTATGGCTGGAACGGATCGTACGCAGCAACTCAAGCCCATCGATATCGGGCAGCATGACATCCAGCAGCGCCAGATCGAACTCCTGCTCCAAGATTGCCTTGGCAGCGTCGGCCCCGCTATAGGCGACCTGTACATCAAAGCCTTCTTTTGTAAGGTAGATACCAACCAAGTCGGCGATGGCCTTTTCGTCATCAACTACCAAAATGCACTCGTTCATGCGTGCTCCTCTCGCGCTCCATTATGCCCGAGGGGGCGCATGCCACACACAACAAGCGTGGGTGATTAAGTCGGCCTTAAGCACCCTTGTGCCCGTTCGGGCGCGGATGTGGGCCACGCACGCACGCGATGATCGCCGACACCGGCAAACGATATACTCTAGTTCCAGAAGAGACCATCCCGTCGAAAGCGAAATCTGTGAAGTCCCTCACCTCTTTTGCAAAGCGCTCAGCCCAGCTTGCCGCCGGCTTTGTCTGCGCTATCGCCCTTGCCGCTGGCGTGCCCACCGTCGCCGGCGCCCAAGTGCTCACGACCGACAATGTCTGCGGCAAAACCGCCGATGCGCGCGGCATCACGGCCGATAATCTGCCCGATATCGATGCGACCAATGCGCTCGTCATGGGCAAAGACGGCACCGTCTACTACGGGCGCGGCGCCGATGAGCAGGTCAAAATCGCCTCGATCACCAAGGTCATGACCGCAATCCTAACCGTCGAGAATTGCAAGATGGACGAGAAGGTCACGGTGAGCAACGCCGCAGCCACCGTGGGTAATTCGACCGCCGGCTTGCTCGAAGGTGACGAGCTTACCGTGGAGCAGGCACTGCGCGGCCTGATGATTCCCTCGGGCAACGACGCCGCCGTCGTGCTCGCCGAATATGTGGGCAAGAAGATCGACCCTAAAACCAAAGACGCCGAGGCAACCTTTGTGAAGGCCATGAACGAGCGCGCTAAGAAGCTCGGCTGCACCGGTACGCTTTTTGAAAACCCGCATGGTCTGGACTTTGATGAGTGGGCTGGCGATATGCACTCAACCGCACACGACGTAGCGCTGATGATGCAGGAGGCCATGAAAAACGACACGATCCGCGAGGTCGTAGCGAGCGAGGATTCCTGGATCGAGGTCACGGGCGCCGACGGCACCGACCATTCGCATTCCATGGACACGCACAACGTTTTGCTCGGTCAGGACGGAAACATTGGCGGCAAGACCGGCACCACCGACGACGCGGGCTACTGCTTTACGAGCGCCTACAACCGCGACGGCGACGAGATCTACACTGTTATTTTGAACTCCACCACCACCGACCAGCGCTTTACCGATACCGCCAGCCTTGCCAACTGGTACTACGGCCACAAGGTGACGGTCACAATCGCCAACACGCAGGAAAAGACCGCCAACGGCAACCCGCTTATGGCGCGCATTGGCCAAACCGACTGGACGGATAAGACGATCGACGCCACACTCGCCGATCCTACGGCGCAAGCGACCGTGTTTTCCCTTGCCGGCGAGGTGACCGAAAAGGTTAGCTACGACGATCTTTCGGGCACGGTGCATGTGGGCGACAAGGTGGGCAGCGTCACGCTCAAGCAGGACGGCACCAAGATCGCCGTCATGGACCTGGTTGCCGACGAGGAAGGCGCAGGGCCGAATCCCATTGAGTGGCTACTCGTGAAGCTCGATCGCTTGGGCCGCCGCATCGACAACCGCCCGCTCACGGCAGAAAGCGAGACCGTCGCCAAGGCGCCCGAGATGTAGTGCGCAAGAATAATAAGTCCGCTGAAAGGAGGCGTCCGAAAGGATGCCTCCTTTTTTGAGGTTCGAATCCCCAGCCGCCATTCTTGATAATAAAAAGGGCCCCAAATGGGACCCTTCTTCAAATTCGTACTGGCGGAGAGCTGGGGATGTCCGGGCATGCTGCGCATGCCCTCCGGCTTCAAAGCCTGGCGGCTTTTCGCCCACGGGCTACAAACGCTTTCGCGTTTGCTTAACGCCCGTGCCCTCTCGGGTTCGAATCCCCAGCCGCCATTCTTGATAATAAAAAGGGCCCCAAATGGGACCCTTCTTTCAAGTCATACTGGCGGAGAGCTGGGGATTCGAACCCCAGATGCCCTTTTGGGGCATACTCGCTTAGCAGGCGAGCACCTTCGGCCTCTCGGTCAGCTCTCCGTAACAGCCGTTCTATAGTAACCAAACAGCCAAGGATGAGCAAGAGGAAATTTTCTAATTGCCTAGCAGCCTTTCTTCCTTGGAAGCTTCGCCCACCCCAGCGAGCGGTTGAGGGAGCCGAGCTCGTCGTTGCCCATGGTGCGCCACATTTGGAAGATGCAACCGCGCGCCAGGAAAAAGAAACCGTTATCGACCAGTCGCACAGCGGCATCTGCCAGCTGATTCGTCACGGCGGACACTGGCGGCAGCTCTAGTCCAGCCTTGTGGATGGTCTCGACCGCTTCCTCGAACGTCGGAGGCTCGCTGACGCCCATCTCGTTCATAAGGCCCTGCATTTCTTCCAGCGCGCTGCTGCCCGACTCCTCGCCGCGCGGCACCAGACGGTAACAAGCCAGCGCCAGGTCGAGCTGATCGCAATTCCAATAGGCAAACGCCAAGCGATAGAACAGGTAGCCGATTGCAGAACGATCGCTGGCAATACGTAGGCCGTGGCGCGCCACCTCGATAATCTCGTCAAAGCGCTCCAGACGCGCAAGCACGTTGATGAGCGCAAAGTGCGACTGCATGGACGAGCGCGCCAGATCGTAAAGATGGCGCACCTCGGGCAGTGCTCGTTCAAAGTCCTCTTGCTCGGCGTAAAAGCTGCAGATCTCGTGCTGGGCAAAGTACAGCGCATCGGGCGCACGAAGGATTCGCGCAGAGCGGTCTTCTTCCAACACCGGTAGCACCATGCGCACCAGCTGGTTATCGCAAAACTGCGTTTGAACCGGACCTGTCGCCAAAAGCTCGGCGACGGCGCACTTAGCCTCCAACTCCTCAACAAGACGGGAAAAGCCTTCAAAAGCACCTGTACGGTCGACTTTTGCCTGCTCGCGCAATTCAACAACACGGGCCACGTATGGGTCGTCGTCCTCTTCCATGACCTCCAGCTCGTCAGCCGTATCGGCAAGCAGCAGATCGCGCAGCGCCGGCGGCAGCATGCGATGGTCATCACGCGGACGAGCATGAACCTCCGCAGGTTCAATCGTCTCCGGAGCAGTTGACTCATACGCCTCAAGCATACGCTTGCACGGCATATCGTCCATGTCCATGCTCTCAAGATCCTTGGCGACAGGCACGCAATCGGCCAGATAGGCCGCGCGCCCAAAGAAATACGTTGCGACAACGCGCTCGCCCTGCTCACTGTCGGGAGCAGCAATCTGCACATAGCAGCGCGTGATGCAGGTGCCCGCGGCAAAGCACGCCGCCGCAAGCGTGAGCGCCACGCGCGCATCGTGCTCCGCGGCCCAGATCGCACGCATGTCCTCGTCCAACTCGCGCCAGGCGTCATCTTGAGCGTCGTATTCACGTTGCGGCATGGCATCAACGACAGACTGCCCAAACCGAACGAGCATGATCCCTTCGGCAACGTTTGCCCGATAGGTATAGTCGAGCCGCGTGACCACGTTAAGTGCCTCGACAATACGCGCGAAGCGGGTACGCACATCCCACTCACCGCCCGGCTGGCAAGCCACCGTACCCGGTTTGCCCCACGGGTTATCGCTCGAGGCCGTATCAAGCAGTCGGGGAACATCGTTGGTCGTCTTGGCGATATGCCACGCATCAAAGAGCGCGCAGCCCTCAAGGCTCGGCGAGGATGCCGCAGGGACCAATCCGGCCCCGATGTGCTCAAGGATGCCGGAGAGACGGTTAAGACGGCACTCGATGGCAAGCAGCATGTCAATCTCGTCCTGGTCCAGCAGGCTGCGATCAAAATTGAGATAGAAAAGCTTTGAGCGATCGATGCGAGCCAGGCTCATCTCGGACTTAGCGGCGATGGTGCGCAAGCGAGGCAAGTCAATTTCACTCATAAGGGCGGCGGCATAGCGCTCGATACCGCTCGGATTCTCGGCATGGTCAACGCGGTAGAGCAGCGTCTCGATAGCGTCAGGTAGCGGTGTCGTGTTAAAGCCCAAAAACACCTCGACCGGCTCGGGCAACTTTACGAGCTTGATCTTGTCGACAACGTTTTGCACACCCTCGTCGAGTCCGTCGGCGTCCGCCGTGCTCGCAATGGTATTTTCGGAGTCAGCGAATATCACGTAGCGCAGGAACATCGATGCCATGAACTCACCGTAAGGAAGGGAGCGGGTCGAATTCCATGTCTCGTGATCGGACTGTTCGCGCATGGGACCTTCGGGAGAGCCGACGGTTCGCGCGCGCACGCGCATCGTGCCGTTTGCTCCCCTCACCATAATCTCACCAATACCGGAGTCCGACTCGTCAAGGACCAGTTCCATGTCGGGATCGTTGGGCAGCGGAGCCTCGCTAACGGGGCGGTCTACCTTGTACACCTCACCCGAAACGCTTACGTAGCCCAAAAGCGACACACGGCTTTTGCCAACGAATTCGACGACATAACAAGATTCATGCTGATCCTCGCCAAAGAGTTTCCAGACCACGCCATACGAGCGTCCCGCAGGCTGCTCGGGCATCGCCGGAAAGCGCTTCTTGGGATCGAGAAACCTGAGCTTGTATGTCGGACGCTCTGCCACGAAATATCACCCTGATCGGTCGCTTGAGAAGGAGTGGTCGCGAATAAGTCGCGACATCTACTCGGAATCTTACACGAGTCGACAGGAAATCGTCCCTTTGGACGAAAGCACTCAAGCTGGCGTAAAAGAAAAGCCCCCGTTGCCGGGAGCTTTAATCTCAAATGGTGCGGCGTATAGGATTCCGCGCATCCGCTGCGCGGATCCGCACCGGCTTCGCCCGCCTGCCGGCGTGCTCGCCCGCGGGCTAAAAACGCTCCGCGTTTTCTTTACGCCCGCGCCTCGACCGAGGTTCGAATCAATGCGGTGTTTACGTAAAAGAAAAGCCCCCGTTGCCGGGAGCTTTAATCTCAAATGGTGCGGCGTATAGGATTCGAACCTATGACGTTCTGATTCGTAGTCAGACCCTCTATCCAGCTGAGGTAACGCCGCGACTTGTTGATTATTATGCACATGGACTGAATAATGGTCAAGCATTTTTTCAAAAAAAGTTATCGAATTTGATTTTTACTCATTTGATGCAGTCGATCGAATCGATACTTTCAAACACGGCGAAAGCAACTCCTCAAGTATGTCGACATATAAGAAAAGCCTCCGTTACCGGAGGCTTTAAAGTTCAGTTGGTGCGGCGTATAGGATTCGAACCTATGACGTTCTGATTCGTAGTCAGACCCTCTATCCAGCTGAGGTAACGCCGCAACGCACGGATTATTATGCACGCGAGCCCCCGATGGGTCAAGCGACAATTAGAAAAAAATTTTACGGAGTGATAGTTAAGTTGTTCGTGCCTCGACCGAGGTTCGAATCCATGCGGTGCTGCCATAAAAGAAAAGCCCCCGTTGCCGGAGGCTTTCAATTTCAATTGGTGCGGCGTATAGGATTCCGCGCATCCGCTTCGCGGATCCGCACCGGCTTCGCCCGCCTGCCGGCGTGCTCGCCCGCGGGCTAAAAACGCTCCGCGTTTTCTTGACGCCCGCGCCTCGACCGAGGTTCGAATCCATGCGGCGTCCGCCTAAAAGAAAAGCCTCCGTTGCCGGAGGCTTTCAATTTCAATTGGTGCGGCGTATAGGATTCGAACCTATGACGTTCTGATTCGTAGTCAGACCCTC
>CAUCTV010000025.1 GCA_958445895.1 uncultured Collinsella sp.
AGGCGGGGCCGAGGCCGCCTCGATCAATTTGCGAAAGAATCTTGACGGTACCCCGACGGATTCTGGTTGTCTTGATCTGTTCTTGATTTGTAACAGTAAGAACTGTTTTTGGGTTCTAGATGTTACAGATCGAGATTGAAGTTGAGGAGAGGGTAGTTTGTCTAAATCTGTAACATCTGGGACTGTTTTTGCCGAGTTGTTGTTACAGATTGAGATATTGAGATTGGACGTTTTCCTTTGTCTTGTTCTGTAACAGATAGAAGGGTTTCTGGCCCCTAGTTGTTACAGATTGAGATTTAAGTTGGGGAGAGAATGGTTTGTCTCGATCTGTAACATCTAGACCCGGATTCCGCTCCCACCTGTTACAGATTGAGATGTTTGTGTCCGCACCAGCCCCGCCCCTAGCCGTGGTCCCATATAAACAAACCCCGTGGTAAACTTGACCGGACTGTTAATATTCCGAAAGGTATCCGTAATGTCCAAGTACATCTCCGAGCTCATGTCGCCGCAGCTTATGGGCGTCGTCTATGCCTTCGTTGGCTTTATCATCGCCCTGTATGTGCTGTCGGTCGTCTATGTGTTCATCGACGCTCGCCGCCGCGGCGCCAGCGCCTACGTGGCATGGGGCATCATCGCCCTTATCCCGTTTGTAGGCCTCATTGCCTACCTGGTGCTGCGCCCGCACTCCTACGCGTCCGACCGCGAGGAGCAGGAGCTGGACATGGCCCTGCGCGAGCGCCAGCTTGCCCAGTACGGCACCTGCCCGCAGTGCGGCGCGCCCATCGAGAAGGACTTCGTCGTCTGCCCGGTGTGCGATACCCAGGTTCGCAACGTGTGCCCCAGCTGCCATCGCCCGCTCGATGCGCACTGGAAGGTCTGCCCCTACTGCCGAACTCGCATTCAGTAGCGCATCCATTGCCGGGCCGGCCGCAAGCCACGGGCACGCCTCAAGCCATGCGCGCCCCGCAGCCCCGCCCCACACGATGAAGCATGCGTAGAAAATCGCCCGCCGTGCCATTAAGGTGCGGCGGGCGCTTGTATACCAAGGCAACCTGCCTATAATGATGCAAGTTAAAACGCCGAGCGCATCGCACGCACTTGCACCAGGCATCCGAGAGGAGAAAACATACCCATGAAGGCACTCTACAATGACGGTTCGGTGGCCGAGCTCCCGCAGGACGAGGTCACGCACGTCATCCGCCACTCTGCCGCGCACATCATGGCGCAGGCCATCAAGCGCCTGTACCCCGAGGCCGACTTTGCCTACGGCCCCGCGACCGACAACGGCTTCTACTACGACGTCGACCTGCCCGAGGGCGTCAAGATCAGCGAGGACGACTTCCCCGCGATCGAGGCCGAGATGAAAAAGATCGTCAAGGAGAACCTCAAGTTCACCGTGTACGAGAAGCCCCGCGCCGAGGCCATCGCCCTTATGGAGGAGCGCGGCGAGAAGTACAAGGTCGAGCACATCGGCGACCTGGACGACGACGCCCGCATTACCTTCTACCAGCAGGGCGACTACATCGACATGTGCGTCGGCCCCCACATCTGCTACACCAAGGCCCTCAAGGCCTTTAAGCTCACCGGCGTCTCGGGCGCCTACTGGAAGGGTGACAAGGACAACAAGATGCTCACCCGCATCAACGGCGTCGCCTTTGCCACCAAGGAAGAGCTCGACGAGCACATGCACATGCTGGAGGAGGCCAAGAAGCGCGACCACCGCAAGATCGGCCGCGAGATGGACCTCTTTATGATGCGCGACGAGGCTCCCGGCTTCCCGTTCTTCCTGCCCAACGGCATGATCCTTAAGAACACGCTGCTGGACTACTGGCGCGAGATCCACCACAAGGCCGGCTACGTGGAGATTTCCACGCCGCTCATCATGAACAAGCAGCTGTGGAAGACCTCGGGCCACTGGGACCACTACAAGGACAACATGTACTCCACCGTCATCGACGACGAAGAATACTGCATTAAGCCCATGAACTGCCCGGGCGGCGTGCTGGTGTACGCCTCCAAGCCGCACTCCTACCGCGAGCTGCCCATTCGCGCCGGCGAGATTGGCCTGGTGCACCGCCACGAGCTGCGCGGCGCCCTGCACGGCCTGTTCCGCGTGCGCTGCTTTAACCAGGACGACGCCCACCTGTTTGTGCGTCCCGACCAGCTGACCGACGAGATCGTGGGCGTGGTCAACCTCATCGACTCCGTGTACCAGAAGTTTGGCTTTAAGTACCACGTTGAGCTTTCCACCCGCCCCGAGGACTCCATGGGTTCTGACGAGGACTGGGCTCGCGCCGAGGAGGGCCTGCGCACCGCTCTGGAGAAGCTGGGCATGGACTACGAGGTCAACGAGGGCGACGGCGCCTTCTACGGCCCCAAGATCGACTTCCACCTGGAGGACTCGCTCGGCCGTACCTGGCAGTGCGGCACCGTCCAGCTCGACTTCCAGATGCCGCTCAACTTTGACCTGGAGTACGTGGATGCCGACGGCACCAAGAAGCGCCCCATCATGCTGCATCGCGTGTGCTTTGGCTCCGTCGAGCGCTTCATCGGTATTCTGATCGAGCACTTTGCGGGCAAGTTCCCCACCTGGCTGGCTCCCGTGCAGGTCAAGGCGCTTCCCGTCTCCGAGAAGAGCCGCGACTACGCTCACGAGGTGTGCGCCAAGCTGGAGGAGGCCGGCATTCGCGTGGTCTGCGACGACCGCGACGAGAAGATCGGCTACAAGATCCGCGAGGCTCGCAGCATCGACCGCGTGCCCTACATGCTCATCCTGGGCGAGAAGGAGGTCGAGGCCGGCAACATCTCCGTCCGCGATCGCTCCAACGAGACCGTTCAGATGAGCGTCGACGAGTTTGTTGCCAAGGTGCTCGAGGAGATCAAGACCCGCGCCTAAGGCAAACTTCACATCAAGTAACAAAGGCGACCGTCCACAAAGGGCGGTCGCCTTTTTCATGCCCAAATAAGAAAAGCCGCTGGTTGAGCGGCTTTTTTTGTTGCACAAAAAGGTACAGGTTTTTGTAGAGGGCTATGGAGATGTATCTACCGACAGGACATTTTGCGTAATCTGGGCAATCGTTGATTAATTGCTCGTATAATTGCCTATGTCGAAAGATGCAAAAACCTGTACTTTTGCGACTGCGCGTAGCTGCGAGCGAGAAGCCTGTTCTAAACGCCCCTGCATTTGCGTGCATCGCAAAGCAAGAGAGGGGGGGCGAGAACATGGAGCAGACGGCACGGCGCCAAGAGCAGCTGCCGGGCGCATTTAACGGCGTCACCACCAACAGCCAGCACGGCCGCGTCCGCTGGTATCTGGTCCACGCCCCCAACGGTAAAGAGCGCGAGACCTGCGAAAAGGTGCGCCGTATTATCCCGCACGAGCTGATGCAGAACGCTTTTGTGATGAAAAAGGAGTTCTGGTTTAAGCGGGATGGCGCCTGGTCGCTCCAAACCAAACCCATGTACAAGGAATATTTCTTCGTCGCCACGCACGATGCCGCCGCGCTCGATAGGGCTTTGGCCCAGTTGAGCTTTGGCTGCCGCATTGCCGGCAGCAGGGAGCGGGCCTATGCGTCCATGCCGGACGATGCGCAGGACTGGTACCGCAGCGTGCTCGACGACGACGGCGTGGTGCGCAACAGCGTGGCGCGCATAGAAGACGGTGTGCTGCACATAGAACAGGGGCCCTTGGTGGGGCAAGAGGCCCGTGTAAAGAAGATCGACCGTCATAAACGCTGGTGCCTAGTGGACGTGGGCGAAGGCGACTCCGCATTTAGGGAGCTGCTTCCGCTCGACGTGCCCAGCAAAACGTAAGGGAGACGTTGCACCGGCAATTTATTCGCAATTTGAATTCATGGACGGGGGGGGGTTCCTGGGGACAGGGACGTAAGTTTTATCGTGACTGCTAATAAAGAAGTGACAGGGAGCAATGCGCCCGTAGGGGCGGCGCTGATTGCTCAGGCCATGGACCAGCGTGAAGGCGCCGGTCGATACAAGGCCATGCAATCCATCATGGACTGGGACAACTCGCGCCTGGCCTACCGCACCGTCAAGCGCGCGTTCGACATCGTGTTCAGCGGCTGCGCGCTGGCCGTCATCGCCATACCCAGCCTGGTGCTGGCCGCGGCTATCCGCCTGGAGAGCGAGGGCAACCCGTTCTACAGCCAGATCCGCGTGGGTCAGACCCACCGCGACGGCAACCTGTCCACCTTCCGCATGTGGAAGTTCCGATCCATGTACAAGGACGCCGATGAGCGCCTCGCCGAGCTCAAGGGGCAAAACGAGATTGCCGGCGCCATGTTCAAGATGAGGGAAGACCCCCGCGTCACGAAGATCGGCAAGTTCATCCGCAAGCATTCCATCGACGAGTTCCCGCAGTTCCTCAACGTGTTCCTGGGACAGATGTCCGTCGTCGGCCCGCGCCCGCCGCTGCCGAACGAGGTTGCGGAGTACACCGAGTACGACCTGCAGCGCCTGGCCGTGAAGCCCGGGATCACCGGCTGGTGGCAGGTGACGGAGCGCAACTCAACGGGTTTCGATGGGATGGTTCAGCGCGACCTGGAGTACATCGCCAAGCGCGGTCCCGTTACGGACCTCAAGATCGTTGCACTCACGGTGATTGAGGTCATCACCGGTAAGGGTGCGTGCTAATGCTTCGGGACTATTCAAAATTCGTTGAGCTCAAGCGTGTTCCCGTGATCGATGTTCCGATCACGGGAACCAATATGTCTGAGTGCGTCGAGTTTCTCACTCGCCATATAGATGAGCTACATGGCGAGTATATTTGCGTATCCAATGCTCACACGTCGGTTATGGCTCATGACGACCCTTCCTATTGGGCCTGCCAAGCAGACTCCCTCATGTCCGTTCCCGACGGCAAGCCTTTATCTGTTGTCGGACGTAAAACAATAGAGTCAATGGGGCGTGTAACTGGACCCGATCTAATGCGAGAGATATTCAACATTTCCTTGCAGCAAGGATGGAGCCATTACTTCTATGGTAACGAGCAGAAGAATCTCGACGCTCTCAAGAATTCACTTCAAAAGGAATATCCGGGCCTGGAAATCGCTGGTATGGAGCCTTCGGTCTTCCGACCGCTCTCCGACAGCGAGAAGCGAGACCTTTCGCGACGTATCGCTGATTCGGGTGCAGACTTCGCATGGATTGCGCTGGGTGCGCCTCGCCAGGAAGTCCTCATGCATGAGCTTAAAGGTGGCCCTCAGCCAATAATGATCGGTGTCGGGGGAGCCTTCAATGTCCTCGCCGGAGTGGTGCCGGAGGCACCAATCTGGATGCAGGACTTGAGCCTCGAATGGCTATACAGACTTATCCAAGAGCCGAAACGGCTTTTCAAGCGATACCTCATTACTAACACTAAGTTTCTCTTTTACCAGTTCACGGGCGCAAAACGCAAGGAAGGCAAGTAGATGAAATCCACGACCGCATTCAAAGACAAGACCCTGATGATCACGGGCGGCACCGGATCGTTCGGCAACACCGTGCTCAAGCACTTCATGAACACCGACCTGGCGGAGATCCGCATCTTCTCGCGCGACGAGAAGAAGCAGGACGACATGCGCCACCGCCTGCAGGAGAGGTCCCCCGAGCTCGCCTCCAAGGTGCGCTTCTTCATCGGCGACGTCCGCAACGCCCAGAGCGTGCGCGACGCCATGCACGGCGTGGACTACATCTTCCACGCCGCCGCCCTGAAGCAGGTCCCCTCCTGCGAGTTCTTCCCCATGGAGGCCGTCCGCACCAACGTCATCGGCACGGACAACGTGCTGCACGCAGCGATTGAGGAGGGCGTCGACCGCGTCGTGTGCCTGTCCACCGACAAGGCGGCCTACCCCATCAACGCCATGGGCAAGTCCAAGGCCATGATGGAGTCCATCATCTACGCCAACGCCCGCAACGGCGCAGGACGCACCACCATCTGCTGCACCCGCTACGGCAACGTCATGTGCTCGCGCGGCAGCGTCATCCCGCTGTTCATCGACCGCATCCGCAAGGGCGAGCCGCTCACGGTCACCGACCCCAACATGACCCGCTTCCTCATGAACCTGGACGAGGCCGTGGACCTGGTGCAGTTCGCCTTCGAGCACGCCAACCCCGGCGACCTGTTCATCCAGAAGGCGCCGGCGTCCACCATCGGCGACCTCGCCGAGGCCGTCCAGGAGGTCTTCGGCCGCGTGGGCACCCAGGTGATCGGCACCCGCCACGGCGAGAAGCTCTTCGAGACCCTCATGACCCGCGAGGAGCGACTGAGGTCCGAGGACATGGGCGGCTACTACCGCGTGGCCTGCGACTCGCGCGACCTGAACTACGACAAGTTCGTCGTGGACGGCGAGGTGGAGACCCAGGCCGACGAGTCCTACACCTCCCACAACACCGAGAGACTCGACGTGGAGGGCACCATCGCCAAGATCAAGACCGCCGAGTACGTGCAGCTGGCGCTCGAGGGCCGCGAGCACGAGGCGGTGCAGTAGGGTGCGCGTCCTCGTCACCGGCGCCAGGGGCTTCGTCGGGAGGAACCTCTGCTTCGCGCTGAAGAACATACGCGACGGCAAGGACCGCCGCGCGAAATACCAGCAACTCCTTCCCCTCGAGGTCATGGAGTACGACCTCGACTCGACGCCCGATGAGCTTGACGGCTACTGCTCCCGCGCCGACTTCGTCTTCAACATGGCCGGCGTCAACCGCCCCGAGGACCAGTCCGAGTTCATGGAAGGCAACTTCGGGTTCGCCTCCACGCTGCTGGACACGCTCGAGCGCCACGGGAACAGGTGCCCCGTCATGCTCTCCAGCTCCGCGCAGGCGAGCCTGTCGGGCCGCTTCGAGGGCTCTGTCTACGGCGAGTCCAAGCTCGCGGGGGAGGGCCTGTTCCGGGAGTACTCCGGACGCACGGGCGCCCCGGTGCTCATCTACCGCTTCCCCAACCTCTACGGCAAGTGGTGCCGCCCGCGCTACAACTCCGCCGTCGCCACCTTCTGCGACGCCATCGCCAACGGCCGCCCCTACACCGTGAACGACCCCACGGTCGAGCTGGAGCTCCTCTACATCGACGACCTCGTCGGCGAGATGCTGGGCGCCCTGCTGGGGCGTGAGCACCGCTGCGGATACGAGGGGCTCGACCGCGTGGGCGGTGACGAGTTCTGCTACGTCCCCGGGACCGACGTGAAGACCCTGGGCGAGATCGTCTACCTGCTGGGCACTTTCCGAGACAGCCGCGAGACGCTCGCGGTGCCCGACCTGGCCGAGGGCTCCTTCTCCAAGAAGCTCTGGAGCACGTTCCTGTCCTACTACGAGCCGGGGCACTTCGCCTACGGCCTGAAGCCCAACGCGGACGCGCGCGGCTCGTTCACCGAGTTCCTGCGAACGCCCGAGCGCGGCCAGGTCTCCATCAACGTCTCGAGGCCCGGTATCACCAAGGGCAACCACTGGCACATGAGCAAGTGGGAGAGGTTCCTGGTGGTCTCCGGCACCGCGTCGATCAAGCTCAGGAAGGTGGGGGAGGACTCCGATGGAAACCCGTTCCCCGTCGACGAGTACACCGTCTCGGGTTCGGACATGCGCGCCGTGGAGATGGTCCCCGGCTACACGCACTCCATCACCAACCTGTCCGACACCGAGGACCTCGTGACGGTCATGTGGGCCAACGAGCCCTTCGACCCCGAGAATCCCGACACCTACTACGAGGAGGTCTAGCCGCATGGGCAAGGACTATTCCGATATCGCATTCGAGGACGACGGCCGCCTGAAGCTGCTCATCATCGTGGGCACCCGCCCCGAGGTCATCCGCCTGTCCGAGGTCATCAAGAAGTGCCGCCGCCACTTCGACTGCCTGCTGGCGCACACCGGTCAGAACTACGACTACACCTTGAACGGCATCTTCTTCCGCGACCTGGAGCTCGCCGACCCGGACGTCTACCTGGACGCCGTGGGCGCGGACCTCGGCGAGACCGTCGGCAACATCATCGCCGCGAGCTACAGGCTCATGGTCCAGGTCCAGCCCGACGCGCTGCTGATCCTGGGCGACACCAACAGCTGCCTGTCCGCCATCGCGGCAAAGCGCCTGCACATCCCCATCTTCCACATGGAGGCCGGCAACCGCTGCAAGGACGAGTGCCTGCCCGAGGAGACCAACCGCCGCATCGTCGACGTGATCTCCGACGTCAACCTGGCCTACTCCGAGCACGCCCGCCGCTACCTCAAGGACACCGGCTGCGCCCCGGAGCGCACCTACGTCACGGGCTCACCCATGGCCGAGGTCCTGCGCGCAAACCTGGACAAGATCGAGGCCTCCGACATCCTCTCCGAGCTCGGCCTTGAGCCCAAGCGCTACATGCTGCTGTCCGCCCACCGCGAGGAGAACATCGACACCGAGGAGAACTTCACGAGCCTGTTCACCGCGATCAACGCGCTGGCCGAGAGGTACGACATGCCGATCCTGTACTCCTGCCACCCGCGCTCCCGCAAGCGCCTGGAGGCCACGGGCTTCGAGCTCGACCCGCGCGTGCGCATGCACGAGCCCATGGGCTTCCACGACTACAACTGCCTGCAGATGAACGCCTTCGCCGTGGTGTCCGACTCCGGCACCCTGCCCGAGGAGTCCAGCTTCTTCGCGTCTGTCGGCCGCCCGTTCCCGGCGGTGTGCATCCGCACCTCCACCGAGCGCCCCGAGGCGCTGGACAAGGCATGCTTCACGCTCGCCGGCATCAGCGAGCGCGGCCTGCTCCAGGCCGTCCGCACCGCCGTCGAGCTCGATGCGGAGGGGTCGCTGCCCGAGGCCCCCGTCCCCGACTACGCCGACGAGACCGTGTCCACCAAGGTGGTCAAGATCATCCAGAGCTACACCGGCGTCGTGGACAAGATGGTGTGGAGGAAGGCTTAGCCATGGGTCTCGTCTACAAGATTCTCGACGGTGTCTCACGTGCCTATAACAAGCTTCTTCTAATGCCCTCGTTGCGCCGCTCCTTTGCTGCATGCGGCGAGAATGTAACTCTCGGCCGCCGCAGCGAGATCGCCGGAGCCGGCAATATCTACATGGGCCATGACGTGTACCTAGGTCCTGGAACGACGCTGCTCACGACCCGAGCGAAAATTCGCATCGGCGACTATGTCATGAGCGGACCCAACCTTACTGTTATCACCGGCGATCACCGCACCGACATCCTCGATCGCCCCATGATGGAACTAACCGATGAGGACAAGCTCCCCGATAATGACCAAGATGTCGTTATAGGCAATGACGTGTGGATGGGTAGCGGAGTGACGATTCTCAAGGGCGTCAACATCTCTAATCACTGCGTAATTGCTGCAGGCGCTGTGGTGACCAAAGATGTGGAGCCTGAGTATTCAATTTGGGGGGGGGGTTCCCGCTCGCTGCTTAGGTTCGCGGCTTAAAGGATAACGATGGTTTCATCTAAAAATATAGTACACGCGAAAGTTCTAATGGTCGGCCCCGACCTTTCTTTGCACGGCGGAATTGTTTCCGTCGTACAGGGCTATCTGGATGGGGGTCTTCCCGAGGCGTGTGACGGCTTCGACTACTTGGGGACAGGGGTCGGCTGCTCTAAGCTCGCTAAATCCTTCGCCTTCGCCCGGGCTCTTGCTCGATACGCGATGGCCATGCCTTCCTACGACATCGTTCACCTGCACATCAGCGCGCGTGGCTCCTACAGGCGCAAGTCAATCATGGCGCGCATGGCCCATAAGGCAGGCAAACGCGTGATCTTGCACGATCATGACGGTGAGTTCAAGAAGGCCTTCGAAGAGAGCGATGACGCCTACCGCCGCGATGTAAGGGAGACCTTCGGCATAGCGGATCGCGTCGTTGTGCTCTCGGAGGAGTGGCGCGATTACTTCGCTGAAAACGTTTGCGATTCGGGGAAAATCGATGTCGTCCATAACGGCGTTAAAGTGACGGCGAAGCCATGCTCACCTTGTTCGCGTCATGACGTCCTGTTTTTAGGACGCCTTGACGCGCGCAAGAGCCCCGATGTGCTCTTGCGCGCGTCAAGGGATGTCCTGTCGTGTTTTCCGGACACGAAAATCGTGTTCGGTGGAGATGGTGAGGTCGAGAAGAATAAACAGCTCGCTGCGGAGCTCGATATTGCCGACCGATGCGAGTTCCTCGGCTGGGTCACGGGCGACGAGCGTGAGGCCCTTTTCGAGCGCGCTGCTGTGTACTGTCTGCCCTCGAAAAACGAAGGCATGCCTATGAGCGTGCTCGAAGCAATGGCTCGAGGTATTCCGACGATTGCAACTTCGGTTGGAGGTATTCCACAGGTCATCAGGGATGGAGTAAATGGCTACCTTATGCCTGTCGATGATGAATCAAAGCTATCAGGGCTGTTGTGCACGTTGATGGGTTCTGAGGACCTTCGTTTGAGCATCGGTCGCGCCGGCAGGTCGACTATTTCGGGAAGATTTAACGTTAAGAGAAATGTAGATGCGATTGTTCAACTCTACAAGGAGTTGGTGGATTAGTGGTCGAGAGAACGCCTAAAACGATTTACTACTGTTGGTTTGGTGATGGGGAGCTTTCTGCGACTGCTCAGAAATGTCTTCTCTCATGGGAAAGATATGCACCTGGCTATTGCATCACACGTTGCGATGAGCGGTTGTTCGATATCGAGTCAACGCCGTGGACTAAGGCGGCCTATGCTGCCGGTAAATATGCGTATGTAGCAGATTATGTGCGCTTCTGGGCCGTTTATAACTTCGGTGGGGTCTACATGGACCTGGGGAGCGAACTTGTTCGTGATATAACTTCGCTCTGTGAAACATATTCACCGTTTTCGGCAATTGAAGAATTGTCAAAAACGGTGAATACAGGGTTGATAGTTGCCGCACCGCGTCATAACCCTTTGCTTGCGGAAGTACTTGATGCGTATGACTCCACACAATTCAGTGACGACCCAGGTTTTCTAAATGATCATACCGTTAATCAGATGTTTACTCGCGTTCTCGAGGCTCATGGGTTTGTACGCGAGAATCGAGGGCAGAACGTTGGCGAATGGACTTTGCTTCCTTCCTCTGCATTTAATCCGGTATATGGATTTGGCGGGTATCACATAAAAAATGATACCTACAGTGTGCATCACTATTCTGCTTCTTGGGCTGAACCTAAATTTAGGACTAAGGGAAAAATTGTCCGCCTATTATCGCCTTTTATTGGTAGACGAGCTGCACAGATAGTAGGTAGGACGATCGCCGAGATTAAGCATAACGGCTTGATTTCCGGTACGGATAACTTGATTAAGCTGACGAAGAATAACGTGAAACAGCCGACAAATAGGAGGTGAATGATGGTCATAACAACTCAGATAAAAAACTGTTGTTCAAATTGTAGCCAGATTAATAGCGAATCTAAACCAGAAATGAATAACGACAGTGCGGTAATGCATTCATTTCTGAAGTTACCAGCTTTGTATGTAATTGGTTTCAGTGTTCTATATTTGCGCTCTGTCCTCTCAATAACAACGCTCGTGGAACTTCCCGATGCTCTGGATAAAAGTCTACTATTAATCGCCAGCGCTTTTCTTCTACTTCATTGTGTTTCTAAGCTTGATCTATACAGCAAGCATATAGCTCTGATTGTTTTGTCTGTCAGTATTGGTTTCATTAGTTATTTAGTGTCCGGCGAGACTGCATCTTTTGTTGTTATTTTAGCCGTTCTTTCAACGGCTTCGATAACTGATATAGATTGTGTAGTTCGATACTGGCTATTTCTCTCCGTGGCTTTGATGCTGTTTTTAATTACTATGTTTGCCATTCAGATGGTTTGTGACCCTCAGGGTATTAAGTATTTTTCTCGCTTGTCCGACAGCGGTCTAATTTTGAAAAAACGTTGGTCCTTTTATTTTTCACACCCAAATATGTTTGGCGCTATGGTTTTAATGTCCTGTAGTGCTTTTGTATATCTGTATCAAAATCGAATTGGATTTATCCACTATTTCCTAATCCTCCTGATTGCGTTGTTCGTTTTTGCTTTATCGGACTCGAAAACTTCTTCGATATTAATATGTTTGCTAGTTGTACTTTCAGTCATACAGAGACTCTTTCGACTATTTGATACTGCTCAAGCGAGAATACTAGTTGGGTTACTCCCGCTGGGCGCTTTTCTTATCGTTTATTTGGTTTCGGGACCTCTTTATACCAGTTCTTTGGGCGGCTTATTAACGGGCAGAATATCCCTATGGCACGCCTGTTATGTTAATCAGGGTTTATCGCTGTTCGGCAATAAGTTTATTGAATCAACGAGTATTGGCGTCAACGGCTGGACGTACTATTACACAACTCTTGACTGTGCTTATGCATCAGGTTTATTTGTTCTCGGTATTGCTTTCTCTCTATGGTTCGTTTGGGCAGTATGGAAATGCGCAAGATGGCGAGGCTATGATTCAGGAAGAGTTTTACCGGCTTTGATTATCATGCTGGTACTTGGTTTTTCTGAGGTACATATTTTTACTTTTGCTATTTGCTATGTGAACTTGTTTCTAGGCAGGCCCCTTTTTGAATTTCCGGAGCGGACTTGCATCGGATAAGTATCTCAGAGTGGATTTTCTGTTTTTGATTTACTGGTTTGACTGATGTTTTAACCAGCATCTTAAAGAAATAGCCCAATAGATATCAATCTGTGTGCGCTGCTCATGTAAGTCAAATTAGCTATTTTGCTGATAGGTGGGATTATGCCAAATAAAATATTTGATGGGATGATTCGCGGTCAAGTTGGATTGGACTCGATTGGCACCATCATTTCTGCTTTTCAATCGGAGAGAGTTATTGCTCAAAGCTTTTCTGGTGCCTTGAAAATCGGCCAGTCGCTACTTCGGGCTATTGTTGTGGATGATAGTTCGACCAACAATTCAGTCGATATTGTCGCTCGGTCATTCGTGGAAGATGAGGGAGTTAGTTTATTACACAAAAACCATTCCGGTTGGCCTGCTGCGCGAAACGCTGGTTTCGCCGCCGCTCGTGGCGATTGGATTATGTTCCTTGATGTCGACGACTACCTTTTGGCTGGAGACTATGAGACGCCTGGTGACTTGGCTGTCTTAAATGATCTTGGGCTTATTGTCTGTCATTATTCGCGACCCAATTTTGCCCCGGCGCACGCCCAAGATGCAGCAACGGTGAGATCTGCTTTCTCTGTAAATCATCTGAATTGGTTAAATATTCCAGTGCAGCCGGTCTCATCGCGCTGCGCTCGGTCCATTCTGCGCTCGACCTGTCCAAGTTCGAGCCCGACGGCTTCCGTATGCCGAATTGGGAGGAAGAACTGGGAGAGTATTCGTCCTCGTTGACTGGGATTTTGCGACATTATTAAAAGTTTTCGGGGTGTCGCTTCATATGATGTGTATCACGGGTTTCAGCAATCGTTTTCTACTTATGTTGTCAAATATAGTAAATAACGTTTGATTGGGTTGATGGTTAGGGAGGACTCTTCCAAAGTGCCTCCTCAGCTCAATCCCTTTATAGGTTGTACTCATCTTCTATTTCACACGTTTACTCTTAGATTGGATTGTTTTGTATGTTACCAAAGGACAAAGTCGCACTTTCGACTTGGTTTTCGTATCATAACTATGGAACGGCGTTACAGGTAACCGCTTTGTATCATTTATTAAGCGAGCTTGGAAAAGACGTTGATGTTGTAAATTATATCCCTGTCGGTAAGTGCATAAATAGACCAGACTATAAAGGCGTTGGCCCGTATTTCTGCGAGCTAATTAGTAAGGCATTTAATAAGGTCTTTAATAGGTCGTATACCCCAGCATCTCGTGAAAAGTTATTCGATGCGTTTCTTGATGAGCATTTGTCCTTTACAGCTGAGTGCTTGATACAGCCTGATTTTGAGCGATTGAACGATTACTACGATATTTTTGTTTGTGGTAGTGATCAGATTTGGAATCCGTCTTTTTACAACTCTCGTTATTTTTTTGATTATGTTTCAGATAATCGAAAAAAGGTTTCCTATGCACCTAGTGTTGGGAATTCTAAGGTTGACGACGAAGACGTCGCTCGTTGCATGAAGAAGCTCTGCAGCAGGTTTGATGCGCTTTCTACGCGTGAGGAATCTGGCAGTAAAATCGTATCTGAGCTTACGGGGAGGGATGTCGAAACCGTAATTGATCCTACCTTGTTGATGAGTTCTTCTGACTGGAATAGTCTCACCGGAGAAGCGGTTGCGCCTTCGGAGCCCTATATGCTTGCATATATGCTGGGTTATAACAAAGACCATTGGAAAAGGGTCTACGAGTTGGCTTCTTTGCTCGACTTGCCGGTTCGCATTATTCCTGTGTTTAAGAGAGATCTTAAGAGGGGAGGCTGTATCACGGATCCTGTTGGCCCCGCGGAATTCGTATCGCTAATTGCGAACGCGAGCTACGTATGCACGGATTCTTTCCATGGCGTTGCCTTCTCAATTAATCTCAACCGTGATTTTTGCGTATTTGAGAGATTCAAACGAGGAGCCTCTGGTAGCCAGAATTCTCGCATCTACAACATTCTTGATAAGATGAGTCTCCAGGCAAGGCTTGCTCTCGATGGTGTTTCGAATGAGGAGCTTATTAACAAAATTGAATGGACAGAGCCCAATAATCTGCTTTTGGCTCAACGTGAGCATTCGCTTAATTGGTTGAAAAACGCGCTTGCCCTTGAGCCCTCTTTTGACAATGTCAAAAACAGCATAAAGAAAAATCGCTCGCTTTGCTGCGGCTGTGGTGCTTGCGAGGTTGCTTGTCCGGTTGACGCGATTTCCATGAAGCTTGATGAAGAAGGCTTTTGGAGGGCGAATGTTAACGAGGATAAATGTATCTCGTGTGGTAAGTGCCGTAAAGCATGTCCGTTAATCCACCATGAGAACGCCTTGCCCGTGGAGCAAGGAAAGCTGTATTCATTTAAAACGCAAGACGTGTCTCAGCTTATGCATTCCTCGAGTGGTGGCGCTGGAGCGGCGATTGCGGCCGCTGCCTCTTCCGATGGCGCGTATGTACTCGGCTGTGCCTACGAAGACGGCCGTGGAGCTGTAGGTAAGCTGGTGAGCCCCGGTGATTCCGAGGGACTCTCTAGTCTTGCGGGAAGTAAATATACTCAAGAGGAAGTGCGCGATGAGCTCAAGCATGCTGCTGACTGCGGTGGCCAATTGTTTGTTTTCGGCACTCCATGTCAGATTCAGGCTGCGCGTAATCTCTTTAGCGGGCATGAAGATGTTACCTATGTTGACTTTGTTTGCCACGGAGTCCCTTCTCGTCATCTTCTAAGCCGTTATTCGGATTGGCTTAACCGTTGTTATGGCCTCGATCCGCAAAAGCTGCATGTCAATTTTCGATACAAACCCCGAGGTTGGAGAGAGAGATATATATATACGAGCGATGGCTCCTCTGAATCTTGTCGTAGCCAACACGAGGACCCTTACTTTCTTTTGTTTGAGGCTGGGCAGTGCTACGGTCAGTCATGTTATGAGTGCCCGTGGAGGGCAACAAGCGCCGCCGATCTTCGAATGGCAGATTACTGGGGCCCTCGATTCTCCAAAGATGAGACGGGCGTCAGCATGCTTCTTGCTTCGACCGAGCGTGGCGAGAAGATCATCGCTGATCTCAGGCAAGCTGGAGCTGTTTCTGAACAGCCTTTCTCTGACTATAACAAGTATCAACAGACCAAGAACTTCCGTATGCCTGTGTTCCGAGATGTGCTAATTGACGCTCTATCCGATCCGTCTTCTAACATCCAAGACATAAGTGATCAATTTGCTTTGCCTGTTGCTCAGGAACGGAAGGCTATGAGGCGGCTGAATCCCTTAAAGGAGATCGCCAAAAAGATTCTTAAGAGAGGTTAGTGTATGGCGAAAAAGCGTAATAAAGAGCTCGCGGTTAATGCGGGGCTTTTCGCCATTAGCTCTTTCGGCTCAAAGGCAATTTCATTTTTGCTTTTGCCGCTTTACACTGCGGTTCTTTCGACCGGGGATTACGGCACTGTAGACCTTATGAACAGCACTGTCAGCCTTCTGGTGCCGTTACTTACGTTAAATATCCAGGATGCCGTATTGCGGTTCGGATTGGGTAAGGATGCCGATCCGAAAGAGATTGTCTCTGTTGGACTTCGTATGGTAGCGGCAGGAGGGACTGTCCTGCTTTTGGTTGTCGCCGCGCTGCATTTTCTCGGCATCTTGCCTGTCGATGGGATTTATTGCGTATTCCTTGTAGGAATGTTTTACCTCTCTGCGCTATCCAACGTGGTCACTATGTATGTAAAGTCGCAAGACCACGTGCGTTCGCTTGTTGTAAGCGGGCTTGGAAACACGCTTATCATGAGCGTGTCAGCGGTTCTGCTGCTTGTCGTTTTTAAGATGGGCGTACTCGGCTACATGCTCTCGATGGCGCTTGGTTATCTGTTTTCTGTGCTGTATCTGTTTTGGGCGGGAAAGGTTTGGCAGTGTTTTGGGGTCGATATTCGGTCCGGCCTCATGCGCTCTATGATTGCTTTAAGTGCTCCTCTCGTTGCAAACAGCATCGCATGGTGGATTAATGATGTCAGCGACCGTTACGTTGTTACTTTGATTTGTGGTGCTGCAGCAAACGGTCTTTACGCAGTTGCCTATAAAATCCCTTCGATTTTGTCGACGCTGCAGTCTATCTTTTATAATGCATGGGCAATTTCCGCAGTTAAGGAGTTTGATCCCCAGGATTCTGATGGCTTTCTCGGGACGACCTATGAACTGTATTCCGGTGCAATTGCCATTGCGTGCTCAGTCATCATGTTGCTGGATATACCGCTGGCTCGAATTCTCTATTCGAACGACTTCTTTGATGCCTGGCGTTATGTTCCCCTATTGTTGGTCGGAGTTATGCTCAATGGCCTTTCTCTTTTTGAAGGGTGTTTATTTACTGCGGCTCGAAAAACAAAGGCAGTTTCTTGGACTACCGTAGTGGGGGCTACCGTTGGTATTGCGACCTGCATCGGCTTGACTCTGATAATAGGGGCCCTTGGCGCTGCCGTTGCGACCGTTGTAGGATATTTGGTTACTTGGTCAACAAGAACTGTAGTGATGACGCGCTACATTGCTCGAATTAAGGTTTCGTGGCAACTTGAGATTGCAACTCTTCTGGCTTTAATCCTCCAAGCTCTTTTGGCAATGCAATGGGGCATGCAATTAATCCAAGTACCTATTCTTGCTGCAGTCGTGTTTCTGCGTCGTCGTCAGCTCATGAGCATTTGCGATTTTGTTCGCAAAAAGGTCGCTAGTTGATAGGTGATGTTTCATTGTTCGCTGACTTCACTTACTTAGGATCTGCGAACTTGCGCTTGTAGGAATACTGCAACGAATCATCGCTGGATGAATTGGTTTATAGCATTTTAGATGCCGTCAATGGGCAACGTTATAAGCTCTTTGGCCTTTGTGAGGGTTGGAGAATTTTTCTGGACACCTGTGTAATCGTTGATCGTGCGTTTACTCGCAAGAAAAAATCGAGCCAGAAATTGCTTGGGCACTTAATGGGGCGATTGGGGGATAAGGGTGCTAGACTGATTCTCCCCGAGGTCATTCAACTCGAGTTGGAAAAGGTTCTGCGCGGTACCCGTTTCGGCTGTTCGCCCCGCCACCGCACAGCTGGTCTGCCTCGGCGTCCCTCACGGCGTTCACGTCTGCTCGGTGAGTCTGCGAAACAGCTCCTGCATGAATATGTCGCCGTCGTCGAAACGGGGCATGGCGTGTATGTCCGGCGTCG
>CAUCTV010000026.1 GCA_958445895.1 uncultured Collinsella sp.
TTAAGGACCAGCTCACCGCCGCAAGCCACGACCTCAACAAGATCGAGGAGTTCGAGGTCGAGCCGTCGCTCGGCAACGGCGGCCTGGGCCGCCTGGCCGCATGCTTCCTGGATTCCATCGCCACGCTGGGCTTGACCGGCGATGGCGTGGGCCTCAACTATCACTACGGCCTGTTCCGTCAGCGCTTTGTCGACAACCAGCAGAAGGCCGTCCCCGACGAGTGGCTCGGTGAGCAGGACATCCTAGTCGACGACGGCCGCCCCTACACCGTCGAGTTCGGCGATTTTGCCGTTACCTCCAAGCTCGTCAACATCGACGTGCCCGGTTACGGCCAGCCCACCAAGAACCGTCTGCGCCTGTTCGACCTGGCGAGCGTCGACGACGGCCTGGTCCCCGGCAGCTCCATCGACTTCGACAAGACCGAGATCGCCAAGAACCTCACCTTGTTCCTCTACCCCGACGATTCCGACGAGCAGGGCCGCCTGCTTCGCATCTATCAGGAGTACTTCATGGTGAGCAATGCCGCCCAGCTCCTGATCGACGAGGCCGTCGAGCGCGGCAGCAACCTGCACGATCTGGCCGACTACGCCGTGGTCCAAATTAACGACACGCACCCCACCATGGTCATCCCCGAGCTCATTCGCTTGCTCACCACCGAGCATGGCATCGAGTTTGACGAGGCCGTGACCATCGTACGCTCCATGGTCGCCTACACTAACCACACGATCCTTGCCGAGGCGCTCGAGAAGTGGCCGCTCGCCAGCCTGCAGAAGGTCTCCCCTGCCATCGCCGACATTATCGTCAAGCTCGATGAGATCGCGAAAGCCGAGCACGATGACCCGCGCGTCGCCATCATCGACGAGCACGACACCGTCCACATGGCCCACATGGACATCCACTTTGGCTTCTCCATCAACGGCGTAGCCGCCCTCCACACCAAGATCCTGGAGGACACCGAGCTTCATCCGTTCTACGAGATCTATCCCGAGAAGTTCTCCAACAAGACCAACGGCATCACCTTCCGCCGCTGGATCCATGGAGCCAACCCCGCGCTCGCCAGCCTGCTCGACGATGTAATCGGCACCGACTGGCGCAGCACCGGCGATCTGAACAAACTCGCCAAGTTCGCCGACGACAAGGACGTTCTTGAGCGCCTGGCCGCCACCAAGGTCGAGGCCAAGGCCATCATGCGCCAGTTCATGGCGCTCGAGCAGGGCGTGACCATTCCCTCCAACGCCATCATCGACGTCCAGGTCAAGCGCATCCACGAGTACAAGCGTCAGCAGATGCTCGCGCTCTACATCATCTGGAAGTACTTCGATATCAAGAACGGCAACAGGCCTAAGCACCCTGTCACCATCATCTTTGGCGGCAAGGCGGCGCCTGCCTACACTATCGCGCAGGACATCATCCATCTGATCCTGACGCTGTCGCAGTGGATTGCAAACGACCCCGACGTGGCTCCCTACCTGCAGGTTGTCATGATCGAGAACTACAACGTCACCGCCGCCGAGCGCGTGATCCCCGCCGCTGACATCTCCGAGCAGATCAGCCTGGCCTCCAAGGAGGCGAGCGGCACCTCCAACATGAAGTTCATGCTCAACGGCGCCCTAACCCTGTGCACGCTCGACGGTGCCAACGTGGAGATTGCCGAGCTCGTGGGCGACGAGAACATCTATACCTTTGGTGCCTCGTCCAAACAGGTCGAGCAGCTCTACGCCGACGGCACCTACAACGCCGGTGCGCTCTACCGCAAGCCCGGCATTAAACTGCTGGTGGACTTCATCACCAACCCGGCCTTTATGGCAACCGGCAACGCCGAGCGCCTGCAGCGCCTGCACGACGACATTAAGGGCAAGGACTGGTTTATGGCCTTGCTCGACATTGAGGAGTACATCCAGACCAAGGAGCGCGTGCTGGCCGACTACGAGGACCAGGACGCCTGGATGCGCAAGGCGCTCATCAATATCGCCAACGCCGGCACCTTCTCGTCCGACCGTACGATCTCCCAGTACAACGACGAGATCTGGCACCTGGACTAACCCATTCCCCTTACCCATTCTCTTGAGGAACGGAGTCGTGGCAACACGGCTCCGTTTTTTGTGCCCGCACGTTACCCTGTGATCCAACTCGGCCAAACAATCTCGATCCATAACAACTACTCAACCAAAACGGTCCCAGCCGTTACAGATTGAGACATACCGGCCCCTCCCCTTGGGTTTATCTCAATCTGTAACATCTAGCAGGTGAAATTCGCCTTTGGTGTTACAGATTTAGATGAAATGGTTAGCTCAGCGGAACCGTCTCGATCTGTAACATCTAACGTCCGAAATCGGCCCTATCCGTTACAGATCGAGACAAACGACGGTCAGACAGTCCCAACACAAAGAAAGGCTCCCCTCTCGCCCAGTGGACGGGAGGGGAGCCTTATATGTGACCGCGGCAAAAGGATGGCAAAGCCGCAGTCGCCCAAAGGGAGGGCCTGGATGCACCGGGCCTAGATCAGGTTCTTGCCAGACACCTTATCGAAGAGATGGGTCGCGTTCTTCTCGAACTTGAACCAGATGGGGTCGCCAGCCTTGAGCGCGCCCTTGGCCTCGAGGTCGACGACGGGGATAATCAGGACAAACTGGCCGTCGGGAGCGGTCACGTGGACATGCTCGGTCGAGCCCATGAGCTCGGTCACCTCGACGGTGCCCTGGAGCGCACCCTCCTCGCCCTTGTCGGCAAGCAGGATCTGCTCGGGGCGCACGCCGGCCGTAATCTCCTTCACGTCGCCGCCGTCCCAGTTGAGAGCAAGCTGAGCGCAGGTCTCGGGGGCGAGCGCCACGTTCATATCCTCGGTCTTGACGGTAAAGCCGTTGCCCGAGCGCACCAGCTGGGCATCGAAGAAGTTCATCTGCGGCACGCCGATGAAGCCGGCGACGAAGATGTTCGCGGGATGGTTGAAGACCTCCTGCGGGGTGGCGATCTGCTGGACGACGCCGTCCTTCATGACCACGATGCGGTCGCCGAGGGTCATAGCCTCGGTCTGGTCGTGGGTAACGTAGATGAAGGTGCCCTTGATCTCGTGACGCAGCTTAATGAGCTCGGCGCGCATCTGGTTACGAAGCTTGGCATCCAGGTTGGACAGCGGCTCGTCCATCAGGAAGACCTTGGGGTCACGCACGATGGCGCGGCCGATGGCGACGCGCTGGCGCTGGCCGCCAGAGAGCGCCTTGGGCTTACGGTCGAGGTACTCGGTAATACCCAGGATCTCGGCAGCGGAGCGAACCTTGCGGTCGATCTCGTCCTTGGGGACCTTCTTGAGCTCGAGCGTAAATGCCATGTTCTCGTACACCGTCATATTGGGGTACAGAGCGTAGCTCTGGAACACCATGGCGATGTCGCGGTCCTTGGGCGCCACGTCGTTGACGCGCTTGCCGTCGATGAGCACGTCGCCGGAGGTGATGTCCTCCAGGCCGGCGACCATGCGCATCGTCGTGGACTTACCGCAGCCAGAAGGGCCAACGAGGACGATGAACTCCTGGTCGTGAACGGTGAGGTTGAAGTCCTCTACAGCGAGCACACCGTCCTCGGTAACCTTGAGGTTGTGCTTCTTCTCCTCGGTCTTCTTCTTTTTGCCAAAGAAGCCCTTCTTTTTTGACTCGTTGTTGGGATACACCTTCTGAACATGTTTGAGAACGATCTCGGCCATGTCTCTACCTTTCGATACGCGGCGCCGCGCTGAGGGGCGCCGCCAAAACTTGCAAAACAGTTACGGCATCAGCCCTTGACGGCACCTGCCACCACACCGTCGATGATGTACTTCTGGCAGAAGATGTACATGATGACGATGGGGACAACGACCATCATGATGCAGGCCATCATGGGGCCGAGCTCGACGTGGCCATAGCCGCCGCGGAAGTACTGGATCAAAATAGGAATGGTCTTGTACTTGGTGGAGTCGAGCGTAAGGTAGGGCAGCAGGTAGTCGTTCCAGACCCACATGGTCTCGAGGATGCCGACCGAAAGATAGGTGGGCTTCATGATGGGGAGAACGATCTTAAAGAACACCTGGACCGGGTTGCAGCCGTCAATCATGGCCGCTTCCTCAATCTCGAGCGGGATGTTCTTGACGAAGCCGGCGAACATAAAGACCGCGAGGCCCGCGCCAAAACCGAGGTAGATGAAGCAGATGTTAAACGGCGTGTTAAAGCCGATGCGGTCCGCGAGGTTGGACAGCGTGAACATGAGCATCTGGAACGGTACGACCATCGAGAAGACGAACAGGTAATAGAAGAAGTTCGAGATCTTGCTGTTGACGCGCACCACGTACCAAGCGCACATGGAGCAGCACACCAGAATCAGCACGACCGACGTGACCGTGATGATAAGCGAGTACATAAACGCCGAGGCAAAGCCCTGCTCGTTCAGAGCGTGCACGTAGTTTGCGAGGC
Organism: uncultured Collinsella sp.; assembly: GCA_958445895.1. Classification (GTDB taxonomy): domain Bacteria; phylum Actinomycetota; class Coriobacteriia; order Coriobacteriales; family Coriobacteriaceae; genus Collinsella. The sequence continues at coordinate 4,440 of CAUCTV010000026.1, forward strand.
CGTTGAACGTCTCGGGCGTGAGCAGATCGAACGCCGTGGTGGTGCTGATTGCGGTCCCCTTCTTAAAGGAATTGAGCGCAATCATGAACACAGGGTAGATCCACGCGAGCGACAGAATCGTAAAGAAGATCGAGAGCGCGCGGTTAATAGCCTTATCGCGTTTCATTACTGCTGCACCTCCTTGGACCTCGTGGCCTTAAGCTGGATCATAGAAATAGCGACAACCAGGATGCAGAAGATAACTGCCTTGGCCTGACCGATGCCCTGCCATGCGATGCCAGCACGCGAATAGAACGTGTTGTAGATGTTCAGGGCGAGCATCTCGGTGGAGTGCGCCGGGGCACCACCGGTAAGGGCGAGGTTCTGGTCGAACAGCTTAAAGCCGTTGGTGATGGACAGGAACAGGCAGATGGTGATGGTCGGCATCAGGTTGGGGATCTTAACCTTCCAAAACGTCTGCCATGCCGTAGCGCCGTCGACCTTGGCGGCCTCGATGTAATCAGACGGAATGGACTGCAGACCGGCGATGTAGATGATCATCATGTAGCCGACCTGTTGCCACAGGGTCAGGATGATAAGGCCCCAGAAGCCAGCGGCGGAGTTGAGGGCGATAAGCTGGGCACCCACGTTGGAGAGCAGGCAGTTGATCAGAATCTGCCAAATGTAACCCAGTACAATGCCGCCAATCAGGTTAGGCATAAAGAAAATCGTACGGAAGATGTTGGTGCCCTTGAGCGCCTTGCGAGTGAGCGCCTGCGCAATGGCCAGCGCGATCACGTTGATGAGCACCGTCGACAGGAAGGCAAACGCCACGGTAAAGAAGAACGACGTGGAGAACTGCGGGTCGGTCAGTGCGCGCACGTAGTTCTCGATACCGACAAAGTGCGCGTTATTGATGGTAATAAACTGGCAGAACGAGAGATAGAAACCCTGGATAAAGGGAATCACGAACCCGATCATAAACGCCAGGCACGTGGGCAGCATAAAGAGCGGCCACCAGCGCTTGAGTGCTTTGCCCATAGAAGGGTCCTTTCAATATGCAGGGGGCGGGCAAACCTACGTCTGCCCGCCCCCTGTCGCTAATCAGATAGCTTGGGCAGCAACTGCTTACTCGGAAGCAGCCTTCTCGGTCTTCCAGCCATCGACGAAGGCGTTCTTGACGCCGTCCCACTTGGTGTTGTCGGCAGCATAAGCGATGAGAGCCTGCTTGAGGTTCTTCTTCCACTCCTCGGAGGGGATGTAAACGAAGTCCCAAGCGACGGTCTTCTTGCCGTCCTTGGCCATAGCAACGGCCTGCTGAGAGAAGACGTTGGTGGTCTCCTTAGCGCTCTTGAACGGGGCGGTCAGACCCATCTTGTCAGCGATGATGCTGGTGGCGGTGTCAGAAGTGACGCACCAATACATGAAGTCCTCGGTGGCCTTCTGGGCATCCTCGGAAGCCTGGGAGCTGACGCACCAGTAGTTCTCGCCGCCGGAGCACAGGCCCTGGTTCTCCTCGCCGTCGACGCCGATGTAGATCGGCAGCATGCCGAGCTGGTCGTCGGTCATACCGGCCTTGGTGAGGTCGGCGTAGGCCCAAGAGCCGTTCTGATAGAAGACGGCCTTGCCGGTTGCGAACTCGTTGGTGGCGTCGTCACCGGTCTTGGAGGCGAGCTGCGAAGGATCGCAGGTGGAGTCGGTGATGTACAGGTCGAAGATCTGCTTAAAGTTGTCGAGATACTCGCCCTTGATCTCGTCGTCCTCCTGGTTGTGCTCCTTCTCGAACTCGTAGTAGAGCGGGAGGTTGGCGAGGTGGGTGGTGTAGCGCCAGCTGGAGGAGTCATCCATGCCGGCGGAAGTGAAGGCACCGTCAACGCCGAGCTCGTCCTTGCGGGCCTGGATGTCATCGGCGCAAGCCTTCAGCTTGTCGAAGGAGTTGATGTCCTCGGCCTTGTAGCCGGCCTTCTCGAGGAGCTCCTTGTTGTAAATGATGCCGTAGCTCTCCTGAACCCAGTCGATACCCAGATCCTTGCCGTCGGACTGCAGCGCCAGGGAGTCGTCGATGAGCTCGCCGCGGAGCTTGGTGTCGGAAAGATCGGCGCAGTAGTCCTTCCAGTTCTTAAGGCCGGTGGGGCCGTTGACCTGGAACAGCGTCGGAGCGGAGCTCTTGGACATCTCGGACTTGAGCTTCTCCTCGTAGGTGTTGGAGGCGGCGGTCACGATCTTGACCTCGACGCCCTTCTCCTTCTTGTACGCCTTGGCGATCTCCTTCCACTCCTTGTCGACCTCGGGCTTGAACTGGAGGAAGTAGACCTCGGCAGCGTCACCAGAAGCAGAGGAGCCGGAGCCGGCAGAACCACCGCAGCCCACGAGACCCAGACCAAGAACCGCAGCCGCGGAACCAGCAAAGCCCAGGAACTGCCTTCTGCTCATTTCGTTCTTCATTACAATCCACCCTTTCACACCGTGGCGGCACCCTTTGCCGCCGCCTTCGGAGATTGGCTCGGGGACTTTGCCCCTTTTGCTGATTTGTACAATACGCTATTTGGCTAGTTGTTTGAACAAGTATTACTAGAGCGGTAGAAAAACTTCGGTGAACGGTAATTTCGACTTGATACTTGACAAGTTTTGTATAAACAATTATTTGTTATCGAATGCAGAGAAAACGCCCGATCAAGCCGATGCATCGTCGGTTTGACCGGGCGTTTTCGCTTTGAGGGCATGAGTCTCGTCAGGCTGCGAGCTAGCCGGCTATCGCTTGGAATTGACGCGGTAATGGAAGATCTCGGGGTGTGTGCGGGCATGCGTGACCTCGAACAAGATGCCGTCCGAGGTGTACGACTGGCTCTCCATAACGGCGACGCAGTTGTACTTGCCAAGGTCCAGATAGCTGCAGTCCTCATCGTTGGCGAGCTCGACACTCACCGTACGACGGCTCGCCATCACTTTGACGCCGCGCTTGTGCTCCAGATAGCCGTAGATAGAATCCGCCGCGATCTCGGGGGTCAGGCCCTTGGCGACCGACGCCAAAAAGTAGCCATGGTCCACTTGGCGCGCGCTGCCGTTGAGGCTTCGGACACGCACTACGCGAATCAGCTCCTCGCCCACCTTAAAGCCCAGGCGGCGAGAGAGTTGCTCAGTGCAAATCAAATGTTCAAAAGACTTGACCTCGGTCGATGCGACGGCATTGTTGCGTTTTGCGAACTCGCCAAACGACTCAACCTCTTCGAGTGCGCCCAGCATGTCGGTTTCGCCCTTAAGCCAAATAACGCGCACGCCCTTACCGTGTATAGGCTGCACAAACATCTGGTCGGCCAGCATGCTCAAGGCGCGTCGAACGGTATTGCGCGTGCAGCCAAACTCCGCGGTCAGCTCGGCTTCGGTTGGCAGCATCTCCTGAAACGCATAGGTCCCGTTAATGATGCGCGAACGGATCTCGCGGTAGATTCCTTCGTAAATCGCTTTTGGCATGATTTCACCTCTAATGAATATGTATGGCTAGGCACGATAGCATTTCTTAAAGTTGTTTAAACCGATTATCGGTAAAGCACGGATTATTTACCGTCGACGGTTCCCCCGAAACCCAAATCGGACCGAATCAAAACCGTCAATGCGGCAAGCAGCCAGTCCTCTACAATGAGTTCATTGTTTAAACGTTCTTGCTCGCACAGCATGTTGCATCCGGAAGGCATATTATGCTGCAGAAAATCCAACGTTTTGGCGGAGCCATGTTCGCGCCCGCCATGCTGTTTTCTATATCAGGCCTCATGGTCGGCATCTCCGCCCTCGCCACGACCGTAGACATCGTCGGCGATCTCGCCGTATACGGAACCCCTTGGTACGTTTTCTGGACCATCATCCAGCGCGGCTCGTGGACGGTCTTTAAACGTCTCCCGCTCCTTTTTGCCGTAGCGTTGCCTATCGGTCTTGCCCAAAAGCAACCGGCACGCTGCTGCCTCGAGGCGCTCGTAGCCTATTTTGCCTACTGTTTCTTTTTGAGCGAGATCATTAAGCTGAGCGGCGACAACCTTGGGCTTAAGTACCCGTCGTCTTTAACCCCCGCCAGCGGCATCACCGTCATCGACGGCATCAAGACGCTCGACACCGGCATTATCGGCCCGCTGGCGGTGTCGGCAACCGTCGTCGCCATCCATGACCGCTTCTACGATGCCAAGGTTCCCGATTGGCTCGGCACCTTCTCGGGTTCCTCGCTGGTCTACCTCATCAGCTTTTTTGCCGTGTTTGCCCTTGCCGCCATCTCGGCCGCCATCGTGCCCTTCGCATACGCTGTGACCGAAACGCTGCGCCACGCACTTGCGGGCGTCGGCCCCTTCGGCGTGGGCATCTTTGTGTTTTTGGAGCGAGCGCTCGAGCCCATGGGGCTGCACCATCTGCTCTATATGCCCATCTATTACGACAATCTGGTCATTCACGACGGTATTTACGCCACGTGGACCAACCTGCTCCCCATTCTCTCCCATAGCACGCGCCCTTTAAATGAACTTGCGCCCTGGGCAGGTTTTACCGCCACCGGCTGGGGCAAGCTCTTTGGCCTTCCCGCCATCGCGGCAGCATTCTATTTCACCGCCAAACCCGAACGCCGCGCCGGCCTTAAGGTCATCCTTTTGCCCGCCATCGTCGCCTCGGTGGTCTGCGGCGTCACCGAGCCGCTCGAGTTTCTCTTTATGTTCACCTATCCCGGACTCTTTTTGCTCTACGCCGTCCTGTCCTCCTGCCTTGCCATGACCATGAACTTCTTTGGCATCGTCGGCATCTTCTCGGGCGGTCTCATGGAAATGACGGCCTTCAACTTCATCCCACTCATGCGAATGCATGCCGGCTCCTACCTTTTGGCGCTCGGTATCGGTCTTGCCTTTAGCCTCATCTTTTTTGTTAGTTTTCGAGCACTCATCTTGGTCTATGACCTTAAGACGCCGGGCCGCGAGGATCATGTCTCCAATCGCGCGGCAATCGATCGTTTAACGGGAAGCGGCTTTGCCAAAGAGCAATCTCCCAATGGCGAGGTCAGTATTCAATCCGATCAAGATCACGTCCTCGCCGAGCGGGTAATTCAGCTTTTAGGTGGCGTTGGCAATATCGTGGGCGCAACCAACTGCGCCACGCGCCTGCGCGTCGAGGTCGCAGACTCTTCCATCGTTGCAGATAATGCGTCGTTTGTCGCGGTGGGCGCCAAGGGCCTCATCATTACGGGCAAGACCGCCCAGGTGATTATTGGCATCTCCGTTCCCCGCGTCAAAGAGCATTTTGACCAGATCATGGGCCTCGAGCCGGGATTTGTGTCCACCACCTCGGCCTCCCCTGCCGTCAGCGCAGCCCATAAGCGCGGCGATATCTGCTTCTTCGATATCGACGGAACACTCGCCTGGCAAGACCCTCGAGTGGCACAAGAGCTTCCCGAGAGCGAGCGAGACCTCTCCCCCTATCCCAATGAAGCGGTCTCGCAAGCCATCCGTGATTTTGTCGCCAAGGGCAATATGGCGTTTATCTGCACAGGGCGCACGCTGAGCTGCATCCATCCAAAGCTGCTCGAGCTGCCCTGGACCGGCATCGTCTGCCTCGCGGGTGGCTATGTCGAACTTGAGGGACACGTGATTCGCGATTTGGCGATGACGCCCGGCATGCTGCAGCGCCTTGCTCCCATTCTTGAGCAATCGGACGAAGTGATTCGTTTTGAGGGACTCAATGGCGTCGTTCGCATGAGTGCCGATGCGCCCGACGCCCCGGGATACGCCCGCACCGTGGGCGATGCAATTACGCAGCTGCAACATTACAGCGCCTACAAGATCTTAATGTCCACGTCGCTTGCCAACCGCATCGCTCAGGATCAAGCGTTTGAGCCGCTGCTCTGCTTTAACGAGCTCGAGCTCGAAGTGACCGAGATTTCGCCTCGCGAATGCACCAAGCGCGAGGGTATCCAGTCCGTACTCGACGCCCTCGATCCCCACCACGGAACCGTATACGGCATCGGCGACGCCAGCAATGACGTCTCGCTGATGAACGCCGTCGACGTTGGCATCGCCATGGGCAACGCGCCGGACTTCCTCAAGGAAAAGGCCGACTATGTCACCGACAGCATCGACCACGACGGCGTCGTCACCGCGCTCGAACACTTTGGGCTTATCTAGCCAATCCCCTACCGCACTTGCGGCCGCATGGACCAATCGTCTTCAACCGCCGCGCTCGACGCCCCAATGTGGCAATATGTTGTCTGCATAATGCAACGATGCAACCTATCAAAGAATGCGAGAACCCGTGTCCAGTCCGTTTACCAGCTTTTTAGCCCAGCACTTTGACCAGATTAACGACTATCTGGCCACGTTCTTTGACGGACAGGCGACTTCCGCCGATATCGAGCGCTACCTGTATACCCCGCTCTCGGCATTTACGGCAAACGCTGGCAAGCGCCACCGCCCGCTCATCTGCATGCTCGCCGCCACTGCGGTAGGCGGCAGCTTTGAGAGCGCCCGCAGCGCGGCGGCGGCCATCGAGCACTTTCAGTCGGGCGCACTCATCCACGACGACATCGCCGACAACGGGCAGATTCGTCGCGGCAAGCCCTGCATGCACCTTACCGAGGGCACCGGTCTTGCCATCAACTGCGGTGACCTGGCGCTCACCATGGTCACCAAGACGGTTCTCGACGACCCCACACTCAACGCAGACGTGAAGCTTCGCGTGCTCCACGAGCTTACCGAAATGATCGTCCGTACCATCGAGGGCCAGGCGCTCGACCTGGGCTGGGTCCGCGACGGGCGCTTTGACATTTCGGTCGACGATTATCTGGACATGGCGACGCACAAGACCGCGTACTACAGCGGAGCGACGCCGCTTGCCGCCGGAGCCATTATCGGCGGCGGCAGCGAAGAGCAGATTGAGGCACTGCGCGCCTTTGGGCTGCACACGGGCCTTGCCTTCCAGATTCAAGACGACCTGCTCAACTTGATCGGCACCAAGGAGGCCGCCAACAAGGACTTCCGCACCGATATCACCGAGGGCAAGCGCACCCTCGTTGCCGTGCATGCCCTGTCAGACGAGCGCTATCACGACGAGGTCGAGGCCATTCTTTCCTCGGGCACCGAGGACCCCGCGCAGCTCGCGCGTGCCGTGGAGATCTTCCAGCAGACCGGCTCCATAGAATATGCTCACGCCTACGCGCTGGACCTGACCGCAAAAGCCAAGGCTGCCATCGAGGACGTTGAACTTGACCCGCACGCACGCGAGCTGTTCCTCTCCATGGCAGATTTCTTTGTGGAGCGTCTCAACTAGCGGGGGTCACAAAACCTGTGGGCAGCGCGTTTGGGTACAAGTTGCTACACTGTTGAGTGTATGTTTATGCATTGTCTCGCGTTGTCTATCCGACACGCGCTCAAAATAGTACGAATCGTACGCCGAAAGGGGTTCGTTCATGGAACCTATTACCACGGGCATGCGGGGAGTAGCCGTCGAGGATGTTCAGTCCCGCCTTCTGCAGCTCGGTTACACCATCGATGCCGACGAGGTCGCCGACAAGCGCTTTGGCACCACCACCGAGCAGGCTGTTGGCACGTTTAGGCTCGATAGCGGCCTTGCGGCCGGTTATGCTGTCGATATCCCCTGCTGGAGCGCCCTTGTAGACGCTTCATACAAGTTGGGCGACCGCACGCTCTACCTTCGCATGCCCAATTTTCACGGCGCCGACGTCAAGGCCCTGCAGCGCGCTCTCAACGTTTTGGGCTTTGCCTGTGGCGAAGACGACGGCTACTTTGGTCCGCATACCGAGGCCGCCCTGCAGCAGTTCCAGGAAAATGTCGGCCTGTTTGCCGACGGCATGGCCTTCCAGGACACCTACGCCTACATCAACCGCCTGCACCATGTGTGGGAGGGCAAGCCCTCGGTCACCGAGGCCGAATCGCGCATCGGTTTTGCTCGCGCCGCCAACGTGCTCGAGCGCTTCCAGATTGCCGTCATCGGCGAGGACCCCATTGCGCGCAGCGTAGCATCGCGCATGTGGAACATCGCCACGGCGACGACCGACAGCAGCGGCATGATGCTTTGCGATTCCGAGGTTCCGACCGACGTTGACCTGGTGCTCGAGATCGCAAGCGACGAGTTGCCTGCAGACGCCGCCCCGCGCGCCACGATCGCCCTCGCCGAGTGCCACAACCTGGCCCAACGCATCCGTACCGCCAATGTTGCCGCACAGCAAAAGCCGGCACGAATTCGCATCGAGCTCACCGGCATGACGCGTTACAACGGCACCTTTACCGCAAGCGACGCGCAGACCCTCGCCGTCCGCCTTCTCGATGGCGTTTGCGATGCCCTCGCAGATTAGGTAAACTAGACGAGTTGCTTTTGAGCAACACCAGACATTGGGACGTAGTTCAACGGTAGAACTCCGGTTTTTGGTGCCGGCTGTTGGGGGTTCGAATCCCTCCGTCCCAGCCCCAAAGAACATAGCGCTCCAGGCTCTTATGAACCTGGAGCGCTTTTTCGTGGGCAAGCGGAGGGATTCGAACCCGCAAGGGTGCGGAGCTGAGGAAACGCGAAGCGTTTTCCAGCGCAGCACGCAAGGAGCGAAGCGACGCAGCGGGGCGCGGCCGCCGACCAGGCGGACGCGGAATCCCTCCGTCCCACACCAGCCAAGAGCCCCTCACGTCAAGCAAATCGAGCCAACGCCGCCAAGCGGAGGGATTCGAACCCGCAAGGGTGCGGAGCGATGCAGCGGGGCGCGGCCGCCGCAGGCAGACGCGGTGTCGGCACTTGGGGACGCTCCTAAGTGCCGGCATTATAGGAACGTCCCCAAGTGCCGGCTCGGGACTATTTTCGAGGACCCTCCGAAGGACTGTGGCCAAAAACGGCAAATATGAGTACTGTCACCGTTGTAGCTACATTATTTTCGTTAATAAAAGAAGATCTTAATGAGATTTATTCGCATCAAGGTCTTCCTTTAATGAACACTTGAGGAGATACGGCAGCTTATCTGCTCGATCGACACGTCAAATCACCTTAAATGTGGTCAAAATTACTGCTACTAAAAGAGTATCAGTACTCATATTTGATGTTTTTTGGCCACGGCTCTTTATAGACACCCTGCACAGCGACGGTGGTAGATTTCGGAACGTGTCCGTCAGCCCCGTTCCGAAAAGCGAGCCGCATGCAACGGCCAAGCCACGACAGGCCCCGGGAGAGCGGGGACACCGGCTTAGGTTTATCGCGAGTTCCGCACGAACAGGAGGCCACTTAATGTGGCCTCCGTCGTGAGCAGGACTGTAGAGCAGGAAACCTAAGCCGGTGTCCCCGCTCTCCCGGGGCCGGCGGAATTTAGTTGTTCAGCATGCGGTCGAAGCTTCCCGAGTCGCCATCCCGATAGTCGGCGGTCATCAGAATCTCCTGCGGAATGCGCCCGCCCTCGCGCAGCACATTGCGGAACTGCACGCGCGTGACCATGGGCAGATCCTTGATCGTCGCCGCCAAGTTCTGCGGCACGCCCTGGTTGGCAGCCGCGGGCTCGCACTCGCCGCCGGCCTTCACGCGACGCTTATGCTCGGCGAGCATGGCGCGGTACATGCCGGCATGCAGGCGAATCTCAACCACATTGGCATTGCGAGCCTGCTCGACGATGCGCGCGCCCTCGCGGTCGATATCGCCCACGTAGTAGACGTAGTTAAAGCGATAGCCGATCTCAGCCAGATAATCGTCCAGGGCATGCGAGACGCTCGCCTTGCATCCGCCGCCAAAAATCACGCCGCCCACCTTGATGCCAAAGAGCTTAGCGTGCTTGCGGCCGCGCAGGAGCTTGACGATCTCGTCATAGGTGTCCAGGTTCTCGACCATAATGAACGGCTTATCGGCGCCCAGCGTAAAGAAACCCGTAAAGTGCACGGGGCGGTTGGGGGCGACCTTAATCGCCTGCATGCTGATGCCCTTTTCGGTCATACGCCGAATTAGACGCTCGCCGTGCTTGCCGTCAAAAGCCTTCTCGTCGTTAAAAATCTGGTAGGCACGCTGGCGGCGCGAGGCAACCGGCGTATCGGCACCTCGGTTTTGCTCGATCCAAGCCTGGATGATTGCGATTTCCTCGGCAATCTTGCGGTTGGACATCTCGTTGTGCTGAGTGCGCTGCGGAGCCTTTTTGCCGTCCTTGCCCTCGACCTTTACGATCTGTGTCTGCTGCTCCTTGATCTTAGAGAGCGCCGTAGGCGTAGGGACAACTTTGAGCAGCTGCCTGCCTAAAACGCGGGCAAGGGCAAACGCCGATACCTCGCCGTGGACGGCCGACTCGGGCTGCTGGGCAGCAGCATCTGCTGCGGCAGACTCCGGCTTCTTCTGAGACCTGCGCTTAGAATCGCCTTGGGAATTGCGCTCGCGCTTCGGCATAGACGCCTGCTTCTGCGGACGATCGGACTTGCTCTCCTTCGCCGGCTGGCGCTTAGGCTGCCCCGAAGAAACCTCGGCCTTCGCATCCTCGTCCTGCGGCGTGGTCTTCTCGGCTGCAGTCTCGGCATGGGAACTGCGACCCCCGCGATGGCGACGGCGGCGAGGCCTGCTCGACGCGCCCTGCTCCGTCTGCCCATCAGTAGGCTGCTCGCCCTTGGCCTCGGCAGCAACCTCAAGCTGCGGCTCAACAGGCTTCTGCTCGCGAGCCGCCGGCTCAACGGTTTTCTCGGTTTGTTCGGCCTTCTCGGCCTGAGCGGTCGGAGCCGGCTCGCCCTTCTCCTGACGCCTTACGGGATACGCGCGCCTCGCAAAACCACGCCCGGGACGGCATGAACCCGGAGCCTTCTTGGCAGACTCCTCAACATCGTCTGCAGCCTCGGAAGGCTCTTCAACCTCATGCGCGACATCCTGCTGCGCAGCCTTAAAGTGGGCACCACGGCGACGCTGGAGCTCCTGGGCCTCCACGGGCTTTTGCTCCTTCGCGGGCCTCTGCGACTCGGCAGCAACCTCGTTCTCAACAGCCTCGGCATCCGTCTCACCCTTTTGAGCAACGGCACGACGGAAGCGCTCCTGCTGGGCGCGGCGCTGCGCATCGCGCTTGCCACCCCCGCCAAAACCGCCGCGTCCCGCCTTGGCCGTAAAGGCACGCACGACGTTCTCATCGAGCAACTCATCGGTATCGACATGCTCACGCGGAGCAGCTTCTTCCACAGCAGGCACGTCAGCGGAATCCTCGACGACAAAATCTTCGACGGACTCGGCAGGCTGCTCCTGGGCATCGCGGATCTCGACATTGATGGTATAGAACGCCGGGCGCCCGTTAATGCCGCTGCCCTCGATCTTGGTCACGATATTTGCCGCGATAAGCTCATCGCGCATCGCCTTGGTGTCGCATTCCTTATCGACGGAGCGGAAAATCTGCGCCAGCGCGCTCGACTTAATCTTGAGTGCCTTGCGGCAGAGCAGGTCGTAGGCAACCAGCTTGGCGCGCTCGGCAGAAAGCGATGTCTGGCTGCTCAGACGCTCAGCCAGAGCATCGACATTGTTTTGATTATCGGAATATACCGTCTTGGCCACGGGGCCCCTTTCATATGCACACATATACGTCCATATGGTACAACGCACGAGCCTATCCACGCAAAACATCTGCGAGAACGCCCTTGCACCACCTGTTCTCACAAGAAAAAAGACCGGGTCCGCTTGATTGCGGACCCGGTCTTTCCGAGTCAAATAGATGGGAGATTCAACCCGTCCGACCGACTAGGCCTTGGCGGCCTCGGCGTCGGCAGGAACTTCAGCGGCAGCGGCGCGACCGTACTCGGCCTTGCCCATCTCGGACCACTCGGGCTCCTCGTCGGGCATGGAGCCGGCCTCCTTGCCGAAGAACTCCTTGAGGCAGTTGACGGCGACGATGAGGCCCAGGACCATCAGCAGGACGGCGAAAACGAGCTGCAAGCCCTTGGTGGCGGCGACGGAGACGGCGGCCGTGGTGGCGGTAGCCGGGATGGTGCCGAAGAAGCCGTAAGCCTGGACAGCGGTCATGCAGCCCATGGCGCTCTGGACCAGCGAGGTGAAGGTGCAGCAGAGCAGGAAGGCGACGGGCACGTAGAGCATCCAGCCCTTGCGGCCGGTGCACTTGCAGAACACGGCGAGGGTGATCATGGTCATGCCGCCGAGCAGCTGGTTGGAAGCACCAAAGAGCGGCCAGATGTTGGCATAGCCGCCAAAGGCGAGGGCGAGACCGGGAAGCAGGGTGACGACCGTGGCGAACCAGGGGTTGCCGAGAACCTTCATGTAGCCGGCCTTGGACTCGATGGCCAGGGCGTCGTTGGTCTGGGCAAAGAACTCGGAGAACGAGGTGCGGGCGATGCGGGCGACGGCATCGAGCGAGGTCAGGGCCAGAGCGGAAACGTTCATGGTCATGAAGACGGTAGCGAGCGTGCCGTCAACACCGAAGGCCTGCATACCGCGGGAGATGCCAGCGGCGAAGATCTGGAACGG
>CAUCTV010000027.1 GCA_958445895.1 uncultured Collinsella sp.
GCGGACATATCGAGCTCGTTGGCGGCGACGATGGAGTCGACACCGTTGCGCAGCGCTGCGGCCATGGCGCGCACGGCCTCCTGGCGCTGCTCGTCGCTCGCCGTGGCAAGCGAGGCCGACGCTGCCTTAGCGGCAACGGCAAGATCGTGGACATACGTGGCTATATCGACCGACATGGGCGGCCCTTTCTCCTAGAAGTTTGCAACCATGGTAGCCGATTTGCGCATGGCCTCGCCCGCGGCGGTAGAATTGGTCAACCCGAAACACCGCAACGAACGGAAGACTCACATGGCCCTCATCACTTCGTACCACGTCCCCGGCCTGTATGTCGAGGACCACAGCATCGACGTCCCCCTCGACTGGCGCGGCCTGGAGCCGATGCTCCTGGCCGTCGGCAGCACCATGCGCCGCGGCGCCATGCCGGCGCCCATCGCAGGTGCGCCCGAGAGCATCAAGCTCTTCTACCGTGTGGTTTGCGCGCCCGACCGCATCAACGACGATCTGCCACTGCTCCTGTTTTTGCAGGGCGGCCCCGGCGGCGAGAGCCCGCGTCCGCTGTCACCCACAAGCGACGGCTGGATCGAGGAGGCCGTCAAGCACTTCCGCGTCGTCCTGCCCGACCAGCGCGGCACCGGACGCAGCAGCTGTGTAGACGGACGCACGATTGCCGCACTGGGCGAGCGTGCCGAGGCAGCCGGCGCCGATGCGGACCGCTCGCAGGCGGACTTCCTCAAGCGCCACCTCGCCAGCTCCATCGTGCGCGATTTTGAGTACCTGCGCCTGGTGGGCTTTGGCGGCAGGCCCTGGGTCACGCTCGGGCAGAGCTACGGCGGCTTTTTGACGCTGAGCTACCTGTCGCTCTTCCCCGAGGGCGTGGCGGCAAGCTTTACCTGCGGCGGCATCCCCCACGTACCGGCGAGCGCAAGCGAGGTCTACGCGCACACCTTCCCGCGCATGGCTGCCAAGACGCAGCAGTATTACAACCGCTACCCCGCCGACGTCGAGCGCGTGGCGGCCCTGGCAGATGCCCTCGAGGAGCAAAAGCCCGTGCTACCCGACGGCTCGCCGATGACGGTCGAACGCCTGCAGCTCATGGGCAGCGACTTTGGCATGAAGCCGAGCTTTGAGCGCATGCATTGGATTATCGATCATGCTTTTGTTGACGGCGACGGCACGCTGGCCTGCGGCGCCTCGGTATCCGACAGCTTTTTGATGCGCGCCTTCGAGCGCACCAACACGCGCACGAATCCGCTGTACTGGACGCTTCAGGAGTTCATCTACGCCGACGGCGACACCATGCCCATTCGCTGGGCCGCGGCAGAAGAGAAGGCCCATCGTGCCGAGTTCGACACGCTCACGCGACCGCTCATGTTTACCGGCGAGGCCATGTTCCCGTGGATGTTTGAGCAGATGCCCGAACTTAAGCCCTTCAAGCCGGCGATGGATCTGCTTATGGAAGACACAAGCTGGGACAAGATCTACGACCCGCAGCGCCTGGCGTGCAACGAGGTGCCCCTGCAGGCCGCGGTGTACTTCGATGACATGTACGTGGACTCGGGCATGCAGCTCGATACGCTCAGCCGCGTGGGCAACTCGCATGCCTGGGTGACCAACGAGTTCGAGCACGACGGCTTGCACGGCAGCGTGGTGTTCAAGCACCTCTTCGACGAAGCCCTCAACCGCGGAGACCTGCGCCAGATCTTCTAGCAAAGGAGTGTCCCCGTCTGCCGGCACAATAGGAACGTCCCCAAGTGCCGGCAACGACAATGCCGCTGGTAGAGGACAGAAAGCGAAAACGCCCCTAAGCGAGCAAGGTGACGTGAAAGAGGAGGGCATTGACCTTTTGGTCATGCCCGACGATTGAACGTCAGATTGCCGCTTAGGGGCGTTTGCAGCGTCAATTGGTTAGGCGAACACTATCAAGTTGTCCCTATGGATCGCGGGCTTCTCGGCCAGGTCTGCGAGCAGGCGGTTGCTGGCAATCTGGTCCTGGCGGCGGCCGGCTGCAAGCTCCAGCACGTCCGAATCGGCCTCGGCGATACCACGGGCGACAACCATGCCGCTCGGGTCGCACACGTCGAGCACATCGCCCTCGGCAAACTGGCCATCGACCTCGCGAATACCCACCGCGAGCAGCGACGATCCGCGGCTGACCAGCGCCTTCGCGGCGCCATCATCGACCGTCACCGAGCCATGCGCCTTGTCACCCAGTGCGATCCACAACTTGCGCGGCGCAATGTCCAGGCGCTCCGCCGGCGGATCGAACAGCGTACCCACGCTCTCGCCGCGGGCCAGACGCACGAGCGCATCGGGCTCCTCGCCCGAGCAAATCACGCTTTGAATGCCCGCCGTCATGAGAATGCGGCTCGCGCGAATCTTGGTGATCATGCCGCCCGTACCCACCGATGTGGAAGAATCGCCCGCCGAGGCGATAATCTTGGCATCGATCTTATGCACGACCGGGATAAACTCGGCCGTCGGATCCTCATGCGGATTGGCGGTGTAGAGGCCATCGATGTCCGAGAGCGTCACGCACAGATCGGCAGAAACCAGGCAGCTCACAAGCGCCGCCAGCGTGTCGTTGTCGCCGAACTTGATCTCATCGACGGTAACGGTGTCGTTCTCGTTGACGACCGGCACCACGCCCAGCTCCACCAGGCGCAGCAGGGCGTCGCGCGCGTGCAGGTAGGACGTGCGGCGCGCCGTGTCGTGACGCGTGAGCAGCACGAGCGAGGTGAGCAGGTCGCGCGCATGGAACTCCTCGTCGTAGGCCGACGAGATGATGCACTGACCGGCCGAGGCGCAGGCCTGCAGGCTCGGCAGGTCACCGACCGGCTTGCGGTCGAAGCCCAGCACGGGATAGCCGCAGGCAATGGCACCCGAGCTCACCACGACCAGGCGCCAGCCAAGCTCGCGCAGCGCTGCGGCCTGGTCGGCAAGCCCGCCGATAAAGGCGCGGTTGACCTTGCCGTCGGCGCCCACCACCGTGGACGAACCGATCTTTACCACCATCGTTTTATAAGAAGTCGTCATACGTCAAACCAATCGAATGTCGAGCGTTCGGGCGAGCTGGGGCAGTCGGGGCGCCTGGTGCGGAACGGACGAAAATGATCCGTTTTCCTCCGTCCCCTTCGGATCATTTTGCCCAGGGGAAGGCCGAAGCCGCAGCCATGTTCTTGCGCACGAGCTCGTCGCGCACCTGAGCCAGGCCCTGCTCCATGCCCACCACATAGGTCTGCGGGTACAGGAAGCGCTTGAAAGCTGCGTCCAGATGGTCAAGTGCCCAGGCGCAACGCTCGCGCGCGTCCTGGATGCTCTCACGCGGAGCCACCGCACTGCCATCGCGCACGATCGGCACCAGCAGCTCGCGATACTCAAGTTCGGACACGTCGGTCACCAGAGCGGCATCATTCACGGCCACGAGGGTATTGCCGCGCGCGGCGCCCTCCCCCGCCAGATGGTCCTCGTCGTAGATCATGTCGCAGACTGGGCCGCCAAAGCCGTCGTAATAACGGCGCACGCGTTGCACACCCGGGATCGTGCGCTTGTAGGGCTGCTCGGAGAGCTTGACCACCGGCGTCCACGGGTCCGTCTCACTCGCACGGCGGGCGGCGAGCTTGTACACGCCGCCCAGCGCCGGCTGGTCGTAGCAGGTCGCGAGCTTGGTGCCCACGCCAAAGCTATCGATAGGCGCGCCCTGGTCGAGCAGCGACTGAATCGTGTACTCATCCAAATCGTTAGAAACCGAGATCCCCACATAGGGCAGGCCCTCGGCATCAAAACGGCCGCGCACATACTTGGAGAGCTTGGCGAGGTCGCCGGAGTCGATGCGAATGGCCGACAGGCGCTCGCCCACCGCTTCCATCTCCTTGGCAACCGTAATGGCATGCTCGCAACCCTCGCGTACGTCGTAGGTGTCGATGAGCAGCGTGCAATTCTTGGGGCTCGACTTGGCAAAGGCGCGGAAGGCCTCGAGCTCGGAGTCGAAGCTCATGACCCAGCTGTGCGCATGCGTGCCAAAGACGGGAATACCGTAGCGGCGGCCGGCGAGCACATTGGACGTAGAGGAGCAGCCGGCAACGTAGCTCGCGCGCGCGACGGCCAGCCCGCCATCGGGACCCTGGGCGCGGCGCAGGCCAAACTCGGCAACGGGACGGCCGTCCGCCGCCAGCACCACGCGCGCCGTCTTGGTGGCGACAAGCGTCTGGAAGCCGACGATGTTGAGCAGCGCCGTTTCGAGCAGCTGGCACTCCAGCGCGGGACCGGTGACGCGAACCATGGGTTCGCGCGGAAAGACGAGCTCGCCCTCGGGGACGGCGTCGATGTTTACATGTGCATGAAAATCGCGCAGGTAGTCGAGGAATGCAGGCTTGAACATCGCACCGCCGGCCGGGGCCTGGAGTGAGGCGAGGTAGTCGATATCCTCGGGCGTAAAGCGCAGGTTCTCGACCAGCTCGGGCAGCTCGGCGGTGCCGCACATGACGGCATAGGCGCTGCCAAAGGGATGGTCGCGGTAAAACGCGGTAAAACAACCCTGCTCATTGGCCTTGCCGCTCTCCCACAGGCCCTGGGCCATAGTGAGCTCGTACAGATCGGTGAGCATTGCAATGTCGGTGGGATGCGAGATGTCGGTCAAAGCCATGGGGCGACCTTTCGGATGCGTTGTGCAGAGGTTGAGGGTTGGAAAAGGGCAGAGTGTTCGGGCATGGCACCCAGCGCGAATGGGCTAGAGCAGGCCCATGCTGGTCAGGATCGTGTAGCCCATAAAGATGACAAACGCGATGAGGGCAAGGACAATGATGATTTTTTGAGCCGGCGCCATGCCAGGGATCTCGTTCTCGCCCGTAGGCTCCTTGGAGGTAACCATGCGCTGGGCAAAGGTCATCTCGTCACGGCTCGGCTTGGGCTCGACGGACTTGGAACGAGCGACCTTTTTAGGCTGAGGTTTAGGTGCGGTGGGCGCGGGCTTCGCGGCGGCGGGCTTGGGCGCGGGGGCGACGTTCGCGGCGGCCTCCTCGGCCTTCTCGCGCTCGGCACGCAGGGCGGCCAGCTCCTCACGCTCGCGGCGTGCCTCTTCCTGGGCCTCGCGACGAGCTTTCTCGGCGCGGAGCTCTTCCAACTCGGCGCGTTCCTCGGCAGACAGTGGTTGGGACTCAAGCTTGGCCATGGTACAGCCCTTTCTTTTAAAAAAAGCCGCCGACACAATGTCAGCGGCTTATCAAATCCAAGGGTGGAGACGAAGGGAGTCGAACCCTCGGCCTCTGCCATGCGACGGCAGCGCTCTCCCAACTGAGCTACGTCCCCAGGACAAGTTGATATTTTACCTACGGCTCGCCAACTGTCAACGCCCAATACCCAGTCTTTTTGGGACGCGGCTGTTTTAGCTACCCCGACAGACAACGCGAACGGTTTGGTCGAACAGCGGCAGGGGTAGCTAAAACAGCCCCGTCCCAAAAAGACTACTCAAAGAGCCTCGTCCCAGATTAGCTGGTTTGAGCACTAGTAAGAACACCGGTGGTATCGAACGCCGGGGTAAAGCTCTCGTCTACCGCGCCGCCTTCTTGCCAAAACATCGTCGTAAAGCCCAGGTCGTCGGCATGGTCGAGCACCTGCTCGTACTCCTCGCGCGTCACGGCGCGCGCCAGGTCGCCGCCTTGTTCGCGCATGAGGGCATTGGGCGTGTACTGGTTCATGACCGAGATCGGCACGTCGCCCACCGTCTGCCACACCAGGTCCAACACGCGGCACGAATCGTCCGCATGCCCCGGCAGCACCAGATGACGCACGATTATGCCGCGCCTCATGAGCCCGTCCTCGTCTACCAGCTCTCCCCCGCGGCGCTCAATCTCGCGCGCCATCTGGGCCAGACCCGACACGGCCACGCGCGGGTAGTCCTTAATATGAGAAAGCGACTGAGCAAGCCCGGCATCGGCATATTTAAAGTCCGTAAGCCACACGTCGACAAGGTCGCCCAGCGCCGCCACGGCACTCGCGCGCTCGTAACCACTCGTGTTGTAGACAATTGGGATGACCAACCCGCGCGTCCGTGCCGCGGCAATCGCGGCAGGCAACAGGTGCGCATAGTGCGTCGCCGTCACCAGGTTGATGTTATTGGCGCCCTGGTCCTGCAGCTCCAGCATAATCTCGACCAAACGCTCGGGCAAAATCTCAAGACCGAAATTGCCCGTCGAGATCTCGTGGTTTTGGCAGTAGATACATTTGAGCGAACAGCCGCTAAAGAAAATCGTACCCGAGCCGGCCTCGCCCGAAATGGGCGGCTCCTCCCACATATGGAGCGCCGCGCGGGCGACCTTAAGCGTGTTGTCGGCGCCGCACACGCCACGCGCGCCCTCGTCGCGCGCCGCACCGCAACGGCGCGGACACAAATGGCAGGCGGGCGAAAAAAGTTCGGTCAACGACGTCGGCATAAAAACATGCTCCAAAACAATGATTCAGCAGCTCAAACGTAAAGGGACCAACCGCACAGACGGCTCGAGCCCAAGGCGCCGTAATCGTCCGACACGATTTTTGTAATGTCAAGACTGGAATCGATAAAGTGCCGCTTTATGATGTAGGTATTCCGCCCCCCGCGGAGCAACTGGGTGAACCGTCGCGTTTATTTAGGGAGCCCACACAGTCGTACCTAGTACAGGTATCCTTCGTTGTTAAGGACGCTGGAACAGTCGATGAGGGCACCCACCTGTTTTAGGTGGGTTCATTTTCGTAACGTGGGGGGTGGTTTTCATTTGCCGAAAACCACCATTACAGCCCATATGGATCCCCGCCGGTATCCCGACAAGCCATCGACAACATCCCAATATCTGGTAAGCGCGTGATTATCGCTGCATGCAATTCCATGCACCCCCCGTGGTCGAGTATCATGGTTCGGCTATGCCCTTTGCGCATGGCGTTCTTCTGACCTTTTCCTTCGACGCTTGGCGGTTTTTAGATTCATGGCTTCATCCCCGAGCTACATACCGTACCTATGCGTGGCAGCGGCGGCCTTTATCACGACCTTCCTCATTGTGCCCCTGGTCAAGCGCTTGGCAATTAAGCTCGACGCCGTCGACTATCCTTCCAAGCGCCGCATCAACACCAAGCCCATCCCGCGTTTGGGCGGAACGGCGGTGTTTTTGGGCCTGGTCGTTGCCTGCATTGTGCAAATCCTAGGCACCTGGCACCTAGGCTGGCCGCCCGTCCTGGTGCCGCACCCGCGCCTTCACATTAGCTATCCCATGCTGGCGCTCTCCTTTACCGTCATCTTTGCGACCGGCGCTATCGACGACGTCTTCCAGCTCAAGCCCAAGCAAAAACTGGCCGGTCAGGTCCTCGCCGCGCTCATCGCCTGCGTGGGCGGCCTGCGCATCGGCGTCATCGTCAACCCGTTTGCCCCCGGCGAGATCATGCTCGGATGGCTCGCCTACCCCATCACCGTGATCTATCTGGTGGCATTCACCAACATCATTAACCTCATCGACGGCCTCGACGGCTTGGCCACGGGCATCTGCGGCATCGCGTCGTTCACCATGTTTTCGATGGCCGTTCTCTCGGGCCGCATCGACGCCGCCGCGCTCTCCATTGCGCTCTTTGGCGCCTGCCTGGCCTTTTTGCGCTACAACTTCAACCCCGCAAGCATCTTCTTGGGCGACTCGGGGTCGCTGCTTCTGGGCTTTGCGCTGGGATCCATCTCGTTGCTCAACGTGAGCCGCACCGCCGCGCTCACCTCGCTTATCATCCCACTCATCGTTGCCGGCGTGCCCATCATCGACACGTTTAGCGCCATCGTGCGCCGCAAGCGCGCCCACATTAGCATCGGGCAGGCCGACAAGGGCCACATCCACCACCGCCTGATCCAAGAGGGCTACAACCAAAAACAGGCAGTGCTCCTCATCTACGCCTGGTGCATTATGCTTTCGGCCGGCGCCGCCGCGATTAACCAGGTCGAGGTGCCCATGCGCGTGCTCATCTTTACCGTGCTCGCCATTGGCTCGGCGGCCTTTGCCAAGCATCTACATCTGTTTGAGCCCGTGCTGCGCCACCATTACAACAAGCGCACACACGAGGATGAGCTCGTCACCCCCGACGACCCCGCCTTTAAGCAGGAGGAGCAGGCAGCCGAAGAACGTAAGGAAGAGCGCCACCACAAGCTCTAGGGTAAGCTGCCGAGAATGTGCCAAGGCATCGCTGACCAAGTGCAACTACATCGCATCAATCGCGTAAGCCACCCCTTGCCAGCCCCTCGCCTACTTACGCCCCGCCCCTCCAATAAACGCGTTATCATCTTGACCCATGAACATACGTTAGGAGCAATTATGCCAAACGAGAACAGCTACGAAGTCGCTCTGCAGAAGAGCAACGCCATTCGCGAGGGCCTGGCCAAGACGCCCGACAAGTTCACCATGCTCACCGGCGACCGCCCCACCGGCCGTCTGCATCTGGGTCACTACTTCGGCACCCTCAAGGGCCGTGTGGAGCTGCAGAACATGGGTGCCAAGACCAACGTACTCATCGCCGACTACCAGGTCATCACCGACCGCGACACGACCGAGCACATCCAGGACAACGTGTACAACATGGTCATGGACTACCTTGCCTGCGGCATCGACCCCGACAAGACCATGATCTACGCGCACTCCGCCGTGCCCGCCGCCAACCAGCTCATGCTGCCGTTCCTGTCGCTGGTGTCCGAGGCCGAGCTGGCGCGCAACCCCACGGTCAAGGCCGAGATGGAGGCCTCGGGCCACGAGCTCACCGGCCTTCTGCTCACCTACCCGGTGCACCAGGCCTGCGACATCCTGTTCTGCAAGGGCAATGTGGTGCCCGTCGGTCGCGACCAGCTGCCGCACATCGAGCTCACCCGCACCATCGCCCGCCGCTTTAACAACCGCTACGGCAAGGTGTTCCCCGAGGTCGACGCACTGCTGTCCGAGACCCCGCTGCTGCCGGGCCTGGACGGTCGCAAGATGAGCAAGAGCTACGGTAACGCCATCAACATCTCGATGACCGCCGAGGAGACGGCCAAGCGCATCAAGAAGAGCCAGACCGACTCCGAGCGCATGATCACGTTCGATCCCGAGAACCGCCCCGGCGTGTCCGGTCTGCTTTCGACGGCCGCCATCTGCACCGGCCGTTCCGAAGTCGAGATTGCCGAGGAGATTGGCATGGGCGGCTCCGGCCAGCTCAAGAAGTACGTGACCGAGGCCGTCAACGAGTACTTCGCGCCGATCCGTGAGCGTCGCCAGCGCTACGAGAACGACCTGGATTACGTAAAGGACGTCCTGCACGAGGGCAACCGTCGCGCCAATGAGATCGCCGAGCAGACCCTGGGCGAGGTTCAGGACGCCATGGGCATGGTGTACTAGGCAAAGCGCCTTCGCACAACATAGACGGTGAGGCTGAATCCTCACCGAAACAGGAACAGGCCCGCTGGCAGATAGTTGCCAGCGGGCCTGTTCCCGAAGTACACCGTTGAATCGCACAGAGGGGAGGAATGCGAATCAAACTCAACAGGGCAGGCTTTTTCATCGCCTATTGCCTGCTCCGTTGCTGAAAACAATATAGTTCACCGTGGTTTACTTTGCTGCGACAAACCGCGCCGCCATACCTTCTCCATAAGTTAACCTCGGTAAACCTGCCAAAACCACCACAAAGGGGATAGGCACCTTTGTGGTGGTTTAAGCCACGGCAGAGCCGCTAGAGCCCTGCAGGCCAGCGACAGGCGGCCAAGTCGACGTGCATGTCGTCCTTAAACGCCACACCCTCCCCTAGCAAAAGCTCACGTTGAGCATCGGGACCGCCAAAAGCAAAACCATCGCATATGCGGCCATCGGCAAACACCACGCGGTGACAGGGAATCTCGCCGGGGCGCGGATTGCCATGCAGGGCATACCCCACGTACCGCGCACTTCGTGGACGTCCAGCAAGCAGCGCCACCTGACCATACGTGGCGACCATCCCCTCGGGAATCTGCTCGACCACCTCGTACACCCGCTCAAAAAAGCCCTCAGACGCCATTGCTCGCTCCCTTCCACCCGGAATAGCATAAACCACCACAAAGGTGCCTGTCCCCTTTGTGGTGGTTTTGGCAGGTGGGCTAGTTAACGGGCTGGAAGAAGGCTACGGCTACGGCGCCGGGGCCTACATGGGTGCCGATGGTGGCGCCGATGGTGTGAACGGGCAGTTCGCCCTCGGTGTGGCCAGCCCACAGTGCCGCGCTGTCCTCGATATACTTCTTGAGCACCGCATCCGAAAGGCCCGTATAGCCGAGCGCCAGCGGCATGGAAAAGTCGATGCCGCCTGCCTTTTCGACCTTCTGGTTGAGCAGGTTACGGCCGTTCTTGGAACCGCGCGCCTTGCCCAGCTGCACGATCAGACCGTCCTCGGCAGCCACAACGGGCTTTACGTTGAGCAGCGTGCCCACGGCGCCGGCAGCAGCAGACAGGCGACCGCCGCGCACCAGGTACTCCAACGTCTCGAGCAGGCCGATGACGACCACGCGGTCGCGCACGGCCTCGACAGCCGCCGCAACCTGAGCCGCGCCCTGGCCCTCGTCCACCAAGCGCAGGGCATACTCGACCAGCACGCGCTCGCCCAGGGTAACGTTATTGCTATCCACCACGTACACATCGCCGCCCGGGGCCTCGGCAAGTGCGGTGCGGGCACTCTGATTGGTGCCCGAGAGCTTGGCGCCCACGGTAATAATCACGGCCTCATCGCCGGCCTCACGCGCTTCGGCAATCGCCTGCGAAAAGGCGTACGGGTTGACCTGACCGGTCTTGGGCAGCTCATCGCGCTCCACAAGCATCTCGTAAAAGCGCTGGTGATCGATGTCGACGCCATCCATATACACATCGGTGCCAAAGGTGACGGACAGCGGCAGAACACGCAGAGCGGGGTGCTCCGCCGGCGACATATCGCTTGCGGAATCGGTAATAATGCGGACGGACATAACGAATCCTTTCTTGCGCAGGTCCCGCGCGGGGAATTTTGACAGCAATGCCCCGGCACGGCATACGCGCTCAAACGGGACTATGCAGTTTTTAATGGGAAGCAAATGCCTTGGCGGCCTTAGATCTCACGCAGGGTGTTGAGAATCGTACGCAGCGACGCATACATCTGCTCGCGCTGCTCCACACCCATAGCCTTACCGGTGGTGTCGAGCACCTCGCGAATGATGCGGTCCGCCTCGCTCATGCTCTCGCCGCCCAGAGCGGTCAGGCGCACCGGGGCACGATACTTAACGGCTGCATCACCCGAGTCGTCGACCTCGACGTAGCCGCCCTCCTCCAGATGCGCGAGCGTGCGCGAGACGGCGGCACGGGTCACGCCTGCCATGCGAGCCAGGTCAGCGCCAGTCAGGCCGTCCTTGCTGCGCTCAAGATAGTACAGGCACATAACGTCGGAGCCCTTGAGGCCCAGCCTTGCGCCCTCGGATGTCTTAATGCGCTGGATCTCCTTGTAGAGCCCGCTGATCAGTCCGACAAAGTCCTCGAAACGTGTCTCGTCGTTCTGCTGCATGGGAGACGACCGCCTTTCGCTTGCATGATGCTAACGGGTAAACATCTTAGCCGCACAAGGCAACACCCATACCCAAATATCCCATTTGTTAACCCATCAACATAAAAACCACCACAAAGGGGACAGGCACCTTTGTAGTGGTTTTGACCGGCGAACATGATCCGCAGGCGTCGCTACAGTTCCACGCAGGGATTGTCGCGGGTCACAAGCGTCTTAACGACAACCGTCGCTCCCAGATAGCGCTCAAGCAGCTCGGCTAAGCGATCGATCGCGGCCTGGCAATCCCCCATCCGCTCGGGCTCCACGCACTCAATCGCCAGGAATGCATCGGCCGAATCGTCGGACAGCGCCGTGCGAACGCCATCGCGCCAGTTCCAGCAGCGGCATACGGCGCCCGCATCATCGATATAGGCGAGCTCGCCGGGCAGCGTCGGGTCATCCGTTTCCTCGCCAAGTGGCAGGAACGCATCGCCGCCGTCAGTCACCTTCAAGCGAAGATCCCCCTCAATCGCATGCAGGTCCTCGCCGCCAACGGGCAGCGCGTAGGTCAGCGACACCGTGTTGTAGATGTCCACCGCGGGCGTAATGTGGCCCACCGGTTTGCCCTTGAGCACGCGCTTGAGCAGGTTCTCAATTGAGCAACGCGCGCCCTTTTTGGTCTTGAACAGCCGATAAGCCTCGCGCCATGCCTTGACCGGTGCGTTCTCGCTGATAGTATCGCTGGTCAGATGACGCTCCGCGTCGATATTGGCGCGGTCGAGCAACGCCGCAATCGCGTCCACGTCCTCTTGAGGAATCTGAGCCGCGGGCTTCATGCCCTTTACGACCGCAACACCGACAGCCGCCTGCGGAAATAGCTCCCAAAACGAATCCTCGGCAATAAAGCTCTTCATGCGCTCTCCCTTCATCGTGCGCGCCCGAGCGAGGGCGCCTAAACAAAAAGCGCCCTTACGACGGCCACCTTCAAAGTCCTACGGTGCCGCCACAAGAGCGCTTACGCTGCCCCCATCCGGAGAAGGGAGCGATATGTTAGGCGTATTGTAACCCGAGTCATCCGCGCGAGTAAAACCACCACAAAGGTGCCTGTCCCCTTTATGGTGGTTTTGGGTCTGAGGCGACGCTAGTGGCGAAGTCCCAGCAGGCCGTGGCCGCGATGACGGGCGTCGGCGTGCACCTGAGCGTGCGGACCGGCGGCCTTGACGGATTCGGGCAGGTGCGAGTACTTCTTCTCGAAGTTCTCCTCGAACATCACGGCCAAGTTGTGCGCGGCCTCGTCGTAGCGAGCGGTGCTCTGCCAATACTGGCGCGGCACCAGGATGCCGTCGGGTACGCCGTGGCACGTGGTGGGAATGTCGACGTTAAAGATGTCGTCGTGCACGAACTCGCTGTCCTCGATGGTACCGTCGAGGGCGCGGGCCACCAGGGCGCGCGTGTAGGCAAGCTCGATGCGATGACCCACGCCGTAGCCGCCGCCGATCCAGCCGGTGTTGACCAGGTACACACGCGTGCGGCCGTCGGCGATGCGCTCACCGAGCATCTTGGCATAGACCATGGGGTCGAGCGGCATAAACGGCTCGCCAAACAGCGAAGAGAACGTGGGCGTGGGCTCGGTGACGCCGACCTCGGTGCCGGGGATCTTGGCCGTAAAGCCCGTCACAAAGTGATACATGGCGGCGTCGGCCGTCAGGCGCGAGATGGGCGGCAGCACGCCAAAGGCATCGCAGGTCAGGAAGAGCACGACGCTTGGAGTGGTGCCCATGCCCTTGGTCCACGCGTTGGGAATGTGCTCCACAGGGTATGCCACGCGCGTGTTGTGCGTGATCGAGATGTCGTCGTAGTTGGGCTTGCGGTTCTCGTCGAGCACCACGTTTTCGCAGATCGCGCCAAAGCGGACAGCGTTGAAGATCTCGGGCTCGTGGAACGCGTCCAGGCCCTCGCATTTGGCGTAGCAGCCACCTTCGATGTTGAAGATGCCCATGTCGGACCAACCGTGCTCGTCGTCGCCGATCAGTAGGCGCGTGGGGTTGGCCGAAAGCGTGGTCTTGCC
This sequence comes from uncultured Collinsella sp., assembly GCA_958445895.1. Lineage (GTDB taxonomy): Bacteria > Actinomycetota > Coriobacteriia > Coriobacteriales > Coriobacteriaceae > Collinsella. The sequence continues at coordinate 13,565 of CAUCTV010000027.1, forward strand.
CGTGCCCGAAAGGCCAAAGAACACGGCGGTCTCGTGCGTGACGGGATCCATGCTGGCCGAGCAGTGCATGGGTAGCACGTCGTCCTCGACGGGCAGCAGGTAATTCATGACGCTGAAGATGGACTTTTTGATTTCGCCGGAGTAACCGGTGCCGGCAACCAAAATCACGCGCTCCTGGAAGTTGATGACCACGGCGGCGCTGGAGTTGAGGCCCTTAATGGCGGGATCGCACTGGTAGCCGGGAGCGGCGAGCACACAGAAGTCCGGCTCGCCGGTGCGTGCGATTTCACGGGCAAGCGGGCGGGCGAGCATCTGCTTAATAAAGAGCGCTTGGCTGGCACGCTCGCAGGCGACAAGCAGGCGACGCGTATGGTTGCGATCGGCACCGGCCATACCGCGAGTGACGAACACATCGCGCTCGTTGAGGTAGTTGACGATACCGGCCTTGATGGCCTCGTAGCTCTCGGCAGAAAGCGGGCGGTTGACGGCGCCCCAGGCGATCTTGTCGTGCACGTCGGGCGTGTCGACGATAAAGCGGTCGTTGGGCGAACGGCCGGTACGCTCCCCCGTCTCGATCACCAGCGCGCCGTTGGATGCCATGCGGCCTTCTTCGCGGCGGATAGCGTGCTCGACGAGCTCCGCGGCGGGTAGATCGACCAGCAGACGGGGTTGATTCTCGGCGGGATCTTCGACCAGCGCAATACCAAAGTTGGACAGAACTTCTGCAGGGGTAACACCAGGCATGGGGCCTCCTTTAAAAGCGCGACACGTGGACGCGGCGCGCACTTTACTCACGTAAAGCCCGTTGTACCCGATATGCAAAAACGTTTTTGCGGCAACGGCGAAGCGCCCGCCCAACGGTCAAAAATCGCAGGCAAGCGGCCTAGTCGTTAGGGACACTCTTGAACAGGCAACAACCAAGGAGCGACCCCGGATGCCGGCACTTAGGGACGTTCCCAAAGTGCCGGCACATAAGGAACGTCCCCAAATGCCGTCTACTGAATGGCGCCGCCGAAATTATCGAACAACCTGTTCAAAAACACGAACGAACACCGTCGCGTCTATACTAGAGCGTAGCAATAGAAAGGACTCCGCTTTGAGCATCACGCCCATCGATAGCATTCGCCGCGCCATCGCCCGCCGCAATGGCGTCGCCGACCCCACCGTATCGGACGGGGCGCACGGGCAGGGCGGACGCATCGAGAACGGCCTGTTCCCCGCATCGCACACCGCCGAGGAGCTCGCACGAATCCAAGAGCTAAGCCAGCGTAACGCCGGCGGTCCCGACAGCAGCCAGGCCACACGCCGTCGCCGCGAGCGCGATCGCCAGCCCGGCCCCATCCACCGCATGGTCAATGCCTGGTGGAACCGCCTGCTCGGAGCCGTCTACGGCGGCGGCTTCTCCACGCAAGAAGCCGAGTACGAAGATCACGCCACCCGTCGCGACTACCTTTGGAATACCCTGGGCACCGCCGTGTGGGGCATGGTGTTTCCGTTGCTCACCATCGTGTCCACACAGCTCGTGGGCGCCGAGGAGGCTGGCAAATTCTCCATCGCCTTTGTCACCGGCACGCTCATCATGATCGCGTGCAACTACGGCGTGCGCAATTTCCAGGTCTCGGACATCGACGAAAAGACGTCCTTTGCCTCTTACCAGCTCAACCGCTGGATCTGCGGAGCGCTCGCGCTGGCATGCGGCCTGGTATACAGCAGCGCCCGCGGCTACGATGCGCAGATGGCCACAATCGGCCTGGGCGTCTACCTGTATAAGGTGATCGACGGCATTGCCGACGTGTACGAGGGACGCCTGCAGCAGGCCGACAAACTCTACCTGGCCGGCATGAGCCAAACGCTACGATCCGTCGGCGTCATCGCGGTCTTTAGCGTGGCACTGTTCCTCACGCGCAGCATGCCCATCGCCGCCATGGCCATGGGCATCGCCGCGATTGCCTCGCTCGTGCTGGTCACCGCCCCGCTCGCCCTGCTCGAAACCGAAAAATCACGCCGTATGAGTCTGCGCGAGGCTGGTCACCTGTTTATCCAGTGCGCCCCGCTCTTTGGTGCGCTGTTCCTGTTCAACCTCATCGAGAGCATGCCCAAGTTCGTGATGGAAGGCACACTGGCCTACAAATACCAGCTGTACTTTAATGCACTGTTCTTTCCAGCGCAGGCTATTTTGTTGAGCATTGGATTTATCTATAAACCGCAGCTCCTACGTCTGTCGAGCATTTGGGCGAATCCGCGCAAGCGTCGCCGCTTTGACTTGATTATTGTTGCCGTTATGGCACTGATCGTGGTCATTACCGGAGCGTGCGCCGCATTTATGGCAGGCCCCGGCATCCCCATCATGAGCTTTATGTACGGCCTCAACTTTGAGCGCTACCGCACGCTGGCACTGCTAATGGTTGTCGCCGGCGGCGTCACCGCGGCAATCGACTTTATCTACGCCATCATCACGGTGTTGCGCCACGCCGGCGATGTCACCAAGATCTACCTGATCTGCTTCGCCGTAAGCGTGGTGCTGCCGGTGATCCTGATTAAGCTGCTGGGTCTGATGGGCGCCGTGGTGAGCTACCTAGCCATCATGGCCCTACTCCTGGTGCTGCTGATAATCGAGTACGCCCACATCCGCCAGCGCATCGAGCGCGACCGCAACCCCTACGGCGCCTAATTAGCTGCCCCGGTCACCGGAATTTGCGATGGAATCGCCCCGGCTGGGGTCTCGTTGAAGACAATATGCATTACGTAAAACTAAGTGAGTAGATTTTTACCGAATCCCTGACCACACCGACAGAGCACAAGTCTGTGACCTGCGGTTTTATTGAGGCAAATATGTTGGGTGCTCGGCATTTCCAAAAAAGTCTACTCACTTAGCCAGCGGGCAGCCAAATGATTATTTAA
>CAUCTV010000028.1 GCA_958445895.1 uncultured Collinsella sp.
AAGTTTGGCTCTTGGGCCTGGGAGCTCAAGCGCGACCTGGATCGTCTTGAGGACGCCCGTAAGAACGTTGCCTTTGGCGCTATCTCGGGTGCCGTCGGTACCTATAGCTCCATTGAACCGTTTGTCGAGGAATATGTCTGCGAGCACCTGGGCCTGGTTCACGACCCGCTGTCCACGCAGGTTATTAGCCGCGACCATCACGCCTATCTCGCCGGTGTCCTTGCCACCACGGCGGCCACCTGCGAGCGCATCGCTACCGAGGTTCGCAATCTGCAGAAGACCGATACCCTCGAGGCCGAGGAGCCGTTCCGCAAGGGTCAAAAGGGCAGCTCCGCCATGCCGCACAAGCGCAACCCCATCACCATGGAGAAGGTCTGCGGCCTGTCGCGCGTCGTAAAGTCCAACGCCCAGGTCGCCTTCGATAACGTCGCCCTGTGGCATGAGCGCGACATTTCGCACTCCTCTGCCGAGCGCGTCGCCCAGGCCGATAGCTTCATCGCACTCGACCACATGTTCCAGTGCCTCATCCGCGTTATCGACGGCCTGCAGCTGTATCCGGCTCGCATGATGGCCAACCTCAACAAGACCCGTGGCCTCATCTTCTCCTCCAAGGTGCTCCTCGCCCTCGTCGACACGGGCATCACCCGCGAGGATGCCTATGCTATCGTGCAGGAAAACGCCATGGCTACCTGGCACGAGGTTCAGGACTGTGTCTCCGGCCCCACCTTTAAGGAGCGTCTCGAGGCCGATCCGCGCTGCACCGTCAGTCAGGAAAAGCTCGACGAGATCTTTGATCCGTGGGACTTCCTCACCCGCATCGACACGGTCTTCGATCGTCTGGAGCAGCTCGAGTTCTAACTGATTGATTTGGGGCCTAGTCAAACCGATCAGTTTGCTTTTGCCTCCAATTGAAGTGTGGATTTCCGGCTCAAGCCCCGTTGGTAACTCGTTTTGCCGACGGGGCTTTTGCGTGAGAGTGCTTGGAAAGGCTACATTAAAACGGGCGATTTTTAATGCGGAAATGTCGCTTGCCGATAATTTGACTCTTCCGACAAACACTAGCTTGCCAGTCTCAGTCGGGGGGGGGGTATCCTTAAGTCAATTTTAATGTGTGGGAGAATACTGCATTTTCACGAGAGATTGGACTTAGGGGAATGAGAAAAGGATTTTGGAGGATAGCCGCTGCGTTCTGCTTGGCTTTAGCTGCTGCGTCAATTGCAGATATGGCATCGCCTTCGACGGCTGTGGCGTCTGAGGTACAGAGTGGGAACGTTTACGTCTATAGCAATCAGCACAGTCTTTTCGAAAACGGCTCAGTAGCCGTTGGGCAGAGACTGTCGGGAAGTTTGGACTTCTGGCTGCAAGGAAATGTCCCTTGGGAACAGCTGGGTTCTGCTGCTCAAGATAAGAAGAACTATAAGGTCACGGTTTCCGATGATGACCGAGACAATATCTCTCTGTCTTATAGTGATTCTGGTCAGTGGTCTTATGTATTGAATCCTAAGACCGTCGGCGATGGAAAGCTGAGGATTACCGTCACGTTTAATTACGGCGACTACAGCACCGAAGGGTATCTTGAGATTAGCTTGGCCGAAAAACTCAATCCGGTGACGGCTGTTAAATACATAAGTGGTTCTAACGAAACATCGTCTTCGAGTGCAGCAATCTATTACACGGATAACTGCTCGGTTTGTGGCGGGGCGCACTGCGGTGATGCTTCGGGCTATATCTTGTTTGCCTTTGAGCGCCCTAGCGAGGAGCCGACGGTATTTGATATTGATAGCACTAGAAATGACTGGTCAGGCTCAAAATTCATTACTTCGGTGAGCTTGAATGGAGCTGTGTCTTATGACAAGGACGGCTACCAAAAGAAGGCACCGATCCGCATAGCACCTTGTGGAAAAGATGGAAATGAAGTAGAGGTAAGACTGAACTATTTCCAGGGTGATCTCCAGACGAAAAAACTTTGCGATGCTTCGTGGCATAAGCAGAATCCTGCTTATGTAGAGGAAAACTTGATCGGCACTATGGCTGTCGGCTCCCATGCTTGGGTTGGGGCGGCCGATCTGATTAGTATTCAACTGAATCCCGTCGGACAGGCTTGCCGAGAGAGCTATTCTTCGCGAGAGTTCAAGTACACAATCAAAGATGGCGACGGCGTAATTTCAATTGACGAATACGGGATCGTTTGGGCCAAAAAGGTGGGCGTTGCGACGATTGTCGCTACTGATCCGTTCGGGCAGGAGCATACCGGTACTATCAGGGTGGTCGCGCTCCCTGCCGAAAAACCTTCAATTAAGTTCCTTGAATCAAAAGAGATAACACTGTCTACCGATTACAATCCATCCTATGAGGGTTCTCGTGTCCTCGATTGTGCGCGGCGAGATTATCATGGTACCGTGATGAGCGCTGATGCGATCAACTTCCTAAAAGATTACCCCCATCTCGACTACTATTGCTTTAAGTCAAGCGATGAGAATGTTGCACGGGTTACCCAGGGCGCACTGGATCAAGCCAGCGCGGGCTATGTGGTATCTGCGGTTGGGCGTGGCACCGCAACGGTTGATGTCTATCTCGGTGATCCAGATAATGGGGGCCTACTCTGCGACACGCTGTTGGTTCACGTTGTGGGATCCGGTGAAGAAACTGCAAAAACGACGGTTTCCATTGCGGATGGCTATACCACCTCTATGGACAAAGGTGCGACCCAGCAGCTGAAGGCAAAGGTTTCTCCTGACGATAAGGCCGGCCGGGTTGTCTGGTCCTCTTCTAACGAGAGCGTCCTTACCGTCGATGGCAACGGTCTTGTTACCGCTGTCGGTGACGGTAATGCTACTATCACGGCAACGGTTGATGGAGTCTCTGCAACCACGGATACAATTACGGTAACCACTCCGGTCGTAAAGGTCTCGAGCGTCAGTATCAGCGCGTCGAATCTTAAGCTTGCTGTGGGCGGTGAGCCCTCGACGTTGACCGCAACGGTTGAGCCCAACAATGCAACGAATAAGAATGTGTCCTGGTCTTCGAGCGACCCGGAGGTCGCCACGGTTGCGGACGGCGTCGTGACCCCGGTCAAGGCCGGTGCTGCCACGATCACCGTTACCACTGAGGACGGCGAATATAGCGCCACGTGCAAGGTGACGGTTATTCAACCTGCAACGGGTATCACGCTCGATAAGCAGAAGGTCACGCTTGTGGGCGCTGCAACCGAGCAGCTTAAGGCAACGGTCGTTCCCGCGGAGGCTGACCAGACGGTTGTCTGGAAGTCCAGTAACGAGAGCGTCGCTACGGTCGATCAAACCGGCAAAGTGACGTCTGTTTCCAAGGGCGCCGCAACCATCACTGCTTTGACCGAAGATGGCACCTATTCTCAGGATTGCGCGGTGACCGTCTCTAATCCCGCAACGAGTCTTACAGTCGATCAGTCCTCCCTCAACCTTGCGAAGGGTGAAGAAGGTACTGTAAAAGCCTCTCTTGCCGGAGCCCTGGCAGGTGAGGTCGACGAGACCAAGCTCGCTCTGGATGACACGGGTGCCTCGAAGGCATTTAAGGTTGTCGACAACGGCGATGGCTCCTACACCGTCACTGCCCTCAAGACTGGTTCCGGTTCATTCGCCATCACCGCGGGGTCGCTCTCCCAGACCGTTTCGGTGAGCGTGACCAATCCCGCCCAGAAGGTTGAGCTCAACAAGACGAACCTTTCCTTTACCGTAGGCGACGCCTCCGCAAAGCTCTCCGCAACGGTGACTCCTGCAGATGCAGACGATACAACGGTGAGCTGGACCTCCAGCGACTCGTCGATCGCTACGGTCAAAGACGGCGCCGTGACGCCGCTTAAGGCCGGTACCGCCACGATCACCGCTACCTGTGGTGACAAAACAATGACCTGTACCGTTACTGTGGCGGCGAGGACCATTGCGGGCGTTGCAGGTAGCGACGGAACGGACGTTAGCGTAAGCGCCGAGAACAATGCCGCTGCCGGCATTGCCCAGAACAACAGCATCTCTCTTGTGGTCGAGGAACCGAAAAATCTTACCGACGCCGCCAATGCTACAATTTCCGGCCTTGAGCAGGGGAGTACCAAGGTTGCCGATAAGCTCGATATCAAGCTTCTCAAGGACGGCGAGGTTATCGAGGACTACGAAGGTATGTCCTTCATCGTCCGTGTCAAGATGACTGCTGCCATGAAGGCGCTCACCAATCTCAAGGTGCTCTACGTTGCCGAGGATGGTTCCACTCAGGCTATGGATACGTGGACCGAGGGCGACTACCTCTGCTTCCGCACGAGCCACTTCTCGACGTACGTGGTGACGGGCGAGGAGGCCAAGGGGGAGCCGACTCAGCCCGCGCGGCCCGCGACGCCGTCCCAGCCCGGTCAGCAGACGACGACCAAGGTAACCAAAAAGTCTGCTAAGACTACTAAGGGTACGCTCGCCAACACGGGCGACCAGGCCCTTGCTGTCGCCTTTATTATGGCCGTTGCCGGCGCTTCGCTGATCGCCTTCGCGCTTATGCGCAAACGTCTCGAGCGTTAGGGCGCCCCTCTCGTTTAAGCGCGACCTTTCAGTCCAAGCCCCGTTGGTAACTCGTTTTACCTACGGGGCTTTTACGTTAAAGACTTCAGCCCGTGTGTCGCGTGCAGTGCGGCGCGCCGGAAACCGCCAGATACGCGGTCGGCGCCAACGGCCTGAACGAGGCAGCGGTCGGGGGTGCATTCGGGAGCAGCTGAGCTTCGAGTAGGGTTGACCTAATTCGACCGCCTGCGGATGCATTTCAGCCATTGGCGCCTTGCCCGTTTTGGGCAAGGCGCTTTTTTTCACTGCCGCACTGGCCCCCTGGTAATAAAATGAACCTTATCTGCTGTTTCGATGAAAAGAGTCGTGTGCCCAGACGTATCAAACGAGGCGCTATCGTCTCGTCCGTGCTCATACTCCTTGTTGCCGTTTGTGCGGTCGCCCTGACGTATGCCGTTCGAAGCAGTTCTACCCCATCGAGTGAATCCGATAAAGATCTCCCGGAACTCAAAATTGGCGTTACGGATAACGATCCCTATGTGTATATCGATACCACGGGCGACTACGCTGGTATCGATATCGATATCGCACGCGAGGCTTGCAAACGCGCGGGGCTCAGGCCGCAATTCATCGACATATTTTGGAATGACCGCGATCGCCTGCTTAAAAACGGCGATATCGATTGTCTGTGGTGCGACTATTCGCCCTGTTATCGCGAAGACGATTATTACTGGACCGAGCCGTATCTAACCGTGACGGTTTCGGTTGCCGCCAAGAAAACGAGTGGTATCAAGTCCTTGGCGTATCTCGATGGCAGCAAGACTGTTGCGGTGATTGCCGGTTCGGTGAGTGAACGCCGATTGCTTGCAGGCGATCTGGAAATCTCGCCGGACGTGAACATCAAATCATATGGCTCTGCCGAACTTTGCAAAGCCGCCCTCGTCAAGGGGTATGTTGACTGTTGGATGGCGGACGCTCGGTCGCTTGATTGCCTTGGCGCTCAGTATCCCGGCCTGTATCGTGTGTTCGCCGACAATGTTATGACGGTTGACCTGGGCGTTGCGTTTAAGGACGGCTATGAGGGGGAGTACGTCAAAAACCTCAATACCGTGCTGTTCGAGATGGATCGAGATGGCACGACTGAGCGCATTGTGGGCAAGTACAAGGCGGGGGCGACGACGGACGGGCAAGGAGCGGAATCATGACAAATGATGAGCGCCGCTTACGCCGAAAGGCATTAGTCACCGCGGCTGTCTGCGTTGTGGCCAGCGCTGCTTTGTTGGGTCTGCTGTATGTGGTCGGCACGCATCGCTGTCTCGATAAAACGCTTGGGTTTGGCCAGGAAACCATGGTGTTTTTAAAAAACGCCTGCGAAAAATATGACCGATATGAACAGGGAAGAAAAACCGAGGCGACGAACAATTTGGATGCCGCGCTCGAGTCGTTTGCGACGTTCTTGCCACCTGATCACGTTGAAGTCAACGATGACCTCGTCGAGGAGTACGTCCATACCGAGCACCTTTCGGGAATGTTGGTCATGGACGCCGACAGCCATATGACCGCTCATTACGATATCGACGGTCGCGATCCGCTGATGCTGTGGCGAGAGGAGCTTGCCTGTTCGTCGGTCGCATCGATGTACCGAGGCTCCAAGGTGTCCTACTCGACGGTCGTAGAGCGTCGAGATGTTGACTTTGCCGTGAGTGTTGTTCCGTACGGTGATGGCGTAGCACTGGGGTATCGATCGCTTGCGCCCGAGCCCACCGATGATTATTCGTATGCGATCGCCGACGTGCTCGTGAACAACACATTCCATCAGAGCCCAACGGTGTTCGTGATGCGCGATGCACAAATCGTTTCTTCAAACGATTCGACCGTCGATATAGCTCTCGCCCGGCTTCTTGCCGATAGCGGAATTGATTGGAAAGACGAAGGCTTATCACGTGTCGAATATCGGGGAAGTACCTGGTATGCCGTGCGTGCGGCGTATAAGGACTATCGCCTGTTTGCGCTCTATCCCAAATCTGAGGTCATGTCGGGCAGGATTTCATTTATCACTGCCGGCGTACTGGCGTTCCTGGTGTTTTTGGTTGTAGTGCTGTTGGTGCGTATCGTCGCCGATCGTCGCAATTTGGCCGAAAAGGACAAGCAGCTCGGCATCATCAATGCCATCAGTACCACGTATGAGTCGACCCTCCTGTTGCATCTCGACACGCTTGAGATCGAGGGGATTAACATGTCGCCATCGGTGGCGAAGATATTTGCCGAGCACTCCGAGGCATATGACTTTTTTGCAACGGTTTGCCGAGACATTGTGAGTCCCGAAAGTCGCGAGGCGGTCATGGAGCTCTTAGATATAAAGACGCTTCGGGATCGTATGGAGGGCGTGCCGTACTTGGATGCCGAGGTACGAGACTGCCGAGGTACGTGGTATTCGCTGCAGGTTGTTCCGCAGCGCCGCGATGAGCGGGGTCGACTGGAATCGGTCGTCGTGGCAACGCATAACATCTCGATGACAAAGCGCGCCGAGGAGCTTTCTTTCCAGGACAAGCTGACGGGACTTCGCAATAGAAATTACCTTGAGTCCCTTGGCGACGACCTGGTGAACGAGTCCCTGCCCGTGAGTGTGATCATGATGGACTGCAATTTCCTCAAGCGTACCAACGATCTCTACGGTCACGAAATGGGCGATGAGCTGCTACGGCGTACGGCGTCTGTATTGAGGCGGGCGGCAGGCGAGAAATTTGTGCCTATGCGCATTGGTGGCGACGAGTTCTTGCTGATTTGCCCTCACACCGATCGCGAATCCGCATGTGAAGTAGTGCAAGATCTTCGCCTCAGCCTTGCTGCTGCGAGCGATGAGGTGCTGACAGTCAGTGCGTCGTTTGGCGTCGCGACGGCAGAGGCGCCCGGTTATACACTGACCGAGATTTACCACATCGCTGACCACAACATGTATCAAGAGAAACGAAAAGTCCACGCTCGGGAAGCAGATTGCTAGTATTGCTACCGCCGGTTTGCGCATTGGGGAATGTTGAATCGGTGCCCGCGATACTTTATCGGTTCGGACGGGGATAATAGACGTCTGAAATTGCTTTACGAGAGGGGAACGCAATGATTAGTTTTGATTACAAGCCTCAGGGCGTATGCACTCGCAATATCCACCTTGACCTGTCCGATGACGGCAACAAGGTGGTGGGCGTCGAGTTTACCGGTGGCTGCAACGGCAATCTCAAGGCTATCTCTAAGCTGGTCGAGGGTGCTCCTGCCGATCGCGTCATCGAGGTTCTCGCTGGTAATACCTGCGGTATGAAAAAGACTTCTTGCGCTGATCAGCTCACGCGCGCTATCGAGGCCGCTCGCGCCGAGATCGCCTAATGAGTATCGCCGACCACGTCAAGAACGGAATATCGCGCCGCGGTTTTGTGCTCGGAGGGGCTGCCGCGGGCGCTGCCACGGTGCTTGCCGGATGCTCAAAGAAAACGGGCACCAGCGACGATGCCGCCGGCGAGCCGCAGGTTATCAAGGACGATTCGAAGATTGTCTCGATCACTGATGAGTACGAAGCTGTTGATATCGATCTTGAGCCAGCGGCGTCGTGGACGCTGCCGCTGGGCACGCTGCTGTACTACTGCGATGGCGACTACGCCGCCGCGATGATGGCGCCTGCTTCTGCCCTGCATGCCAACACGCTTGGCGTGCTCAACTTGGGCGACGGCTCGCTTACCACATTAATCGAGGATCCTATCGAGGGCACGGGATATGCATTTTACGATGTCCGTGCCGGCGATGGCGTGTTTGCTTGGGTCGAGATGAACTTTGCCAATTCATCGTGGAAGCTCTACGCTCAAAATCTGTCGGGCGCTTCGCTCTCTGGCGACGTGGTTGAGCTCGATCGGGGTGGCAAGGACTATGATCCGCCACTGTTTACGGCGTTCGGATCATCAGTCATCTGGTATAAAATGCCTTCGGCAGGCGGCAATAAAACGAGTAGTGATTCGTTTTGCTATCGTCGCTCGCTTGATGAATCCAAGGCCGAGACAATTTGGAAATCGACGGGCCGCTTTGCATCGGCCCCGCGTGCGAGCGACGGCATTTTGACCATCTCGCCGCGTGTCCGCAACGACGAAGGCGTCTACTATGGCATAACGGCAATCGATCTGACCGATGGCAACAACACCAAACGTGCCCAGCTAGTCCTTCCCTCGTCAGTCTCGCCTTTCGAGGCCGTATATATGGGCGATACCTTCGTGTTTTCTATCGAGGCGACCTATAGTGGCGTGGGCAGCCTGGGCAACATGGGCACGTATATCGGTAATGAGGGAGGGCCATACCTCTTTCTGTCCCGCGAGCCGCTCGCATGTGCTGCCGGCAAGAAGAGTAAATATCTCGTTAAGGTACAGGCATCGCATTTTCTCATCGACACCTCTGCCAAGACCTATGGCTCGCTACTGTCGCCCGACCGCGCTTTGGAATATGGCGATTATCCAGCTACGGCGGGAAAATCGGACTCATTCCTTACGTACGCCACGGTGCGCAACAGCCAGGGTATACCCGAGACGGTCACCGCACGCCTATTCTCTCTTTAAGCTTAGAGGGGTTAAAAAGGCGCCAACAGGGGAATAAACGCGTTGTAATTGTGAGTACCGCCCGCCGAGCTGCCGCGTCATAGTGGCATCCGGCGGGCTCAGGTGCGTTAAAATGGGCTTGTTCTTAGCTGATTGAGACAGGGGGGCCGTGTTATGGCTTCAGATGCAAAAAAGATTCTGCTGGTCGAGGATGAGAAGGCAATCCGTGACGCCGTCGCTGCCTATCTCGAGCGCGAAGGCTACTGGGTTGTGGGTGTCGGCGACGGCCAGTCCGCGATCGAGGAGTTCGAGAAGCATCAGTTTGACCTGGTCGTGCTCGACCTTATGCTCCCCAAGATCCCCGGCGAGCGCGTTTGCCGCACCATTCGCGATACCTCGGATGCCCCCATCATCATGCTGACTGCCAAGGGCGAGATCGAGGACCGTATTATCGGTCTTGAGCTCGGCGCCGACGACTACCTGATTAAGCCGTTCTCGCCGCGCGAGCTTGTCGCGCGCGTACGCGCCTTGTTCCGCCGTGCCCATCAGGCCGACGAGCCAGCCGTCGAGGTACTCGACTTCGGCGATCTGGTCATCGATATCTCGGGCCACAAGATTTTGGTCGAGGGCAAGGAAGTCGACCTGACGGCTTCCGAGTTTAAGCTGCTCACCACGCTTGCCCGTCACCCCGGTCGCGTCTACAACCGCATGGAGCTGGTCGAGAAGGTGCTCGGCTACGACTTTGAGGGCTATGAGCGCACCATCGATAGCCACGTGAAGAACCTTCGCGCCAAGCTGGGCGATGATCCCAAGAAGCCCAAGTGGCTCTACACCGTCCACGGTGTCGGCTATCGCTTCGAGGCTCCGGCCAAGACCGATAAGTCGGACGAGAAATAGGGAAATCACATATGACACCTGCGCGCTTTGAAATCGGACAAAAGCACAAGCAGGAGAGCGAGGCGGGTTCCAAGGCTAGTTGGAACACGCCTCGTTCCGATTCACGGCCAACGATGAGCTATCCCTCGCGCATGGCACTTGCTTTTGCTCTGACATCGCTCATGACGGTATTGGTGCTGGTGGGCGTGGTCTCTGTTGTGTGGGGCACGGTCTTTTCGGATTACACGCGCTCCAATATCGTCGAGATCGCCAATTCTGCTGCCGAAAAGCTTGCGACGTCGTATGAGGAAAACGGCAACTGGACTGCGGGCGAGCTGCGCACGGTCGCGACATCGAGTTTGGTATCCGACGACCTGAGTATGCAGGTCGTCAGCAAGAAAGGCGTTGTCGTCTATGACGACTCATGGCCTTCGGCAAGCGCGACCGCCGATGTGCGCGAGAGCGAATCGGCGTCGAGCAGCTCGAGCGGTAAAAAAGCATCGCATAGCCCGGTCTCGTCTGCTCCAACCGACTCCGATAGCGTTGCCAACGTCGAAATCATAACGTCTTCGGGCGAGCATGTCGGACAGGTAAAGCTATGGGCCATCGGCTCCGATGCCTTGCTCACCAAGGCGGATTCTGCATTTAGGGAGAAGACCTTTAACGCCATGGCCCTCGCCGCGGTTGTTGCAATCTGCATTTCGGTCGTTATCGGATCGCTCGTGTCGCGCATGCTCACCAAGCCGATTCATCGTATTACGAGCACGGCCAAGCAAATTCGCGATGGCGATCTGTCCGCTCGTACTGGTTTGCGCGGTGATGACGAGATTGATCAGCTGGGTGAGACCTTCGATGAGATGGCCACTTCGCTCGAGAAGGATATGAAACACGAGAAGCGCCTGACCTCAGACGTGGCTCACGAACTTCGCACTCCGCTTATGGCCATGCTCGCAACGGTCGAGGCCATGCAGGATGGCGTATATCCTACCGACGATGAGCACTTGGAGACTGTTGCTTCCGAGACGCGTCGCCTGGCTCGTCTGGTGCAGCAGATGCTCGACCTGTCGCGCATGGAAAACAGCACGGCTCCGCTCAACCTTGAGCCGGTGGACATGGTTCCTTTCGTGCGTTCCATCGTCAATGCCCAGGAGCGCCTGTTTGTCGACCGCGATCTGCGCTTGCGCTTTGCTGACGAGACCCAAGGTCACGACGATGTCGTCGAAGCCGATCCCGACATGATCACACAATGCGTCATCAATCTCATGAGCAACGCCATGCGCTACACCCCCGAGGGCGGTTGGGTCGTGGTGTCGGTGCTCAGTGACCGCAAACACGTCAGCATTGCCGTTTCTGATACCGGCATCGGTATTGCCAAGGATGACTTGTCGCGCATCTTCGGCCGTTTTTGGCGCGCCGATGCCAGCCGTGCCCGTGAGGCGGGCGGTCTGGGCGTGGGCCTCGCCGTGACTAAACAGATCGTCGAGCGCCATCACGGCTACATATCCGTGGAGTCGGAGCTTGGAAAGGGTACGACTTTTACGATTCATCTGCCTCGCGAGCACACGGCGGACGCGGCATCTACTACAATGGAGCACTAGCTTTTCGCTATTCGGTGAAGGAGGGGTTTCGTCCCTGCCGCTCCGAGTTTGCGAAAACGTGCGGGAAAGAACCCGCATTACTGTCGTATTTTGGTAAGGAGTGACTCACGTGACAACGATGGAGCGTCGTCCGGATTCCCGTGGCAAGGTTCGTGATATCTACGATGCCGGTGAAAACCTGCTGATGGTCGCCACCGACCGCATTTCTGCGTTCGACTTCATTCTTCCCGACGAGATTCCGTTTAAGGGAGAGGTGCTCAACCGCATCTCGGCATTCTGGTTCGATAAGTTTGCCGGCATCGTTCCCAACCACCTCGTTTCCATCGACCCGGCGGATTTCCCCGAGGAGTTTGCTGAGTATCGTGACTACCTCGCCGGCCGCGCCATGCTGGTTAAGAAGGCCCAGACGATTCCTATCGAGTGCATCGTCCGCGGCTATCTGACCGGTTCGGGCAAGAAGACCTACGACGAGAACGGCACCGTCTGCGGCATCCAGCTGCCTGAGGGCCTGACCGAGGCTTCCAAGCTTCCCGAGCCGCTGTTCACGCCGTCCACGAAGGCCGAGATCGGTGACCACGACGAGAACATCTCGTTCGAGCGTTGCTGCGAGATCGTGGGCGAGGACATCGCCACGCAGATTCGCGACCTTTCCCTCAAGATCTACAAGGCTGCCGCCGAGTATGCAGCGACCCGTGGCATCATCATTGCCGACACCAAGTTCGAGTTCGGTGTCATCGATGGCAAGGTTACGCTGATCGACGAGTGCCTCACGCCCGACTCCAGCCGTTTCTGGCCTGCCGCCAGCTACGAGGAGGGCAAGATTCAGCCCAGCTACGACAAGCAATTCGTCCGCAATTGGCTCAAAGCCAACTGGGATATGACGGGGGAGACCCCGCATCTGCCCGCCGAGGTCATCGATGGCACGTCCGAGCGCTATCGCGAGGCCTTCCAGATCATCACGGGCTCCCAGTTCACAAGCATGAAGGAGAACGCATAAGTGAGTACCCGTAGCGCCACGAACAAGCGCACGCAATCCCACGAGGTTACCGGGGTTGCGCGCAAGTCCGCTGCATCCGCCAAGCCCGCCCGTCAGGCAGCGAGCTCTGTCCGCGTCGTGCCGGCTTCGTCTAAGGCACGCCGCAAAGAGCTCGAGAAGGGCGAGAACCTCGAGGGCCTCTCTAAAGAGGAGAAGCGCGCCCGCAAGGCTAAGCAGCGCGCCAAGGAGGATCGCATCTACACGGTGTCGAATATCCTTCTCAAGCAGGATGAGGACTACACCAAGCGCCGCCGCATCTGGTGGGCCGTGCTCACTATCGGCATGGTGCTCGTCGTGGCCATTTGGGCTTCGCTGTACTTCGCTCCCGCTGGCATGGTGTCCAGCCCTGTCCAGATGGTCGGCATTGTTTTGTCCTACGTCGTCATTTTGGGTGACTTCATCTACGACTTCGTTCGTATTCGTCCCCTGCGCAACATGTACCGCACGCAGGCCGAGGGCATGTCCGAGAACAAGCTCAACGCCCTTATTGAGCGCGCGGCTGCCGAGGAGGACAAGAAGGACTCCAAGAAGAAGTAGCGTTTGCATGCATACTTATCGCTAAGATATAAGGCGCGTCGTTTTTGCGGCGCGCCTTTTTACTGTTCTATAGATAGATGGAGTGGCACATGATTCGAGCTGCCCTGACGGTCGAAGAGGCTCTGGAGGGCATGAAGGCCCTAGAGCCCAAGATTAAAAACTATGCGCGCCTGGTTGTCCGCAAGGGCGTAAACGTCAAGCCCGGTCAGGAGGTTGTCGTTCAGTCTCCGGTCGAGTGCGCGCCGTTTGCGCGCGTGGTGGTCGCGGAGGCCTATGCCTCCGGTGCCGGTCACGTGACGGTTATTTGGGCCGATGACGCCGTGACGAGGCTCACGTACGAGCATGTCGAGAAAAGCTATTTTGAGCAGACGCCCGAGTGGAAGCGCCTGCAGCTTGATTCACTGGCCCAGGATGGTGCCTGCTTTATCTTTATCGAGGGTGCGGACCCTGCCGCTCTTAAGGGCATCGATCCCGCTAAGCCTGCTGCAGCTTCTAAGGCAAGGAACACGCAGTGCAAGGTCTTCCGCCGCGGACTGGACTACAACATCAACCCGTGGTGCATCGCCGGCGCGCCGGTCGTTGCCTGGGCGCGCGAGGTGTTCCCGGGAGACGCCGATGAGGTTGCAATCTATAAGCTGTGGAATGCGATTCTGCATACCGCTCGCGCCGATGGCCAGGACCCGGAGAGCGACTGGGAACTCCATGACGCCGCATTCGAAAAGAACCTGCGTTTCCTGAACGACAATCGTTTCGACTACCTGCATTACACCTCGGCAAATGGAACCGATCTGACGATTGGCATGACGAAAGGTCACGAGTGGGCCGGCGGCAAGGGCAAGACGCCCGATGGGCACCCCTTCTTCCCCAACATTCCCACCGAGGAAGTCTTCACCTCGCCTGATCGTATGCGTGCCGACGGTATCGTGTATTCGGCTATGCCGCTCATTCACCACGGTAACAAGGTTGACGATTTTTGGATTAAGTTCGAGGCGGGCCGCGTAGTGGACTACGATGCCCGCGTGGGTAAGGCGACGCTTGCGAGCATTATTGACACCGATGAAGGTGCCGCTCATCTGGGTGAGGTTGCGCTTATCTCCAAGAACACGCCGATCCGTGAAAGTGGCGTTCTATTCTATGACACGCTCTATGATGAGAACGCTAGCTGCCATCTCGCGCTGGGTGTCGGTTTCCCCGAATGCATCGAGGGTGGGTATGACATGTCCAAGGAGGAGCTCCTGGAGCATGGCGTTAACGTCTCGAGCACGCACGTCGATTTTATGATCGGCACGGACGATATCGATATTACGGGCATTACGCCTGATGGACGTGAAGTTGTGATTTTCCAGAACGGCCAATGGAGTTGGGAATAGCCCCAGACCGTGGTACAATGCCACCCGCGGGCCGTTAGCTCAGCTGGCAGAGCAGGGGACTTTTAATCCCAAGGTCCAGGGTTCGAACCCCTGACGGCCCACCATAGAATAGAAAAGCGACTGGCGGATGCCGGCCGCTTTTTTGTTGCCGCGACATGGGTTCGAACCCGAAAGGGCGCGGAGCTGAGTAAACGCGTGAGCGTTTGCCAGCGCAGCGCGCAAGGCGCGAAGCGCCGCAGCGGCCGTCTGCAGAGCAGGCCGAACCTCTGACGGCCCACCCAAAGAAAGGAAAACGAAATGAAAACAGATAGATACGGAATTAGCGGCAGCACATTAAAGATAATAGCGGCCATTTCGATGGTTCTCGATCATGTAAGCAGGATCGTCCTGACCAATGGAATCATGACTCACGCATCGTACAATCAGATATCAGACGAACAGTGGGCGATTCTAAGCGAGGCTTCGGATGTGCTTCATGTTCTTGGCAGAATTGCATTTCCCTTATTTTGCTTTTTGATAGTTGAGGGATTTTTGCATACTCATGACATAAAGAGGTACCTGCGAAATATGCTTGTCTTCGCAATCATTGCGGAGCCCATATACGATTTCGTTCAAACCGGGCAACTATTTGACCTTCGGCAACAAAATGTTATGTGTGAGCTCCTGCTTTGCTTGGTCTTCTTGATAATTCTGGAAAAGATACAAAGCCTTTCAAAATGGAAGAGGTACATCGCAGAAACTGCTCTGATTGTTTTGACAGCACTGGCAGCTGAATACACTAAACTAGATGGCGGTGTGTATGGCATTCTGCTTGTGGCTGCATTCTATTTATTCCACGACAGCAAGGCCAAGATGTTCTTTGCTGCAGTATGCGCAGTGCTCCTTTCGTCATGCCATATAGTTGGCGGCGGATTTGAGTTTGCTACAGCTAATATATTTAATCCTGATGTTGCTGCCGCGGTCGTTTCGTTGCTGCTTATCAATCTTTATAATGGCAAGCGAGGGCTGAAGCTCAAATATTTCTTCTACATTTTCTATCCGGCTCATCTTGCTCTGCTTTATGGTGTCTCACTTATTGTTTTGAACTGTCTTTAAAAACTCTCAAACAAGTCTCTGAAAGCAGAACTAAATTGACCCTAAGACTGCTTGTGAATTTCCGGAAGACCTGTGAGATACGAGGATAGACAACGAGGGCTGTAGAAAGATGCTTCGAAAGCATGAATGGCAGCGAGAAAATGAGTTCGGAAGAACCCCTCTGGATGCTCCAGCATAGAATAGAAAGCGATCGGCTCCGGCTGGTCGCTTTTTTGTTACCGATGCACGGTTCGAACCCGAACTTCTATATATAGGAACGCTTGGCGAACAAAACCTGCCTTTTACCGACGGGAAACAAATAACCGATGCTTTTGGAGTAAAGTGGCGCTCCAGAGATGACCGATGCCTCAACATCTATAAACCAGCTGGTCACCGCCAATATCAGAAGCTGATGCTTCAGTTATAACCTCAGTGACGTGACTGAGGGACCTATTCATTTGTGAACAAAATATGGAGTGCGCGATTCCCGCCCCCGGCGCCCCTCCGGTCT
>CAUCTV010000029.1 GCA_958445895.1 uncultured Collinsella sp.
TTTTGTTTGCGCACACGACATCGGACAGGCTGGGCTGCAGCTCGGTTACCGTCGTATGCTCGGTTATCTGGACAGGACGCCCATGAGCCATCTCATACGCGTCTCTTTTTTGAATTGATCCGTTGTCCGGCATTTGGATACCTCCTCATTCCGGCCTGTATTGCGGTGGAAAGTATACCCACCCATCGAAAAACTGAACGGCAGGAGGTGCAACAGGCTGCTGCATGATCCGCCCGCCATGAAATGGGCTCATCTACTACGTTTAACCGCCCATCCCCGACCATGCCACAAAGCGGAAAAACAAAACCGCAGGTAGAAGTCCTGCGGTTTTTCATGAAACGCGGGTGTGTTCGAGGGTATCGGGTTAAACGTAGTAGATGAGCCAGTTTCGTGGCGAGCGCTGCCAACCGATCCTCCGGGGACGGGAAAAGCGGGTCATTTGGGGCTGTCGGCCCCTATTTCGCCGCAACCTAGATAGGTGAGATACAGAAAAACCCTGCCGCGGATAGCGGCAGGGTTTTTGGAAGGGGACGAGGTTGTGCGAGCTCGTTAGGCGAGCTTGGCCTCGAGCTCAGCGATGCGCTTGTAGGCATCGATGGTAAAGCGGGCCTGCTTCTCCAGGATCATAGTGGTCATGAGAGTGTCCTGAGCGTGAGCCATGATGAAGGTCATCTCCATCTCGCCGCCGCCGGCCTCCTGCGAAAGCAGCTTGGTCTGCGTGTCATGGGCGCCGATAAGTGCATCGCTGGCATCCTTGTGCAGCTGTTCGGCCTTCTCAAAATCACCCTCGCGAGCAGCATCGAGCGCTGCAAGCAGATCGGTCTGGGCGTCACCTGCGTATGCGACAATCTCGAATCCAACCATCGAGATTTCTTCTTTGGTTGCCATATTGCGTTCCTTTCACATATGAACCAATCGAGAGCATCGCGTCCGGGCATACGCGCTGCGTTCTGTATGGCAGAAACATTAACATTCAAACAAAAAAGAACAGCGCAAAACGTAATTTCAAGCTATGAACGGTCATTTTTCGCCCGTGAACGGTTTTTAAACCAATCTGAACAATATCGAACACAGTTAGCGGCAACCCAAACAGGTCCGCCTCTAGCGTACATCGCGCACCGTATCGCCCTCTACGAGCACGCCGGGGATCAGCATGTGCTCCACGCCAGACGCAACCCCCTCGGCACCGGCGATCTTGTCGACCGCCCACATGCCGACACGCCTGTTGTTAAAGCGCACCGTGGTCAGGCGACGGTCGGGCACGATGTCGCCCAGGCTGTCGTCAACACCCACTACGCTCACGTCCTGGGGCACGCGTTTCCCGCGCGACTCGAGCCCGCGAATGCAGCCGTAGGCCATGGCATCGTTGGAAGCATAAATGGCTGTGCAGTTCGGATCGTCCGCAAGCACCTGGCCGGCGGCATATCCGCTCTGTGCCGTCCAATCGCCACGGACGAGTCGCGGCGGCTCAATACCATGCGCGCGCAATGTCTCGCGCCAGCCCTCCTCGCGACGCATGCCCGAAAGCGAGCGCTCGGGACACGAGATAAAGTGCACGGTCTTGTGCCCCTGCTCCAGCAAGTACTCGACCACCTGGCGCGAGCAATCGAACTGGTCGTTATCGACTGTTGAACAGAGCGGGTGCTCCAGCATGGTAACGAGCACCGTCTGCATACCGGGCAGCGGCTCGAAGGTGCCAAAGTCCGCCGGCATGCGATTCATGATCACAACCATGCCATCCACCGGCAGCGCGCTCATGCGCGACGATGCGCTCTCGAGGGTATACGGATGCCCGTCTACTTTAGTGAGGGTGATGGCATAGCCATGTTTGTCGGCCGCGGCGGCAAAGCCCTCCATACGGTCGAGGTTGCCGGTGCCGGTAATGTTGAACATGGCGACGCCGACAGTCTTAAACTTGCCGCGGCGCAGCGATCGACCGGCAAAATTGGGGCGATACCCCAGCTCGCGCATGGCGGCACGCACGCGCTCCTTGGTCTCGGGGCGCACGCTGGGCGAATCGTGCACCGTACGCGAGACTGTCTGCTCCGAGACGCCCGCGAGACGCGCCACGTCCTTAACGGAAACCGATTTTTTAACAGCGGCCATAGGTCGATCTTTCTATGTCAACGATGCCATTGGTGGCACCCTACGCAGTCAAATGAAACGTCTTTAAGTATATCTAACGCCTCCTCCGCCATACGCTCACCACCCAAAACCTACCGTTCACCGACATTTTTGCTTCCCCGAACGGCTTTTGTAGTCCAAATGTTAACGTTGCCATTGTGCAAACACAGAGCCACCGGGCGGCTCAAACGTTTACGCATAAGGAATCGACGGTTCGCAGGCACAGGAACCATCAGTTCGCGTCTTTTTTTGTGTCGCAAAATGGCAACGTCAACATTTTGGCAACCGAACGCCAAAAGTTACCATCGTTGCTAACCCACCGACTCTTAGGAGCATTGCATGGAGCAACTCATCGCCATCATCGAAAAGGGCCAACCCTTTTTCAACGCGATCGCCCGCAACAAGTACCTCAAGGCGATCCGCGACGGCTTTATCTCCGTCATCCCCATCATCATCTTCTCGTCCATCTTCTGCCTGGTAGCCTCGGTCCCCAACATCTGGGGTTTCTACTGGCCCGATGACATCAACAACGCCCTGTGGAAGTGTTACAACTACTCCATGGGCATCCTGGCCATCGCCTGCGCCGCCACCACGGCCAAGCACTTCGCCGACGCCCAGAACCGTGATCTGCCCAAGAACAACCAGATCAACTTTATCTCGTGCATGTGCGCGGCCATCATCGGCTTCTTGCTCCTTTCGAGCGACACGATCGCCACGGACGCCGCCAGCGGCTTCAACACCACCTACCTTGGTTCCAAGGGCTTGCTGACCGCCTTCATCGCTGCGTTTGTGACCGGCATCATCTACAAGTTCTTCATTAAGCGCAACATCACCGTCAAGATGCCCGAGCAGGTTCCGCCCAACATTTCGCAGACCTTTAAGGACATCATCCCCTTCTCCGTCTGCATCACCGCCTTTTGGGTCTTTGACATCGTCTTCCGCGCTGCCTTTGGCTTCTGCTTTGCCCAGGGCGTCATCCAGGTGTTCCAGCCCCTGTTCACCGCCGCCGACGGCTACATCGGCCTCGCTGTGATCTACGGTGCCATGAGCCTCTTCTGGTTCGTCGGCGTCCACGGCCCCTCGATCGTCGAGCCCGCCATCGCCGCCGCTCTCGTTGCCAACATGACCGACAACCTGGCTGCGTTCCAAGCTGGCCAGCACGCTTCCGCTGTCCTGACCCAGGGTGCCCAGTACTTCGTCGTCTGCATGGGCGGCACCGGCGCCACGCTCGTCCTGGTCTTTATGTTCTGCTTCCTGGCCAAGTCTCAGGAGATGCGCGCCGTCGGTAAGGCAGCCATCGTCCCCGTGTGCTTTGCCGTCAACGAGCCGCTGCTGTTCGCCGCGCCTATCGTGCTCAACCCCGTCTTCTTTGTCCCGTTTGTTTTTGCCCCGATTGCCAACATCTGGATCCTCAAGATCTTTATCGACTTCTTGGGCATGAACGGCTTTATGTACACCCTGCCCTGGACCGTCCCCGGCCCCATCGGCACCATCATGGGCTTGGGCTTCCAGCCGCTCGCCTTTGTGATGCTCGCCCTCATCCTGGTCGTCGACTTTGTCCTGTACTATCCGTTCTTCCGTGCCTATGACGCCCAGAAGTGCGCCGAGGAGGCCGAGATCTCCCAGGAGGAGCTCGCCGCCAAGAACGCCGAGAAGGCCGCCAAGCTCAACGACGCCTTCCAGGGCAAGGCCGATGCCAAGAGCGTTGCCGCCGGCGCTGCTGCCGAGGCCGTGAAGGCCGACGCCCCTGCCGCTTCTGCAGCACCCGCTGCCGAGGCAGCGACCGCCAGCGACCTCAACGGTAAGCGCGTGCTCGTGCTCTGCCAGGGTGGCGGTACCTCGGGTCTGCTCGCCAACGCGCTGGCCAAGGCTGCCAAGGAGCGCGGTATTAACCTCGAAACCGCTGCTGAGGCCTATGGCAACCACGTGGACATGCTCCCCGACTTTGACCTGGTCGTCCTGGCTCCGCAGGCCGCAAGCTACCTGGCCGACCTTCAGAAAGACTGCGAGCGCGTGGGCAACAAGTGCGTCGCCCGCCGCGGTAAGCAGTACATTGAGCTCTCCCAGAACGGCGACAAGTCTCTCGCCTTCGTCTCCGAGCAGCTTTCGAAGTAAGTAACGCCTAGGGCCAGCCGACCATCCAAGACCGGCTGGCCCTTCGATTTAGACGATTGGATCATCATGTCCGTTAACCCTGCTAGCGTCACCAACCCGCCTGCGCAGTTTCCCGAGGACTTTGTCTTTGGCGGCGCCACTGCTGCCTACCAGGTAGAGGGCGAGACCCGCACTCACGGTAAGGGCAAGGTTGCCTGGGACGACTTTCTGGAAGCCCAAGGCCGTTTCTCCCCCGATCCCGCTTCGGACTTCTACAACCAGTACCCTGTCGACTTGGAGCTGTGCGAGGAGTTCGGTATCAACGGCATTCGCCTCTCCATTGCCTGGAGCCGCATCTTCCCCAACGGCACCGGCGAAATCAACCCCGAGGGCGTCCAGTTCTACCACGATCTCTTCGCCGAGTGCCATAAGCACCATGTTGAGCCGTTCGTCACGCTGCATCACTTTGACACGCCGCTTCCCCTCTTTGAGAAGGGCGACTTCCTCAACCGCGAGACCATCGATGCCTTTGTGGACTTTGCCACCTTCTGCTTTAAGGAGTACGCCGACCAGGTGACCTACTGGTTCACCTTTAACGAGATCTGGGCCGACGCCTCCAACACCTACATCGAGGGCACCTTCCCCGGCGGCGTCAAAGCTCATCTGGCCGAGGCCTTCCAGTGCGAGCACAACATGATGCTCGCCCACGCCAAGGCCGTGCTGGCCTTCCACAACGGCGGTTTTAAGGGCAAGATCGGCGTCATTCAATCGCTGGAGTTTAAGTACCCACTCAACGAGAACGACCCCGCCGACATCAAGGCCGCCAATAACGAGCACGTGCTGCAGAACCAGTTCTTGCTCGACGCCACCTTCCGCGGGGACTATGCTCCCGACACCCTCGAGTGCGCCAACCGCCTGGCTGCCGTCTCGGGCGGCGCCATCGAGATCCTGGACGATGATCTGGAAATCATGCGCGAGGCTGCGCTCTACAACGATTACCTGGGTGTCAACAACTACCAGTGCCGCTTCCTCAAGGCTTACGACGGCGAGAACGACCTGCACCACAACGGTACGGGCGAGAAGGGCACCGGCCGCTGGCGCGTTAAGGGTATTGGCGAGCATGTGAACAAGCCCGGCATCCCCACCACCGACTGGGACTGGATTATCTATCCCGAGGGCCTGTTCGATCTGCTCGTCTACATTAAGCAGCGCTACCCCAACTACAAGCAGATCTTCATCACCGAGAACGGCATGGGCTACAAGGACCCCTACAAGGACGGTTTTGTGGACGACCAGCCGCGCATCGACTACATCGAGCAGCACCTGCGCTGGTTGCTCAAGGCCATGGAGGTGGGCGTCAACGTGGGCGGCTACTTCCTGTGGAGCCTGCAGGATCAGTTCTCCTGGACCAATGGCTACAACAAGCGCTATGGCTTCTTCTACGTAGACTTTGAAACCCAGAAGCGCACGCCCAAGGCAAGCGCCTACTGGTACAAGCACGTGGCGCAGACCCGTCGTCTGGACTAGCGACTTGCGACTAGCGAGATGCCCCGCTCACACAACCTGCCCCCATTCCTCAGCCGGGGGCGGCACGTCACACGGCGCGCCGCCCCCGGCCTTTGTGTTTGGGCGGACCGGGAGCCGTTTGTCTCGATCTGTAACATCTGACCCGCGGTTTCGGCCCCAACTGTTACAGATCGAGATGAACGGGGTGGGCCGGGCCGAATTGTCTCGATCTGTAACACTAAACCCGGTTTTGGGCGTCTACCTGTTACAGATTGAGACAAACGTACCGGCCAATCCTCTCAATCTCAATCTATAACAGTTAGCCGGTTATTTCGCCCCCACCTGTTACAGATCGAGATGAATAGATTAGACCTAGCCGAAAAATCTCAACCTGTAACACGTAGCCGAGTTTTTCAGTCCTAGCTGTTACAGATCGAGACAAACAGGCCGAGCAAGCTACACCCGTAGGTCTTTCACGCTGGAGCATTCGACCAGCACGCCCGAAACAAGCGTACGGCTTCTGGAGCTCGGGGCTTCTAGGCACGCAACGACCTCGTCGGGCGCACGGACACCCAGTCCGCGGTGACGGAACTTCACCGACATATCCCGAAAACTCGATCCCCGGCTTAGCTTGCGCGCATTATCACAATAAACCCCCAACGATACACGGTCCTGCGGTTCAATGAGCCACAGGACCGCATGCCGTCGATCAGATAAAGATCGTCATATACAGAGGTAGATATATCCTATGCCCTTCAGCCCTGAGCTGTTTTGGGTGAAGAACTATCTCTTCTCCGACTCGTCGTTCGAATCGTCTGCCGAAATCGTCAAGCGAGATTGTTGAATACGATTTGGAAGATTTAACTTCAACAGGAGTGACCCGCGGTTTTCCAGCCGCGTCTTCAAAGCCGCGCGAAACAAGAAAATCAATTTCACGCGTTCTGGGCCGACTCCCCTCTGTTTTGGAAGGCTCCTGCCAGCTGTAATAAAAAAGCGAATGTCCCAGACTCTTAAGCTGCTGCGCCACGATGTTCTCGATTAGCATTCCTTTATTAATTGAAATTCTTCCAAATTGAATGTCTCTATGAACATCCATAAGGTCCGGACCATCATCAAACGCCAAGCTCACGAGCAATCCCGTGTCCGCCATATAGCATTTAAGCGAAGACGCGTCCTCGTGCAGGCGGTAACCCACGCTCGGATCACTGCATAAATAGCAACGGTTAATCAGTCGCGCATCCTCAAGCCAGATTAACGCCGACTCATATGTCTCAAAACGGGACCCCTTCTCCAAGCTGTCAAATTTGAACCGTTTATTTGCCGCAGATAATTGACCCGGAATATCGTCATAAACCGCCCGCGCACGTCTAGCGTCCGAACCTCCAAACTTGGCAATGTCCTCCCTGTACAGTGCGATAATCTGCCGTTTAACCCTGTCGCATCCTCTAAAATCATTCTCTGCCACAAAGGAGTCGACCGACTGAGGCATACCACCGACAAGCATATACTCATCAAATAATCTCATGCACGTCGCATGAACGCCGTCCGGAAGCGCGGTCCGAGATTCGCGCGCTTTACGGATCTCTTCTGCATAAAGATCTTTTCCGGTCGCCCAAAGATACTCCTCAAAATCGAGGGGCTCGAGAGGGATTCTTTCTTCCTCTGACGGTATGACAATGCTATCGACATTCTTTTTGATGGAGACAAGAGAGCCTGTCTCGATGTAATCAAATCTGCCGTCTTCTACAAGATGCTTTATGTATTCGCGCGCGATGGGAAACCGCTGCACTTCATCAAAAATGACCAGCGACTCTCTCGGTTCGAGGGCCTTACCATACTGCAGCTGAAGCATGCGTAAAAAAAGATCGACATCTTCACGATGGTTCAGAAATATATCGAGCGTGGCTTTGCTAGCAGCCGAAAAGTCAATGTACAGATAATCCTTGTATTCATTTTGCGCGAAGCACTTGACGAGCGTCGTTTTGCCAACGCGTCTTGCACCCTCAATAAGCACCGCAGTGCGCCCTTGCGAGCGTTCTTTCCACTCCTGCAGACGATCATATGCCTTCCGTTTAAACATAATCTCACCTCAGCATAATTTACGTGCTAGTTTACAAAAATACCGACCTTCAGATATATCTAATAATACAAAAATACCGACCTTCAGATATATCTAATAATACAAAAATACCGAGCTTTAAATGAGCTTATAGCTACAAAAATACCGACCATTGCAATGGTTGAGACATACAGTAATACCGAGCTTTACGCATAACGGATGCTATGCCGAGCCGTCTCGATCTGTAACACTAAACCCGGTTTTGGGCGTCTATCTGTTACAGATCAAGACAATTCAACGATGCCGACCATTCGATACGGCGTGGTACAATTATGTCCCAATGCGAAGGAGATACTTATGCCCATCTGTGTGCCCGTCCGAGACATGAAGGACACTGCCACATTCACCGCGCTTGTTGAGTCCGAGCGCGACGTCACCGTAACCAAGAACGGCTACGAGGCCATGCACTGCATCAGCAGCGACCAGTATCGCCTCATGCAAGACGAAATCGCCAAAGCCAAGCTTCTGTCTCGTATGATGCTGGCAGAAGACGAGATATCGCAAGGCGACTATAGCGACTACGACTCCTTCGCGACCGCGATACGAGACAAATATGACCTATAACGTCGTAATACTCAAAAGCGCGCGATATGAGTACGAGAGTATCGTCGGATACCCTGCCCAAATCCTCAAGAATCCGCGCGCAGCGGGCAATTTTGTCGCTGAGTTTGAATATCAGCTTGACCTGCTTCGCGAGCAGCCGCTTTTACGTCCCCTCTCGCACATGCAAGAGCTGGCGGCACGTAATTACCGATCGTTTCCCGTCAACAACTACGTGTGTCTATACAAGTTTGAGCACGAAACAATCTATATCGCCCATATCTTTCACCAGTCACAGGACTACGCCCGCCTGGTCTAGCCCGCAAGCCGAATAATTGGCCCGAGCACATTTGCGCGTCATGTCGCGTTGCGTTGACACGCCAATCCCTCGCCACGGCAGGGCAAACGTATCGCCCACAGCGCTAGCTAGCAGATGACCCGCGTGTGTTCCTCGATGGCGGCGCGGTCCTCGGCGGCGATACCCGGCTCACACACCACAGCGTCCAAATTGTCCAGGCGGCAGAAGGTGTAGAAGTCGCGTTTGCCGATCTTGCTGGAGTCGGCGATCAGATAGCGCGAGTCTGCCTTGCTAAAAGCGAGCTGCTGGATACGGCCCTCGTCCATGTTGGACGTAGACACGTCACCGTCCAAGATGCCGTTGGCGCCGATAAACGCCGCATCGATGCCCAGCGCGCGCAGGGTATCCTCGGCCGTTGGTCCCACAAAAGCGGCGGTGCGGCGACGGTACATACCGCCCACGAGGCACAGCTCGCAGTCTTCGCGCGCCTCGAGCAGGTTAAACACCGAAAGCGAATTGGTCACAATGCGCAGGCGAAACGTCGGCAGCATCGAGGCCATCTGCTCAACCGTGGTGCCCGTGCCCAAAAAGATGGTCGAGCCCTCCTCGATAAGCTCCACAGCACGGCGCGCAATCTGCAGCTTTTCCTCGGCATGCTTAGTGCGCTTTTCGCTGTGCGAATACTCATGGCGCAACATAGCGTGCGGACGGCCCTGTGCACTGCGGGCTCCGCCGTGCACGCGCTCGATCTCGCCTAGGCTCGCAAGTTCTTCGAGGTCGCGGCGAATCGTCATGTCCGAAACGCCCAACGCATCCGAAATCTCTTTGACCGAGACCGTGCCCTGCTCCTCGAGCAGCTGACGAACCTTATCCTGTCGCTCTGCCTTAATCACGATGAATCCTCGCCGTTCTTTGCGCGCATATCATTCAAACAGTAACGAACAAATTGTATCAGACTCGTACGCGTCAAAAATGAACGCCCGCACAGCTCCAATCATCACTTTTTTGAGAAAAATACCCCCAGCTTTAGTGGGGTGTAGTGATAATCTCGCCTGTTCGCGCTACAGTTTGTCGGAAATACCTCGATGTTAGGAACCAAATGATCACTTCCGAGCTTTTCGGCACCGCGCCGTGCGGTACCCCCGTTCATCGTTACACCCTCGACGGGCCCGAGATCTGCGTTCGCATTATGGACTATGGCGCCACGGTGCTTGGTATCGATGTGCCCGACATTCCCGGCAACGTGCGCGATGTGGTGCTGGGCTTCGATAAGCTCGAGGATTACTTTGACAACCCCGCCTGCTTTGGCGCGACCATCGGCCCTGTGGCAAACCGCACCGCTGGCGCCACGATCGCCATCGACGGCACGGACTGGCATATGCCCGCCAACGAGGGCGCCAACAACCTGCACAGCGACCTTGAGCACGGCCTGCACAAACGTGTGTGGGATGTTGAGCTCGACGAGGTCCATAACGCCGTGCGCATGACCACCTCGCTTAAGGACGGCGAGCTGGGCCTGCCCGGCAACCGAACCTTTACGGCCGTGTTTACCGTTACGCGCACCGGCGTCTTCCGCATCGATTATGGCTGCGAGAGCGACCGCGCCACCTACGTGTCCATGACCAACCACACGTACTTTAACCTTGCAGGCCATAACGCCGGCATGGACTGCGAACATTTCTTTGTCGCCAACGCCGCCCACTACCTGCCCATTAACGAGCAGAACATCCCCACCGGCGAGATTGCTCCGGTCGAGGGAACACCGTTTGACTTTCGCGAGCTTCGCCCCGTCGCACCCGGCATGGAGGCCGACGACCCGCAGATCAAGCAGGCCCGTGGCTACGATCACTGCCTGTGCATCGATGGCTATCAGTACGGCCGCAACCTGCGCCGCGCGATGCACGTCGAGGAGATGTGGACCGGTCGTGAGATGGACTACTACACCACTGCCCCGGGCGTGCAGCTCTACACCGGCAACTGGCTGGGCGACGAGCACGCCAAGGACGACGCCAACTATGGTTGGGGCGCCGGCTTTGCCCTCGAGGCCGAGATGTACCCCGACACGCCGCACCGCCCGCTGTTCCCCCAGGGCATCGTGGGGCCGGGTCATCCCTATAGCAATGTGATCGAATATCACTTTATGAGGCACTAAGCCCACAACGCGACATATCGCACAGCAACGCCCGCCGGCACCACCGCCGACGGGCGTTTTTCATCTTTTGGCTCATTTTCGCTGTGACTGTATGAGTGACATATCAAAACTATGCCCATTTACTACGTTTAGCCCGGGATGCTCGACCATGCACCGGTTTTTGTTAAATTCGCAAGCTGTCTACCTGCGGTTTTGTTTTTCTCAAATTCGACATGCTCGGCGATAGCCGACCAAACGTAGTAAATGGGCATAGTTTTTGACAGGCGGCATCGCGCACATCCCTCGCAAGGGCAAAATGATCCGTTTTCCTCCGTCCCCAAGGGATCAGTTGAACAGATTGCCAATGGGGTCGGGGGCGGAACTGGGGAGATAACGGATTTCTAGCTCTATGCCGAGCTTTTGCAACTCTTTGAAGGCGGCGATGTCCGTATCGTCTACGGCAATGGTAGGCGTTGCAGAGCGCTTGCCCTCCCCTGCCTGCATATGGCCAATGCTGATCTTGGTTATTGGCACACCACCCTTAACCAGCGCGAGCGCATCGGCGGGCGAGGCTACCATGATCAGAATCCATTGGCGCGACGTCGCGGTGTGGATAATGTCGATGGTCTTTTGCACCGAGAAGAACCGTGTCCAGACGCCTTCTGGCGCCGCCACCCTCATGGGTGCCCATTGGCGCGAATCCGCCGCGATCTCATCGTTGACGATTAGGACAAGGTTGGAACCCACGGCTTCGTTCCACAGCTCAACGTCTTGTCCGTAAATGAAACGGTCGTCGATGCGTGTGAGAAGAATCTTGGGTTGAGTCATCGCTGCCCCATTCTGTTTGAGACCCGTAAGAGCAAGACATCGCGTCTCCAATATTAGTGCATTTAAAGTGAGAAAAGCCGTCGGAACCCTTGCGCGGATGTGCGATGTCCCGTATCATAGACAGCCGTTGACGCCTCAGCTGCGTCACCACATGGCCGCCAGCGTAGCTCAGTTGGTAGAGCACCGCTCTCGTAAAGCGGGGGTCACCGGTTCGAGCCCGGTCGCTGGCTCCATTGCACAAGACAGCCGCCTTAGGGCGGCTTTTTTGTTGCCGATTTCGGACGCACATCCGCCAATTCAAGCACAACGCCGTCGACAACTCCTCTACTCAACAAAAAGCCCCGCCAACCGCGGCCTCCCAAACGGGGAACCGCGATTAACGGGGCTCAAGCGCGCTCCTCAATGGAATCACGCCATCAGACGAACAGCTCAGCCGAGCAGCTCGCTACTCCTCCCAGTAGGCGTCGGCAAGCAACTTAAAGCAGATCTTCTTGACCGGCTGTGCGCCATCGCCCGGGAACTCGAGCGTGGGCATGTGGGGCTCGCCGGCAACGAACAGCGCGAATTTGTCGTCGGCAAGATCGCCGGCGATCGAGGCGTCGGAATCGACCAGGTCGTAGTCGTCCTTATCGTCAAACTCCTGGACCAGCGTCAGGCTGCCCGTGGCAACCTTAAAGGCCTCACGACCCTCGACGTCAATCTGCAAGTCGTGATAGCGCTGATGCGTCTCGTAGTGAGCCTCGGCCTCGGGACGCGTCGTGGGAGCCATGACGTTCGCAAAGACCTTGTCGCCCAGAATCGGATGGCTGCCGACCTCGAGCTCCGCCGGGTCGTTCTCCTCGAGCCAGTCGATCAGCACATCGAGACCCTTGAGCATTCCGCGGTATTCCTCGATATCGCCCAATGCACCGTAAATCATCTAAATCCCCTCTCGGATCGTTTATTTGGCAGCTACTCGGCAAACGCGTTACCGACGCTGTTGCCACCCACATACGTCTCGACCAGGGTAAGGTCGGGACTGAACACGACAAAGTCGGCGTCGCGCCCCGGCATAATGTTACTGCACTCGTCGTCGACATGAGCTAGCAAGCGATGCCGGGGCCGACGCCCATGCTCTTACAGCTCGGTCACGACAACGCCGTTGTAGACCTCGTCCCAACGATCCATGACCAGATGGCCGGTCATGGGATCCATGGCGTTGAGCTTGCCGCAGGTGTTGGCGGTACGCAGTACCGTCTCGTCATCCGCGCCAGCAGCAATCGCATGTGCGAAGCCGGCGATAGTGGAGTCGCCAGAGCCCGTAGCGTTAACGGCGGGGATATCGGGAGTCTTGGCGCGGAACGCACGGCCGTTATGGAAGCCCACGGAACCGGCGGCACCCATGGAAACGACGACCCAGGGGATATCGGAGAAGCGGGCATCAGAGGCGAGCGCGGCGCGGAGCTCGTCCACATCGTCGGTGGTAAAGCTCGTGCCCAGAAGGCCGTTGATCTCGGTCAGGTTAGGCTTAACCAGCTCGGGCTTAATTTCGGACTTGAGCGCCGCCTCGAGCGAAGCACCCGAGGTATCGAGCAGCACCTTGGCGCCGGCGTTCTCGGCAATGCCCGTGATCTTGGCATAGTAGTCCGCCTCGACGCCGCGGGGCAGCGAACCCGAGATGGTGACGACATCGGCCTTGCCCGCAAGCTCGGTAAACTTGGCGGTAAAGGCATCGAGCTCCTCGGGGGCAATTGTCGGGCCGCTCTCGAGCAGCTCGGTCTGGTTGCCGGCGTGGAGGATGTTCAGGCAAATGCGAGTCTCGCCCTTGATGGGCACAAAGTCATTGTTAATACCGTTAGCATCCATGAGCTCGGCCATATAGGCGCCCATATGACCACCAAGTAGGCCGGTTGCCACAACGTCGTCGCCCAGCTGGCCCAGCACACGGGCCACGTTGAGGCCCTTGCCGCCGGCGGTCTTTTCGGGCGTCACACGGTTGACGTCGTCGATAACGAGCTCATCGAGCTGATAGCGCGTATCGACAGACGGGTTCATCGTAACGGTGAGGATCATTTTTAGCTCCTTATCTCGCAGGCTCCTTGTGCCTCGCGATACGAGTCGACAAAACGTAATTACAGAATCTCAATCGCGAACGAGCGAACGACGGTCTCCCTGGGCTTGGCGACAAGGCAGCCACGCTTATGCTCAAGCACGTCGTCCTCATCGGAGCAGGTCGAAAGACCGCCCCAGGGCTCAACTGCCACAAAATCGCCCTCGGGCTTGCTCCACACAATGAGATATGGGAAGCCCTCAAAGCTCAGGCGAACGCCCTTGTCCTCGCCCTTCTTGGAAAGCGTAACCTGACGGCTCTCGAGCACGTCAAAGATGGTCTCCGCAAAATCGAAGAGCTCGTGCGACAGGGGCAGCGTCTTTCCCACCATGGGGCTCTTGGAGCGGTTGGTCACGTCAATCAAGCCAGTCGAGGGGACGGCAGTGCAAAGCTCAGCAGCTTCGTCCTTCTCAAAGCGCAGCTCGTAGTCCGTATAGGCCTCGCCCTCATCGAGCGGGCACCTAAAGCCGGGATGACCGCCGATAAAGAACGGCATGTCCTCGGTTCCCTCGTTGGTCACCTCATAAGAGACGCGCACGGCATCCCCCTCGAGCGTATAACGAGCGACAAGCTTAAACGGGTACGGATAATCGCTCAGCAGCGCGGCGTTATCCTCGGAAGCCAGGCACATCGTCAGCTCGTTCTCGCTTTGGCTCAGCAGCTTCCACTCCTGTTTGCGCGCAAATCCGTGGCGAGCGAGCTTTACATGATGCCCGGCGAACGTCATGGCGCTGTTATCGCGCAAGCCTCCGCAAATCGGGAAGCAAATCGGTGCCTGGCCGGACCACACGGCGGGATCGCCCTGCCACAAGTACTCTCGACCTCCAGCCTCAATCGAGGTAAACGAACCACCAGCCGTGGACACCTTAATAGAAATCGAATCGTTGGAGAGAGCGTATTCCATTGCCCATCCTTTCGAACAACTGCTTTTTGCTCGCAAGTACCCGTCTCGGCCCTAACCAAAGGACAAACCCGCACGTTCATCGATGCGTCCGGTATCCCAGCCGTGCAACGGGGTACCATACAGACATTGATGCAATTACAGCTGAAAGGCCTTCTTATGCGAACCATCATCCTCTACGCCTCGCGCCATCACGGCAATACGAAAAAGCTCGTGGACGCCATCGTTGAGGCACACCCCGAGATCGATACCCTCGACGTCAAAGCGCTCGGCAAAAACGAGTATCCCAACCTGCACGAATATCATCTGATCGGTGTCGCCACGGGCATCTATTACTCCGAGATCGACAAAGATATGGCACGCGTGCTCACTAACGTGCTGCAACCGCAGGACAAAGTGTTTGGCCTTATGACCTACGGTGGCAAAAACAAGTGGTACGGCAAGGATATCGATGGCATCTGCCGCATGAGGCAGGCCATCTTTATGGGTGTCTACGGCTGCCCCGGCTTTGATACGTGGGGACCGTTCAAGCTCGCCGGCG